>CAZJBW010000027.1:21585-48773 GCA_964543985.1 uncultured Pirellulaceae bacterium | reverse complement strand
CGGCAAACTTCCACGCGACGGCAAACTTCCACGCGACGGCAAACTTCCACGCGACGGCAAACTTCCAGCGCCTGGCAGACTGCCACGTTGCACGCCGCTTGGTAATGTACGGCCTGAGCGTGATGAAAACTGGGCGTCTTCAGCCGCCGGCTCTTCGGATTCCCAGATTCCAACGTCGGCTGCCGGCAAATTCTCGTAGCGATCACCCAAACAGCCGGTTGCTAAAACTGATAGCAAACACAGCCCTCCCAAAAAAATCGTTCTGCAAACGACATCGACGTTACATGAATCTGTTGCCCGCATAGTCATCTCAATCGTCAAGGTTTAGAAACGGTGCGTTAATTTCATTCCATTTAGCAGAGATTCTACTATCCAGTATCGAAAAACCCAACGCGACACCATTGATTTTTCGTGACAACGGTCAGCTGCTCCGTAACGGACAGATCGTGAAGAACCGGCAAACTTTTCCCTACGGGCTCAACAAGTTCTGGTGGCAGAATGAGATCAGGTAGTACGAACCAAAAAACGAATTCAGTAGTTGAATTGGTCTCAGTCGGGTTCCGATATCACGCAAAGATGATCCATGCTGTGGAGGGATGGAAAACACTGTCGACATCGGCGGGGAAGCGAACATGGATTGTTTGCCCGATGAAGACTTCAAAAATTCTGGTTTAAGCCCCAATGAATCAAAAACAGCGGCCTAGCTTTAGTCTACGCAAGCAATAGGAAGTTGCTTTCTTTAGTTAAGAGAAACTTCTTAGTGCTACGGAGACCGTTTCCAACGATATGGTGGCGCGGCCGATCATCAATTGACGTTGGATTGATTCGTTAAATAAAACCAGTCATACCTTGGAGATGAGTCTCAATGAAACTCAAAATGGTTGTCGCCACGCTGGTTTGCGGCATGGCGCTCTGTAGCACCAGCTATGGAAATAATTTGTTAGACCGCATGCTTGGACGATCCGGCTGTGGTGGATGTGCTTCTTCGTGCTGTGACACACCCATGGTTGCAGATTGTGGTGGATGCGGAGGCGGCAGAATGCTGGACTTCGACATGCACATTCGATTTAGCTTGGGATGCCCATCGTTCGGCAACTTCTTCAACCGAGGCGGTTGTGGTGGTGGATTGCTAGGCGGCGGTGGATTGCTAGGCGGTTGCGGCGGCGGTGGATGTGACACCGGTTGCGGTGGTGGCGGATGTGACACCGGTTGCGGTGGTGGCATGATCGGTTCCGGTTGTGGCGTTGACGCTGGTTGCGGTGGCATCGGCAGCGGACTGCTAGGCGGAGGCTGTGGTGTTGACGCTGGTTGCGGCGGTGGATGTGACACCGGCTGTGGAATCGGTGGCGGCGGATTGCTGTCTGGCCTATTCCAACCACGCGGCTTCGGTTGCGGCGGTGGTTGTGGCATGATCGGTTCCGGTTGCGGTGGCTGCGGACTTGGTTTGGGTGGCGGCTTGGGTTGTGGTGGCTGCGGCCCTCGCCTAGGTGGTCGCTTGACCGGACTGCTGGACCGTATTCGAGGAATGGGCTGCGGCGGTGGCTGTGGCGGTGGATGCGACAGCGGTTGCGGTGGCTGTGACAACGGTGGAGTGGTTTCTGGCGGATGCGGCGCTGGCTGCGGTGCTGTGACCGATCCTGGTTGTGGCTGCAACGGTGGCAGCGGCGGAGTCATCTACAATAGCAATGCTGTTCCTGCAGCAAGCCCTGTTCCTCAACAGAGTTTCCCAACAGAAACTCAGCCGCGTATTATCGAGCCACAAGTGGTTCCACAAAGTTCACCGGCAGCTCCTGTCGTTGATCCAAATGCATTTATCGTTCCGAACCGTCGAATTGCTGGTGGTGCCCGTTAATTCGAAATAGTGCGGACGAAAAGACGCGACCGGAGTCACGAGAGACTCCGGTCGTTTTTTTATGCGCTCTGGTTTATGCGCACTGATTGGTCGTGGCCGAAAACCACTGCTTACCGCTACTATTTCTGTTGCTGCTGATGTTGAATCGCCGAAATCGCTGCGTAGCTCAACAGATCGCCCAGCTGCAACAAACCACTCTTGGCAACCTCGAATTCGCCATGCTGACTGACCAGCCATTCCAGATTGGGACAGACCTTTTCGCTGGCCATTCCCTGGTTCTGTTGCACGTGCACGAAGTCCAAGTACGCCTGCACGGCCTGACGCCCGCGACCGACTCGATTTAGAAAGTACACGTACCAAAAAGCGGAATCCAATTGGTTGCTTTCAGCGTGCGTGTTGGTCTGTTGCAACAAATGATCGGCCGCTTGATCGATCGCCTCTTCCACTTCAGTCCTTGCATCGTCGCTGGGATCAAGCTTCGCAGAACCAGTTAACGCTCGCAAAAACAG
Source organism: uncultured Pirellulaceae bacterium (assembly GCA_964543985.1). Taxonomy (GTDB): domain Bacteria; phylum Planctomycetota; class Planctomycetia; order Pirellulales; family Pirellulaceae; genus CAJQPP01. The sequence goes on along the minus strand of CAZJBW010000027.1, from coordinate 46,412 downwards.
TAGCGTATCTGGATAGATATTCGAAAACGGAGCGTGCCCTTGATACTGAAAATCTTCATGCAACTGCATGCCGTACTGACACAACTGGACGGCCCGTTGCAGCGTTTCATCTTCTTGAACAATTTTTGCAATCCGTACCACCGAGGCCAAATGAGTCGTATCGATATGGTGTCCCAGTCCTTCAAACAACCATGGCCGAGTCTCGATTAACTGGCTGATGTTGGTTTCCGTCGGCGGCGATCCTTCTTGTTCTTCAATCGCCTCTCGCAATCGATTCATCAGTTCGTTGTACAAGTGATCGACCAGCATTCGCGCCGGTCCACGTCGCACCTCTAGCGTCTGCCCTGCCAATTGCGATTCGTAGGCCGTAATGGAAGAACAGGTACCGAAGCGATCCAACACCAACTGGAATCCGTACTCGGGATGCAACGCTTGCCCGACGGCCACTTGAATCAACGACTCGACGTTCTCGTCAGTGACGGGCATCTGCTGTAATAAACTGGCCACCTGGGCTCGATCGCCAACCGGCTCGAAATAGTGCCAGCCCGACACAGGATCTGCGTCCTCGAAAAACAGAGTGCCGATTTCGCGACAGATCTTCAGCAGTTCTTTTTCAAACGTTTCACCGACCTGTTGATCCATTTCGTCGATGGACTGCCAACGATCGACAGTTAACCCCAAACGTTGGCGAAGCTGCAGTTTCCTCAATTCGAACAATTCGTGATATCGTTTTTGAGAACGAAAATACTCTGCTAATTCGTTCAATCCGCTAGCCAAGCCGGAAGCTTGGCAAGCTGTATCAAATTTATCGAATGGAGATTGCGAAAGCGGCATATTGTTTCTCGTTTCATGACCATAGCTTTGGTCACAGATGATAAACTAATGACTTGTCGACCGGTAACTCCCCATCTGGCAATCCCAGCCCTGCAAACCAATACCATGTTTGAATTCAACGAAAACTTGAAGATCAGAATCGCTCAGGCTTCGCAATCTTTGAGGGAAGAGTTGTTGAACGCTCGGCAGGGTCGTGCACATTGGACGGGCGAATTGTCGAGTTCTGCACTGGCCACGGCGACGGCAATCAGTGCTTTGTCCCAGTATCGAGATCACGCGCTGTGGCCCTGCGTGGAACGCTCGCGGATCCAGGAAATGATTGACAAGGGCAGCCGCTGGTTGCTGAATCATCAAAATCAGGACGGCGGTTGGGGTGACACGGATCGCAGCCATTCCAATATCGCAACTTCGATGTTGGCAGTCGCCGCGCTGACATTGGCCGGCAAGGCCCAGGAACCCGCCACCAGCAAGGCGCTGGAGCACGCCAATCAATACATTGACGGGTTGGGCCGAGTCGACGCTTTGCGACGTCGCTACGGCAAAGACAAAACATTTGCGGTTCCAATCCTGGCCAATTGTGCGATCGCTGGTCTGGTTCCTTGGTCCGATGTGGCTGCGTTGCCGTTCGAAGCAGCCGTGGTTTCGCAAAAATTTTACCGCTTCATGCGATTACCGGTCGTCAGTTACGCCATCCCTGCATTGGTTGGGATCGGGCAAGCCAAGTTTTTGAAATCACCGCCTCGCAATCCAATCACTCGACTCATTCGTCGACGCTCGATCGACAAAAGCTTGGAAGTGTTGAACCAAATGCAACCAGCTAGTGGCGGTTACCTGGAAGCCATTCCGCTGACCTGTTTTGTAGCGATGAGTCTGGCGCATACCGAACGACCGGATCACGAGGTGACTCACCAGTGCATCAAGTTTGTTGAACGATCCTTTTACGACCTGGGCGACATAGGCACTTGGCCAATCGATACCAACTTGGCCACCTGGAATACGACTCTGGCAATTAATGCGTTGGGTGACTCGGTCGATGACTCGGACAATCAGCCGACTCATTTGAATGACGAGCTGTTAAGTTGGCTGTTGGATTGCCAGATGAAAGAGACTCATCCGTTTACCGGCGCCGCGCCGGGCGGTTGGGGTTGGAGTGACTTTAGTGGTGCCGTGCCAGATGCCGACGATACTCCCGGCGCGCTTTTGGCGCTTCGACACTGGTTCCAAAAGTCGGACTTGGATGCCAAACGCAAACAGGAAATTCATGCCTCGGCACGGGCTGGCTGTCGATGGTTGCTGGACTTGCAAAACAACGATCGAGGCTGGCCCACGTTTTGTCGCGGCTGGGGGCGTTTGCCGTTCGACCGTAGTGGAAGCGACATCACAGCCCACGTGATTCGCGCCCTGTACGCTTGGCAGTCGGAATTCCCAGACTTGCCAATCGAATCCAAAATCAAGTCGGGCTTCGAGTTTCTGCGTCGGCAACAATCGGAAGACGGCAGCTGGTACCCCTTGTGGTTCGGCAACCAGGACCACCCCGAGGAAGAGAACCCCGTTTACGGAACCGTCAAAGTCCTGTTGGCGTTTGTCGAAACCGGCCAAACGCAGCGACCAGCCTTCCAAGCCGGAATGGATTGGATCTTACAATCTCAAAATAAAGATTTCGGCTGGGGTGGTGGTACATCCCACGAAACCAATTTGGTGAAAACACCTGGCGATCCGGGAGTCCACACCAGCAGTATTCAAGAAACGGCCTTGGTAATTGACCTTCTAGCCAAGTATTCGTTCGGTTCAAAGGGGCGAAATGACCGTTTGGACGAGGCGATTCTCAAGGGAACCGAATGTCTGTTATTGGCTTTCGAATCGGGCAAAACGTGGGAGAAATGGCCAATTGGTTTTTACTTCGCCAAGCTGTGGTATTATGAGGCATTGTACCCGCTGATATTTGCGGTCTCGGCGATGACTCGATTGCGGAACCATCTCGATCAAGATGCCCACCTGGTAACGGCCAACGAAGCCTAGAAATTCAACAATCGAACGGTTGCCAAAACCGGGACTCATCACCAAAAAACCTGCTGCTTCGACACGGAATATTTCCTTGGTTGGGAAAGAGTTCCCCGTGGCAGGCAACCAACACTACGAACACACCGGATCCTAACGCTAGACTGGAACCACCTTGGTAGCTGAAGAAGGTAAACCTGTCCGAAAAAGGCGTACTCGCCGACGCAAGACTTCGCACTTGAAACAAGTGCCGAAGACAAAGGCTTTGCGCGAGGAACTAAGACAACAATGCCGTGATCTGGTCATGGGCTTGGACCCCACGACGCCTCTTGCCAAAGATGAAATGGAAAGCATCTGCCGCCAGATGCTGACGAACCTGGGACAACCCGAAGGGTACCTTGGTTGGACAATGGTAATTTTGTCCAGTGAGTTTTGGCGCGAACAAGTGGCTGCGGTCCCACCGTCTCGCCGACTGTTCCTGCTGCCTCACTGCTTGAAGCATGCCGAAGGGTGCCCAGCCGACTACGATCAATTTGGCCTGGACTGCAAAACGTGCGGGGCCTGCAGCATCGCCGACTTCCGCACCACGGCTGACGAAATGGGCTACAAGGTGCTAGTCGCCGAAGGCTCGCCCATCGTATTGAAGATCATCGTCAGTGGTTACGTTGACGCGATCGTCGGTGTCGCCTGCCTGAACGTACTGGAAAAAGCGATCGACAAAATCCTGTTGGCCGGTATTCCCTGCATGGCTGTCCCACTGCTGTCGGACGACTGCAGAAACACCAGCGTCGACGAAGATTGGGTCGAACAAATGGTGGACACTCCGTACAAGGAAACCAAACGCCAAACTCGCTCGTACATCCACTTGCTCCGCAGTTCATCACAAATCTTCGAACCGGATAACCTGGAACGATTGGTTCCCCGCGTCCGTGGCGAGGTCCGACTTAGCGAAGTTGACAACGATGGCCGCAACCTGGATCCGATCTCGGCCACCGAGGCGATCTCCGTTGACTTTTTGTCTCGTGGCGGAAAACACTCGCGACCATTTATCACTCTGGCTGCCTACGACGCTTTGAAAGGCAACGAAGCCACTCTGAAACCACAAGTCCTGAACGACTATTCAGACGCCATTTTCAGAACTGCCATGTCGATCGAGACGTTTCACAAAGCGTCCTTGGTCCACGACGATATCGAAGACGATGACCAGTTCCGATACGGTCAACAAGCTTTGCACCTGAAATATGGCATTCCGACAGCCATCAATATTGGTGATTACCTGATCGGATTGGGTTACCGACTGGTCAGTCGTGATGCCGCCGAACTTGGCCCCGACGTCGCAGCTGACATTTTGGACTACCTGGCTAACGCTCACTTGCGATTGTCTGAAGGGCAGGGTGCCGAGCTGTTATGGCGAGACCGAACCGAAAAGGGTCTGAAGCCGATCGATGCGTTACGGATCTACGCTTTGAAAACGTCGCCTGCGTTCGAGGCCGCGTTGTATGCCGGTGTCCGCTTGGCCATGCCGCTAGGCGAATACCAAAAACCGTTGCGAGACTTTGCTCGGAACCTGGGGGTCGCATTCCAAATCCTCAACGACCTAAAAGATTGGGAAGGCGACGACGACAATAAGTTAGCAGCCGGCGGCGACTTGCTTAGCGGACGACCTACTTTGCTGTGGGCTCTGGCGTTGGAAAACCTGCCTGAAAAGGAACAGATGGAATTGCAAGACCTTGTCGAAAACGCCAGCGACCAACATGCTCGACATCGCCTGGTCCGCGCTCGCCAACTATATCTTCAGGCAGGCGTCTTCGAAAAAGCTAACGCTTTGGTCGACAGGTATCAGGAAAAGGCCGAAATCATTGCTGACGATATCGACCCTGAATCACTTCGTCGACTGTTGTACTATCTTGTGGACACCGTTCTATCGAGAACCGAAACCGATTACACGCCCACGATCGAATTTGCAGAACCGTCAATGAAAGACGCGCTGCCCATCGTGACCGGTTAGTTTGCAAGGAAATCTGTTCGCAATGTCCACGAATCGCGCCAACTGGTCTCACCCTGACCTGCAGTCACTGGTAGACCTTTTCTTCAATGATGCCGCCCAGTTAGGACAATTCACGGAACTTCCCGCTGAACAATTGCCTGCGCCTTATCGCGAGCTACTAGGGCATACTCATCACATGACCGTCACGGTTGAAAACTACCATCAGTCACCGGTCGATGTGCGAGTCCTAGAAAAACAAGTTACGCCGCAACACTACTCGCGAAAGATCTTGTTAGAACGCCAGTCGGACCAACGAGTCGTGCAATTCGGGATCGTGCGACTAAACAAAATGGCTCTGACGGAAATCGTCCGCAACGAGATTGAAAGCGAAACCATCCCATTGGGCCGAGTGCTAATCAATCACGACGTCATGCGTACCGTTAAGTTGATGTCGACATGGAAAATTCAACCAGGGACGGCGTTAACTGAGGCCTTTGGGACAACATTCGATCTCTGCTTCGGCCGCACCGCACTCATCTACACGGACGGAATTCCGGCAGTCGAACTCTTGGAAATTGTTCTAGATGTGAACACCTAGAACACCCGTTCCCATCATCACCAAAAACCGACCCAACTACTTCTTCGGGTTGGCAATGATGGTGGCTCGATTCTTGGCACTGAAGAATGACTCAGCGGCCTGCTGCATTTGTTCATTGTCTAAACCGTCTAATTGCTCGATCAGTTTTTCTGAATCAACGCCAGTTTGTAATCGACGGGCCAGCGAAAACGCGCTTCCGTAGGGATTCATCGCTTTCATTTGATGCGGTACCTCGCGTGTGCCAAAAAACATCGCCATCTGCGCCTTCGTTGACGTGACCTGATGTTTTTTCAGCTCGGCGCCAAGTTCGTCAGTAATCATTTTTTCGAGTCGAACAAGCGCCGCATCTGCCGATTCATCTTCTGCAACGTCGACAGAGGCATAGAAAAATCCAGGGTCATCCAACGGTCGAAACATGAACGGGATATCCTGAGGATTTTTGCTCTGCTTCATGGCATTCATTTGCATTCGCGTTGCAAGCACCAAGAACGCACCGAATAACGGGTTGTCTGGCTTCGGAGCCTGAAAAGTGAACCCAACTCGGAGTTTCGCAGACACTTGTTGCAGCTCAATCGTGTGAACGGTTGTGTCTATTTCCTGGGAGGCCGTTTTTGGCGCGTTCGGTTCATCGCCTTTTGGAATTCCACCGAACTGTTCGGTGATCGCTTGCCTGATGGACTGTTCATCAAACGCGCCCGCCAAAACTAACGTGGCGTTACCAGGTTTGTAGTATTGATCCAGCCAGTTTTGTATCTCTGCGACGGTAACGGTGTTTAGCTCTTCGATTTTTCCGCCTCGACGCCCGTCATTAGGCAGCGGGCTGGCGTGATGACGACCATGGTTGGCGACGGCCAGCATCGGAAAACCACCGTACATATTTCTTAACTCGACATCGATTCGTGGCAATTCGCGATCAAGATCCGCTTGATCGACTTTGATCTTACGCATGCGTTCTGCGGCATCCGCCAGTTCATCATCGGTTCGATGGGCCTTGAAGACGGTGGCAATCACCGTGTAGTCGTCACCGGTTTGAGCGTTCCAGCCGTCGGGATAGGCGGCCACGTATTCCTGAACATTTCTGGCCTTTGTGTTTTCAGTAGCTGCGGTGACATAAAGATGTTCAGACAAATGCGCCATACCGCTTTTGCCGGGCGGGTCAAAGCGGTTACCGACGTCGTACAAAACGACCAGAGTGTTGGTGGTGGCCGTAGGAAGTGGCAACAAAACGACTTTCAATCCATTGTCGAGTTCCATTTCGTGGACTTCCTGAACGGCTTGGCTTCCGTTACATCCAGGAATAAGACACAGCAACACACAAATCAGTAGATTCTTCATTTGATGACCTCGGAAAACGAAAACGGCGGACTCTACAAGCATGTGGTCAGTTTCTCGATTCACGTGACAAAGAATCTCAAGAAAATTTCAGGATAGCTGGACTCGCCAAAATTCAGGTCAGTCGCAAAAACCGATGTCTGGCGACTCCGGCTACTGGTCTCGCAATAACATCCAAAACCCAAATACGACCCAAGCGATGATTCCTAACAGAACGTACAGGCTCCACTGCGGCCAGAACGACGTTACGGCTAAAGCAACCGACGTTACGATCGCAGTTTCAATTTCTATAAACTTGCGTACACGTGATTTGTCAGTCATGGTTTCGTTAGTCAAGAAGCTGTCCGGACTAAGATGATCGACCAGATGTTCAAGTATTTGAATCAGTTGGTCACGATCAAAATACTGGTTCAACAAGTAACTGACGAAAGTATCCGATTCATGGGTCAACACGAATCCATGTAACTCCATCAATTGATCAAAGATGACGCTGCCGTTTTGTTTGCTGACCTTAGCGATTTGTTTGGGCTGAAACTCAAGGGCCTGAACCCCACAGCAATTCACAGTGCATACGGTTTGCAAACTGATCCAGAACTCGGCGACAGGTTCCAGAAACGGATCGACATCAACGGCCCGATCGCGACGACCATCCATGGCAGCCAGTTCGATTCGTGTGTGCTTATCCAGGACAATCGTGTTGGTGTTGTGCAGCGTCATTCTGCATCGAAGATTCAAAACAAAGCGAGCGAATTTACTTACTGTTGAGATTACCGGCCCGTCGTGGATTGTTGCCCCACAACGGAGTCTTCAATTGTGCTTCCCAATCGGTAAGGGATTCTACCAACTCAGTCAGCAGGTCTGGATGATTTTTGGCAACGTCGGTTTGCTCGCCCAGATCCGACGAAAGGTTAAACAACATGGGTGACTGAGTGACGTTTTGGTTGGCTTTCTTGCTTGTTGGTTCGCTACGAAAATGAACCATCTTCCATTGGCCGCGCCTAGCCGCGATTTCGTTCCCTGGTCCTCGCCGCCGCCAAAACAGAGTTCGTTCGGTCAGTTCTGTTGCCTGGCCCGTAAGTCTGGGCAGTAGGTCGATTCCATCCCAGTTCGCTGCCTCGGGTACCTGAAGATTGGCTGCCGCAAAAAACGTTGGCAACCAGTCCAGCGAGATCACGGGATCGTCGATTTGTACTCCTGCTGCCAACCGATTTGGCCACTGCATGGCCAGTGGCACACGAATTCCACCTTCCCACAACGTCCCCTTAGCACCTCGCAATGGCCCATTGTTGGCGGCGTACTGAGTTTGCCCTCCGTTATCGTTTGAGAAGACGACAAGTGTGTTATCGGTCAGTTGATGTTCCTGCAGACAGTCAAGAATTTTCCCCACGTTCTCGTCAAGCGAGACAATCAATGCCGCATTCTTTTTTCGCCGCAACTTTTCAATGTGCTGCAACTTTTCCAAAACCTCGGCCTTTCCTTCCAACGGCCCATGTGGCGCGGTGAATGATACAAATAGGAAGAATGGTTGCTGTTTGTTTTCAGTGATGAATCGACAAGCACCATCCCCAATACGATCCGTCAAATACCCTGTTTCGGCAGTTGGTTGATCGTTTTCTAAAAACACACGATGGGGTGATGGATTTTCGATCGGAAAATATTTTCGTGATCCCTGCAGACACCCGTAGAAAAAATCGAAACCTCGCTGGTTCGGATGGTAAGAATCCGGGTAACCCAAATGCCATTTTCCGATTAGTCCAGTTCGATATCCCCGTTCCTGTAGCAGTTTGGCTACGAAAGTTTCTGTCAGTGGCAACCCACCATCCATGTAGCCTGGTGGAATGTTGTTGTCGTGTCCAAAACGCTGTTGGTACCGACCTGTCATCAAACCAGCCCGACTGGGACTGCACACTGAAGCACTCATGTAGGCGTTCGAAAAGCGAACGCCATTGCTGGCGATCGAATCAATACGCGGCGTCAACTGCCGAAAGTCCTGGCTGGCATGCGTCTGAAAACCAAAGTCGGCATAGCCGGCATCGTCCGATAAAAGCACCACGATATTTGGTCGTTCGTGACAAACGCCGGCAACCGTGTTCAGGCAATAGAGCCCAACCAGCCAAAACATCAAAAGTACGCGAAACATATTTCACTTTTCGATTGAAACCGTGGAAGCTAAAGACAGACTACTAAGTTAGATGCCGTCGAATTTTTGACCAGTCCGCGCCCAACCATTTTATCACTTGTCCAATGTTTTCGTCCAGTTTTGGCTGTGCGTTTGCAAATTCATCCGACGATTTGGCGAAACGCAAAGCACGATCTAATGCCGCACCAACCTCGTGGCGATCCGGATCTGCGGACGCTAATTCGTCGTTAATATCTTCAAACGCGCGAGCTATTTTTCTTTTTGCATCGCCCGGCAGGTTGGTCAACACCTCGCTTAACGTCGCGATCACCGATCGAATCTCGACAGACTCGTTGTGGTTTGAGATCACCATCTGATTGGATGCACTAATTGAATTTTGATTGCCTGTAACGAACACTCCACCGGTCGCATTTCCGGATATCGATATCCCTCGGTTCGAATGTGTCGTTGGTGCATCACTTGGTTTGGAAACAAGCACGATCTTACTAGCGTCTTTCCCTGCTGCGGTAATCAATTGCGGAATCGTGTGCTGTCCGACTTGATGTTTCATTCCACCAAACATCACGCCGCGATTCGGTTGAGTAGCCTGGGGTCTAGCCATTTCGACGGCAACCTTTCCTTGAGCGAATGCGTCTTCAACGCTACACCCAAAGCCTAGCGCACGATAAAAGGAAGCTGAAAAGACAGTGGCCGCCTGATCACCAACGGCCGTATTCATCCCAATCGCACAGTCAATCGACTGGACAATCGCTTTGGCTTGTCCCAATGAATAACAAGCATTTAGCACGACCAAACGTACGTGATTGCGAAAGATTTCAAAAAGTTTTTGCAGAGTTTCTTCGGTTACCGGCTGTGGCGATCCATCATCGGCCTGCAACAACAGGCAATGATCCGAGCTGCCATGTCCGCTAAAATGTACGATCTGCGGTTGATGCTCGTTCATTGCTTGAAGAAGATCGTCGGGTCGCAGAGCCCATCGCGATATCAATTCCACTCCGTCTCGATGATCACTGCTGCGAATCAACTGTTGAATTGCTCGAATCTCTTCATCTAGAGCCAGCCGTTCGGTCGAATTGGGATTGGCAGCCAGAAAAAGCACTTTGCATTTTGCCATTCGATTTTCTTTCCGAAGTTTTCAAAAATTGCCAACTAGGTCGTGTCGCTCATAAATTCAGCATACCTGATCGTCAAAAGAAATCATAAAGTGGATGGCCCAGCCGTCGAAATTTTCAGACGCATTGGACATACTAAGGCTTGGAAATCCTTCTTTCCAAAAAGAAGCGTCAACGTTTGGATCGCATGCCTGAACATCAAACTCAATCTGAAGATCGCAGTGTCAGCGTTGGCGGAGACCTAGTTGGCAGCGCCGTTGTCACAGGTGACAACAATATTGTCAGCGTCGTCTATCAGACTCTGACGGGTAAAGAGGCCGTTGAGCAAGCCGATTCACTCCGCAATCTGCAGCTACTACTGTCCAAAGTCAAAACGTTTTGGATCAGTGGCGTGCTGGAACAATCGATGGACGGGCGGGCTTTACCGATCAAAAAGCTGACTCAGCATCAATCTGTCCAACGACCATTCGAAGGCCAGTTGCAACAAATTTCCGAACAAGACCAGCAAACACTGGTGGAGAAAGTTGCCAGTTCCTTTGACGATTCCGGACGAACGTTGTTGATTCTGGGACAACCTGGCGCCGGAAAAACAATGACGTTGTTGGAGCTGGCTCGCGACCTTGTCTTTCGTGCCGAGCAAAACGTCGAGCATCCGATTCCAGTTGTATTCTTGTTGTCCTCCTGGCCTGGCCCTCAGGTCTCGTTAGAAAAATGGATTCGAGATGAATTGAGTGTCCAGTATCAGATTCCTCGTGACATCGGGGAGATCTGGCTTAAGCGTAAAAAACTGCTGCCCCTGCTAGACGGCTTAGATGAAGTTGATTCGCAACAGCAGGCCTCATGCGTTGAGGCGATTCATAGTTTATTGGAACAGGTCGGCGTGCCAGGCTTGGCAGTCAGCAGTCGCGCCGAGGACTACCGTTTATTACCGGCTCGCCTGAAACTTGGCGGAGCAATTTGCCTGCAACCACTGACGGACGAACAAATCCGTCAATGCATCACAGATGGAACCATCAAAAGCAAGCAGCTAAATGAGTTGTTGAACAAGCACCAAACATTGAGACAGGTGGTGCAGTCTCCGCTGATGTTCGAAATTGTCACCTCAGCGTTCGATGATTCAGCAGACGTTTCTCAAAACGTCTCGTTGGAATCGGAACCAGATTGCCGCGCCTTCCTGTTTGATGCCTATATCGACCACGTCCTGAAAATGGACTCGTTTACTACAAGCGAGTCATCCGCACCGCCACTGGAACAAAACGAAAACGGTTGGTTTCTCGATCGACTGTCCTGGTTGGCCAAACAACTCATCGAACAACAGAAAAGCATTTTCCAGTTAGAGGAAATTCAACCGAGCTGGCTTGGTAGCGATATGGCCCGTTGGTTGAACATGGTCATCGTCAGTTTGGTGGTTGGATTTGCCACGGGTGCTGCCGTTTTGTTTGCGTCCATGGGATTAGCTCCGATTCTTACAGCGTTGAAGCTTGATCCATTGGCACACTTTGAATTGTTGATTCAGGTTTCAATTTGGATGATGGTTGTTGGGCATTTTGATTTCTTCTCAAAACGCAAGGCAAGTGTTTCAAGACATCGTGTTGCGACGATCGGGCAAGTAGCTCTACAAACTTGCGTCTATTTTCTGATTTGGATGATTTGGCCTCTGGCGTTCTTATTGATGGCGCATTTGTCGAATGGACAATCCATCAAAGACTGGTTCACATACAATGCGTTGACAGGTCTAGTTGTTTGCACTTTTTTTGCATCGATTAGCCGCAATCGACGTTTGACGATCGACATACATACCGTCGAGGCCTTGGCCGTATCCTCCAAGAAAGCAATCCATGGCGCGATGCTGGGAGCAGTATGTGGCATGGCTGTCTACTGGCTCTACTTCACTTTGGTTCCTACTGAGCAGTACCCGTTTTTCTGGAAGGACCCCGTTGAGATGTACAGCATCATTTCCTATCCAGTGTGCGGTGCTTTGGCGGGTCTTGTGATTGGTGGTATTGTGCCAAGAATTGACAACTCTAAAGTAACGATCAATCAAGGCATTCGGTTGACACAGCGAAACGCCTTGATCACCGGCTTAGGCTCGACCATCTTCTGTGCAATACCCGGAATCTTAATGCTGATCCTAGCGCGAGTAACCGCAATCAAGGATTACTCAATGTCGCAGTGCATTTTGGGCGGACTGGGTTTCGGAGTATTGATTGGGTTCTTTACATGCTTTTGGTTTGGTGGCTTAAGCATCATCCAACATTATGTTTTACGGATTCACTTGGCCGCCAAAGGCATGCTGCCTTGGAACGTCGCGAAATTCACAAGTCGCGGAATTCGTCTACGCCTGCTACAGCGTGTCGGTGGCGGATACCTGTTCGTACACGGCTTGCTCCGCGAACATCTAGCCAACCGCAAAGCTGCAACGGAATCGGAAGAATGAGTTTTCGCAATTGGAACCGTTGAAAACTCCTGCTTCTTTTTGTGTAATCGCTAGATCCAGTCGCAAACCGCGGGCGAGCTACTCGATCCCAAAGAAAGACTTCAACGTTTGCCAATAGGATCGGCGAAAAAGATTAAAGGTCACAAAACCAGAACAAAGTCGAGGGAGTTTGAGATGAAAGCTTACCAGCTTATCGAAATGAGAGCCATAATCTTGGCGGCAAGCGTCTTCTCAATCCTGTTTTTCTTGGCCCCGCAATTGTCGGCGCAACAATTGCAAGCCCGTCCATGTGGCCCAGACTCAATTCCGCCGGCACTAAAAATCATCTTCTGGCAAGGATCAGGTGGCGCGGACTTCAAGCCCGCCTGTCGCGAACATGACCGCTGTTACACCAAGGGTTCAGGACGCATTAAGTCCGATTGTGACACTCAATTTCTTCTCGATCTACAATATACATGCCAGTCGTCACGAAACCCTCGCAAGTGTTTGCGTCGAGCGAGATTTATGCATTGGTTGACCGTGCGATTTGGTCATTCCGCTTTCGGCACTTAGCAACGGCAGTTTGTCCGCGTGCTGGAAACCAAAACGGCGACCGTTAGTTACCAAAGAATCGATCGATCGTTTTTTGTTGTGGGGGCTTCGTAAACAACGAAACCACGACCAAAGTTATCGCTGATGCGGCAAAGATGGTGACCACAGAGAGCATTGGTGGAATGGTTACAAAACCCAATTCCAATGGCGTTTCAGGAAACGTGTACTTGGCGTTGGCGCCGAATTCGGATCGTTGAAACAACACGAACCACGTGGCGCCGGTTACGAACACACTGGCGATCGCCGCCGGCGCTGTCAGTCGCTTCCAATAGATAGCCGCAAACACCAGCGGGAACAGACCCGTGAAACCGCTGAACGACCACAGCCCCAAGTCAAAAACGGCGCGAGGCGGAAACAGGCTCAGCCCAAACGTGACGGCAACAATCAAGCCGACAAAAATGCGAGCACACCACAGCCGGGAACGATCGCTTAGCTTCCGGTTCATTGATCCAATAATGTCCTCAGTGAACATCGTACCCAGGCACAGGAACTGGCTATCCAATGAACTCATAATCGCTGCCAGGATCCCTGCCGATAACAATCCGGCGATCCAGGGTTCGGCAAGCTGCTTAACCAGCAGCGGCAAAACTTCGTTTTCATTAACTGTGACGCCCGGCATGTTGCTTGGAATGTAACCAGCCGCCCAGCAGCCAATCAAAACGCAAGGCGCCCACACGATCATTACAAAAATCGGGTGCATGATCACTGGAGTCTTGAATGTGTTTGCACTGCGAGCTGTCAGCCAGTGTTGAAAAACGTGCGGGAACATCGCCACCGACAACGGAATAAACAGAAACGAAAACCACTTGGCGGGTGTCAATTTGGCCCGAAACTTGTGACTGTCAGGCATTTGCTCGGACGCCGCTTTCATACTCTCAAGCAACGAATCGGCTCCACCAATCCCTTTGGCGATTGTGATAAACGTCACGACTCCCAAGACCATAAAGACGCACGTCTGCAGGGCGTTGGCCCACGCCGTCCCGCGCATGCCTCCGAAGAAGACATACGTCAACACGACTAAACAGATCACTGCCGACGCCAACGACTTGGGCACACCAAACGCGGAACTCTCGAACCATCCTTGCGCTTGGAAAGCACCCGCCGTTACTTTGCTTACTACCTCGCCAGACGCGACGACTCCCAACAATAGATAGACAATCACCAAAGTAACCAAAATCGGAAACAGCAAATATCCGATCAGCGAGTTATCCAATCGAGCGCGAAAAAATTGAATCTGAGTTCGAAAGCCATTGGCTCGACCGATTTTCCACAAACGCACTCCGATCACCAGAAAGCACAGCGAGTGCACGATGCCAGCCGCCGACGCCAACAGCCCGAAGACGCCCGAGCCAAGCAGGTAGGCCTTGCCTGTCGATCCCACCAAGGCAAACGCCGTCATGGTCGTACCGAACAATGACATCAACAGCAAAAACGGACCGATCGAATGGCTGGCCAACATGTAATCATTGGACGTTCCGCGAAACGATCGACTGGCCACCAAGCCAAGCACAACCAACGCCGACAGGTAACAACAAATGACGATTAGCTGAATCATTGATCCGCCCCTTCTTTTTCACTCGGGAAATCGGAGACGGATTGCTCGGGCCAAAAGCAAAAACAGACGATGATCCAAACGACGGCGGTAACGACCGAAACCCCGATATGGTAAGCCATGTTGTAAGGCACGAAACCTAAAATCAAATCGTTTCGTTCCCATTGCCAGTAATCTTGATGAGCAATCAACAGGATCAAAATCGCCACAATTACAAACCACTTTTTCATGTCGTCTCCTGAATCAAATCGGAGTCAGGCACGCGTCCTGAAAAATTCAACGCCAACAAGACAGCCACCAGGACGGCGGCTACCAGGTGAATAATTAACTCAGTGTCTTGCCAGCGAGTAAAAAAGATCGCCAAGCTGGCAACCAACAGAATGGCTCGTTGGAAAAAACCGATGGGTCGGAAGGCGAACCCGGCGATGGCTGCAGCCAAACCCGTCGTTCCCAACAACGTTACGCCGACATGTCCGGCAATTGACCCGATTCCGGCAGCAGCGCCTTCTTTTGTAAGCATTAATAACTCGGGACGCAGCACAAAGGCAAACGGTAAAGCGAATCCCACGACGGCAAAACGAAACGCCGTAAAGGCCGCTTTGATCACATGCGCTTTGGCGATCGCAGCACCCGCATAGGCTGCCAGAGCGACTGGCGGCGTAACCATCGACATCATTCCAAAGTAAAAGATGAACAAGTGAGCGGCTAACTCGGGGGTCTCCAGATTCTTTAGTACAGAACCGACTGTTAGAGCAACCAACAGGTAGCAGACTGCCGACGGTAATCCCATTCCCAAGATGATGGTCGAGACCATTAGCAACAACAGAGCCAGAAAACCGTTGTCGCCGGCCAACAGCTGAACCTTGGCGGGTAATGCGGCGCCCAACCCGGTTAACCCAACAATTCCCAAAACAATTCCGACACAACTGGCGGCAACGATCAGCGCCATACCTGACCTGGCAGCTTGCTGCATGGCTGTGAATATTTTTGCGGGGCTCAAGCGAGTCTTCGCGCTCAATACGCTCAAGACAAGAATACCAACAAGACTGATGCTTACCGATCGAAATGGCGAATAACGCATCAACAACAGAGTTATCAACATGGCGAATGAACCAAAAAAGACCATGCCTTGTAACGGCGAGCCAGCTGATTGTTCGGCTTCTTCTTGCTTCGCATCAAAGGTCTCGGAAGCAGCGCCGATTTTTCGTGAATAAAAATGCACGGTCAGCAGCAACGCCGTGTAATAAAGGATCGCGGGGATCAATGCGGCTTGAATGATTTTTACGATGTCGGTGTCGGGAACCAATTCTAACATCATGTAGGCACCGGCACCCATGATGGGCGGCATTAGTGCGCCGCCGGAACTAGCAGCAGCCTCGATTCCCGCCGCCGTCTCGGAATCGAATCCAGACGACTTCATCAATGGGATCGTAAACGTGCCGGTTGTGGCGGTATTGGCAACCGCACTGCCAGATAACGAACCCATCAAACCGCTACTCAAGACGGCAACCTTGGCGGGTCCACCAGAACTGTTTTGAAATATCTTGCGGGCAAATCGAATCACATACCCTGTGGCACCAGTTTGTTCCAACAGAGTTCCAAATAGCACGAACAGAAAGACGTATTTGAACATCACATCTAACGCGATCCCAAACACGCACATCGTACCGGACTGCAAAAAGGCTTTTTGAGCGACGTTGTCCCAACCGACGCCGCGATGCGGGAACAACCAGTCCGGCATGTTGGGCCCAAAAAATCCGTACAGCACAAACGCCAAACTTAGAATCGGCAGGGTCCACCCGATGGAACGCCGCGTCGCCTCAAGGATTAACAACAATCCGACGAAACCGATTATGAATTCAGGCTTAGTTTCCAAGCCCGCCCGGTTACCAAGACTTGTCCCATCGATCCAAAAACCAGATAGGGCATTGGCGCTCTGTGAGAAGACAAATCCAAAAACGGCGATGGTTGCCAGAATGCACAGACCGTCAACGGACCCTGACAGCCAACGTCGCCAGACTGGGCGTTCATACGGTAGCGATTTTTTGGCGCCGTCCTGTTCGTCTTGGTCTTTGGCGGGTTGCTTGTCAGGCCAGAATGGAAATTGCAAGAAGACCAGAATCAGACCCAGCATTGCGAACAGCGCTAACTTTGGCTGCGTTGTCAAAATCGTGGTGTTCACAATTACTAAAATGAACACGCACAATACAGCCGCCAGCACGTTAAATGCCAGTTCGCGAAAGTCCAACGTCACTGCGTCGCGATCCTTGTCGTTTTTTGAATTCATCTAGTACGCAAACGGTCTGACGAGCGCTTTACTTTGAAAAAATCGACTTGGGATAACGACGAGGAGGCACTGTGATCAAGGTCGAATTACTCGTCCAATTACCACGGATCTAATTCGACTCGGGCCAGATTCCGGCCTCTTTGTAGAACTTGATGGCGCCGGGGTGGAACTCGGTTCCTGTATCGCGAACGATGTTGTTTTTATTTAGAGCTTTGCCAGCTGGATGTTTCTCAGCAACTTGTTCCTGATGCTCGTACAGCAATTTGGTCAGATTATAAACGATGTCTTCATCAACGTTAGCGTGAGTCGCAAAGATCATGTTGCCCACGTTGATGCCCATCATGTCCTCATTCAGATCGCTGTACTTTTCGGCAGGGATGGGAACCGTGAAGTAGAAGGGGTGTTGCTGTTGAAGTTTGGCGGGAGCGTCGTCGTCAAACTTCAAAAAGACTACATCTTTGCTGGCACACAAATTAGTGACGGCACCGATTGGGATGGCGCCACCCATGAATGCGGCGTCTGCTTGACCATCACCTAGCAATTCAGTGGCTTGGTTATAATTTCCATTGATCACTTCCAAATCGTCGTACGAGATTCCATGAGCCGCCAACAACGGTTTCAAGAAGTAATCGAATCCGGCACCGGCAGGCCCCAATACGACTCGCTTGCCTTTCAAGTCGGAAACCTTCGTTAGCCCGGAACCCTGTAGGGCAACGAACACGCCAACATTGGGAGCCATCGTAGCGACAACACGAACGTCGTGCGGCTTCTCCCAAGCACCTTCACCTTTGGCGGCAAAATAAGCGATGGCGGCATTGGCCATTCCAAATTCCAGGTCGCCGGCCTCCAACTTGCGAATGTTCTCTTGAGTTCCCTTGGTTTCTTGGGAATTCACTTGCCAGCTCAACTCGCCCGCATTGGCGTCCAAGGTATTGGCGATGGCGTCGCCGACCTGGGCAAACGCGCCGCCACCGGGCGCTGTGCCGATTGTCAGGAACTTGGTTGCTTTGCTTGAGTCACACCCAACTAATGCGGCCCCCATCAAAATCAAAGCCAATGGATATGACTTAAAGAAGACGGTTTTTCGGGAGAGTTTTGTGGGCATCTAAGGGCATCCAGTTTTTGAGGTGGCTGAGTGAATTCTACGGCGGTTCCGATGTTAGCACCGGCGGGATTGGGATTCTAGGAGCGAACCCCGCCTATTGTTGCTTTCCGCCAAGGAACCTTGCCCAAAATGCCCACAACCTGGGTCAGCCTGTATCTTCAGTCACGGATCTTTAGGAGGGGGTTGTCGGACGGCCAGAAAGTGTGCCAAGAATCTCGAAAAACCTTGATTTTACGTTCAAAAACGTCTTGTACTTTCGCCGCTAAACTCCATAATGCTCGATTCCAAATCAATTGTATTCAGACTTTTTTAAACGATAAATGCCAAGACCATCACGCACAAAACGTTCGCGTCGCAAAATGAAAGCCAAGACGCGTACCGTCCGCAAGGATCCGTTGTACGTTGACGGCCAGCGTCCCCGTCCCATGTACGTGGATTACAAGGACATCGAGTTCTTGAAAAAGCTGGTCAGTCGCCATGGTCGCATTGTTGGTCGTCGCAAGACTGGCTGTTCGGCGGTTAGCCAACGAGCCGTTACCGAGGCAATCAAACGAGCTCGCTTTATGGCTCTGTTGCCCTTCGTTGGCGACTAAACAAGTCGACCTCTTGAACACACCAGCCTGTCTTTCCCAGACAGGCTTTTTTATTGGATTCACCGATTCCAGAACCAGCACACAACAACACCAAGCCGATGCCACACGAAACATTCCAAACGGAACGACGCGTCGAATTCCGAGACACCGATGCTGCTGGAATTGTCCACTTCTCAGTCTTCTTCGCCTATATGGAAGAGGCTGAACACGCCTTCTTACGGCATTTAGGATTGAGCGTCGTTTCCAAAATCGAAAACCAAGTTGTGTCGTTTCCGCGTGTCGCCGTGCAATGCGACTACAAAAAGTCGATTAAGTTCGAACAGGTCATCACGATCAACGTCTCGCTGGCCCGCATCGGCACCAAGAGCCTGACGTTCCAACATGAAATCTCAAACGCCGACGGCGAACCGGTCGCCAGCGGCACCATCACCACCGTCTGTTGCCAGATCCCACAAAAGTCTGATCTGCACGAATCACTCAAGCCGATCCCGATCGCAATCCCGGATTCATTCATTGAAAAACTGAAACCGTACCTGGTCAGCCCGTCTGGATAGCGACTTTCAATCTGGAAAGTGTCTGCCCATTTGGTTAGCGAACCGAGGGTAGCCAACTGGGTTGGATGGCCGAAGAGACGGCGAGTTCCAATACGCTCAGAAAACCGATACGTCCAGAAAACTCGCTCGCCGTCATTCCTCGCCAGAAATTCGTGACCGTGGTAACATCAACGCATGTCCGCCTATCTTCAAGACCTGACTATCCGCTTGGCTGCTGGCCTGTCCCATCTGCCAGAAGAAATACTCGCCAAACACACTCGCTACCTAAAGGCAGCTCAGCGTGAAGACGGTGGGTTCGCAGGTCGTATGGGCGACAGTGATTTGTACTACACATCGTTTGCCTTAAGGTCGCTGGCCATTTTGGGCGAACTTGATGACAAAACGACAAGTGAAGCGACCAAATTTCTTCGTTCACATATGAACTCGCAGCAGTCGATCGTCGACTTTTTCAGTTTGATTTATGCCTCGGCGTTACTGTACGCCCTGTGCGGTATCGAAGTTTTCCAGGACGCCGACGAGTCATGGGATGAAAACATCGCCACGTTCTTGAACTCCTTACGACGCGAAGACGGTGGATTCGCCAAAGCCGCGGAAGGGCACGCGGGCAGCACCTACCATACATTTCTAATCTTGCTGGTCATGCAATTGCTGGGTCAGGATATCGAACGCCCGGAAGAAATCGTCAGCTTCCTACAAGCACAAAAATCGGACGAAGGTGGCTTTCGCGAGATCCGCGCTGCCAAGCGAGCTGGCACCAATCCAACAGCGGCCGCCATCGCTACGTTGAAAATCTTGGACCAGCTGGACGAGGCCACGATCGACGACACCATGGAATTCCTGTTGGACATGCAAACGGACGAAGGTGGCCTGCGAGCCAACACGCGGATTCCCATCGCTGACTCGTTGAGCACTTTCACTGGCATGTTAACCATTGATGACCTGGGCGAGATCTACGAATTGGAACTTGATCCTCTACGATCGTTCATCGATTCGTTACAATTGCCCGAAGGTGGTTTCCGTGCGGCCAGTTGGGACGACTCGCACGACGTTGAGTACACTTTTTATGGACTCGGCTGCTTGGCTCTGCTCGAAAACTACAAACATAGCTCTTAGAAATTTCCAACCAAGCTTAACTAGGTCAGTTAATTCGCGATGCCTCCAATTTCTGTCGCTAATCTCTGCAAGTCGTTCGAAACGCCCGCCGGTTCGCTGAACATTTTGGACGACATTACACTGCAGCTGGATGCCAGTGAAAATCTGGCGGTCATTGGGCCCAGCGGTTCGGGCAAAAGTACATTCCTGCATATCTTGGGCACGTTGGATCAACCCACGTCCGGCGAAGTCAATCTTTTGGACCAACAACCTTTCGGTTTTAGCGAGCCCGAATTGGCCAGCTTCCGCAACAAGAATATCGGCTTCGTATTTCAAGAGCACCATCTGCTGCCGCAACTGTCAGCTCTTGAAAACGTGCTGATCCCAGCGTTAGCCAACGGCTCGGCCAGTGACAAAGATCGCCAACGAGCGACCGAACTGCTAACGCGAGTCGGCTTGGAACAACGGCTTGATCATCGCCCAGGGCACCTGTCCGGTGGCGAACGACAACGTGTCGCAGTGGCTCGCTCGCTAATGAATCAACCCTCCATCTTGCTGGCCGACGAACCGACAGGCAGCCTGGACCAAGCCAATGCCGAATCGATTGGCCGGTTACTTCTAGAATTGCAAAAACAGGACGAACTAGCATTAGTCTGCGTTACTCATAACGACGAACTGGCAAGCTGGTTTGACAGGACCGTCCGATTAAACAACGGCAAATTTGTCGAATCGAAATAACACAATCATGTCATCGATCTTTCTGGCAATCAAAAGCCTGCTGTTCCACAAACGCGTCAACCTGGCCATCGCCCTGGGCGTCGCTGCCGCCACTGCCGTCCTGACCGGCGCACTGATCGTCGGAGACAGTATGCGGGGCAGCCTGCGAACACTGACATTGGACCGGTTAGGCCAAGTCGACGCCATGATATTTAGCGAGGGGTTTTTTCGCGAGCAACTGGCGACCGAGATTCAATCCGCACCCTCGTTTTCGCAACACTTTGATTCGGCGACGCCCGGCATCATCTTTCCCAATGGGACCGCACAACGTTCCGACGGCGACAGCAAACGCTCACTGGGCAATATCAACTTGCTAGGTGTGCAACAAGCCTTTTGGCAAATGGGCAGCCCCGAAATTGCGGACTTGCCAGATCTGCAAGACAACCAAGTCATCATCAACCAGGTCGTGGCCGAAGATCTGGGAATCACCACTGAGGACTTGCTGAACGTACGACTGACGATCGGCGTGCCCAAGCAAACATTGCTGCCTTCAGATAGTGCGCTCGGCAAAAAAGAGGACCTTGTGGAACGGATCGTCGACTTGGAAGTCGTAGCGATTGTACCAGCCACCAGCCTCGGTCGATTCGGCCTGCACCCGTCGCAAATTCCGCCTCGTAATGTCTACTTGTCGATCAGCGCGATGCAGGACGCTCTGTACGACGGAATCTTGAAATACAAACCGACCCGAGAACAAGCCAACGTCATTTTTCTTTCCGGTCAGGACGCAGGTCGACCAGCCACGCCGGAACAGACTGCTCAACTAGCTAGTGAAATCACTCCCAACCTATCCGACATGGGGCTCAGTCTAAAACGAGTCCAACAAAAATTCGAAGACCAAATCATTTTCGATTACTACAGCCTGGCTACCGATCGCTTGGTTTTCTCTGACAACACCGCATCAGTCATAAGTAAAGCTTGGCCTGACAGTCACCAACTGATCACTTATCTGGTCAACGATATCGCGCCAGTCGGCGACCAACAAACGGGTGTTCCGTTTTCGATGACAACTGCACTGGATTTTGAAAAAGTCTCGCTGCCATCGGTTACAGGTGGTGTGGTTCAACCACTTGCCGACAATGAAATCGCCATCACGGACTGGGTAGCCAAAGATCAAAACTTAAAAGTTGGTGACACGGTCAACGTTAGCTACTTCGAACCGGAAACGACACACGGCGACGAGTCTCAACAGAGTCGTCAATTCGTTGTGGCTGATATCGTTAAGCTGATCCAACCGGAAACTCCTCCCGTTGTGCGACGACGACGCGGCATCCAACCTGCCGTTTACGATCAAGCGCCCACCACGGCCAATGATCCTGATATGACGCCAACAGTCCCTGGGCTAACCGATTCCGATTCGATCGAGCGTTGGGAACTGCCTTTTGAAACGGCTGACAAAATCCGCACACAGGACGACGACTACTGGACCTACTTTCGCACGACGCCCAAGGCTTTCGTTTCATTGAACGCGGCCAAAGAGATGTGGAACAGTCGCTTCGGCGTGATCACGTCTTACCGCTTACCCGCCAACGACCTGGATACCGAAACGATGTCGGCCCAAGTCGTACAAGTCATTCGCCAGCAAACCGAACACCTGCCGGGCATCCAAATCGTTCCAATCAAGGACAACGGCCTGTCCGCATCTTCAGGCTCAACACCGTTCGATGCTCTGTTTTTGTCGCTCAGCATGTTTGTGATTGGGGCCGCCCTGGCGTTGGTATCGCTGCTGTTTCGCCTGGCTTTGCAGAGTCGATCTTCTGAGGTGGGCACGATGTTGGCTCACGGGTTTTCTAATCGCAAGGTCGCCCGCATTTGGTTGTTCGAGATGTTATTTGTCTGTCTACTGGGCGGGTTGCTCGGAATTGCGTTGGGAATTGGTTACGCCGCCTTGATGATCCACGGCCTGAAAACTTGGTGGGTCGGAGCGATCACGACTCCCTTCTTGCAACTGTTTATCAGCTGGTGGACGTTGCCTTTAGGTTTGATTTTGGGTGTGCTGATTTGCGTGGCGACGATCTACTTAACCGTTCGACGAGTGCGTCAGGTGCCCGTTCGCAGTTTGTTGGCGGGGCGAATTGATAGTTCGACTAGTGCCAAAAAATCACGAATGGCCAAATTCGCAAACAAGATCATCGTTGGCTGTGTACTGACGGCGATCGTCTTAACTGTGATCGCAGCAACTTCGTTGGCTGGAGAATCGCAAGCGGGTGCGTTTATGGGATCGGGTTTCCTTATCCTGGCAGCCGCCTTACTTTGGATCTACTGTCGTTTGTCACGATCTGCCACGGAGGCGACGGAAACCGGCAGCATTAACGATCTCGCTCGCACCAATGCCGCCCGTAACCCACTACGTAGTACTTTGACGGTTGGATTGGTCGCCGTCGCCAGCTTCCTGATCTTGGCCATCAGTGCCTTTCGCTTAGCGCCTTCCAAAGAAGGCACGGCTGGCTTCAATTACTTGGCCACCACCAGCCAACCAATCTTCGCCAACCTAAACACGACGGCCGGACAGAATGATCTGTTGTTGGGTGATGTCGACCAACTAGCGGCCTCGTCCAACGTGTTATCTTTCCGGCACAAACCTGGTGAGGACGCCAGCTGCAACAACCTGTACCAGTCGTCACAACCTCAAGTCCTCGGGGTTACCGCCGAAACCATCGCCTACTTTGATAACGCGGAAAACGATCGTTTTTCGTTTATGATGACGCCTGGCGAAAACCCTTGGCAGCTACTGCAACAGCCAGTCGACAGCGGAGCGATCCCGGTGATCATCGACAAGAACACAGCATGGTACAGCTTGAAAGTCTATGTGCCCGGTTCTCAATTCACTGTCGATTATGACTCGGGTGAATCGGTCACATTCGAACTGGTCGGCCTGTTGAGCAACTCAGTGTTACAAGGAACCTTGTTGGTGTCCGAGGCAAACTTTACGAAGTCGTTTCCTCAGCTCAGCGGCTATCGCAAGTTCCTGCTTAAGCTGCAAGACGACAATGAACTGGATCTTTTGGCCACCTCACTGTCCGACCAAGGTTTTGATGCCGAAAGTACGAACCGTTTACTGGAAGGGTATCTGGCAGTTCAGAATACCTACCTTAGCACGTTTCAAAGTCTCGGCCTGTTGGGCTTGTTGCTTGGCACGTTCGGGTTAGCTGCCGTGCAGCTGCGATCGATCATGGAGCGGCGACGCGAACTAGGTTTGATGCGAGCCGTCGGGTTCACTCACCGACAACTGGCCAAAATGATCCTGTTCGAAAACGCTTGGCTGCTGTTGATCGGAATGCTTGTTGGTATCGTGGCCGCCTTAGTGACCACTCTGCCACACTATGTTTTTGGCGAGGCCTCTATTCCTTGGTCTGCACTGCTAATCATGTTTGGCTTGATTGCGTTAGTTGGTCTATTCACCAGTTGGCTGGCTTCACGTCAGGTCTTCAAAGCGCCTTTGATCGAATCTTTACGTTCGGCTTAGTTTTTTAGCGAATCGTTCCGCCAAAATTCGAAAATCAACGAAATCCTTTCGAATCCCGCCCGCTGCAAATCAGTTCGCCCTTGCCCCACACGTCACTTCGGCTAGAATCTTGGTCCTGCTACCAAATCAAATCATTACACGCTGGCGGCGTGGCGGAATTGGCAGACGCGCTTGATTCAAAATCAAGTGTCCTATGGACGTGGAGGTTCGAGTCCTCTCGCCGCTACTTAGAACCCCCAAACCGTTGAACCAAAACGATGGGGCTTGGTTGTCGTGGGCCAATCTCTTCCAGCAGTCCCACCAATCGGACTGACTCTCTCTCTATTTTTGTCCGTCAAGCCAATGCATTGTCGTGGGCGCAAGCAGGCAGTTGGC
>CAZJBW010000027.1:0-21485 GCA_964543985.1 uncultured Pirellulaceae bacterium | reverse complement strand
GGCAGTTGGCTCGTCCTGGCGGTTGGCTCCTTTAACGGAGCAGGGCAGGCGACAGACGAGCCTTTGATTTCTAGAATCGGTTCGAGAGAGTTTTGGACGACTGCACCGCGGTTTAGCTTGAGTTTAAAAATGGGTTCACGAGTAGACGAGATCGTTCGGAAACAACTTTTGCCTAAAGGAGCGATTCCGACGTGGTTACAAAAGGCCGTGCAATACGAAGTGATTACTGGTAGCTACGCGTACGGGGCCAGTGGTGGTACAAGCGACATGGACATCTATGGCTGGGCGATACCTCCGCGTGAATATATTTTCCCTCATACTGCGGGCTATCTAGTGGGATTCGAACGCGTGCCAACGTTTGACCAATGGCAAATGCATCACGTGATCGATCCAACGGCGAATCAAGGAGCCGGCCAAGAATACGATTTTTCCATCTACGGCATCTTCAAATATTTTCGATTGTGCATGGATTGCAATCCCAACATGATCGATTCGCTATTCGTGCCCGGTCACTGCATTGTGCATTGCACGCCAGTCGCTGGTCTGGTGCGTCAAAACCGAGATCGCTTCCTTAGCAAACAGGCTTACCACAAATTCAATGGCTATCTGCATGCGCAAATGGCAAAACTAGACCGAAAGCCAGAGGGCAAACGTGTTGAACTCGTCGAAAAATATGGTTTCGATGTGAAGTTTGCCTATCACGCTGTACGACTCGGCTGCCAACTTGAACAGGTTTTAGAAACCGGCACGATGGATCTCTGTCGAGACAAAGAGATGTACAAGGCAATTCGTCGAGGTGAATGGTCGATCGATCAAATTCGCAAATACGTCTTTGAGAAACAACAACGGCTTGAACGGTTGTACGAGAAATCAAAAATGCGAACGAAGCCAGACAAGGTCGGAATCAAACAGCTGCTGTTAGATTGTTTGGAACAACACTTTGGTTCGCTTTCTCAAGCCGAAGTTGCAAACCCGGATAAATACCGCTTAATCGTCCAGCAAATCGCCGAACTGGTGGGGAACGCTGGTACCAACGAATGAATTTGTGCCTATTGTAACTGTGCGGTCACAAGGCGGTTCGCAGTACAATTTTTCTGGTATGATTTGGTTGGATAGTCCGTCAAAGAATTAGTCATTGAATTCGTATTGTGTGGGAGGTCCCAATTGCGGCGTGGATTTACTTTAATCGAGATTCTGGTGGTGGTCGCCATCATTGCTGTTTTGATGGGACTGTTGTTACCAGCGGTGCAGCGTGTCCGCGAATCTTCCAGACGCACAGAATGCGGCAACCAAATGAGACAAGTGGTGTTGGACCGAATGGGAAATCTCAACACCGTGGACCTGAGTCTCGTTACTATCTGTCCCGATGATCCAGAACTCTCTTTTCGCCAGGACAGCAACTTTTCGGGGTACGTCTGGAACCGGCTACCCTTTTCGTCCTCGTTCAAAATTCAAGCTGAACAAAGCACGTCTCGCTCGATCGTCTTGTTTGAAGCTGGGATGGAATTTTATGAGCCGGATGTGGACCCTCGAAATTGGTTCAGCGGTAGTTCGGCACCCAGCGATATTTTTCAAAGAGTCGAGCAAGATATAGCCATCGGACGTCACTTCGGTACCGAGGCCAACTACGTTTTCCTGGACGGCCATACCGAGACGATCGACACCTCAAGAATCGATTCTTGGATTCATCGTCGGCTCAATTTCGGATTGCCTGGGAACGGACGGCAGTAAAAAACTCAGCCTTGGTCATTGGCGTCACTTCAGCTGCACCTATCCAATTAATTGTGGAATCGGCGACGAGCCTTCAACGCCGACCAGGCGACGATCCAGACCCCCGAAGAAATACGATAGGCGATTACAGTCAATGCCTAGTTGATGCAAGATCGTGGCATGGATTCGGCGAACATGGAACCGATCCTGTACGGCCGCCGCGCCCAATTCATCGGTCTCGCCAATACTGACACCACCTTTGATTCCGCCACCAGCCATCCACATGGTAAAGCCGTAAGCATTGTGATCTCGGCCAGTCCCTTCGGCGTATTCGGCGGTCGGTTGTCGGCCGAATTCACCACCCCAAACCACCAAAGTTTCGTCCAGCATTCCACGTTCTTTTAGGTCCGTTAGCAGCCCAGCGATGGGTTGATCGGTTTCCAAGGCGTGTAGGTCGTGATTGGTTTTCAAGTCACCGTGAGCATCCCAGTTGGCGTCGTTGTGATTACCGCCAGAATAAATTTGGATAAAGCGGACGCCACGCTCGACTAACCGCCGAGCCATCAGGCATTGGCGACCGAAATACCCGGCCGTCGGATGATCCATCCCGTAAAGTTGTTTGACCTTGTCCGATTCCTGATCCAAATCGACCGCTTCCGGTGCCGAGGCTTGCATTTTATAAGCTAGTTCGTAACTGGCGATTCTGGCGGCCAGTTCTGAATCTTGTGAACGACCGGCTTGGTGCTCGCGATTATATTCTTGCAGCGTATCCAGCATCCGTCGCTGCGCCTGTTTGCTCATGCCGTTCGGTTTCAAATTCAGAATCGGCGAACCCGTCGACCTCATCACGGTGGCTTGGTAGCTGGCCGGCATGTAACCCGATGACCAATTTTTGGGTCCGCTAATAGGCCCGCCTCGCTTGTCCAGCATGACAACAAAGCCAGGTAAGTTTTCGTTTTCGCTGCCAAGACCGTAGTTAATCCACGAGCCCAGGCAGGGACTGCCACTTAGAATTTCGCCACTGTTCATTTGCAGCATCGCGCTACCGTGAATGGGCGAATCAGCGGTCATCGAGTGGACGAATGCGATGTCGTCGACATGCTTGGCAACGTTTGGAAACAAATCTGAAACCCATTTGCCGCACTCGCCATATTGTTGAAACTTCCAACGTGGCTCCACAATTCGACCTTCGTTTTTGTGACCGCCGCGTCCAAACGTTTTCACTTTGATTGTCTTGTTGTCCATGCCGATCATAGCCGGCTTGTAATCGAAAGTATCGATGTGGCTGGGCCCACCGTACATGAACAAAAAGATCACTGATTTGGCCTTCGCCGGAAAATGGACAGGCTTGGCAGCCAGTGGATTGGTCCACTCGTCGGTTTGATTTGCCGCCATAAGTTGGCGCTCGAAAAACGACTGTCCTAGCAACCCACAGAGCGCCGTGCCAGCGAATCCGCCACCAGCTTGCCACATGAATTCGCGACGCGTGCGACCACAAAAGTTGTTCTTTTTGATCATGCTTCTTAATCCAGGAACAGAAACTCGTTTAGGTTGAGTGCGATCAGACAAAATTGACGCAAAGCTTCTTCGTCACTTACGTCGTCTGACGTTTTAACGACTTCGATAAAGTCCACCCCTCGTTGTACCTCAGTCTCGCTGGGCGGTCGCTGCATCACGCAACTTAAGGCCATCCGAACTTGAGCCGCAACGTCCGCATGCTGTTCGGCAACGTATTGGGCAAAGACGGCAGACTGCTGCTTCAAAAAATCGCTGTTGATCATCGCCAACGCTTGAGTCGGCTGGACGGTGTTAAAGCGAACGGGGCAAGGCGTATCCGGATCGGCAACATCAAAACTGGCCAACAGAGGGACCGGCAGTGATCGTTTAGTATGAATATAAATGCTGCGTCGGTTTAAGTCTTCGGGCGAGGAACGACCCCAGTCGGCACCCGGTCGCGACTGTCCCTGCAAAACCTCTTGCGAAATAATCGGGTAGATACTGGGCCCGTACATTTTATCTTTGTTCAACGATCCGTTAACGGCCAAAATCGAATCGCGAACCTCTTCTGCTGTCAGCCTTCGAGAATTGAATCGCCAAAAGTAGTTGTTCAGTGGATCAACGTCGTAAGCCGCCTGCTGATGGGCCGAGTCCATTCGGTAGGCGGTGCTGGTCATCATCAATCGGTGCATCGATTTGATACTCCAATCTCGTTCGACAAACTTGGCCGCCAGCCAATCCAGTAGTTCGGGGTGAGTTGGCGCGGTGCCTTGGAATCCAAAGTCACTGGTACTGCGAACGATGCCGCGTCCAAAGTGGTGTTGCCAGATTCGATTGACCATCACTCTGGCCGTCAACGCGTTGGATGGGTCGGCGATCCATCGCGCCAAAGCCATGCGGCGTCCAGTTGATTTACCGTCGTCCGGCTTGCTTACCTGAGGGTCGGGAGGCGACAACACAGATGGAAACCCGGGCTGCACCTCACCCGCTTCCACATGCGCGTTGCCACGCACCAATACATGAGTTGCTTTTGGTTCGGATCCAGTTTCTTTGACGCACAAGGCCGACTCCAAAGCCTTTGGTTTACTGTCACGCAGCCGTTTCATTTCAGCGAATAGCGACTTGTACTCGGATGCTTGGTCTTCGGTAATCACATCGCCAGCTCGTTTTTCTACGAGCGGCACACGATTCATTTCGCTTCTGAATTCTTCGTGTTCAACAGGGATGAAGTCCTGTTTCACGATGGCCTCGATTGCTTCCAAAGCTTCGCGATTGACCTGAACTGATTCGTGGTAGTCACGCATTTCGTTGCGGTACTCTGCCTGTTCTTCAGGTGAAACAATCACACGAACCGACGCACTAACTACCGATTCGTGCGACCGAGCTCCATACCGTCGCACGTTGCGAAAGAACGCCAACAATCGATAGTAGTCTTCTTGTGGCACCGGGTCGATTTTGTGGTCGTGACACCGCGCACAGTTGATGGTTAGCCCCAACATCGCCTGACTGGTGGTGGCCAAAACATCGTCCATATCGTCGTACCAAGCTTGCTTAGGATCCGCTGGTTCATCGTCCCACAATCCCAACCGATAATAGCCGGTGGCAATAATCCTTTCGGGCGTTGCGTTTTGCATTTCGTCGCCCGCCAGCTGTTCCATCAGGAACTGGTCGTAAGGCTTGTCGTCGTTGAAGGCCGAGATGACGTAGTCACGATACCGCCAGACGAATGGCTTGGTGCCGTCCCGTTCATAGCTGTTGGATTCGCCGTAGCGCACCAAGTCCAACCAGTGGCGTCCCCACTTTTCACCGTACTGGGGCGAGTCCAACAATCGATCAATCAATTTTTCGTAGGCATCAGGAGATTCGTCCGCCACGAATTCCGATACTTGTTGGGGCGTTGGAGGCAACCCAATCAAATCGTAAGTGGCACGTCGGATCAACGTATCTTTTTTGGCGAGTTTTGCAGGTTGCAGATTTTGCGACTTCAATTTGGCCAAAATGAACTGGTCGATCTCGTTGCTAACCCAATCCTCCTCCACCGTCGGGACGTCGGGGCGTACTACCGGACGAAACGACCACCACTGTTTGGTTTCGTCGTTGACCTGGGGCACGTCAGCAATGTCGTGCCCTGCATCTGGCGAGAACTCTTCGCCGCGCCACGGTGCGCCAGCCATCACCCATTGAGAGATTGCCTGAATGTCCTGCTTTGGCAACTGACCGTTGGGTGGCATTTCGTAGCTGTCGTAGTTGATTGCCTCAAGTAACAAACTCTCTTCCGGATTTTGCAAATCGATCGCTTCCCCGGATTCACCACCGGCAACCAAATCCGCTCGATTGGTCATTACGAAATTGCCGCGAATCTTTTCTCCTGCTCCGTGGCACGAGAAACAGTTTTTTTGGAATATCGGCAGCACTCGATTTTCGAAAACAGCAAGTGCCTCGTCTTTCGAGATAGGTTTGGGTGTCGGTTTTTTAAGCTTTACCAATCGCACGTCATCCCACCAAGCGGTACCGGTGGCTTGCCCCCACCCGCCGTACAACAGATTGACCAACAACGTGTCTCGACCACCCGTGTTGAATTCAGTGGTCACCTTCTTCCAATCGTTAGTCCCTTTGATGGCTTCGGCTTTGCCCTGCATTTGCAGTTCATGCAAATTCATCAACGCGCCGAAGCCACCGGCCGCAATCTGCTCGGTCTTGATCCAAGCACTCAGTCGATAGTCTGTATTGCGTTCCAATTCGACTTGAAAGCTCCAGCTGGCGTCGGCGCCTTCTTCTGAGTGGATCTTAAAACAACGGCTACCGCTTTTTGCGAACGACTCTTCGATCAAGAACTCGGGATCGCCAGACCAAGTCGACTCGATCCATCCATCTGGTTTTCCATCGGAAAGACTTTCCACCGAACCGTTGGTAATCAAGTTTGGTCCGGTCTCAACCCATTCCTCTTGAGCGTAGGATTCGACAGTACTGACAACCGTCAGCCATAGAAGGATGCCTAGATTGGCAACTGTGAAAAAAAAGTTAGGTAGGTGGCAATTCATTACAATTCGCATGAAGTTCAAGAAGTGCGTGCCGCCAGTATATCACGGTCGTTCCAGGTTCGAATCGCTGCAGCATTAGTGGTTGACCAAAAGCCGTATTTCTTGGGACGATATTGACCTGTTTCGATCGTCCGCAGTGCCCGTATTCGCAAATTTGCCCTACTGTTTTGGAAAAGCCTGAGATAAAAGCCCGGATTGATAAGCTCAAAACATGGGCCGGACCGGTATTCGTATTGGTCATGTTGATCGCTGCGCTATGGCTATTGCACCGTGAATTGAAAGAGTACAGCCTGCAAGAGTTCAAAGAGGGCCTGCTGGCGATTCCATTTTGGAAACTGTCATTAGCCATCTTCTTGACCGTCTTGAACTACGCCATCCTGGTTTGTTACGACTGGCTGGGAATCTGGTACATCAAACATCCTATGAAGTTTGGGCGAGTCGCCTTGGCATCATTTCTAGGCTATTCGGTCGGCAACAACTTTGGGTTACTTTTTGGTGGCTCGACCATTCGGTACCGCCTGTATTCGACTTGGGGACTGTCGGCCTCTGAGATCGTAACGCTGCTGTTCATCCTGGCGATTTCGTTTTGGGTTGGGTTGTTTGCACTTTCGGGAATTGTCTTTTTGATCGACCCGCTGGACATCCCTGCAGCTGTTAATCTTCCGATGAAGACAACTCGACCGTTGGGTTGGATTTTGACGGGACTGGCTGTTTGCTACTTAGTTGTCAGTGCCATTGGCAAACCGATCACGATTTGGAAAAAGCAATTCCATCCGCCTCCGCTCGGTCTGTCCATCGCTCAGTATGTTGTGACAACGATTGACTTGCTGGTAGCCGCTGGCATTGTTTACGTGCTACTGCCTGAATCGATTGAGATCAGTTACTTCAAATTCGTGGGCGTGTTTCTGCTGGCCCAAGTCGCAGTCTTTGTAACCCAAGTTCCCGGCGGCTTGGGCGTTTTGGAACTCTGCCTGATTACCTTGTTGGCCCCATCACCAGAAGCCCAACCCCAGTTGTTCGCAGCCTTGATGGCCTACCGGTTGATCTTTTATTTGACGCCAATGGTGATCGGAATTGTGATGCTGGGTGCGCACGAGGTCGTGATGCAGAAAGACCATCTGTCCAAAGCGTTTGGATCGATGGGTGTCTGGACTCCCGATATCGCGCCACGTATTTCGGCTGTGGTTGTATTTTTTGCAGGGGTCTGCATGTTGATTGCTGCGGCCCTGCCTGTCGAAGATGCCAGGATCGAGTTACTGAATCAGTGGCTGCCGGTTTGGCTTATCGAAATCAATTACTTTCTGTGTGGCGTGTTGGGTGTCCTGTTGTTAGTGCTTTCGCGAGTGCTTTATCAACGGATCGACATGGCCTGGATTTTCACGTTACCGACCTTGATCATATCAATGGTGTGTGCATTGACCGGGTCGCTGGGGTACTGGCAAGTCGCCATCTTACTGACCGCCTTTTTGGTGTTGGCACCGATTCGTCACTACTTCCACCGGCGCGGCAAAATCCTAACCGATCAAATCGCCTATCACTGGTTAGTAGCGATCATCGTGGTCTTGTTGATTTCCGTGTGGTTGTTTTGGTTCGCATTCAAACATCGCAACGATCTTAGCTGGCGATTTTGGGAGATCGGTCTGCATGCCGACGCGCCCCGAGCCTTGCGAGCCATTATCGGCGCCACACTGACCACCATTGCCTTTTATGCCACTCGCTTTTTCCAAATTACGATTGGTCGTCCAGAATCGACAACTCACCGCGACATCCAAATGGCGGCCAACGTCATCGACTCCTCCATTTATCCGGCGGGCAATCTGTTCCTACAGGGCGACAAGCGTTTGTTTTTCGATGAGGCCCAATCGGCTGTGATTGCCTACGAAGAGCATGGAAAAAGTTGCGTGGCTTTGGGCAATCCGATTGGACAGATCGATCAGGCCATCCAATTGGCTTGGGATTTTCAAGACATGTGCCGGCAACAATCCCGCTGGCCAATCTTCTACTTGGTAGACGAACGCTTGGCGACGCTGTACCAAGAAATGAATTTGCGATTGTTTCACATCGGTGATCAGGCTTTGGTGGACCTTGAACAATTCGATTCCATCGTGGCCGAACAAACGACTCTGCACGCGGCCTGGAAACAAAACAGTGATGCCGAGTTCAGCGTGCAGATTGTTGCTCCGCAAGATGTACCGGCAATTCTGCCTGACTTGGAACGCATCAACGAGGCCTGGAAAAACGATCGTAGCGGTAGCCAACTGAAGTTCTCGATCAGCCATTTCAATTCCGAGACTATAAAACGGAATCATGTGGCAGTGGTCACGTTGCAGGATCGTACCGTTGGCTTTGCTACTCTGTGGACAACCTCGCCGACCGACGAGTTTTCGGTGGGCATGGTTCGATATTTACCTGAAACGCCAGCCACCATCATGGATTACCTTCTAGTGGAAATCATGCAGTGGGGTCGCCAGTCACAGTTCCGCTTTATGGATTTGGGCGAAGCCCCCATCGCCAACTGGCACTCCGACCAACACATTCGCATGCGTTCTCAATTGATGTCATTGGCGTTTCGGTTCGCCCGACATTTTTTCAGCTATCAAGGTTTGCGAAATTACAAAGATCGCTTTCAACCATTATGGCGACCCGTTTACGTGGCCTGCCCGCCGGACAAACCGCTCGAGACGGTGCTGTCAGATGTTGCGCATTTGATCGGCTCGTCGGAAACCGCCCCGCGAAAACGAATGCTAAAAGCGAATTGATTTTTGACATCTGACTGCATGCGTTTTGGCATTGCCGGGACCACCAAGTCCTCCTATTCTCCCAACCGTTTTCAAACGGCGAACCAGATCGATTAATGAGGACTGAACTCAATCGATTTTGGAACGTACAGCATTCATGATTGTGCGACCCATGCTTCTTCCAGAACGAGTCGGCGGCGATTTGACCGCGTGGCTTACAAAATTCACGTCAGTACTTCTGCCGTTGTGGCTACCAGTATTTCTACTGGTTGCCAGTGCGTTGTGGTCAACGTCCACCGTGTGGGCTCAGGAATCCTTTCCAATCCACACGCCTAGCGAACATCGCATCAACGACGACGTGCCAAGCGCGGCGCCTTATTGGCAGGTCATCGATTTAGATTCGCTACCCAGCCTGCACATCAATTTTGGTTCCGCCCAACGTTTGCCGAAACAAGAATCAAGCCCGGCACAAGAAACAAACACTGAAATAACCGCGACGACACAAACCACAGATAGCGTGGAAAACCCCATCGCGTTGGTGAATTACGAAACGCCAGAACAAGAGGAAGCGGTTGCCAGTGCCGGTCTGTCGTTAGTCGGTGATCCGCTGTGGGCTATTGCAGGTTCTGGTTGGTTTCCGATCGACAAACATGAAATTGATCGTATCAAGTTAAACAAGTTAAAAAAATCGATCGACGAGTTGCAACAACTTTTGGAAGCATCCGATAGTCCCTCAGACGAAGTCCGTCAACAACTGGACAGGACGGCCGAGTGGCATACCGCGGGCGTCGAGAGTCTGACGTTGATCGAAACCTATGAAACGAAAATCAGCGAGGCGCCGGCAGAGCAAGAAAAACTTCAACGCTCTCTAAACCAACCGCTGCCAGAACCACCTGAGACGCTGGATTCTCACCTGACCTTGGAAGCCCACGAAGCGTTGCTTGTGGACCACAACCATCATCTTGAGCAGTTGCGAAGTCAGCTGGAATCTGCCGAAGCTCGTAGTAGCGAACGCAAAACAAGAATTGACGACCTAACCAAGTTAAAGAAGAACCTAAGCGAGCAGCTAGACAAGGCTCTTGAGACGATCGAAACACTTGCTGCAGGTACGCTTGAAAACAACGCCACGCTGTTGGAAAACGAAGCGATTGCTCTGGTGACTCGAATCCAAATTCGATCCAACAGCGTCGAACAACAGTTTTTGGCGGCGACAGAAAAGAATATTTTCTTGAGTCGCGAAAGTACCAAACGGCAATTCGATCACGCCACCACGTCGACTCAAAAACTGGCGAAACTGGTTGCTCGACACCGTGACGAAGTTGCCAAGCAAGAAGCCGAACAGGCTCGCAAAGAAGCACTGGCCGCGCATCCGATACTGGGCGAGTTGGCCAACAGCAATGCCGAACTGGTTGGTCAACGAGCTCAATTGACTGAAATTATTTTGGCTCAAAATGAAGAGCAGAATCAACTGGACAACCTACTGGAGTCTCTGAAGAAGACTCGCGAAAAACTTGACGAGCATCTAGAAGCGGCAGGACACACACAAGCAGTTGGGCTGTTGATGCGTTTCGAGCGAAACAATCTGCCGCCCACCGAACGCAGTTGGAATCGGATCGCCGAAATTGAAGCTCGTTTACCAGACCTGGCCTGGGAACGATTGAAAATCAAAGAAGAGATCGACAACCAGGCCGAGCTGAAAGAGTCGACCAAAGCCAGTCTGGCAGACATCCAAGAATTCGACAGTGGCGTTCCGGTCGACGAGTTATTGACGAAGGCCAACGAGCTGATTGGCAAAAACTACGAATACCTGTTCGACTTGAACCAGGAATACGGCAACTACCTGAACGGGTTGGCCAAACTTCAGCACTCGCACGAAATGGTTCTGGAACGCACTCACGAACTGAAGCACTACGTCGACCAGCATGTCTTGTGGATCCGCAGCGCCAAACCGCTTGGCTCGGCAGATTTCAAAGACAGCATGAGTGCCCTGCAAGCCATCGGCACTTCGCCTCAATGGCAGACGATGGCAAACTTTGTGACCAACAAGTTAACGGGCAGCTGGCCCATGTTGTCGCTGTTTGGTTTGGCACTGTGGATCGGCATTGGGACTCGCAAACAACTGGATCGCCGGCTACGTAACGTCTGCCGAGTGAGAAGCGAGTTTCGTTTTTCGCCGCTGCTACGCTCGTTGTTCTTGACCGTTGTTCAAGCTTCGTTCATCCCAGCAATCGTTGCGATGATTGCCTGGTTGCTGGCTGGTCCTTACGACAATGGAACGTTGAAAGAGTCACTTTCTGAGGGTCTGTTTCTAATTGTTCCGCAGATGTTCATCGCCTCGTTTTTGTTCCGCCTAACCATTCGTGGCGGGCTGGCAAACACTCAGCTAGGTTGGTCGGAAGAGGTTTGTGACTTGGTACGGCACGCCAGCGCGACACTGGGCCGATACTGCTTGCCTGTGATGGCCGTCGTATACGCATTGGAGTTTTTTGACGAAGCCAAATGGATCGATTCACTCGGTCGCCTGTTGTTTATCGCGGCCATGTTGGTACTGGCGTTTGCAACCGTCCAATTGGTTTTCGGAGTTGGCCGAGCTTGGAAGAACGATCCAAACTCGTCTCGAAGCATTTGGGAACAAACCTTTATTCTATGGGCGCCGCTGTTGGTCATCGCTCCGGTGGCTTTGATTTTTGTCGCTGCCATGGGCTTCATGTACTCGTCAGTCTTTCTGGGCATTCGCCTGTTACTGACTTGGTGGTTGATCCTGGGGACAGTGGCGGTCTTCTTTTTGGTTAGCCGCTCGTCGGAAATTGGTCAGAACATTGTTGCCGCGCGGCGTCAACGTCGGCAACGTGAAAACCCGCAAAAGAACTCGTTGTCCAACCCTGGCAACGAAGACACCGAAATGGATGCCATTCGTGGGCAAGTGAACCGTCTGTTGCACGTTTCGTCGATCGCCCTCTGCTTGATTATTGGCTTTTCGTTTTGGATGGATGCGATCCCCGCCGTCAAAGCATTTGATTACGGGCTTTGGCAAGTCAATCGACAGGTCGAAGAATTGGGGCCTGACGAAACCACAATGATGACGGTCCCCAAACTGACCTGGATCACGCTTGGTGACATGGTTCGTTTTTTGATTCTACTGGCCGCCACATTTGTGCTCAGTCGCAACCTGCCTGGGTTGTTACAGATTGTAGTGCTGGATCGTCTACCGCTGGACCGAGGTGGTAAGTATGCGATATCGATTGTCTGTCGGTACGCCGTGGCTGCACTGGGCGTCGCGTTGGCTTGTCGCGCGATCGGTGTGTCGTGGAGCAGTGTGCAATGGCTGGTGGCCGCCATGAGCGTCGGTCTGGGTTTTGGCTTGCAAGAAATCTTCGCTAACTTCGTCGCCGGCATCATCATCCTGTTGGAGCGTCCGATTCGTGTCGGCGATTTTGTAACCGTCAACGGCACCACTGGCTTCGTGACGCGAATTCAATTGCGAGCGACCATGATTATCGATTACGACCGCCGCGAGTTGATCGTTCCCAACAAGAAATTCATCACCGATGACGTCATGAACTGGACGCTTTCCGATTCGATCACTCGCGTCGTCGTCCCCGTGGGCATCGCTTACGGTTCGGACACTCGTTTGGCGCAAAGCGTTTTGCTGCGAGTCGCTCGCGAACATTCTCGCGTGCTACGAGATCCGAAACCGGAAGTCGTGTTCTCCAGTTTTGGATCTAGCTCTCTGGACTTTGAATTGCGAGTCCACATTCCGGATCGCGAACAGTACCCCGAAATTTTGCACCAGCTGCACATGGCTATCGACGAAGCCTTCCGCGACAAGAACATCGAAATCGCATTCCCGCAACAAGACATAAACGTCAAAGGGCTGGAGACGCTGACCGGGCTGGCACTGAACAAACGCAAGAAAGCCGGCTAAAGTTTCACCGCTCGATCGAGTACTCATCGATTTTGCGATACAAGGTCGCGCGACTGATGCCCAAAAGTTCGGCCGCTTTGGGGACACTGTTACGAGTTCGCCCCAATGCCTCTTTAATCAACTTGCGTTCCCAGTAGTCGATTTGCAAGGATTCCAGTTCACCACTTGTGTTCTCACGGATCCCCAAATCGTCTAACAAGATTTGATCGGTTTCGGCCATCACCACGGCACTATCAATCACGTTTCTTAGTTGTCGCACATTGCCCGGCCATTGAAACGACAACATCTTTGAGCGGGCCGGTTCCGAAAGCGTTAGGTTGGGTCGCCCATGCTGTTGTTTGAAGTGATCAAGGAAGTGATTCATCAAGAG
The DNA here is from genome assembly GCA_964543985.1 of uncultured Pirellulaceae bacterium. Classification (GTDB taxonomy): domain Bacteria; phylum Planctomycetota; class Planctomycetia; order Pirellulales; family Pirellulaceae; genus CAJQPP01. The sequence goes on along the minus strand of CAZJBW010000027.1, from coordinate 8,204 downwards.
TTCGACATCGCTACCTCGTTCACGAAGTGGTGGAATCAGCAACTCGAAGACACTCAGACGATAATACAAATCCTCGCGAAACTTTTTCTCACTGACGAATTCTTGCAAGTCACGGTTGGTCGCGCAGATGACTCGCACGTCGACCGTTACTTCCTCAGTACCGCCAACTGGCAGAAACGGATGGCCTTCTAAAATACGCAGCAACTTAGCTTGGCCTTCCAACGTCAGCTCGCCAACTTCGTCCAGAAACAGCGTGCCCAAATCAGCCTGTTGGAACCAGCCAATGTGATCGCTGTCGGCGCTTGTAAAGGCACCTTTCTTGTGTCCAAACAGTTGACTTTCCATCAAGTCACGTGGTATCGCGGCACAATTGACGCTTAGCATCGGTCGGTCCGACCGAGTACTAGATCGATGCAAAGCCCGCGAGACCAGTTCCTTGCCCGCGCCACTTTCGCCACGAATCAAAACGCAGCCAGTCGCTTTGGCGATGCGTTCGATCTTGGACTTCAACGTTTGCATCGGTTCGCTACCACCAATCAACTCGTTCGTGTCGGCAGACGCTTGAGCCAATCGAACATTGTCGGCTTCCAACTTGGCATGTTGGTTGGCTCGTTCCAATGTACGTATCATAATATTGGCAACGGAACTGGCTAATTTCAGTTGCCCTTCAGTAAACGCCTTGCTCTGTCGATACAGGTGCAACGTGCCAATCACCTGCTGCTCTTTGATCAATGGCAGACAGATGGAATCGGCAAACTGCTTATCCTCCTGGCTGGTTCCATGTTCAACGCGAATCAAATGCTTATTCTTGACGACTCGTTCCGTCAGCTTTTCATCTAATTGCAATTTGCCCGATTCGTCTTCGGGGAAGACAACTTTCGGTTGCAACTGGCCTTGATCGGTTAGCCACATGAAGCCGGCAACGGTCGCTTTGGTGCGATCCAGTAGTCGAGAAACACAAAGCCGAGCCACCTCGTCAGGACGACTGATACTTAGCAAACGAACCGACAATTGAAAAAGAAAAAAGAAGTCACCGCCACTGCGATGATCGCCTAGAAATTCTAGCGCGTATTGCCCGGTTTCCGATGAGTTAAAACGCTCGTCAAAAACCAAAGTCTGATTCGTCTGATCCTCTTCCGATGGGCGCTCTTCCGATGGGTCCTTGACGGACTTTTCGACTTTGGTGGAGAACGAAAACTGGCTGGATCCTATCCGAATTTCATTGCCTTCCGCCAAACGAGCCTGATCGATTCGCTGATCGTTGACGTAGGTGCCGTTGCTACTTTTATTGTCTTTGATCCACCAATAACCTTCGTCCATATAGATCGAAGCGTGAACTCGGGAACACTGTGGGTCGTTAAGAACGACGCGACAATCCCAATCTCGCCCCAGCAGGTTCTCTTCCGTTTCCACCAATTTGTAGCGAGAACCGGCTCGCAACCCGGCATTCATCAATAAGTAAGCTGGCACTTTGTGTCCGAACTCCTGTTTAGGGGGCGAAACGTGCCCCAGCACTGTTTTCGTTCAACAATCTTAATGGCTGGCTGAATCATCACCAGTCAATCCACAAAAATTGACCGACTGTCGTTGTAAATTTTGTGTGATTTGAGTCGGTTGAGGTAAGAAAGGACACGAATCCGTCCACATTTGCCACTGGCCAAAATGGCCGTGTTAAATGGTATTATGGTCATGAATCTTGTCAGGATCATTGTTTTTGCGGCGACATACACTGAGAGATCGACGATATTCAACGGAAACGCGTATTTTCTCACTAAGTCGTTGAATTGCCAGTGGTTAAATTCCGTCTTGCCGCTTAGTTTACTTCTCCTTAGTATTCTAGCGATTTTGAATTCTAGCGGACAGAATGCTGAGGACCGTTGATCCACAGCTTGAACATATCTGAAAAGGAACATTGCATGCACACTCCTCGCGCCTCGTTGGTTCGCACACTGTGCGTTGGACTGATAACCGTTTGCTTGACATTGCCGACGATTGCCCAACAAGAGGAATTCGGCGTCCCGTCTCGCGAGTCCAGCCGAGTGGCGAAAATCGTTGTCACATTGATGGATCAACACTTATCCAATCGCAAACTGAACGACGAAATTTCGGTCCGAGCTTTGGACATGTATTTGAAAAATCTTGACCCTATGAAGGTCTACTTCTTGAAGACGGATGTTGACGAGTTCAAATCCAAATGGGGCAACTCGCTGGATGATCAACTAAGAAATGGCGATTACGAAATTGCTTTCGAGATCTTCAATCGTTTCAAGAAACGAATTGGCGAGCGAGTCACGCTGGCCAACAAGTTTATCGAGATGGAACACGACTATTCCATTGAGGAAACCTTGGTCACCGAACGTGACATGATCGAATACGCCGAAACGGTACCAGCCATCGAAGATCGTTGGCGTAAACGGATCAAATACAATCTGCTGGTATTCCGCAGCGACGAAGAAGCCGGCATGGAGAAAACTCCTGAGGAGCGATTAAAGAATCGCTACCGAGCTTTCTCGAAACGCATGAATCAATTTGACAATGACGATGTGATTGAACTTTACATCACGGCGGTCACGACAAGTTTCGATCCACACACGACCTACATGTCGAAAGCAACCTTCGAGAACTTCCAAATCAACATGAGTTTGGAATTGGAAGGCATCGGTGCAACCTTGCAATCGACCGATGATGGTTTAACCGTGATCCGTCGAGTCGTGCCAGGAGGCGCGGCTGACAAAGGTGGCAAGCTGAAAGTCGAAGACAAGATTGTCGCAGTCGGACAAAACGAGTCGGGTGAAATGGTCGACATCATCGACATGAAACTGGACGACGTGGTCGCTCAGATTCGTGGCAAGGCCGGCACGACCGTTCGCCTAGCCGTTAGAAGCCCTGGCTCGGTCGATATCAAAACGATAGCCATTGTCCGCGAAAGAATCGAACTGAAAGATAGCGAAGCAGCCGGCGTCGTTTTCGAAGCTGGCACAAAAGAAAATGGTAAAGCCTTCAAGATTGGTGTGATCGATCTGCCTAGCTTCTACCTGGACATGCAAGCTCGCAGTCAAAACCGTCGCGACTACAAGAGCACCACACGTGATGTTCGAGCGTTGTTGGATGACTTCAATACCGAAGGCGTCGACGCTGTTGTTTTGGACCTGCGTCGCAATGGCGGTGGATCGTTGACTGAGGCTGTCGATTGCACAGGCTTGTTTATTGACCGAGGCCCCGTTGTTCAAATCAAAGACCCTTATGGCCGCATCGAACAACTGAATGACTACGATTCAGGCATGGCTTGGGACGGGCCGCTAGTTGTCTTGACCAGTAAATTCAGTGCCAGTGCTAGTGAAATTCTGGCAGGTGCTGTCCAAGATTACGGTCGCGGTATCGTTGTGGGTGACTCAGCCACTCACGGTAAAGGCACCGTTCAAAACATGCAGAACCTATTGGGCCTGCTGTTGGATTCGCGAGACGCTGGACCTGACCTGGGTGCATTGAAGATCACCACCGCTCAGTTCTATCGCCCTAACGGCGACAGTACTCAGAAACGTGGTGTTCTATCGGATATCGTCCTACCGTCGATCACCGACCATATGGACATCACCGAATCCGATCTCGAATACCCTGTTGAGTTCGACCGCGTGGCCAAAGCCCGTTACACAACGTTAAGCCAGTCTTCAAAAAACATCATCGAACGTTTGTTCGAACGATCGAAGTTTCGAGTCTCGGATTCGGAAGATTTCCAAGATCGGCAACGTCGCATTGAAAGGTACGTCGCTCAGAAAGAAGAAAATTCTGTCTCGCTGAACAAGACAGTATTCGATGAACGTCGTGAGGAATTGGATGCTGAAAAGGAAGACGAAAAGCAACTGGAAGATCAGGTTAACCACACCAACACGGATATCGAACGCGATTACTACATGGAAGAAATTCTTTCCATCACCGTCGATTACGTTCGCATGCTGACCGGAAAACCACTGGCTCAACTCGATCGCTAGTTGATCGTCGACGGCCAATTATTCGGTAACGAAAAAAACAAAGCTCGGTGAATATCACTTCACCGAGCTTTTTTCGTTTAAATTTTGGCGCCAGGGCATCACGAAACGGCCGCTGTTATTGCTCGTCTTCGACCAAGTTTTTCAGCTTCTTCAATGCGCGAGTCAACAAGACGCGGGTTGCGCCGTCTGACTTCCCAATCGATTCGGCGATTTCTTTGGTTGGCTTGCCTTCAGCATAGCGCATTTGCAAAACCTGTCGTTGTTCGTCCGGCATTTGTTCCATCGCGTGGACCAACTTAAACTCCTTTTGCTGACGACTGAATGCACGACTGGGCGAGGTAATGCTGGCCACCAACAGATTGGCGATTCCCACTTGGCTTTGTTCTGCCGAACCGTGGATACCGACCTCATTGTGCTTGGCGCGTTTCTGTGCAGAGAACTTTCGATCGGCATCGATCACTCGTCTTTGCGCCATCTCGCACAACCAACCGAATGGGCCTTTCTCGGTAAATTCTAACTCGTTCATCTTCAAAACGGCACCTGTCGAAACTTCCTGAAAGATATCATCCGCTTCGATCTTATTGCGTAATGCCATCCCCATTTTGTTCAATATGACGGCCAACAGATCATGCCGACGACACTGTATGTACTCAGCCATGGCTTGTTGGTCGCCTTGATTGATCCGTTCGATCAATACTTTTTCAGGATCACTCACCGCTTACCTCGATGGATTTGGTTTATTAATCGATTCAACGAACTTGGATTGCCCAGCAAACTTTGCTTAGGGTATGGTTAAACTATGGTTCTTAGAACTCACCACTCCTAAACAACGCAATCCTGTCAAACGCTGCCTGAACGATGGACTCCAGCAACTCCAGCGATTTTCTTGACAAAACGATCGAATTCGAGCTCTCAGAAAAAGGCTGGGATACGCTGGCTGACTGTCTACAGTCGTTGACAGACGCTTGGGAAGGCCGCGACGCGGACCAACCGTCCCCTGACATAGAAGATACCGTTGACATCACGAATCGCCCGCGCTCAGTGCCCAACTTATGCGATTTTTTGCCAGATTCTAACGAAGCCCTACGCGCCGTCGCGTTGATTGAGCTCATCAAGCTGGACATGGAGTACCGATCCAACGACCCTCAGGTCTGGAAACCGTTGGAAGAATACCGAATCCAGTTTCCTGAACTCTGCCAGGGCAGCCAACTGCCAGCCGATTTGGTTTACGAAGAATTTCAAATTCGCAAACGGATGGACGGAGGGACCTCACAGGAAGAGTACCAGCAACGTTTTCCTGGCGAATTCGATTCATTAACTCGATTGATTAACGAGGACACCAAGGGTACATCCAGTCTGTACAAGCCGGACCAGGTTCAGTTCGAAGTCGGAGATCGTGTGGATGACTTCGACCTGTTAACTCGCTTGGGCAAGGGAGCGTTTGCGACCGTCTTTTTGGCGCGGCAAAATTCCATGCAACGCATCGTGGCGTTAAAAATTTCAGCAGACCAGGGCAGAGAACCGCAAATGTTGGCCCAGCTGGATCACCCACATATCGTTCGAGTCTACGACCAGCGAGTGATCAAGGAACCGGCGGCTCGCTTGATGTACATGCAGCACATTGCCGGTGGCACGCTTCAAGAAGTGTTCTCGGAAGCACGACGCATCGCTGATGGCGAGGAACTTTGTGGCAAACACCTGATCGCCGCTTTGGATAGCTTGCTGCAATTGCGGGGCGAATCGATTCCGGTTAAGTCGGAGAATCGCAAACGCATGGCTCGCAGCACGTGGGATCAAGTCGTCAGTCAGATTGGCGACGAGATCGCTCAGGCCCTTGCGTATGCTCACAGCCGAAATGTTTTGCATCGCGACCTGAAACCCGCCAACGTGTTGTTAGACAAAGACTGTCACGTCAAGTTGGTCGACTTCAATATTAGCTTCTGTTCAAAATTGGACGGAGCCACTCCGGCGGCCTACTTCGGCGGCTCGTTGGCCTATATGTCACCAGAACAATTGGAAGCCTGCAGTCCGGATCATGAACGCCAGGCAGACGCCTTGGACGGTCGTAGCGACCTGTTTTCAGTGGGCGTCATGATGTACGAGTTACTGGTTGGCTGCCGACCTTTTGTCGACCAGATGAAACCAGGTGATTGGTCCGGATCGATGCAAACAATGATTTCTGATCGTCGCAACGGACTCAGCGACGAAGCCTTAGCCCGTTTGCAGCCATACAACAAAATTCTCATGCAGGCGATTGTCCGCTGTTTAGACGGCACGCCAGACGCTCGCTTTCCCGATGGCGAGGCATTACAGGCGAACTTAGCATGGGCAGGAAACTCAGATTCAGACGAGCTGTTCAAACCACGAAGTCATCCGCTTAGCCGCTTCGTCTTGTGGACACCGTTTAATACCGTTGGTTTACTGACGATGGGGATCAGCTTTGCAGCCGTTCTGTTCATCGCCACCTACAACTTGGACGTCTCGGTGCCAGAACCTGCACGGTTGGTGCAGTTCGGTGGTGACGGCTTTTTCGGTCGAGTCATGTTGTTTGCCAACTTGGCTCTGTTTGCAGTGGCAGGATTAGCGATATTCGTTTTGACGAGGCCCATCAGCAAGGTTCTCGCTGCCTACAAGAGAAACGAACCCATTTCGCCACAACAGATCAACGATGGGATCAAGCGGAATCTTGACTTGGGTCAGTACGGTGCGGTGATGAGTGCCCTGGAATGGACCGTAGGCGGCATGATCTATCCAGCGGCCTTCTTTTTATTCGGGTACGTTTCGACAGGAGGCGGCAAAATGACTTTCGATTTTGTCAGCAGCCATCTGTTGGCGGGCTTGATCGTCGGCGCCTACACCTTCTGGTCGATTACATTTTGCGCTTTGTACATTTGGCAGCCCAAACTGCTAGAGGCAGCTTTGGAGCATGACGCCCAGTTGGATTGGACTGGCCCACACCAACAGTTAAAAAAACGCTGTGGGTTTTATCATGTTCTTGCTCTGGCGATTCCCATCATCGCAATTGCCTGGATCGTCTTGGTATCGGACCACGAAACAGACGAAAGATCGCTAACCGTCCTAAGCGTGGTAGCGTTACTGGGTCTATTCCTGCTGGTTTGGACGTCTCGCCAAGTCAACTATTGGTTGGATTTGCAGACGAAGTTCAATCCCGATCAAGACGTTTAGGTTTCGATACGAAAAAACCCGCGAACCAGTTTTGATTCGCGGGTGCAATTCGGTGAGAACCGGGTCACCGATGCGTTAGGTTGTTGCTAAGTTTAGTCCTATTGTGCACTCCCTTTCTGGCCTGAAACCATTTTTGGAATTTGATCAGCGTTGATTTCCTTAACCTTTGGCCGAGCGTCCGAGCTGCGAACTTGACGTTGTCGTTGTTGACCTTGTCGTTGTTGAGCCCCACCAACCACACCACTCTGAATCACTCCGCCTTGAACCGCTCCGCCTCCATAAGGTTGAGGTGCTCCGTATGCTGGATACCCGCCGCCGAAGCCACCGATCACTCGTGTCGATACGAAAACGAACTGTTGGTACGACTGGCCGTAATCGAAGCGTACGTTGCGGACTTTCATGGTCACGAAGCCGTTGTTGTACATGGCGGCATTCCGCAAAGCCTGGTTGTAATCCCATTGAGACAAGACTCGGTGATTATTGATCGACATGATGATGTCGCCCGATTCCAAGCCGGCTTGAGCCGCTGGCGATCCGTAGTTGGTGTGCAAAATCCGCATACCGTAACCGTGGATCATTTGCCCCATGAATCCTAAACGTGGCTGCCCGCTAGGTGATTGCGATATAGCTGGCAGAGCCTGAACTTGTGCTCGCTGGGTACCGACTTGTCCGCTACCATTTTGCTGCTGAGCCATCGTGGCTGACGAGAAACATACTGCCATTGCCAATGCTGCGACCATTGAGCTGAACTTATTGATCTTCATCTTTGATTCCTTTTTCTTGAGGCCCAATTGGGGCTTTCTTTGGTTTTTTGAGTTCGCCACAGTTTCCCGTAGCGAACACTTAGATATGTGCTGGGCTGCCGCTTTCTTTCAGAATTACTCGAAAAAGTTTCGAGGCCTTAAAATCGGCATATTCGTCGGTTGGCGACCGCCACACAGATAGAAGCGAAAGTGGCAACAGAGTGTTACAACAACACCAAAGATTTTTTGGCAGCCTGTTTCTTGGACATGTGCCGGGCAGCTAGGG
>CAZJBW010000026.1:0-58151 GCA_964543985.1 uncultured Pirellulaceae bacterium | reverse complement strand
GGCACTCATCGCCACAAAGCCAAACGCCAAGCCCGCCAATTGTTGAAGGCTTAAGAGCCTGAACAGGAGGCGTCGCCACTTTTAATTGCTGAATCACAGAATTCTTAAGCGCAACAAAAAACGACCTGGAAATCGATCGATTTCAAGTCGCCAAATGCCCAACAGGCCAAAGCTGGAGGTGCTTATTTTTTGCGGTGGCGGATTTTCGCTCGCATACGACGCTTCTTGCGTCCGACTTTCCGTCGGCCTTTTCCAGTTTTCTTTGTTCCCACGTGTTCCTCAGATGGTTTTGATTTGATCGATTTTGGTTCATTCGAGATAGAGACTATATCGCAAAGTCTAATAAAAAAAACCGCAAAACTCCATGAATTAGCCATCTTGTTGCCAAGGAAGTGGGGTCAAATTACGAAATGTCCATATAGAAGTTACGGGTCGATTTCGGCCAACGTTACTTTTCAACCACTGCAGAATCGGCTGAAAACCCAACGTTTGGGATGGTATGCAGGGGTATTCTCTGCAGGACTCTGCGTTTTAAGACTTAGTATGGACCCGCAAACACCGGCAGGTGTAGAATGCGGCGTCTAAATCGACTAAGTCAATTTCTGGCTTTTATTTACGTCAAGACCGACGCGTTCGGTCGACAACATAGGAGGTTTCATGCCAAAAGATGAAGCATTTGAAGTAGAAGGAACCGTGGTTCAGGCGCTGGCCAACACGCGTTTCAAGGTTGAGTTAGAGACCGGAAACGAGGTCTTGGCTCACGTCGCAGGTCGTATGCGCAAGCACTTTATTCGTATTGTTCCTGGCGACAAAGTTCGCGTGGAGCTTTCACCCTACGATTTGACCAAAGGTCGAATCGTCTATCGAGAACGTTAACGGCAACGTTTCAGTACTTAGAACACAGCCGAAAATACCAACCAAGCCACCGCCACACTCAATGTTGGGAGTGATACGGTGGGCGGTTCGTGCACCTATATATCCGACGCGAAAACCCGATTCTTCGGGAATATTCAATTCTTAACCGGATCTTAGGCTTTTTCGAAAACCCCAAGGGCATCGACCAGAGTATACGTCGGTGTCCTTGATGGCGGTTATTCCTCTGGCCTTGGTGTGTTCACCCAAACAACGATCTGCAAATCACAGTCAATTCGTGATGAGATTCGGGACGTTTTGGTTAATTTGGATTGCATCTACTTGAAAAGCCGCGAAAATTCAGGGCTCGGCGGACACTCGTCAAACGAGTGCTTTCGGCAAACAATCCTAGAACTAGGTTGTCAGGTGTTGGTCGTTGACCAAAACGTTGGCATGCCTAAACCTCAAAAAAAGACAGCGTAAAAACTGGAGCAATCACGTGAAAAGACTTTTCTGTTTTAACCTCTATCTGGCACTGGTCGCTGTGCTGGTGATGGGTACCAACCAACCATTGACGGCCCAAAGCGATGCCGAGTTCGAACCCGGTGTGGTGGTTTCGATCGCCAGTTTGGATGAACACTTTAGTGACATTGAACATGTACTGGAAGCGTCAGGCAACGGGCAATTTGCTGGCCTGGTGCGGGTTTTCACTGCTGACTACGTCCGCGGTATCGAGGCCGATAAGCCGATCGGCGCGATGATCTTCTTCAATGAAGAAAATCCCGAGGAACCAGATTTTATGGGCTTCGTTCCTGTAACAGATATTGAAGATGTCCTGGATACTCTGGCGCCATACGTTGATATCGAAGACGAAGATGACGACTACGTTTTGACACTCGAAGGAACAGCTGTCACTGTTCGCGTGATCGATGGCTACGCATTCGTGGTCGCTGATAAAGAAATGCTGGAACGTGTGCCAGCCAATCCAGTCCAAATGTTGAAGGATTTACCCACTCGATTCAATCTTGGCGCACGTGTCTTTGGCCAAAATATTCCTGAGTCTTTACGGGACCAAGTGATCGAAGTGATTCGATCCGGTGCCGAAGAAGAAATGGGCAGCATTGAAGGTCCCGAGCTGGAAATTCAGCGTGCCAACTTGGAATACTTAATGGGACAAATGGAAGCTTTCGTTAATGAGACGGAAGAGCTTGTCATTGGTTTTTGCGTCGACCAAGACAACGAGCGTTTGTATATGGACTTGGAAATGGTTGGTTTGGAAGGCAGTCACCTTGCCAGACAATCAGAAGGTTTCCGTGATTCTCCTAAAACTCGTTTCGGAGGATTCATCAACAAAGACGCTACAGGAAGTTTCCATTTCTGCGCCAAAATGTTGGAAGAGGATATCAAATATATGAACGACTTGTTGGAACAAATGGAACGTTCCGGCAAAGAAATGATCGAGCGTGATTCTGACGGGATGAGTGAGCAGGAGGTGATGTCTGCGAACAAAATACTGGTTAGCATTCTAAGTGTTTTGCAAGCCAGTGCGAAGCAAGGTTTCATGGATGGCGCCGGATCAGGCGTCATGAATGAAAACGAGCTGAAGCTTGTAATGGGAATGGCCATTCAAGAAGGTGCCAAGTTAGAAGAGTCTCTAAAGGAAGTTGCAAAACTGGCCGAGGCGGAAGGCGATGACCTGGTTGAGTTCAATTTTGACGTTTCCAGTGAAGGCGGTATTCGATACCACCAAATCACCATTATGGTTCCTGCCGAGGAAGAAGAAGCTCGTCAGTTACTGGGCGAGAAACTTGAAATCCTTCTGGGTGTTTCCGATGACGCTGCGTATGTCGCCATGGGCGAAGGCAGCCAAGCCATGCTTAAGCAAAGTATCGGTGGAAGCGCCCCGCAATTGGAAGAGGGTGTTTTCATGCAAGGAAGCTTCCATTTGCTTCCAGTCATGCGGTTCTTCTCACGGTTTCAAGACGCCGAACAATTGGCCGACATCATTGATGCCCTTCCAGAGTCCGACAATGACATGATGCAAATGAGCATGCGAGTTGTCGAAAATGGCCAAAATATTCGTTTCGAAATGCAAGATGAAATCTTGCAAATCCTAGCGGCCATCGGACAACAGGTAGCTGGCGGTGGTTTCGCACCTCCGTCTGATTTCTAGTCCGCAATCGTAACACGCAATCAATCAAGAGCTCGACCTTATGGTCGAGCTTTTTTTTCGCCACGTTTCTTTGCGTGTCTACGTTTCTTTGCGTGTCTACGTATGGCAGCACTCTGCGCTTCGGTGCCAGAACCAGGCACGCTTTCAATGATTGTGCTGGCATGCGTTTGTCTGCGACGCCGTCGACTGCGTTAATAAAACACCTGCCATCTCTCTAAAATGTAACTCGATGCGCGATGGTCTTTTTGGTCATCGCGTTTTTCATTTTCATTCGATGTACTCGATCGTTTGAATGTTTTACTAGTCACGAAAAAGAATGGCAGACAGCAATTCACGTTCCGATCTTGCGGAAAATAGTTGTTAAATCCAGCGTCTTGATCACTTGCCTTTCACGCAGTCGACTCGTTTAATGACTTTGGAAGACGGCTTTTGGAATGGCGGTGCGAATTCTTCAAGTTGCTGCTAACGCAGCGCTTGCTTTTCAGATTCGTATGAGCCATGGAATTCTTTTCTTTAGTGGTTGCTTGGCAACCTTCGACGATGCAAATCGGATGGTGATGAACGTCGGTCATTTCTGCAAACATTGCAAACTGGAAACGGTCGGGGGACGAACGCACCGCATGCGCATTGCTCGTAAAACAATGGGAGATCAATATGTCGATCCAGTTTTCAAACTCACGGGATGTTGCAGTTGGTGATTCGCATAAGGCGATCAACGGAGAGCCGATCAACAGGCCGCCCATGCCATGTCAAATCAATGGAAAGGATGGTGTTGCGTTGAACGGCCATAGTGAAAGTTTGGTCTCGCATCAAGTTTTGACTCCGCGAACACCGATCACCTGGGTGTTGCGGAAACTTTCTCGTGCTTATCAGTTTTCAGTGGATTGCGATCGTTCGCGGTGGGACTTCGCCGTCGAGATTTCAGAGGTATTGGCTTTGGGCGTAACGTCCGACGAGTTGCGTTGGTTGATGGGAAAGGGTTTGATTCAACAAGCCAATGAGATCACTCCAGGAAACGGGGTCGGTCGAGCCTTCGAGGCGGCTGGTGGTTTTACCATTTCGGATGCCAGTTGTTTCGTTGCCACGAATGCCGGGTTGCAGGTGGCCGAAGAGTTGGCAGCGGCCCATGGTGATGACTTTCTAGTTTTGCCCATTAACGAACCGGTTAGTTCTACTCTGGTCGAGTTATTGCCGACCTGGGACGATCAGCGAAACGAATTGCGATTGGGCAGCGTTTTAGTGAAACGATTCAAGTGGCGAGCCGCCAACCAAGAGGTTGTGTTGGCAGCATTCCAAGAAGATGGGTGGCCGGCACGCATCGATGATCCGCTGTCGCCAGTGCCAGAAACGGATCCCAAGCGACGCCTGAGTGACACGATCAAGTGTCTGAATCGGAAGCAACAAAACTCCGTTTTGCGGTTTTCAGGCGATGGGACTGGCGAGGGTGTCCTGTGGAATGTTGTCCAACCGGAACTGGTCACCTGAAGCGATTCTGCCGCAAATCAACTTTAATTGCGTGCAAATGACCAGTCGGCAATTTGGTCGCAAAATCAAATTGATCGGCTAGGGATTGGGGCTACAATTCGGCTTGCAATGTTTCGCATTCTGGTTGAATTGGGAGCCCCCTTTGTTTTTGGATCGCGTGGAAATCGAAGTAACCGCTGGTAAAGGCGGTGATGGCTGTATGAGTTTTCGGCGCGAACGGTACGTTCCCAACGGAGGCCCGGATGGTGGTGAAGGTGGTTCCGGTGGCAGTGTCGTCATCGTGGCCAAGGATGGTGTCGACAGTCTGGTGGCTTTGGCGCATCGGAAACACTGGAAGGCCAAGCGTGGTTTGCATGGCGGCGGTAAGAACCAGCGTGGCAAAAGTGGCGCCGACATGGTGATCGAAGTTCCGCCCGGCACAATCATTCGCGATGCCGAAGAGAAATTTGTGATCAAGGACTTAACAGAACAGGGCCAAGAATTTGTGGTCGCCAAAGGTGGGCGTGGCGGACGCGGAAACACCTCGTTCAAATCCAGCACCAATCAGGCGCCCCGGCAGTGGACATCTGGTAGTGAAGGAGAATCACGGCGAGTCATTTTGGAATTGAAAGTGATTGCGGATGTGGGGCTGGTCGGATTGCCCAACGCTGGAAAAAGCACTTTGCTAAGTCGTATTTCACGAGCTCGTCCACAGATCGCCGATTACCCTTTCACGACCAAGTATCCAAATCTTGGCCGAGTGCAAGTTGATTTGAGCCGCTCGTTTGTCATGGCCGATATTCCGGGGTTGATCGACGGTGCTCATCAAGGCGTCGGTTTGGGGCACGACTTTCTAAAACACATTGAACGCGCAGGGATCATTGTTCATCTAGTGGAGCCCTGCCCTATCGATGAATCCGATCCGATTGAAAATTACGAGTCCATTCGCAATGAACTCGTTTGCTACAACGATCAGTTAGGGCAACGTCCAGAAATTTTAGTCGTGACTAAGGCCGAGCTACCCGGTGCTCAACAAATCCAGGAAGACCTAGCCGCCAAGACGGGCAAGCCGGTGCTGCTGATTTCGGCGATCACTGGACAAGGGTTGCCAAGTTTGACCAACCGAATCGTTGCGGAACTTGACGAGCAGACTTTATGCAACTAGTCGTAGCGGATATCGGAAACAGCTCTGTTAAATACATGCCGGCGACCTGGGATGAGGATCGTCAAGGCGAATCAGCTTGCGCAGCAGATCGGCAAAACTGCGTCGTGGTTGACCCTCAAATTTCAGGGCTGCAGGCGCCTATCCGTGGATCCGCTCATTGGTTCGTTTCCTCAGTGAACCAACAAATTGAACAGCGATTCCAACAACACTGTCAAAAATTTGACGCGGTGGAATCGTGGCACTCAATCAATTACCGCGAAGTTCCTATCCAGGTTGATCTGGAAGAACCAGAAAAGGCTGGGATCGATCGAATCCTGGCCGCGTATGCTGCTCACAAGATTTATGGGCAAGGCAACGATGTTGTGGTTGTCGATTGTGGCACTGCGATGACCATTGATTTGATCTCTGGCGAGGGCGTGTTTTGCGGAGGTGTAATTATTGCTGGTCCGGCTACGAACTTGCGTGCACTCAATAGCATGACATCGGCACTTCCTGATTTGTCGAAGGAACAGTTGCGACGACCGAGTAACGTTTTAGGACGAAATACTCGCCAAGCGATCATGAACGGAGCGTATTTTAATGGCCTAGGTGCAGTTAAAGAGGTGGTTGCCGAAATCTCCACCCATTTGGATACGCCTCCGACCGTCATCGGCACAGGTGGTGGGTTGGGGCCGTGGAAAGAGGTTTTGCCAGCGGAATGGGTGTTGGTGGACGACTTGGTTTTGGATGGCATCTTAATGGTTGCCGCTCGGCAGTTGAGTCGACCATGAGTGCGGTAGACCATGTCAAAGCGGTTTTGCAAGAAAACGCGCAACAGCTTCAGGCGTCTTTGGTGGCCGAGTTGTCTGGGATGGGGCGAGGTGCCATCTGCGTACTGGCAATCGCTGGTGAAAACGCCATCGATCTTGTGGATAGCCTATTCAAGTCGGTCAACGGTTCGTCGTTGCGAACTGCCAATACGACTCGCCCAATTTTTGGTACTTGGGATGGCGAGGAAGTGATTGTGCTGGTCCAACCCGGTCGTCAGGGTTCGGTCGACTATCTGGAAGTCCACTGTCACGGCGGTCAGTTTGCCAAACAGAAGATCATTAGCGATTTACAGGAACGGTCGGTTCAAATTGCCGGCGCCGAGGCGTTATTGGATACTGGATTGGAATCGAATCGCCTAAGCGGGCAGGCAGTTTGGCAATTGCCGAATTGTCTAACCAAGAAAACGGCTGCGGTAATGAATTGGCAGGCCCAGGGGGCTTTGGATCGCGCGTTTTCACAGATTGAAGATTTTCTAAACCAGAAGCAATTCCAATCCGCTGGGCGACTCGTTGATGAATTGTTAAGCCAACAGACCGTCGGGCAGCATTTGACGACGGCTTGGCGAGTTGTTATCGCGGGTGCCCCTAATGCCGGTAAAAGCAGTTTGATCAATGCGGTGTTGGGTTTCAGTCGCTCCATCGTTTTTGATCGCCCAGGAACTACTCGAGATTTGGTCACGACGGTTACGGCGATCGATGGCTGGCCTGTCGAGTTGGTCGATTCAGCCGGGATCCGTGAAACCAGCGACATCATCGAGAGTCAAGGAGTCGACTTGGCACAGCGAGCCATTGAAGCGGCCGATTTGGTCGTCGAGGTGGTCGATGGTACGCAAGCCGCGCCCTCCATTTTATCCGTGCCATCGCAGCGAAAATTAACGGTCGTCAACAAATGCGATTTGCCGTCGCAAACCGATTGGCCAGACGCGGCGATTCGAATCTCGGCTTTGACGGGTGAAAACTTGTCCCAACTGTTAGCGGAAATTGGAAGCCGTTTGGTTCCCGTCCCGCCAGCATTTGGCAGTGCCGTGCCGTTTTTACCTAGCCATATCGAATGGTTGAATGACAAGCGAATTCAAGTGTCAAACGAAACTTGATCCGCGAAGCCTGTTACGTTGTTTCGGTTGCCAGCCACTGCAGGTAGCCTTGGCTGCCTTGGACGATCGGCAACGCCACCACTTCGGGCTCGTCGTAATGGTGGATTTGTTGAATGCTTTGCTCGACCAAGTCGAACTTTGACCTGTGCGTTTTGATATGACAGATCCACTCTTTAGTCATCTGGCATTGCCCGTCCCAGTGGTAATGGCTTTCGATTGGCCCCATGATTTGGATACACGCGGCCATTTTTTCTGCAAGCAATTGAGCAGCGATTTTTTCGAGAGTTTCCTTTTGGTCGCTGGTCGTAGTAATCTGAATGAACTGGAACATATTGCCGAGACTCCATAATGAACACAGAAAACATGAATGACTTTCAACCAGCGGCGGTTGCAGCGGCCAAGCGAAAACGAAAGCGCTTCAAGTGGTTGGTCGTGTTGGGTTTGTTATTGGTTTGCTTAGGCCCCAATTTGTACTATCGAGCTACCAGTTTCGCCAACCGTATTCGTCTGACTGAAATCGACCAGCCACATGAACGGAGGGATGTTCACCCAGATTCCATCAAGGTGATGTGTTGGAATATCGCACACGGTCGTGGAACCGCCAAATCAAATTGGTCGGAATCAGGGGCGCCAAAAGCTGAGCGGATCATGAGGATTGCCGAATTCATTGAAAAGGTCGATCCCGACATCGTCGTGTTGAACGAGGTCGATTTCTCAGCGACTTGGAGCGGAGGATTTGATCAGGCGACGGCAATCGCTCAGCGGGCTGGTTACAAGTACGTGGTGCGACAAACCAATCTTGATTTTGGATTCGTGTATGGTCGATGGCAATTTGGTAACGCCATCCTTAGCAAGCTTCCCATCTTGGACCACGCGGCCATCGATTTGCCAGCTCACAAGACCTGGGAAGATTGGGTAGTCGGTCGCAAACGCGGGATGCATGTGCAAGTTCAACCTTTTCCAGAACAGGACCCAGTTCATTTGTTGGGCCTGCACCTGGAATCACGATCCGAGGAAACGCGAGTAGAATCGGTGCGGTTCTTGAACAGCTACTTGGCAGAATTGGAAGGGCCTGTGTTGTTGGCTGGTGATCTAAACACGACACCACCCGAAGCACCTAAATCTAGTAAGACCAAGTCTGGCGAAAACGCTTTTCAAATTTTGGTTCAGGAATCGGACCTGCAGCATTTTCGGGTGACAAACGAGTCGCCGACGGAAAGATTGACATTCCCTGCTTGGGAACCTGTGTCAGCGATTGACTGGATTTTGTTTCGCGATTCGTTGCAGTGTCGCAACCACCAAGTTTTGCAAACGAAGCTGTCGGATCATCTACCGATCGTGGTTGACGTTTATCAAAACGAAAAAACCTGGTTGGTCGACTGACAGTCCATTTTCGCAAGCACCGAATGAAAAGCTGTTCTCTCTAGGATTACTGGTCGTCATTCTGCTTGGCAGCGGGTCGCTCCCAGGTCGGTCATAATTGCATCCAGTCTTTGCACCAGGGCGTCAGATGGTGGGCTGGGGAATTCGAATTCCAGAAGTCCTGATGGGATGACTCGGATTTCGACAACGTAGCCAGCTATGGCATCACAGATGGAATCGATATCGATTGGTGTTTGAACAGAGTAGAAGATTTTCAACATGGATCGCAGGTAGAGATGAGATGAGAGGTGAAGCTGACTTTTCGAAGCCTAGGATTGCCCAGCCAAGTTTTGCCGATTCAATCCTGATAAGCGGGGAGACGATATTACGTTCCCTATCCATACTCCGAATTTTTTGTGAAATTTCCAAATCACAGGATGTGGTGCCTATCGGTTTTCTAGGTGGTTTGGGGAAACGATACGACCAGCGACTATCGTTTGCAAGGGTACAGGCAATTACAGAAAATTCTTGCTGATCCGTTGATTTTCATTGTTTTTGGGTGTGGATTCCCGAACGATTTTCCAGCATCTTTTCGAGCTGATTTTCGATGAAATGGCTCGATATCCGGTTGTTGCGATTTTCCGAAGGATTTCGGTTGGTCATGCAGGATTTCCTCCGATATTCAGTTGTCTGCCAGTGCTGCGACCGTAGCGCTGACTAGAAATACGCGGCTACTTTCGAAAGTTACTCGTCGTTGTGAATTTGCAAGATCCTTTCGTGACGATCATGTGGATGGCTCGGAAAACGACCAGAATTCACGCTTGGGTAAAATTTTTGTTTCCCAGCCGTTGCGGCGTCGATGAATAAAGTACGACCAGTTTGCGATGGACGGCATACGACCCCTTTGGATTGTTGGGCACTGGTAACGAAGTTCAGCATCCAAGAATCCTATTAGGAAGGGCAGGCGCTATGTCTACGCAAACCATTCGACTTGTAACTCGTGATTCAGACGGTTCTATCCGAACACGAGAACTCGAAAGCGTCGAAACTCTTTTGCAGTCACATGAGCAAGTTGGCATTGACGACTGTAGCACTGACTTAATGCTTCGTGGCTTGCCTGTTTTTCGAGGACTCATCGGACCGATCCCGGACGGTAAAGGCGCGGCTCGTTATGAAACGGCAGACGTCTTTGAGGCACTTACCAAGGAGTGGGCCAAGGCCAAAGTCAAACGGCGTCGTCGACGTAGCTCGAAATCTGCCGGAATTCCGGTAGTCGATGGTTTGACCACCGAACTTGGTGGCGGTATGCCAGTCACCTAAAACACCCAGAACGATAAATGCAAACCAATAAAACCTTGCAGCCAAGTTAACGGCGGCAAGGTTTTTTCGTTGGTTGTTTTGCTGTGAGGGATTCTAGCGGCGAGTTTTATTGATGCGATTCCCAGATGGCTTGTAGGTCATTGGTAACGTCGAACACATGAGCCAACAAAGCCGCACGTGCCCAAACGCCGTTTCTGGCTTGTCGAAAGTACATTGCTCGCGGGTCCAAATCGATTTGTTCAGGGATTTCACCGACATGGCTGTCTCTAGGGAAGGGGTGAAGGATCGGCGAATACTCTTTCAACTGGGCGGCCCGCTGAGGTGTTAGTTGAAAGTCGCTCAAGTTGATTTTCTTAAAGCGGTCATCGTCGTCATGCGAGTTGTGTTCGCGTTGGATTCGCGTCATGTACAAACAATCGGTTTGCGACAAAACAGACTTCCCTTGGTGATCGGCGTCCAAGCTGTGGTGTTGATACACATTAACGCCAGCAGATTCTAATGACTTTTCCAGCTGAGAATCCAAACGTAATACGGTATCGTCTGGCGATATGAAATGCATTGTGACGTTGTCGTATTGCGATAAGACCGTCGCCAGTGACCGCACGGTGCGACCACGTCCGATGTCTCCGTTAAAG
This sequence comes from uncultured Pirellulaceae bacterium, assembly GCA_964543985.1. Lineage (GTDB taxonomy): Bacteria > Planctomycetota > Planctomycetia > Pirellulales > Pirellulaceae > CAJQPP01. The sequence goes on along the minus strand of CAZJBW010000026.1, from coordinate 47,277 downwards.
GTGTACGTTTTGTGTGACAAACCTTTTTGGAGTCCGGGATGACGTTTTTGCAAATCTTGAAATCGGTCGTCGCTGCCTTGTCGATCTAAAAATCGAAAGGACCGCTTCAACGTGTAGACATCCAGTAAAGCTTGGGTCGGGTGTTCGTGCGATCCCGATCCGGCGTTGATGATTGGAACCCAACGACGCTGTTGAGCTCGCAAATCGTTCATCAGATAGCTGCATGATTCGGCAAAGTTTGCAATCTGGCTGCGCATGATGATGACATCAAAATAACTGCTAAACATGCGAATCGCGTCTGTGTGTGATTCACGTTTGACTTCCGACGAAGTCTTTGGGTCACGAACTTCGTTACACGTGAATCCCAGGATTTGGCAGGCAGCCATAAACGACAGGAACGTACGAGTCGAAGGCTGAGTGAAATACAGCATCGCACGACGATGGCTAAGCAATTCGCGTAGCTGATCAGCGGATTTTTTTTGGCGAGACAGCAACCGGATCTTATCACCCAGTTCACAAATTTGATTAATCAAAGACGGTGTCAATTGAGCGGCATTGATCAAATGAAGCAATTTGCCGTCATCTTGAAATTCGTGGTTTTTTGCTGCTGCCGGACGAACCAAGCGTTCTTTATATTGTGGGAATTCCATTTTGGTCCTCGGAAAGCTGGCAGGCATTTTGCCAGAAAACTGTGGCGGCGAAAGTCCTGAAAGTGAAGAATCATGAATCAAAAACAGCTTTTCCAGGTCGACTTGCCGCAGCATTGGCCACCAGAAGCCACTGACTGGTACCAGGCATTGCGGGAACATTGGACCAGCCAGGACTGGATGAAGCTGCAAAAATTTGTGGAACAAGAACGCCGCTCGCAGCAAATTTTCCCGCCCGCTGATCAAACATTCAACGCTTTTCGTTGGACCCGCCTGGACCAGGTTGCCTTTGTGATCCTGGGGCAGGACCCCTACCACGGTCCTGGGCAAGCTCATGGTTTAAGTTTTTCCGTTCAGCCGGGCATCAAGACCCCGCCTTCTTTGGTGAATATTTTCAAAGAGTTGCAAGAAGATGTCGGTGTGTCGATTCCGAACTCTGGCGACTTGACGGCTTGGGCCAAGCAAGGTGGATTGCTACTGAATACTGTTTTGACAGTTCGTTCGGCCGAACCGAATTCACATCGCAAGCAGGGGTGGGAATCATTGACCGATGCGGCCATTAAAGTGGTCAATGCCGAGTGCCAGAATGTGGTATTCGTATTGTGGGGCGGTCCGGCTCGCAAAAAAGCCAAATTGATTTCTGCTGACAAACATCTGATATTGGAATCCGCTCACCCTTCCCCGCTGTCCTCCTACCGAGGGTTTTTCGGTAGTAAGCCATTTTCTCAAATCAATCGCTTTCGCAAAAGTAAAGGCTTGGCACCGATCTGCTGGCAATTGGACTAGTCGCCGAAGAAGGTGGGCGTGCGACGTGGCACGAGTTTTCGAAGCTGTAGGATCGTTGACTGTCAAGATCGCGTTGGTCGAACCGAATGGAGTCGGTAAATTGAGTTTATGAGTTTTTCTGTCGACAATTCGAAGTCTCGTGAAGTGGCTACTCAGCCATTGCGACATATCACCAGCGATTACCAACTGCAGACGCGAAGACCACTGGTCTGTCTGGTGTTCGTGTTACCGTTCTTGTTTTTTTACGAGATCGGTGTGATCCTGCTAGGAACCAACTCGATTCGCAGTGGGTTGGATGTCTGGCTGAGCAACATTTTGGGGTACGTGGGCGCCAGCGAACTGTTGCTGTTGCCGTTGCTAACCATATTTGTTTTGTTTGGCAAGCATCACTTTCAGAGAGATTCGTGGTCGATTCGGCCGCGAGTGCTGATCGGGATGCTATTTGAGTCGCTAGGGTTGGCGCTGATTATTTGGTTTGCAGCCAAGGCGCAACATCTGTTTCTGTTGCAGTTCTCAGACCAGCCAACTTTGAAGATGTTCATCAATAGTCAGGCGACCGACAGTTCGAAGTTATTTGGATGGCCGCAATTAGTTTCGTTTTGCGGGGCCGGCCTGTACGAGGAGTTAGCGTTTCGCTTGTTGCTGTTGCCCGGATTGATTTGGGCTTTGATTCGTTGTCGATTGAATCCTTATTGGGCGACTGGGCTGGCGGTCGTGCTGTCCAGCCTGTTTTTCGCTGCCACCCATTGCGAATTTTTGAATCCCGCTGCTCTACCGTTCGAGTGGCCCAGTTTTATGGCACGTGTCGTCGTCAGTATTTTCTTTTGTGCCGTTTTTCTATTCCGCGGCTTCGGAGTCGTCGTCGGTGCTCATGTTTTCTACGACGTGATCGCCCAGTGCTGGTAACTCGGCTGAGATTTCGACAGCGATTTCAGTCTTTGATCAGAACCGCAATCCCATCTCGATCAAAAAGGAATCGTCCAGCGGCACTTCTAATCCACTTTCGTATTCTATTTGCCGGGCAAAGACGTAGCCCAGTTCGATATTGTATCCGGTGCCGCCATTTAGGATCCGTTCGTAGCCGACGCCAAACCGAAAATCGCGAATGGTCAGAACGTCGTCGACACCACTAACCCGTTGCACGGCCCATTCACCGCCACCGAACGATCCGTGTAGATAGATCCAATCCTCTAACACGAACGGGATATGCCCGATGCGTCGCGAGATTTTTGGTTTGGGGAAATTGATATCGAAGCGTGTGTTGGGGTTTGGGATCCAGGTGAAGCCGAATCCCGGAAGCACTGGCACATCGTTTCGCCCGGTAAAGACGATTCCACCCGATACTGTTAAGACGTCGGGAATCACTTTGTAGTTCAGCATCGCCAAACCACTCAGTCGGAATCCGTCCGATTCCGAATCGTTATCCGTAAAGAAGCCAGGCTGAATGCCAGCGATCAGGCTCCACCGAGAATTGAAGATCCGCCGCAGACCGATAATGACGGAGCTCGATTGAACCTGTCCTGGTACGTCGACGAAGTCAGGACCGTCCAGCCAGTCGGTTCGGTAACTGGGCGTCAATAGAATCAAGTTGTCGTTGGACGAGTCCAGCGGTACGACTAGCGTAATGGCGGCCGAGGCCCATGTGTAACCGAGGTCGGAATCGCGGTTTCGGTGAATGAAGCCACCAGTCAGCTCAACCTTCTGCACGAATGACTCGCGGAATCGCTCGATGGTTGTCGAGCCTAGTTGTTGCTGAGTCCAAACGTTTGGATCTCCCCAGCTTCCGATCGGGATTTGCACGGCGTGCCATGGTCGAATCTCGCTGGATTCGTTTTCCAGAGGACTGAAGCCATCGAAGTTGTCGACTGCCAGTTCGTCCCCTAATGGTTGGATCAAATTCGCGCCTGGGAACACAGGCGGAGGCGGCTTGATCATTTGATAGACTTGAGCAGGCAAGGAGGCGTTGCTCAATGACATCGCCAGCCAAACGCCCAACACGAACCCTAGTCGGGCTGCCGAGACATGACTCGACACGTTTCGATACGAGCTTCCTGTGCTCAATGGTCTGCCGTCCAATTACGATTTCTTAGTTATCCGCTGGGCGGGACAATACTGGAATCAGTGATTTGAACCAACCGATCTATCAGAGTGTCTTGTAATCGCTAGCAACAGACATGTAACAAGCAGCTACTTGTGGTGCTTTTCATAATGAACCGAGCAAGTTCCTTCAGGGCATTCCGATTTTGCCAGCCGTTCGCTGATTTTGTATCGACGGATAGCGACTTGCCGATACAGCCACTTCCAAATTGGTAGCGAAAAAGGGATGTGCAAAAACGGAACAGCCCACCAAAGCCTGGGCAGATGACGAGACAAGTACCGCAACGCCACAGCACCTCCGTAAGCCGTACCATCGTTGGAAATAACGTACATTTGCTGCATCATTTGATCGTGCGTTAGATCAGGAAACCGTTCAGCGACTCGCGGGTCGTGCAACGAGATAAACGACAGCCGTGCTTTGCCATCGAAACGCACCAGCGTGGCCACCTGTTTTTGGCAGAACCGGCAATTACCATCAAAGATCACTACCGCCGAATCGGGACGTTCGTCGGGATCTGGAAGATGGATTTGGGAGGGCGTATTGGGTACGGGTGAGGCCACGTCGGTCGATCAATCGGTAAATTGGAACGGATATAGGATATTTGGTCAGGACGGAACAGTTGGTCCGATTAGCAACTTGCCAATGGACCATGTTCTTTTAACAATAACCGTCGAACGTAGCGCCAGGCAACGAAAATCCCGCCAGCCTTGACCCTTGGTATTAGTGATGACCGACCAGACAACATTCCCATTATGGGCCAAAACCGCGGTGGGCGGGTCAGTCTTTGGCTTGATGATCATTGTGGTGTTGGTCGGCAGTGGACTTTTCGCAGCGAAATCGGGTGAAATAAGAACGGTTGCCAACGATCCTGCCCAGCGAGCAGCGGCGGCCATGAGTACCAGGGATTGGCCGATGGCCGAAGAGGCATTACGCGTAATGGTGGAGGCCGATCAGTTCGATGGCGTGGCGCTTTTCAACTTGGGTATCACGTTGCACCAGCAGGGAAAGTACGACGAGGCTCGCGACTGCTTCTTAAAAACGATGGAGTTTCGGCGTTTGCGAGTGCGTAGTCGGTACGATTTGGCTTGTGTGGAAGCCATGAGCGGCAATCAAGACAAAGCGCTGGAATATTTGGAGATCGCCATCAATTCAGGCTTTCGTCGAAACTCTGGAATCTTCGACGAACCAAGCTTTGCATCCATCCGACAGAATCCTGAATTCATTCGATTGGTCGAATTGGAAGACTCGTTAAAGAATCCGGCAAAGAAAAGGTAGTCGCGGTTCTGCACCGTTGAACATTCTGGCTCGTCAAACTTTTCCGGTATCGATCAGTTTCTGAAGTTGTTTGGTGTCGATAATCGGTATGTCCAGCTTCTTGGCTTTTTCTGATTTGGATCCCGATCCTGGTCCTGCCACCAAGTAATCGGTTTTCTTCGAGACGCTTCCGGTGCACGCACCACCAATCGATTCCACCAGTTGTTCCCAGTGTTTTTTGCCTTCGGGGAAGCCACCACTAAAGCAAAACTTTTTGCCGGACAACGCCCCGCCCGTTTGTGGTAACTCTGGTTCTACAAACTTCAACAGGCGATCGATGTCATCCGAATTTTCTTGTAGGTATTCGTGGATTGCTACTGCTGTTTTTTCACCGACGTCGTCTACCTCTTCCAGTTTTTCAATAGAGGCTTTGCGGATTTTCTTTAACGAACCAAAATGGCTGGACAACGCTTTTCCGGCCGACTTGCCAGCGGCGTCGATTCCGAACGAGGCGAAAAGTTTCCAAAGAGGGACTTTTTTCTTTTCCAGTTTGGCTTGGTCAATCAAGTCCTCCAGGTCGTCTTGTTTGTCAGGAGCCGGGATCATTTGAATGGCGGCGATGGCCAGCGAAGCTTGACGATGAGTCAGTCCGCAGGCCATGGCGTCGTCAACTTCCAGTTCGTAGAAATCGGCAGGCACGGCGACCTTGTCCCCTTCCACCAAGCTAGTGACCCGACTGTCACCCAGTCCCAACACGCCAAAGGTTTCCAGGTAGTGGCACAAACTGCTAATGACTTGGGCCGGGCAAGCGTTGCTAGGGCAGATCAATTCCAGCATGTCGGCCGAGCCACCTTTGCGAAGTTTGGTTTTTCGACCGCACGTGGGGCATTCTTTGGGAAAGTCAGGTTTGCCCTGCCCTTTAACGACCCCCGTCACTTTGGGGATAATTTTTCCAGCCTTGCGAACCGAAATGGTCGAGCCGATGGCGATCTGATTTCGCTCCATGAACCCAGCATTGTGCAGTGTCGCTCGCGAGACGTTGGTGCCCGCCAGACGCACCGCATCAAAGATAGCGACCGCGGTCAGTTTTCCTGTGCGACCGGTCTTCCATTCGATCTCTTTGATTGTCGGAGTCGCCTCTTCCTCGCGAAATTTCCAGGCGATCTTCCCTTTTGGGTTTCCCGTTACCGGGTCACCGTGCCGACCAAGTTGAGTTTGATCTTCCAGATTGTTGACACCAATGATGACGCCGTCGACCTCGAAGTCCAACTTGGAAATGTTGTTTTCCATTTTGGCCAGGTCGGCGAACTTAAACATTTTGGGCTCGATGTACGGAATGCCCAGTTTCTTATTGCAATATTCGGCGCGTTCCAATTCCGTTTCGTAGGGTGGGTTGTCTTGCGCTTCAATGGTGTAGGCGATGAAGCTTAAACGCATCAACTTGGTTTTTTCAGGTTTCTTAAATTGGCGGATGCCACCGGCGGCATGGTTGCGAGGGTTAGCACGCAGTTTGGCACCGGCCTTTTTTAGTTCGATCTGTACTTTGTCAAAGTCTTTCAATTTGCAAATCAATTCGCCACGGATGCTGCAAGTGACTTTCTGTTTCAATTTCTGAGGGATGCCAGAAACGTGTTCGCACTGTTGAGTGACATCTTCGCCGTTGATACCGTCGCGAGGTCGCAAGCCGGCCCGCGCCAGTACTCCGTCCTCGTAATACAATGCCAACGCCACGCCGTCCAATTTGTAGGCTAGGTAGAAATGATCTTTGGCGATTTCAACGTCTTCGTCTTTATAGGTCTTGTCTTTGATTTTGGTCGTCTTGCCATCGTAGTCCTCGGGCGCCGCGCCGATCAGCCACTTAAACAACATCTCCTCTTGCTTTTCGATGATCTCGTGACTGGCTTTTTCGATGGAGGTCAAAGGGGGATCGTGTACGACTTTTTTGACCGCTGAATCTACTTTCGAAGCGGTCGCGGTTTTAAAGAGTTTTGACTTGGGGGCCAGGTCGCGTAGTTCGCGACGCAAGCCATCATATTCACCGTCGGTAACAACGATCCCGGTATCGGGGTGCACGCAATCATCACCTCGTTCGTACAGCGTGTCCAAGTGAGTGATGATTCGTTCGAGATCTTTGACGCGTGCTTTTTTGGTGGGAGCAGACGATTTGGCCATCAATGAAATCCTTGTGTGAATGACTCGTTATTCGACGCCGCATTCGGGGGCCTGAGTGATTGGTAGGTCGTAGGCGGAATTGGGGATGAGGCAAAGGAATTTTAGCGGTTGGTCGTGGTCGTTGCGAAACTGGTGCACTTCGTTCGGCGAGACCAAGATGACATCACCGGCCTTTATCGGGTGCTGGGTATCGCCTTCGAAAATCGTGCCCTGACCTTGTACCACATAGACCTCGTGTTCGTACGGGTGAAAGTGTCTGGGGGTGTGTCCACCGGGGTCAACCTGAAATTCTCGCATGGCGAAATTGGGCGCATTGTCTTCTTTTCCAATTAGCCAACGGACATGACAACCGCTGGACCCAGGCATCTCGACCGGTTTTTGCGGAACGTTGTCGCGATGAGTGACTTTCATTAGTACAGCCTTGTTAAAATACATGGTCGATTCGGTGCGTTCGCTAACGCCCGCTAGTGCAACGCCGCAATTGACAACGCAGACAGATGATCATTCTAAACCATGCGGAATTTTAACCGAATCTTCGAAGATTCGCAGGCGTTCCGGTGAACGGAATGTTGTGTTAGCGGGGATTGTTGTTTTTGGTGGGCCAGAAGTGGGATAGAATCCACTGAGTCTCATGAGTGCTGATCCCCTAAAATCTCATGAGAACCGATTGGGTGGGGGAGCGAGCGGAGAAGACTTGAATATTCTTACAGATCAAATCGCCCAGCAACAACCGTCACGGCTGACCACTTTGGTGCTGAGGCTTTCTTTGCCGATCGTTCATCTTGTCCTTGCACTAGGCTTGCTTGTTGGTGGAGTCGATGCGCGAGCTCAAAATGCAGGACCTCAAAATGCGCAAGCTCAGGATATGGGACCGGAACGTCTTTTTGTGCCGCCACCTCGTGATCTGTTGCGACCCTTGAACCGAGCCATTGCTCGAATTGAAGAAAAAGACTACCGCGCGGCGATCGAGTTACTTACGCAAGTGTTAGCGGCTACGGAAGACGTCGACTATCTAAGCCCCATCCCCGGAGATCCTTGGCATTCCGTTGGCGTGCGTCAGCAAGCGTATACGTTGTTGGGTTCGATTCCATCTGAGTACCGAGATGAATACGAGTTGCAGTATGGCTCGGTGGCTCAGCAAGAATTGCGTCAGGCCGTGGCGACGAATGACGTCCAAGCCATGTTCCGGATCTCGCGAAAATACTTTTTTACGGAGGCCGGTTACACGGCGACGATGCTGTTGGGCTTGGATCGTATGCAGCAGGATAAACCCGCTGCCGCGGCCGTCTGTTTTGCGGCTATCGTCAAGGAGCCCAAGGCGCTGCAAAAGTTTGACCCAGAGGTCTCTGTTTATCTGGCTAGCTGCCAGCTTCGGGTTGGTGATGTGGAAGCTGCACAAAAGACGCTTGAGGCATTGCGTGCTCGCGCACCAAACGCGCAAGTTCGGTACTTGGAGCAATCGATCGCACTGTTCGACCAACCAAAAAAAGCAATCCAATGGTTAGCTCAGTTTAACGAGATGCCTGATGTGGCCAACGCGGCCGAGACCAAAGATTGGTTGGCTTTTCGCGGGAACGCTCGGCGTAGTCAAATAAGTGGATCGGGTGGCTTTCCAATGTACCGCCCTCGTTGGTACGTGCCCACGATCAATGATCCCGTGGAAGAAAGCTTGGCTGGCAAAGCCTGGCTCAACATGGCTGGCAGACCTTCCAATATGATTTCCAGTTTGCAACCGATCGCTGTTCAGAACACGGTAATTTATCGTTCAACGAACAAAGTCGTGGGGATCGATCTCGGCACTGGGAAACGCACTTGGGAATACCCAATGTGGGATACTGGTGAACTGTTTGACGATGAACCCAAGGTCCAATCTTCAGGCCAGGGCATGCAAGAGTGGCACATGGAGCAACGGATTTGGCGAGACCATCTTTACGGGCAATTGGCCAGTGACGGAAAGTATGTGTTTTTAGTTGAGAAGCCAGGGTTCGCAAGTGTTTCGAGGCAACGGACCGTGATTCGTGGTGGACGAGTTAACCACGATCCATTGTCGGGTCGCCAATTTAATGAGTTGGTTGCTTTGGATGTCGCTAGACAGGGAGCGTTTTGTTGGGAAGTTGGCGGGGAAAGTGGTGGCGTCGAGCCACTGACTGCTGGAAACTTTTTCCTGGGTGCCCCGCTGGTGCTGGACAATGAACTGTTGGTAATGGCGGAAAGGGCAGGTGAGGTCTCCTTGCTTTCGCTGAATCCGCAAACGGGACGGCAGAATTGGGCGCAGCCGATTCTAGCAGTCGAATCTGTTCGCGGTATCCAACAGGATGTTGCGCGTCGTTTGGCGGGATCGACTCCGTCTTACTCGGACGGCGTCATCGTATGCCCGACCTCCGCAGGCGGGTTGGTTGCCATTGACTACGTCACGAAGTCGGTTTTATGGGGCGTTCAGTACTCGGCAAATACCATGCTTTTTACCCGCCAGCAACAAATGCGAATTCAGGTCCTGCGACAGTCTGGCCAAGCGAACGGAATTGATTTGACGCAGGCACTCGATTCCAGCGTTACGATTGCGGATGGTCGATTGTTTGTGACTCCCGTCGATGCGGGTAGTGTTCTTTGTTACGACTTGTTCACTGGTAAGTCACTGTGGAAAATCGAATCAAAGGACCGCGTGACAGACCTGGCTTCTTCAGTGAGTGGGTTGTACATCGCCTTTGCAGATGGAAATCAATTGGTCATCGTGGGTACCAAAAAAGTTCGAGCTTTTGAAGCCACGACTGGCAAACCGCGTTGGGAATTGGATCTTCAAGAATTAGGGGCGCCATCAGGACGTGGGTATTGGGCTGGCAGCCACTATTATTTACCAACATCCCACTCGAAAATTCTGCAAATCAATGTGGAATCTGGGCAATGCGACAACGAATTTGAAACAGAACAAATGCTTGGCAACTTGATTTGTTTTGATGGTAACTTGGTTTCGCAAAGTCACGATTTAGTGTCGACGTATTTCCAAAAGAAACCGATCGAAGAAAAAATCGCAGCAGCCTTCGCAAATTTGTCTGCCGAGGAGATTCCGGTGGATATCCTGCGTTGGAAAGCTGAAATCGAAAGTCAACAAGGAAGTCTGTCCGAAGCAGTCGACTTGGCCGAACGGGCTTACTTGAAAAGTCAGGGTCTAACGGAATTGCACTTGTTAATGAGGTTGATTAACCAATTGGTCAGATTGGATCCAACCATTGCCGATGATTACCTGACCAAATATGACAACCAGTTAAAACAATTTAACCTGGAAGACTATTTGATTTCAAATTTGATCGCGCAGGTCAAACGAAAGGATCTTGATTCTCTTTTCCAAAAGTTCTCGGAATACGAAACGGAACTTAGCGAGATTCTATCTGCTAAATCCACGAACTTACGTAGAACCGTGGAACCAGAATTGAGAGTTCGTATCGACTATTGGTTGCAGGGCGTGTTGAAACGCAAAGATGAACAGGGGAAGCCCTTTTTCACGGAACAAGATGTTCAGCAATGGTTGTCGCGAAACGCCGCAGAAATGCCAGTCCAAAACTTGGATTTGATAAGGCAGCTGTTTTCTATACAGCATGTGCCTACCGATGACCTTACGAGATTGATTTTCTACAAGCTGGAACAATCTGAAACAAGTGTCGCTTTCCAGTTGGTGTCGCATGCCTTGAAACGAGAAGACAATTCACAAGAACAGCAGGCAAATTTTTTGGCGTTGAAATGCAATTTGTTAAAAAACAATGGCTGGACGAGTCAGGCCAGCTTGATCGCAAAACAACTGCAAACTGACTATCGAGATGTCCAAGTTGCAGTGGCTGGCCAGAACTATTCCGCCGCCAATTTTGGAACGCAAATGCTCGCGAATTTGAAAGCGGAAGATCCCAGTCTGGATTTGGTCGAGTGGAACTATGGTCAGATAAACGAACAGGTGCAAAAACCAAGAGAGAGGGCTACTAGACCTCGCGGCAGGTCTTTGCGTGGGCATTCAACGTTGCTGGCAAGAAGTGACGATGCACCTGTTGGTTTATCGGTGGATGTGAATTTTTCGACTGGCGAATTTTTTGTGTACGACCAATGGGGGCAACTACTGGGTGCGGAAAAGTATATCCCCAAGGATCGCACGGTTACCCGCTACTTGAGTATGGAACAAAGTAGCTATGCGTTGCAGGGGCATTTAATGGTGTTGCTGGTGGGAGAAAACCTGGTTGTGATCGACCTGAATCGCATGCAGGCACAACAGGAAGCCCTCGTGTGGCACACCAGCGTTTCCTCTGGAACCAACACGTCGCTGCGAGGAGGCAGCATCCGTGTTTCTGCAAACAATATCCGACGTATAACGACTCGTTGGGAAACGGTTCTGTCGTATAGCCTGGATGCCAAAGGCAAGTTGCTTTCCAATTTGGCTTGTAATTCAAAGTTCGTTTTTCATCGTGTCGGTCAGGTGCTTAGAGCTACCGAATTGGCGACAGGGAAATTGGTTTGGGAACGCAGCGATGTTCCTGATTCCAGTTGGTTGGTTGCTGACGAAGATCGGGTCGCACTGTTGCGTGCCAGTAGCGAAGCAATCAACGGTAAGTTTTCATCGGCGGTCGTTTATTTCGGCGATTCGGGGCAACTCGAAAAGTCTGTTTCGTTGGAACCACACCGTCGTGCTCTGTTCTGGGATAATCACGGGTTGACGTTGGTGTTTACTGATACCGGCAGCAAGGAACAGTCACTGACTGCTTTGGATTTGGTCTCTGAAGAAACGGTTTGGCAGCGCGTCTATCCTCGTCGCACGATCGGTTCTCTTGTCGCCCCTGGCACGCTGGTAACTGCGCAACCCGATGGCAACGTTCAGTATCTGAACTATCGCGACGGCGAAATCGAACGAGAATTCAAAACAGAAATCAGCGGTACCGTTCGACAGTTGCAGGTCCAACGACTGAAAGATGTTGACTTGCTTTACTTTAACCGGTCACGTTCGCTCGGTTCATTCCGAGACAGTGAAACTGGTGTTACCGTTCTAGGGTTAGGCCGGCAGCACTTGTTTAAGGGCGATGTCATTTGCTTTGATCGCAAGCAAGGTGCTTCGCGTTGGACGGTTCCCGTTCAAGCCGATTATTACACGGTGTTGGGTTCTTTGCCCTATCGAGCACCGGTGATAGCGCTCGCAAGATCCATCAACTTGAATACTAGTCGTTCCAGGATTCGTTCCGAAGTGGCGTTGATCGATTTGCGTGACGGTCGTTTGGCATGTGAAGTTCATTCCGCCGAGACAAGGATCGATTGGGTAAACTGCCAACTGAATCCTCAGGAACAATCCATCAAATTGACTCTGAACAGCCAAAACGCGGCAAGCTCGCACGTTGTTGGATTGACGAATCAACCGTTGCCACCAGCCCCCGTTGCGTTATTGAATTTCCAACGCGCTATGTATCATTTGTCAGAACGGGATACTCGTGAACAACAAATCGCTCAATCGCGTAGGCGTCAGCAGCAATTAATCGATGAAGCTCGCGAGCTGTCGAAACCAAAGGAAGAGAACAACAATGAATGACACATCTCAATCGGCAGAAACTGAGTTGGCGATTCAGCGTCTTAGTGGCGCGCGACAACAAATAATGGAACAACTGTCGCAAGTGATCGTTGGGCAGGCCGACGTGATCGACCAGATTCTGATTTCCATTTTCAGTCGAGGGCATTGCTTGTTGGAAGGAGTTCCCGGTCTGGCCAAGACGTTGATGATCAGCACTCTGGCCAAAACACTCGATCTGACTTTCAGTCGCATTCAGTTCACGCCGGATTTGATGCCAGCGGATATCACAGGCACCGAGATTATCGAAGAGAACAAGTCGACAGGCGCACGGGAACGTCGCTTTCTGGAAGGGCCCGTTTTTTCGAACATCATTTTGGCGGACGAGATCAATCGGACTCCACCAAAAACCCAAGCCGCCATGTTGGAGGCGATGCAGGAGCGGCAGGTAACGGTTGGCCGAGTGCGTCACCCTTTAGCCGATCCGTTTTTCGTGTTGGCCACGCAAAACCCAATCGAGCAAGAGGGAACCTACCCATTGCCGGAAGCGCAGCAAGACCGATTCATGTTCAAGGTTTTCGTCAAATACCCATCGTTTGACGACGAATTCCAAATCGCCAAACGGACGACGGTTTCCAATCACGCCGAGATCAAACCGGTGATGTCGGGCCAGGATATTGTTCAACTACAAAACGCGGTCTTGAATGTTCCCATCGGTGATCATTTAGTGCGATACGCTCTTTCACTCGTACGTCAAACTCGTGTTGGGCAAGAAGGCATTCCGGATTTTGTTGGCGATTGCATTCAGTGGGGGGCCGGTCCTCGGGCCGTGCAGTTCCTGTTGATTGGCGCAAAAACACGAGCGTTGATGTATGGTCGAAGTCACGTCACGGCCGAGGATGTACAGGCGTTAGCGAAACCCGTTTTACGTCACCGAATCATGTTGAACTTTGCCGCGGAAAGTGACGGCATGTCGGCAGACGATGTCATTCAACAGTTACTGGACAATACCCCTTCACGTGAAAACGAATTGCTAAACGATGCCCGATTCCAAAAGATTTTTGCATCCTGAAGCGATTCGACGTATCGCTCGGATGGAAGTTCGGGCGCGACACGTCGTGGAAGGATTCCTATCCGGTATTCACCGTAGCCCGTACTTTGGGCACTCGGTCGAATTCCGACAACACCGCCAGTATGTGCCTGGCGACGACTTGCGACATGTCGATTGGCAAGTGTGGGCTCGACAAGATCGACTGTATGTCAAGCAGTTTGAAGAGGACACCAATCTGCGTTGTCATCTGCTAGTCGACGTTTCGGGCAGTATGCAATACGGAGATGGGCCGCTAAACAAATACGAATACGGATGCACGGTCGCTGCTTCGTTGGCTTGGTTGGTGCTTCGTCAGCAAGATGCCGTTGGTGCCGTGTCGTTTGACAACCAAGTGCGTCAACGCGTTCCCGTTAGTAGCCGTCGTAATCATTTGATGTCGATCGTCCGTGCGATGGACCATCAAGAACCGCAGGACAAAACAGATTTAACGGATGTCTTTCGCAAGGTCGCAGAAACGTTTCCCAAACGAGGGATGATGGTCGTTGTGTCGGACCTATTTGGAGACGTACAGAAGACGCTAACGGGTCTACGCCTGCTGCGACAACGCGGTCACGACGTCCTGGTGTTTCACATCATGGACGATGACGAATTAGATTTTGAATTCTCGCGTCCTACTCGCTTTGAGGACTTGGAATCGGATTCCGTGTTAAATTGTAGTCCTCGTGCTTTGCGAGAAGGGTATTTGGAAGCTCTCGAAAAATTTCTTGACGAAATCCGCGTGGGGTGCGCCAAACAAACGATCGACTACGCCTTGGTGCGAACCAGCGACCCACTGGACGCCGTCTTGGCTCATTTTTTAAGTAACCGGTTGGGAATGCCACGAAAATGATCGGCACCTGAAAAACCCATGTTCAATATCATTACTTCATCGCCTTTGATCTGGTCCGGCTTACTTGCCGGCGCGGTGGCTTTGCCCATCCTGATCCACCTGATCAACCGACTGCGTCACCAGCGAGTGCGTTGGGCGGCAATGGAGTTTCTACTGGCCAGTCACAAAAAGAATCGCAATTGGGTTTGGTTGAAGCAGCTGTTACTACTGTTAACTAGAATCGCGTTACTACTGTTATTGATTCTGACGATCGGTCAAGTCGGTTGCGACAACGATAACCTGTCGCGTTTTTTGGGCGGCAAGACGACTCACCACTACGTCTTGGTGGATGATTCTTTGTCGATGGCCGCGAAGGTCAACGGTGTCACGGCTTTGGACAATGCTCGAGAAACGATCGGTATGCTGGGAAGTCGGATCAACGGTCGAGACAATCAACGTGTCACGATCATCAGTTTCTCGCAGGCAGCAGATCTTTTCCGAGCCCAGCAAGCAGGTGAAGAAGCTCTGGCCTTGCAGGCATATATGAATGCAGTGGCCGTAGATCGCCAAACGGATAAGACGATGGCCGAAGTGGCTGCCACGATCAGTGAATCGTATTTGTCCACCGCCATGCGACCAGCGGTTAACGCTGTTGCTCAGTTGATCGAAAGTCGAAAACAGCAGCAAGCTGTCGTTTACATCCTGTCAGATTTTCGCCAGTCCGATTTTCGGGAAACGGATCAGCCTGAATTTGACTTGGGGAAAACGGTCTCCTCGCTGGCAAAGGCTGACGCCAGTTTACAGTTGATTCGTTGCGCTACGGAATCGACCGAAAATTTAGCGATCACGGAATTGCGACCGGATGGCAGCGTTGCCGTCGCTGGTGTGCCGATGTTGATGAACCTGCAAATTACAAACTTTGGCAACGAACCCGCTCGGCAAGTTCAGGTTCAGTTGGCTTCGGCCATGTACCCGCAAGTCTTCGAGCGGCAACAAGTCGAAGGCCTGCAGCCCGAGATCAGTGAGCTGCCGACGATGTTGATCGAACAAGTACCGCCAGGCGAATCCGTGACTCGACGTTTTCCCGTGTTCTTTGGTGCTCAAGGTCAGCATGCGATTCGCGCCACCTTGGCCGTCGATGATCTTCCGTTGGATGACGCAACTTGGGTGGTGACTCCGTTCGTTGCCGCTCAACGAGTCCTGTTGGTTAACGATGCGACCAGGCAATCTCAATCGGTTAGTTTGGCCATGAATCCTGGAAACCTGACGGGACTGCAAATTGAAACTTGCGACAAGTCTCGTTTACGCGACATGACGTTGTCGGACTATCAAGAATTCGCCACCGTGATACTAAACGACATTGATACGTTGGACGAGAACGCAGTGCCGCTGTTACGTGCCTACGTCGAAGAAGGTGGCGGGCTAATATTCTTTACTGGCCCCAAAACCGCATTGAGCTATTACACGAAAGAGCTCTATCGCGACGGACAGGGTGTCTTTCCGCTTCCTCTGTTGCAAAGTGTGGCGATTCCCGAACGACTGCAGCAGCAGTCAGGTGACATCGTGCCCCTGCCAAGGCATCCGATTTTTGCAGCCGCTACCTCTACTAAATATTCAATTTTGGACTTGGTGCAAATCGATAAAGTCTGTCAGCCACCTCCAGAATGGGACGTCGACGCAGACAACTCAGTCAATGTTTTGGCGACCGTTCGCGGTCAAAAAGAGCTGCCGTTGTTGGTCGAGAAAGTGCTCGGTCGCGGTCGAGTCTTGGCGATGTTGACGTCTGCCGAAGCGGACTGGAACAACTGGCTAAAGAATCCGACGTTTCCCACAACCTTGTTGCTGATGCAGGACTATGCTTCGCGAGGCCGCTTTTTGCAACGCAGTGAAACGACGGGGATGCTGCGAAATTTTCCATTGGCAACCGACCAATTGACCGATGTGCTGTTCAGCGGTCCGGTCGATGAAACGTTTTCACGAAGTGTGTGGTTGAAGTCGGCCAGTCAAAATGCCGATGAACGCATTGCCAAGTTGGGAACCGATCTGCAGGAAACGGCTCGTCCTGGAGTCTACGAATGTTGGATCAGCAATACGTCGGGCGATTTGAATACCTCTCGATTTTCAGTCAATGTCGATCATCGAGAAAGTGACTTGCAGGTTTGGCCGACCAGTGACTTGAAACGGTCTTTGGGGGACGTCCCGGCACGCGTTGTCGATTGGTCAAAGTTCTCGCCGTTATCGGGAAGCAATCGAGGCAGTCGGTTTGTCCGGATCGCGCTGTTGTTGCTTCTGTTGCTATTCGTGGTCGAACAAGTGCTGGCCTACCTGACATCCTTCCACCCCAGGTCAACTCGCCGCCAACCGTCCAGACCCACATCGTTGCGAAACCAACGTGAACGGCGAAATGCTGCTTAGGAGTAACCAACGGTGATGTTCGCTCAGACTGATTCCCGAAGCTTTTTCGAACTGGCACCCATTTGGCCAATGGTTCAATCGTGGCAATGGGCGCTGGCTATTGGTGTGTTGTTGGTGCTGGCCGCCTTTTCGGTTTGGCTGTGTCGACGTGATACTCGCAACCTGCCCACCCCGATCGCCTATGTTTTGTTGACGTTTAAGTTGCTGGCGTTGGTCGGCTTGCTGATCTTTTTCCTGGGACCCGAAAAACGTAGCGAAACGCGAGTCGTGAAACCTTCGCGATTGACACTACTGTTCGACAACAGCCTTAGCATGGGACTGGTCGACCCCGAATCTGCGGCTGGTCAACGGCGAATTGATCAACTGGTCGAATTGTTGGAATCGACCTCACTGCTGGAAGATTTGAACCAACAACATGAATTGACGCTGTATCGATTTGGCGAGTCCAGTAAGCCCGAACAGTTCGCAAAGGTAAAGAAGAAACAACCAACCGCGCTGATCGAAAGCTCCTCGACAGAAATCGAGGACGCCGTTTTGCAGCGCTCGCGACGTATCATTTGGGCAGGTCTTGTGGTGGTCGGTTTGTCGCTGTTGGCACTAGCCCTTTCCGTGACGTTACGCCTGTTGAGCAAAGGTGAAAACGTATCGCGGTTGCGTTCAAATGTTTTGGCTTTAGGTAGCTTAGGGTTGGTAACGTCTATCTTTTTGTTGGCCATCGGTGACTTAATCATTAGTCAAATCAGTGTGACGCAGACACTGGGCTCGCAGGACGATCGAGTCATTCAGGCACCCTCTGATGCCGTTAACAACGATGAAAATGTTGAGGATGACGCAACTGAGGAGCAATGGACCGATTTAACAACCATCGATTGGCAGCTGCAGCTGAGACCTGTGGGCGTAGCTACTCGGATCGGCAGCGCGATTCAGGAGATCGTTAAACAGAGTCGAGGTTCTGCTCTGGCAGGCATCGTGCTGGTGACGGACGGTCGATCGAATCAAGGGACACCGGTTAGCCGCGCGATTGTGGAGGCCAATGACAGCAATATTCCGATCTACGCAATTGGTGTTGGCAGTATCCAGCCAGCCCGCAACGTTCGTTTGACGGAATTGCAAGCGCCTGGGCGAGTTCAACCTGGGACGCCCTTCAAATTGAACGCGGTCGTGCAAGCGTTCGGATACGAGGATCAGTCGGTGCGAGTGCGTTTGTTGTCAACGGACGAAGAATCGACCACCGCACCGCAAACAGAAGACGAGCAGCTGTTACAACTTCCTCAAGATGGCGAACCATTGTCGGTTAGTTTTGAGCAGACGTTGGTCGATCAAGGAACGCGTCGGTATATCGTGCAACTGGATACTCCCGCTGATGATTTGGACGCCAACGATAACAGCCAGTCCGCCGTTGTGCAGGCGGTCCAACGAAAAACGAATGTGTTGTTGATGGCTGGGGGCCCGACCAGAGACTATCGCTTTCTAAGAAATCAACTTTACCGTGACCCGCAGGTGACCTTGGACGTCTGGTTGCAAACGGCGAAACCAGGCGCGGACCAAGAATCGGACAACCTATTGTTCGGCTTCCCTAATTCACTTCAAGATTTGGATGCGTACGACTGTATCGTGGCATTTGATCCGGATTGGCGTGACCTGACATATCAACAATCCAAGTTGTTGGAGACCTGGATTGCCGAAAACGCTGGTGGAATGCTAGTGATTGCTGGTCCTGTATTTACTCCAGAATGGACTCGGCGCCCACGAGGTGATCGCGCGATCGACTTGATTCGTGGCCTGTATCCGGTTTCGTTTTTCAGTCAGGGCTCGGCCGTTTTGAAACTGGGTCGCTTCGGTGGAGACCGTCCATTCCCACTTCAATTTTCGCGAGCTGGTCGCAGTGCCAGACAGTTGCGGTTGGCTGCCAGCGCTCAAGAGAGTCTGGCTAGTTGGGACGAGTTCGCAGGAGTCTACGGCTTTTACGCTGTCAATGAATCGAAACCCGGTGCGGATGTGTTGGCCTACTTCTCAGACCCCACGACCGCCATCGATCAGCAATTGCCAATTTACTTGTCTTCGCAATTTTACGGATCCGGGCGAGTGTTCTTTCAGGCTAGCGGAGAAGTTTGGCGGCTGCGAACGGTGGCTGTCGAGCATTTTCAAACGTATTACACAAACCTAATCCGTTGGGTTAGCGAAGGTCGAATGCTGCGTGACTCGAAACAGGGCGTCTTACTGTTGGAACGCAATCGATGTTGGGTTGGCGATCGAATCGTCGTGCGAGCGATTCTGAAAGATGAATCAGGCCAACCCATGCTGCAACCTCAAGTGGACACGACCATTAGAATGCCCAATGGACTGTCGCAAACGGTTACACTGCGAAACATTCAAGACACAACCAGGCCCGGTTCTTATCAGGGACAATTTATCGCTGGTTTGGAAGGTAATTTCGAAGTGATTTTGCCGTTGACCAGTAGCAACGCTCCTACGTTAACGGCGACTTTGCAAGCCAGTGTTCCCGATTTGGAAAAAGTGAGACCCGAACGAAATGACGTTCTGTTGCAAGAGGTCGCCGATCGGACAGGTGGACTTTTCTTCTTCGATTTTGATTCGCAAGGAAAGGCCAGTTGGTTACAACGCGATACGGAAGATGAATCCTTAAATAAGGTGACCGGATCGTTGGTAGGGTCCGACGGACTTAGTGGAAGGGTTGGTGTTGTCGATCAAGAGATTTTCATTCCCGGTGCGCCTGATCAAAACTTTGCAACCAAGTTTTCCAGGTGGTTGTTGCTGTGGATGGCCACTCTGTTTTGTACCGGGTGGGTTTTGCGACGCTTGCACAAACTTGCCTAAATTCAGATTGGCTGTCTATTTGGACACTTGTTTCTTGCCATCATAGTGAATTGCTAGTTGACGCTTGGCGACCATGTCCCAATCCATTCGATGCGGTGGGTTCAGATAGTGACGGTAGGCAGCCGCCATTTGACGCGCCGATTCACGATAGGGCACTCCACCAAAGCCGGCACCCATCGCCGGGAAGACGACCGAGTTGATGGGCAGTTTATCTTGCGATTTCGCTAGATACACGGCGAGCAATGATGCCCAAGTGGCCGCATAGACTTTGTCCGTGCCTTGGATCGAACCGGGGACTCGCATTGTGGGCGAGTGAGCAAGGAAAGGGAACTGAGCGTGGCCCGTTGGCACGATAAACGAGGTTCCAATAGGCTGTTCGCCCAAGTACTTATCCAGAATTTGGTGCTGAATTCGTTCCATCAACTGACGGCCATGTATGCGGATTACGGCCGCGTCAATCCCGGCATTCATGATCCCAAATGAGTTGGCTGCTGTGACAAAGCAATCGTAAGGTGGTAAGTCTTCAAATCGAGAACGAATCACGCGGACGTTAGGCAAGCCATCGAATCGTTCACGAAAGGCGTCACACATCTCGTCCGCCGGATGGATCAACCACAAGCTAATAGGTAAAGGCATTCAGAAAAATCTCCCGCAAAAGAATAGCAACCTACCTTTAGCGGTCAAGAATTTTTCGGGCACTTTCTAAGCGTCAGTTGTTCAGCACGCGTTGTCTTGGTGATGGCTCAGAGTTTCTAACGAATCAAAGATTCGAAAATTCGGCGACGTTGAATACGACCATCATTCAACGACCAATCGTAGAAATAAGATGCGATGCGTTGGTGCTGGCCCAGCTTATTCAGTGTTGCGCAATTCGCGTATTGGCGCAAGTGATTCAGGACTCCCTGTTCGCCACCAAAGTCATCTGCATACCATTTGTAGATCTTGGATACGCGGATTCCAAATAAGCCAGATTTGACGGCTCGGTCTGAATTGATGTACTGGTAGGCGGCCCCGTTCAGCCTTGCGTCCAGGTTGATCGAACTCCAGGCGGTGTAGTCTAAGTTGGGGCAGCCGAATGACGCACAGTTCAATGCGTAGTGAATTCGTGGATCCTTGAACACGGGTCGAATGATCCCACTTTCAATGTCGTTCAGCGACAACGGAATTCTCAGCACAGTGACGGATCCTGCGTCGTCAAACGGGCCAACGAAATCCGTCAATTTTTCCTTGACCTGACGAATCGAACGAATGGGATAGTTCTGCAAAACGACTGCCGCTGTCCGAGCGTTATATAGATTGAACCAGAATGCCAACTGCTCGCCGCGGTTAAGCAGACGAACATCGGTTCCTTGTAACTGCTGAATATAGGCTTGCAGCAATTGATAGTCTTCACAGCTTACAGCTTGGTAACAAAGGCGATTGATCCCTTGAACGTCTGTGGAAAGGTACCGTGAAAGAAAGTAGTCCCAGATGGAATGATCGACAAGAATTGTCGAGTTGGGATCGTGAGTCTCAAATATCGGGTCGACCAACTGAGCAGCTGGAATGCCTGGGGAACCATTGGGCCCTGGTTGTACCGACATCGGTTGATTGAGGAATGGTTGATTTTGAAACGGTTGTTGGGTTGTTCCGGGAGCTGCTGGGGCGCGACTACCAGACTGCCAGGCACTGCTAGTTTGTGTTGGCAACAAACAAAGACAAGCAACCAAAAACGAACAACGGAGTACATCGACCGACCGACCGTGACTTTGGTGGAATTGCATTGCAGCCCCTTCGATTCTCGGAAAATGTAACACGTAAATATTTCGTTACATAATTCCCTTCATCGGCATTTTTGACTCAAGTGATTAATAACATTCGGGTCAAACATGCTCACCATAAGAAGTGGCGGTTGTGCCGATGATCACACGACGGATTTTGCAACGCATTAAAATTTGACGAGCCCGAAACTATTGGAATTCCGTCGTGGAGATGACAAGGTCGACACGCAAAAACAGACTGAGAAATCAGAAAACACTTATGCCAAGAAGAAACGCGAGCTGAATCCAATGACTCAACCCGCGAGAGAAAGAGATTGATTGAGATAGAGAGAATGAAGTTGCACGTGGTCGGTTTCCACGTTTGGGATTAGGCGGCGCGTGTAATGGTTTGGTTTTGCTCGGATCCAAGTATCAGTGCGTTAACCTGCCGGCGACAGTCTTCCAGATGCCGGTCGTCCAGGATCAATTTGGACAGCCGGTCGATTAGGCCATCGTCAGAGATCTCGACGTAGGCTGTTTGGCAATCGCCGTTGTAGTCGACGTCGGCCGAGTAGGCTTCGCGCCAATATTGATCTCCCAATGCGTGATGGTGAACGGCAGGAGCAGCGGCCAGCATTTCGTCTTGACCATCAAACAGAATTGCAAAGAGCATGGTTTGTGTCTCGTATATTTGGAATCATTGACTGACGGAAAAGTGACGAAGCCGTCAGTAGCCAATTCACACGCTTTTCCGCTCGTAAATCGTGGAGGCGAAATTTCACCAGAACCTTCCAATGGCAGGGTCCGTTTTTCCCCGAGCGTGTGGTTTATGTGGAAATTATCGAATTCTGGTGGAATCGAAAACGCCAGTGAACTAAAAATGAGTTTTGCTAGCGATGCCTTTATTCCGATTACGTTTACTGAGTCGCGTTTTTCGTGGCTCGCCTTACGGTGTCGATCGAATTTAATCGCACCCTTTTCCTACCCACCAGCCCATAACCGATCTATCTATGCCAAAGCCAATTGTCTTTTCTTTTGACGGAGCCGAGTCCACGTTTGGGATGAACAAAGTCGATCGCTCGAAGTTGTACGGCTACAAGGAGATGGAAGTTCTTGATGATGAAGGTCAATTCTGTGAATTGGCGACGTTGGCCGATGATGGCCGCACACTCGTTGGAAAGGGAGGAACCGGCATCGGTTACCTAACCGCTGACGGCAACTGGTGCGACAAAGATCAGCTTAGCCCAGTGAATTTGGAGGGGGACAAAATCACGCCCGTCCCCTCGTCCTTCAAAGCGCCGATCGTCTTGACCTCAGAATCTTCCATCGACGACTACCTGAGTCACAGCATTCGGCTGGTCTACCAAATGGACATTCCCGAAGACGACAACGGTGATTTAGTGACGAAGCTACTGGGCGGTGCGATATTCAAATTCGAATACAGCTACCGTGGTGGATTGGAGGCCGACACGGGTTTTCTGATGACCAACGAAGCCAACGAGATTTTTATGTTGATCGGCGATTCGACCAGCATCCAACCGGTGGGCTTACAGCAAGCTGCTGGTGCTGTGACGGAAGAGCCCGATGCGGATGAAGGTGACCTGATGGACTTTGGGATGATTTAACGAAGGTTATTCGCTATGCCAGAAATCAATATTAGTAACAGTGCCGGTCGTGACGCCGTGGTAACCATGGAGACCGTGAATTCGCCTGTCCGAGTTCGCTGGTTGGACGATCAAGGACGTCAGGCTTCCAGCATCCGAGTGCTCAAGAGTACCTTGGATTTGGATGTCAAGCATTTGGTGCAAGAGTCAGGTGACTTGCAGGCCGTTTCTCAAGCACTTATCGACGGCGATCCAGAAATCAATGTCGAGACCATCGGGTGCTTCCTGCGAAACACGTCGCGAGTCTACGTCGATTCGGAACAAAGCATCGTCCATAAAGTTCAAACGATGGACGTGATCAAAAATCCGGATGGCAGCGTGCGAGAGAAACGACCTCGCGAATTGACGACTCAAAATGTCACTGGCGATTTGCCGCTGAAGTGGTCGGGAAAACTGATCAAGAAAGCGGATGCCTGCCGCAAGTTTGTGTTCAGCAGCAAAATGCAGCTGACTCACATCAACGGTTTGACATACGACTTTTTGTTCGACATGGCCAAAGAACTGCATGAAGCGGACAGCCTGATGCTGCTGGGCGCCGGTCCCAAATCGAATCAACCATTAATTTTACGCCGTGGCAGTACTCCCTACCGAGGGTTCTTGGAAGGGCGAGTGGAAGGGGATGGAAGGTACTCGTTGGTACTGCACCTTTCCAACTTGGAATTGAAAGCTCCGGAATCGTCAGATAGCTAAGAACGTCTAAACCACTTCATTGCAAGCAAACCACAGTCGTCCGCACATGGCAAAAAACACACTCATCGAAAAGACCGGCATTCAGATCAAGCTTGGCGATTTTTCAACCGCCAACGCCACCATGCTGAAAGACCCTGCTCTGTTGCCCAAAGTTCAGGAATACCGTCGCCGCACCGGTGGTCGTATGTACCCATTGGATCGCAATGACATTCAGCGCAAAATTGCCACCGCCGATTTTCACGTCAGTCGCAAAATTGATGGCGAATTTACGGTCTTCTACTTCGATGCGGAAAATGCTTTCTCGCTAAACCCCGGTGGGACGGTGCGCATGGGTCTGCCTTGGCAAACCGAGGCCGCCGAGATACTAACTAAGGCGGGTGTCAAACAAGCGATGTTGGCTGGCGAGCTACACATTGATGTCACCGATCGTCGATGCCGCATCCACGACGTGGTCAGTGTGGTTCGGCAACCCGCTGACAAAGACGACCTGCAAAGAATTAACTTCGCGGTCTTCGATGTGATCGAACTGGATAGTGAGACCGTTGAGCAACCCTTTGACAAAACGTGGGAGTTCATTTCTGGCACCTTTGCAGATGGCCAGTTAATTGCACCGGTCGAATCCAAAATGGCAGACTCGTCGAAATCGATCGACCTGATCTTTAAAGACTGGGTGGAAGGCGAAGGCGCCGAAGGGTTGGTTGCTCGCAGTGAATCGGCCGGTATGTTCAAAATCAAGCCTCGTCACACGTTGGACGCGGCGGTGATCGGGTTTACCGAATCGACGGACGACCGTACCGGCATGATGCACGATTTGCTGTTGGCGGTCGTGCGAAACGACGGCGCGATGCACGTGCTGTGTCGTGTCGGAGGTGGCTTTTCGGACGATCAAAGACGGGAAATGCTTAGCGACCTGAAGGATATGGTGGTGGCCAGCGAATACGCCGAGGTGAACTCGGATCACGTCGCCTATCAAATGGTCCGGCCCGAATGGGTTATCGAGATCAGTTGCCTGGACATGATCTCGCAGACCACTCGCGGCGCTCCCGTCAACCGTATGGCCCTGAACTGGAACCACGCCGATGGTCGCTACGAAGTGATCCGTCGCTTGCCATTGGTCAGTGTGATCTCTCCACAGTTCATTCGGATCCGCGAAGACAAAACCGTCAATCCGACCGATGTGCGTATTGACCAGATCGCTCAAATTGTCGAAGTGCCAATGGCCGATCGCGACGCCACTCAGATGCAACTTCCCAAAAGCGAAGTGTTGCGACGCGAAGTCTTCACGAAAGAATTGAATGGCGCAACGATGGTCCGCAAATTCATCATGTGGAAGACTAACAAGGAATCGGAATCGGACGAGTTCGCGGCCTTCGTGTTGCACTACACCGATTTCAGTCCCAATCGGAAAACTCCTTTGGCTCGCGAAGTACGCGTCAGTAACTCGCAAGAGCAGATTGAATCATTCTTTGAACAATTCAAAGTGGAATACATCAAAAAAGGTTGGTCTGCGGTCGCGGAATAGAATGCCCGTCCGTTTCTGCAAGTATCGCCTCGCCCCACTCCAAAATTAGAAATACAGGATCTACTATGTCTGACCTAAGCATGCTGATCTCGACAACGATTCATCCAACAAGACACGTTTCAATATTTATTCGATGGTGTTCAGGCTTGGCGAACGTTTTGATTGTGCTAACCGTGGCTGGAGCACTGGTCGCTCAAGAACCGATTCCCGATCCAGATGGACAACCAGCTTCGCAAGACCAGAAAGTCAAGGTCTACATAATGCTTGGCCAGTCCAACATGCTAGGTTTTGGTCGGGTCGGCAAGGTTGACGAATCAGGTTCACTTTCTCAACTGACCAAGCAGGCGGACAAGTATCCGTACCTATTGGATGACGAAGGAAAATGGACCGAGCGACAAGATGTTCGTTACGTCCACGTCATGGACAAACGCGGCGTTGATTACAACAACATGAATGAATACGCCGATTTGAAAAACCAATGGCTGACGGTGACTAACGCCAATTTCGGACCCGAACTTGGGTTCGGGCATGTCATGGGTCACTTTCACGACGAACCCGTGTTAATTCTGAAGGCTTGTATCGGCAATCGTAGTCTGGGTTGGGACTTATTGCCGCCGGGAAGCGAACGCTACAAATTCGAAGGCCGCACCTACGCGGGATACAAAGACAATCCCGGATCCTGGGTTGAAGGCGAGGA
This sequence comes from uncultured Pirellulaceae bacterium, assembly GCA_964543985.1. Classification (GTDB taxonomy): domain Bacteria; phylum Planctomycetota; class Planctomycetia; order Pirellulales; family Pirellulaceae; genus CAJQPP01. Next base: position 21,306 of record CAZJBW010000026.1, on the reverse strand, counting down.
CAAAAAAGAGGTTGCTTGGTATGCAGGTCGGCAATACGACGCCGACACCAGTCACGCAAAAATTGTGTTAGAGAATTTGCAGGATTACTATCCTGGGTACGCCGGACAAGGTTACGAGGTCGCCGGCTTCGTATTTTGGCAAGGACACAAGGACCAAAACGCGGCGCATGCCAGTCGATACGAGCAGAATTTGGTGCGGCTTATCAAAACACTACGTAAGGATTTCGAGGCTGCCGAAGCCAAGTTTGTCTTGGCAACGATCGCTTTCGGTGGTGAAGCGTTAAGCGGTCATGGGTTGACGATTTGTGAAGCACAACTGGCCGTCGACGGCGACGTGGGTATTTATCCAGAATTCAAAGGCAACGTGAACTCGGTTGACGCGCGGCCATTTTGGCGGGCTGCCGACGTTTCGCCAAAGAACCAAGGCTACCACTACAACCACAACGCCGAGACATACATGGAAGTTGGCACCGCGTTGGGTTGGTCGATGATTGAGCTATTGAAATAGATCAAATCCAGCCAGGCTTGATTACTTGCGAAAACCATGAATGGCGGCGATCGTTTCGTCCCAGTCACCAGTGAACGGGATTGCTCGATCGTCCACGTAAACGAAAGCTGGCGGTTTGTGATCGCATACATCGTCGACTTCGATGTGATGTTTTTCCAGCCAGCGACGGATAGCCTGAACGCCTTCGGGGTTGCGACAGCGTGCCGAATAAACGACGACGCGAAAGTGTTTGCGGAGCTGTCGAATCGCTATATCGACTTTGTGGATAGGCGGGTCTGGAATATTTGCCTCGCCTTGCCAACCGCTTTTGTACGAGTGGATTACTCCGTCAAAATCAAGGCATATGGTTTTGCGACTGCGTTGCATGCCAGCACGTTCGCAAACGTCTATCGCAGCTGGTCGCGTTCTCAAGATTTGGTCGATCGCTTCGTGTCCGTCTAACCATCGATGCTGGTCGTCCCAGGGTTCGTCATTCCAAACCCGATGGTAGTGGTCGTGAGTATGGTGTCTGCCCGGCAGGCGGAACCAGCTGCCGTAGTGCCCGTGTCGATACTGTTTCGGAAACAGATCGGGCGCTGTGTCTAACCCGCGTCTGCTAAAGTTTTCGACCAATTGCGTCGCCCAAATTCGAACCGATTTGGTCAGCATGGGATGTTCGAAAATGATCCAGATGTGGAAACCACCTTTGCCATTAGAATCCATCAGTAACGGATCGAAACCAGCGTCAACCAATTGTTGCCACCAGCCTTGGGCTGCGACAAAATTCCCTTCACGGGTCACAGACAAATCATCGTCGTCATGCAGATCGATATCGATTCCGACCCAGCGTGACGCGCCATCGCGGCTGGTGCTGTGTACGCCCAAGACGCCTCCGCCATCCTTCGCTTTGAAGTGTTTTTCAAGCGAAGTGATATTGAGAAACACTTTGCCGCGTTCAGCTGCGAACGGTGCAGTGATGGCGTTGTTGTTTTCGCCAAACTTATTGATGCGGTTCTTCTTTTTTAGGTAGCGACCCCAGACGTCCGTTCGGTTGACCAGCCGATTCATTGTCCAGTGGGCCAATTCCGGCGCGCGTTCTCGCCACTCGTCGGAGATGCGTTCAAAGAAAGACGGGGCGAGATTCATCAACGGTTACCAGCAAACAGGCGTAGGCCTATCCTTGCCACTAGCCGCCATTGGGAATGGACGTATTTTGAATATTCAGCGCCGGGCGAAGTGTCAATCCATCGGAGGCTCGCAGGTCTACTTCGTAAACCATACCCGGTCGCACTTGTAGATAGTTTACTTGACCGTGGCTGGCGCGGATGCCCAATTCTTGTTGACGTACGGGATCATTTGAAACGGTCCAGAAATCATCCCAGATTTTTTGTTCGAACTCATTCTTCGGATCCAGCGTGCCGTAGGCTGTTTCGACTTCTGCGTCGTTTTGATCCAGAGCCTGCCCGCCACTCCGCTCGTCCAAGTCGCCCCAAATTGATTTGAAGACACATAACGAGGCGGCTCGCAGTTCGTCGGCTTCTTCAATGTACTTGTCGTCAAACTTTACCACCCAGCTGTCAACGAACATCAACGTCCCTTTCAGGCGGTACTCGCGAGGTTCCGAAATCGGCGTGCCATCAGGGTGAACCTCGACAAACTGCACGACAAAGAAAGGGGCACCGTTGTCGTCGCCAGTTTCCAGCACTTTGATTGTGGCCTTGCGGTGATCGACCTTCACCAATTTTAGCGCCGTCTGTGTTTTGACAAGTTCCTTAGATTGCTGTTCATACTTAACTTGCAATTGAGCCATCTCTTGCCGAAGTTGCGCTGCCTCTTTGGCAGGCTTGATCCAATTGTCGTAGCCCAGCCAGGCCAGGAAGCCAAACAGACCCAAAAAACCAACCATGATCGTTGTTCTAACCACGCTGTTTACGGTCTTCACGTTTTCCATCGTCTTGGTCATTTTTTCGGCACTCATAGATCGTGGTGAAAGGCAGGCTTACTATCTTCACAGAAAAGGCGACAACGCAAAGCAAACGCTATTCGCAACACTAGCCCAAATATTGGGTAATTGTGTCCACTAATTGTAGAGAGTCCACGGTTTTGGCAAAGCTCAATCCAGCGATGTACATAAATGCCCGCTAAATCCTGACTTTCGACGCTTTCGACGCTTTGGCGTGCGAACGAGGTAAACCTTGGGAACGATTTTTCGCAGGTCATTACTTTGGAATGTACTGTAAGACGATCGGCCAAATCACACAGAATGAACTCGCCATCACGCCCATCAGCATTACTGGAATCAACCGTCGACGACTGCACAATGTCGCGGCCGGTAGTATCGAGCTCAACACGATGCTTAGACGAGCAACCAAAAATTGATTGCGACTGAATCCCAGGGCATCGTAAAACAGTCGTTCCAGTGGGATCCAGATAATGCCGACTGCGATAACTGACATTAGGGCCAGAAAGATCGGTTGTTGCCAGCTGCTTTTTCGTGGACGAGCCAACAAGCAACCGACACTGACCAAAACAACAGGGACGATAAAAAGGTAGCTGGCCCCGGTTACGAAAATGCTGCAAGCAAATGCGGCGATGCACCAGGTCAACCAAACACCAAGCCAAACATTGTGGAAGTCCAGTTGTGGTTTGAAGATCCAGGTGATAGCCAACATGCCAGTGAGACAGCCAGTCCAAAAAATGCCGGCCGTCAAAAAGGCGGAATCTGGAAAGGGAGTTGCTAGACGTTCGTCCAAACGCAAGCCAAAGTCGATTGCTAGTCCTATGCCATAGACGGCGGCCAGCATCAATAAACCGAAGACTAGTGAGACGGGTCGCAGCTTTCTGTCTTCACGGTTAGCCCAAAACCAGAGTATCAATGTTAATGCGAAAACCGCGAAGCCGATGGACCATTCCGCAGGCCAACGCACGATGTACTTTCCAAAGACATCAAAGTAAACAGCTTGTCGCGCTGACTGACTTTCAATGTCTGTGTTTGCAAGCATGCGTAACAGCGGAAGGGCGTTTTGGCCATGGTGTTGCACGCAACGCAGGCTGACGTTATCGATGTTGTCGGTTGGCATGTGGTAATTCTTGACGTCACCGATGAATGCGAAATTGTAGCCTTGCATTCCATGCTGCAAAAAGATGGTAAAGTCCGTGTTGTTGGGCAGCGTTTTGTAGACTTCATAGAACAGCGATGATGCGTAGGGATGGTCGCAGTTGGCGGCAAACTGATTGATTAACCACCAGCTGGCGGGACTGGTTTGAAACATCATGCTTGGTCCATCGGTGCCTCGCGCTTCCAGGTTGATGACGGCTGCAATTTCCTGTGCCAGCGCGTGTTGTTCGCAGAACTTCTGGGCGCCGATCATGCCGAACTCTTCACCATCACTTAGAAAGAAAATGATTGGACGATCCTGTGGTCCCTCGTCTTTTAACATCCGAGCGATCTCAAGCATGGCGGCCACGGCGGCTCCATCGTCCCCGGCACCAGGGCTGTTGGGATGAGAATCATAGTGGGCGGCCAGCATGACGGGAGCCAGTGCTTTTTTGCCGGGCAAGCGAACGATCAAGTTGACTAAGGGGACGGACGTGGCTGAAGAAACTAAATTGTTGGGGGCGGCTGAGGTGCGATGAAGTTCTACTTGGTATCCCAGGCTTTCGAACTCGTCGATCACTTGTTGCCGGAACGCTTCGTTGTTGCCGGCAGGGTGTGGCGTGGCGTTTTGATAGAGTCGTTGGAAGACTGCCTCGGCACGCTCGGCCGAAAAGACATCCGGTCGCGCGTCTGCCAAGACGATGCCAGCCGGTTGGTAGCGGGCGTAACTGCCCAAGAAAAACGCCAACCAAATGAGAACTGCCAGAATCAGAGGCCAGGTATACCCCTGGCGATCTTCGGCCCAATGCAATGAGTGTTCGGAATCAGTCATCATAAAAAAGCCGACTTCTAAAATTTGTTGTCAATGAATAGGAATCGATTAGAAAAAGAGTCGTCAGGACCCGTTGTAACCGTTTGACGCGGTGGTTTGCTCAGCGATAATTCAGCTTCGACCGCAGAGTTCTGACGCGATGGTCGCAACAGGAACATCGTCATATCTTGATTAGTTTCGCTGGAGATTCCATGCCCCTGAATCGCAAATTGTCAATCCTTTTGGGTTGTCTGGCTTTCACGTTCGTTACGTTTCCGAATCTAGTATGTGGCCAGGACTCGCAAAGCGACCCGTTGCCCAAGTCCGAATGGACTCGATATCGTTCGGTTCAATTGACTGCCGACTTGTCGCACTTAAACGACCAGCAACGGCAGATGCTTGAAAAACTGATCGCTGCTGGACAGCAAATGGATCAAGCCTTTTGGTTTCAGGCCCTTGGTGACCCCGCGAATTTCAAGCCTGTCGATAAAGACATGCAGATGCATTTTGAGATCAACTATGGTCCTTGGGATCGCTTGAAAAACAATCAAGCATTTATGCAAAACGCCGGGGTCAAGCCAGCGGGAGCGAACTTCTACCCACCCGACATGTCGAAGGACGAATTCGAAAAGTATCTAACCGACAATCCCGATTCGGCCGCCACCATGAAAAGTCTCTACACGTTTGTGCGGCGAGGCGAATCCGGAGAACTCAGAACCATCGACTACAGTGTGCAATTGGCAAGTCAATTCAACGAAGCTGCAAAATTGCTGAACGAGGCCGCCGAGTTGGCGGTTGATGAAGACTTTTCAGCCTACCTGAAGGCTCGGGCAAAAGCCTTGTTGTCCAACGAGTACCGCACTAGCGACTTGCTGTGGATGGACATGAAAAATAACCCCATCGACTGTGTGATTGGGCCAATCGAAACTTACGAAGATCAAATGTTCGGCTACAAAGCGGCTTGCGAATGCTACGTATTGATAAAAGACTTGGCCTGGAGCGAACGGTTGGGCAAGTACGCTTCGCTGTTGCCTCAATTACAAAAAGATCTGCCAGTCGACGACAAGTATAAGCAGGAGAAACCCGGAACCGATTCGGACTTGAACGCTTACGATGTCATCTATTATGCGGGTGATTGCAACGCCGGTTCGAAAACGATCGCTATTAACTTGCCGAACGATGAAACCGTGCAGTTGGAAAAGGGCACTCGCCGTCTGCAACTGAAAAATGCGATGCGAGCCAAATACGATGAGATTCTGGTCCCCTTGGCCGAGGTGCTGATTGTGGAGGATCAACGCCAACACATCACCTTCGACGCATTTTTCGCAAACACCATGTTTCACGAGGTTGCTCATGGGTTGGGCATCAAGTACACGATTGGCGATGGGTCCCGTGTTCGTGATGCTTTGAAGGAAAACGCCAGTGCCATTGAAGAGGGCAAGGCCGACATCCTGGGTCTGTTTATGGTGACTCAGTTGTTGGAAAGTGGCGAATTGGATCAAGGGCAGCTGGAAGATTACTACATTACGTTTATGGCCAGCGTTTTTCGGTCCGTCCGATTCGGGGCCAGTAGTGCTCACGGAAAAGCCAACATGTTGCGTTTCAACTTTTTCAACGAGATGGGTGCATTCACGCGAGAAGATTCGGGTCAGTACCGCGTCAATATCGACAAGATGAAAATCGCCATGACGGAGTTAACTCGCCGAATTCTGCAACTGCAAGGTGACGGTGACTACGACGCCACCAGCAAATTCATCGACGAGTACGCGACAGTGAAACCGCAATTGCAGGGCGATTTGGAACGAGTCAATCGCGCCGGCATCCCAACGGATATCGTTTTCCAACAAGGTGCCAAAGTATTGGGCTTAAAATAATTGTTGGGCTTAAAGCAGTGGGTTTGAGATCGCTGTAGCTTGGCGAGCAGGTAGGGCCACTGTTTTTAATGAATCAAACTGAAAAACGGTGACCCTTCTGCGGTCCGTTTTCGGTCAGAGTAAGAATCTCGGGACCGTCCTCGGTCATCAAGATAGTGTGCTCGAATTGAGCCGACAGTTGATTGTCGGCCGTGTGAACGGTCCAGCCATCTTTGGAATCGATGCGTGTGCGATGCGTTCCTAAGTTGACCATCGGTTCGATTGTGAAGCACATCCCGGGCTCAAGTCGATCACGTCGACTTTGTTGAGTTGGCACGTGCGGAATGTTGGGGCGTTGATGGAACATGGATCCGATGCCGTGCCCGACGTACTTGTCGACGACTCCATAGCCGAAGTTGTTTTTCACATACGGCACAATGGTTTCGCCAATGACCGAGACGCGACAGCCGGGCGAGATGGCGTCGATTGCAATAAACAGACAATCGAAAGCGCACTGAGTTAACTGAATGGCTTCGGCAACTGGTTGACCAACCAGAAACGTCTCGGATTGGTCGCCATGCCAACCGTCAACGATAGAGGTGATGTCCACGTTGACGATGTCACCATCTCTCAAATGGTAGTCGCCCGGAATTCCGTGACAGACGACATCATTCACGCTGATACAACAGCTCTTGGGAAACGGAACAGAATCACCTGAGTAATTCAAACAGGCCGGGGTGTGACCATGGCCAACGGTATATTCGTGAATCTCACGGTCAATGTCTGAGGTTCGGGCTCCGACCTGCACAAGAGGTCGTAGGTGGTCCATCAGTTTTGCGTTGAACCGACCAGCAGCACGCATCATGTTGCGTTCTTTTGTACCAAGTCGTAACCGAGGCGTACGTCGAATCATTTTTGGTTGTTTTGGTTCGAGGGATTTAGCAAGTCTGTCTGTCCGCAGGGCCTGCACGAGTCCTGTGTGCTTGATTGCGAAATGGGCGATCCGTTGCCGAAGACCTTCCGCAGCGAACCCTAATTGGGACGAACTGTCATACTCCAGATAAGGCCGCTGGGCTATGATGTCTGATTGTCACCAAATTTACCAGATTCGAGTATCGCCGTCCGCTCATTTTTTTGCGAATTAACCGATGTCCGCCAGCAATCGCCTAGGACAATGTGTCAAATCGTTAAGGTTGCCGCAGGATGCTTGCAGTGCCATTTTTTCCAAGTAACCGCGTGACGGACCGGACAGACTGAAACTGAAACGCAAACCATCCATCCATTTTACAAATCATGCCTAGATACAACCCTGCCGTAATTGAGCCACGTTGGCAAAACTACTGGCAGCAAAATAAGACGTTCAAGTGTCCCGAAATGCCGACGGGCCAGAAACTTTATGTGCTGGATATGTTCCCCTACCCCAGCGGTGCGGGTCTGCATGTAGGGCACCCGGAAGGTTACACAGCCACAGATATCGTTTGCCGATACAGCCGCATGCTAGGAAAAAGTGTGCTGCATCCGATGGGTTTCGATTCGTTTGGTCTGCCGGCAGAAGAGTACGCGATCAAAACCAACACGCCGCCGCGTGAATCTACCGAAGCCAATATCGACACCTTCCGTCGTCAACTGAAAATGCTGGGGTTCAGTTACGATTGGGATCGCGAAATCGCCACCACCAATGTCGACTACTTTCGTTGGACTCAATGGATCTTCTTAACTCTGTTTGATACGTGGTTTGACTCAGCACAACAAAAAGGTCGACCAATTTCCGAGCTGCCGATTCCAAGCGAGGTCTCGGCGGCCGGCGACAGAGCGATTGCCGAGTATCAAGACCGACACCGTCTGGCCTACCAGTCAGACGAGCTGGTGAATTGGTGTCCCAAGCTGGGTACCGTGCTGGCCAATGAAGAGGTCATCGATGGCAAAAGTGAACGTGGCGGCCACCCTGTCGAACGGCGGCCTCTGCGTCAATGGATGCTGCGGATTACGGCCTATGGAGATCGCCTGGAAGATGATCTTGAAGGTCTTGATTGGTCTTACGGTATCAAAAAACTGCAAAGCGATTGGATTGGTCGTAGCACAGGTGCTGAGGTCGACTTCTTTATCGGCGGCGCCGACGAAGTTGAGTCATGGAAACAAGCTCGTGAAAAATCCAAGTTCCCCGAAGCGGTGGCAGACGATGTGCTGCGAGTCTACACCACTCGCCCGGATACTCTATTCGGAGCGACCTACATGGTGATCGCTCCCGAACACCGCCTGGCACAAAAACTGACGACCGAAGCGCAAGCCGATCAGGTAAATGCGTACATCGAAAAAACGGCGGCTCGTTCGGATCGCGAACGTCAACAACAGTCGAAGGACAAGACAGGAGTGTTTTCCGGTTCGTTCGCCATCAATCCGATCAACGGGCAAGCTATCCCGATTTGGATCGCCGATTATGTGCTGGCCTCGTATGGGACGGGTGCCATTATGGCCGTGCCCGCGCACGATGAACGTGACTTCGAATTCGCGAAACAGTTCCAGCTGCAAGTGACTGCCGTTTACGAACCAGCAGACGATGTCGACATCGATCGAACGAAACTAGCTGCAGGAGACGTTTGCTACACCGGCGATGGCACCTCGATCAACTCCGGCGACTACAACGGCCTGAGTACTGACGAGTTCAAACAAAAGATTATCGCTGATCTAACGGATTCGGGCTGCGGTCGGCAAGCCGTAAATTACAAGCTGCGAGATTGGCTGTTTAGTCGACAGCGATTTTGGGGCGAGCCATTTCCGATTCTGCACGAACTGGATGACGATGGAAAACCAAATGGAATCGTGCGTGCCGTCGATGTAGCTGATCTGCCCGTCGACCTGCCTCATATCGAAGACTATAAACCGCACGGTAAACCGGAACCGCCGCTGGGCAAAGCGGACGATGCTTGGCTGTACCCCGTGATCGACGGGAAGAAATACCGACGTGAAATTAACACCATGCCTCAATGGGCCGGATCGTGTTGGTACTACCTGCGTTTTATCGACCCCGACAATGATCAGTGCTTTGTGGATCCAGAAAAAGAGAAGGCTTGGATGCCCGTCGACCTATACGTGGGCGGCGCCGAACACGCGGTGCTGCATCTGCTGTATGCACGGTTTTGGCACAAAGTGCTGTACGACCGAGGCTACGTTTCGACCAAAGAACCGTTTCAGAAGCTGGTGAACCAAGGGATGATTCTGGGGGAAATCGAGTTCACGGCTTACAAGTGCTCGGCTGGAAAATTCGTCAGTGCCGCCAACGTTGAAAAAGCTGCCGACGGTAATGTTCAAACTAAAAAAGACAAGGAAACGGTTGAAGCCGTCAGCATTGAAGCCGACCAAGTCGTCAAGCAAGGCGAGGTTTTTGTGCTGACTGATGACAAGTCCATTCGAGTCGACAGCCGCGCTCATAAGATGTCCAAGAGCCGAGGCAATGTCATCAATCCGGACGAGATCGTAAAAGATTTCGGCGCGGATTCTCTGCGGATGTACGAGATGTTTATGGGGCCGCTTGAGGCCTCGAAACCTTGGAATATGCAAGGGGTCAGTGGCGTCAAGAATTTTCTGGACCGCGCTTGGCGAATGATAATCGATCAAGATGCCGACGAGTTGCAAATCTCACCAGCTGTCTGTGACGACCAGCCAACGGACGAGCAAAACAAGGTGACTCATAAAACGATCAAGGCGGTAACTCATGACTATGACAACATGAGTTTCAATACGGCGATTGCCCGACTGATGGAATTCGTCAACTTTTTCACCAAGCAAGAAAAACGTCCTCGGTCGCTCATGGAATCTTTCGTTCTAATGCTGTCGCCCATGGCACCTCATATTACTGAGGAACTTTGGCAGGCTTTGGGTCACGAAACGACGCTGACCTACGAACCATGGCCTAAATTCGACGAGTCGCTGACGGTGGACAACGAGATTGAGATCCCTGTTCAAATCAATGGCAAGGTGAAAGTGAAAGTGCATGTGCCTCGCGGAACCTCGAAAGACCAGCTGGAATCGATCGTGCGTGGTGACGATCGCGTTGAAAAACTGATCGGTGATTCATCGGTTATGAAAGTGATCGTAGTTCCGGATCGGCTAGTGAATTTTGTGATCAAAGCCTAGCGTCGACTGGACAGAGGGTAGGACGTACGCATTGCAGCCCAAAGAACGAACTCGATTTCGCCGCCAGTTGTTGAAGTGGTTTGACCAGAACCAACGGGACTTGCCGTGGCGCAACAAGCGAACTCGCTATCGAATATGGATCAGCGAGATCATGTTGCAGCAGACTCAGGTCGTCACGGTCATCGACTACTACAAACGTTTTTTAAAGCGCTTTCCGACGGTCAAGAAGTTGGCCGCAGCTGAACTGGACCAGGTTTTGAAGTTGTGGGAAGGGCTGGGCTACTATCGCCGAGCTAGGCAAATGCATGCCGCTGCTCAACAAATCGCCACGCTACATAAAGGGCAATTCCCTGACAGACTGGACGATGTGTTAGCTCTGCCCGGGATTGGTCGCTACACGGCTCAGGCAATTTTGTCCATCGCCGATGACCAGCCGCTGTCCGTGTTGGAAGGCAACACGATCCGCGTTTACACTCGGCTGATGAATTTCCAACAGGATGTCACTCGTTCCGCCACCCAGAAACAACTGTGGGACTTCGCGGATTCACTGGTTACTAAAAATCGTCCTGGTGATTTGAATCAAGCATTGATGGAATTGGGCAGCCAGGTTTGCCACGTGAAACGTCCGGCCTGTTTGCTGTGTCCGGTAAACGCACATTGTCTGGCCTTGCAAAACGGTGATCCGGAATCGTTACCAAACAAGGGAACCAGGAAAACCAAGTACGAAAGTGTGACTCAAGTAGCGGTGGTAATGCAGCGGCAAAACAAAGTCTTAGTGCGACTCTGCCAACCCGGTGAACACTGGTCAGGCCTGTGGGACTTTCCGCGAATCACGGCAAACGAATCGAACGTCTCGGAAATCGTCGAGTTAGTACGAGATCAAACGGGCCTTACGGTATCTTTGGACAAACCTTTTTTGATGCTGAAGCACGCCGTGACAAGATACCGCATCACGTTACACTGTTTTCATGCCACCAGAATTCAAGGACGAATTTCCAAGCAGGCCAGCCTGCGTTGGTTGCCGGTTGACGAGTTGCAGCAACTGGCGATGAGTACGACGGGTCGGAAGATCGCCGAACAACTGAATCGCCAAAAATAACTTGGCCGTGGACGTGTGGCTCACTGAACCTTTTCTGCGACATTTGATTTTAGAAGCAACGTAATGGACGTCCTGGAACAACTTAGAAAACGCGCGACCGATCGACCAAAACGGATCATTTTTCCAGAGTCGCAGGACCCGCGTGTCATCGAAGCGGCCAATCAGTTTCAAAGTGCTGGTTTGGGACAAGCCATTGTGGTTGCAGATCAGCGAAGCGCGGATTTGAATGCAGATGTTCAAGTCGTCAATTCGGAAGATGCCGAACAACGGGAAACAGTGATCGCTCGGCTAATAGAAAACCGCAAACACAAAGGGATGGATCGCCAGCGAGCGGAACAGGCGCTAGAAGATCCGGTATTATTTGCTGCTTTGTTAGTACGAACTGGCTTTGTGGATGGCAGCGTCGCAGGCAGCCAAGCCACAACAGCGAATGTAATTCGAGCTGGGATTTACGGCGTCGGAACCTCGCCAAGTCGCAATTTGGTTTCCAGTTTCTTTCTGATGCAGCTGCCAGAACGAGCCATGACGTATGCTGATTGTGGAGTGGTGCCCGATCCCACGGCCGAGCAACTGGCCGAGATCGCAATCACCTCGGCCGAAAGCCATCAAACGTTGACCGGACAGACCCCGCGAGTCGCCATGTTGAGTTTTTCGACCAAGGGCAGCGCTCAGCACTCAAGAATTGACAAGGTGACAACAGCGTTGGCCATCGCCAAAGAACAAGCACCTGAATTGTTGATTGATGGCGAAATGCAGTTTGATGCGGCGTTTGATCCGGCAGTTGGTCAGCGCAAGGCACCAGAATCACCCGTGGCCGGGCAAGCGAACGTCTTTGTATTTCCGGATCTCGATTCAGGAAATATCGCCTATAAAATTACCGAGCGAGTTGGTGGCGCGATCGCTTTGGGCCCTTTGATCCAAGGACTGGCCAAACCCTGCATGGATTTGTCACGCGGTTGCAAACCCAGTGACATTGTTGACGTTGCCGTGATCGCCAGTGTGTTGGCCGATTGATGAATATTGCTGGCCGCCTGCTGCGGCGGTAACGGACGAGGGTTTCCCCGCTGTGACAAAGGGAAAACCAGACGGATTGGCTGCAACTTAAGTTCATTCTGTGAGTTACTTTTCTGAGACGTTGTTCGTTGGTACAGCAATCTCAGGGAGTGGCAGATGTATGGGTTGGTCAATAAAGCGATTCAAGATTTAGTGACTAAAAAATTTGGCGCTGAATGTTGGAAGCAGGTGATGGCCACTGCCAATATCGAAACGAGTCGTTTATTGGCGACTCATGTTTACGACGATAAGGTGACTTACGATTTAGTCGGAGCAGTATCTTCGGTATTGAACATCTGTCCTGAAGCGACGCTCGAGGGCATGATTCGCGGATTGGAGAATCATTTTGGCGAGAAGATCGAAATGGAATGCCAGAACCGTATCGATTCAGCGCACTTTCTAATCACGTTTGCAGACGTGTCCAGCACAGCTACCGACGTTGCGATTAGCGGATAGGAAAATCATGAGCAAGCTGTCCAACGTGATTGGCAATCAAGCATTTCTTGAGCGTCTGTTTCCATTTTCTTTTGTCCTTGATGGTGACATGCGAGTCGTCGAAATTGGACGATCGCTTCATAAATGTTTGCCGGATTTAACATTAGGTCAACCGATTTCCAACCATCTACGGATGGTTCGACCGCGTGAAACGGATCGATTCAACTTGCAGTTGTTTCGTGAGTGGGTGGGTCAATTTGGATTGTTTCAGAAGGTTGGCAGTGCTCTGCAGTTTCGATGCGAATTTTTTGTGCAGGACGAGTATGTTGCAATGATCGGGTCGCCGGTTTTGGTTGACGAGAAGGTTTTGGAATCACACGGCTTGTTGTGCTTGGACTTTGCGATCGCCGATCCCGCTGTTGACCAGGTGTTCCAGTTGGCGGCTCAACGACAAGCGCTCGAAGAGATGCAGTTTTTGGCAGCCGATATTGGTCAGCAAGAACGTCGCTACCGTTTGTTTGCGGAGAATTGTCGCGATGCCATGTTTATTCACTCGGATTCGGGAGCTATCCTGGATTGCAATGCCATGGCTTGCAGCCTGCTGGGGTATTCGTTGCAAGAAATGCTGACTAAAAATTTGGCGGACTTTCATTCTGGTGAAGAAGCTGACCCGGAGATCTACGTTTGGAATTCAACTCAGGAGGCCTATGTTAAGGCTCGGTTGTTTCAGCAATTGCAAACTTTGACTGAGGCCTCTGTCGACGGGTATCAAGTAGCGGCCACCTATCGAAAACGCGATGGAACAACCTTTCCCGTGCGAATTTCTACGTCGACCTGCGACGTTGATGGCACCACTTGTGTTTACTCGTATGTTCGAGATATGACTCTGGAGAAAGCCATCGAAAAGAAATTGCACATCGCACGTGACCAAGCCGTTCAAGCCATTCAAGCCAGTAAGGCCAAGAGTACGTTCCTGGCCAATATGAGCCACGAAATCCGCACGCCCATGAACGGGATTATCGGTCTGACGAAGGTGTTGAGCAAAAGCGAATTGAACGAGGAACAACGTCGCCATGTCAGCTTGGTCAAGAAGTCAGCCGATTCGTTGATGACCGTGCTAAACGATGTGCTGGACTTCTCAAAAATCGAGGCTGGGAAACTGGCTATCAACCCAGAACCGATCCACATTCGCAATGCCATTGGCGACATCATGCAATTGTTCGCTCTGACGGCGCAACAGAAAGAAGTCGAATTGGCTTTTCGAGTTCGCTCGTGTGTCCCGGACTACCTGCTTAGCGACCCCGCAAGACTCAGGCAAATTCTGGTCAACCTAATTGGAAACGCGTTGAAGTTTACGGCTGAAGGCGAGGTCGTGGTGACGGTCGACTTGGCCAAGCATCAACCCAATACAGATGCCCAGCTGCTGAAGTTCGTGGTGGCTGACACCGGGATTGGTATTCCAGATTCGAAGCTACAAGAAGTGTTTCAACCATTTACTCAATCCGATGGGACCCACAGCCGAAAATACGGTGGCACCGGGTTGGGGCTCACAATCACCAGACGGTTGGTTGAACTGATGGGTGGACAAATCAGTGCGGTAAGCCAACTCGGAAAAGGAACTGCGTTCACATTTACTTGCGAATATGTCGAGTCCGATGATACCCTGCCGACCATGGAATGGATTGCCCCCATTCGATACCGTGGCACGAACGTACTGATAATCGATGACAACTCGTCCTGTCGGAAATTCCTCAGCGAGATTTTCGAAGAGTGGAGCTTTCAACCGACGCTAGTGTCTAACGGAACCGAGGCGGTGCAACTGGTCAAACGATCGCTGGAGATCGATCAACCGTTTGGCCTGGTTTTGCTGGAAGAGAAACTGAGTGGAACGCTGGGTGGTATCGAAACGGCGAAACGAATTCAAGCCTTGCGTGGCGGAGCGACCATTCCCCTGATCATGATGGTCGAGGTTGACTCGACCGAACTAACCAAACGCTTCGCCCACTTGCAGGTACTTGGTTCAGTGGTCAAACCCGTGATGCAACGTGATTTGGCGAATCAGGTTCTCAAGTCCATGAAGCCATCCGCCCAGTTACCGTTGGTCTGTGAAAATGACATGGATGATTCCGACAGTCGTCGATTAACGATGCCTCAACAAAAAGTTTTGCTGGCTGAAGACAACTTTATAAATCAATCCTTGATGGTATACCTGTTGGAGGACGCGGGTCACCAAGTCGTTGTGGCGAACAACGGCAAGGAGGCGGTTGAAGCGGTCGTCAATGATCAGTCGTTTGATTTGATTTTGATGGACGTTCAAATGCCCGAAATGGATGGGTACGAGGCTACGTCTGCGATTCGCGAACTGGAATCGATGACTGGTAGGATTCCAATTATCGCTTTGACAGCCAATGCAATGGCCGGTGATCGTGACAAGTGCCTGAACGCTGGCATGGATGCGTACACGACCAAGCCAGTTCAAATGGAAACGTTGGAAGCCTTAATGGCAGAACTTGCCACACCGGCCAGTTAAATTAGCCGTTTTGGCTAAATCTTTTTCACCCAAGATCAGGTTTCGTGATTTTTCGAGATTCACTGGTCGCGGGACGCCATTGCAAATACGATGTGAAGATGGCTGCTCAAAAACAACACGACTCGTCAGACCAGGAACATCCCTCGCTTTCAACGTCGATGTTGTATCAGGTTCAACAGATGCAACCGGACGCGTGGACTCGTTTAGTCGAGACCTTTGGACCGATCGTTTATCACTGGTGTCGTCAGTCTGGCGTGCGTGCCCACGATTCGTCCGATTTGGTGCAGGATATCTTTTCCTCGGTGGCGCGGGGGATCGGAAATTTTGAACGAACAAAACCCAGCGGCAGTTTCCGCAGTTGGTTGGCCACGATCACTCGCAATCGCGTTCGCGATTACTTTCGGCGAGACGTGATCAAGCAGCCCATTGGTACAGGCGGCACCAACTTGCTGCAGCAGCTCAACAATATTCCAGAGGATCTGGAACAGACTTTGAGTGACATCAATCAGGACAGTCTGGAAAATCAATTGCCGGCGCAGGTACTTGAGAAAGTACGGTCGGAGGTCGAGCCACGTACTTGGCAGGCATTCTGGCAGACGACGGTCGAGAACCGGTCTGCCCAGCAGGTTGCCGAAGAGCTGCAGATGAAATTGGCTTCCGTCTACCAAGCCAGATCGCGTGTGCTTCGGCGACTGCGGGCCCGCATGGATGAGTTGCCATAAACCCTCGTTTCCTCGCAAAAACCGGCCTCAAAAGATAACTTAGGATTTCGTGTCAGCGCTCTGCGTTCATCCTGATAACGCCAGTCGCCGGTATTTTCGCCGTATTGATTGTTGGCGTTTACAATGAACGTGAACTGAGAGGTCTCCGATGATTGCTACCTGCCCAAACGAACAACGCTTGCGTGAATTTTCACTTGGTCGCCTGAACGAGGAACAAAGCGATCTGGTGTTTACCCATCTATCAGATTGTAACGACTGTCAAGAATTACTCGCATCCGGTGATGTCAACGATACGTTAACGGGCCAATTGCGAGATACGTTGGCCGTCGATAACTCGTTTCGAAACGAGACAGAATGCCGTACTTCGTTGAAGCGTGCATTGGCAGTATTGTCGGACGTGGAATTCTCCGGTACATCAGCACAACAGCCCCGCGAGTCACAGGAACAGCAACTCCCAAAACAAATTGGTGACTACCGCGTATTGCGAATGATCGGTCATGGTGGGATGGGAAATGTTTATCTGGCCGAACATACTAAGCTGGGCCAGCAGGTGGCATTGAAAATCATCGCCTCGCACCGAGCCGCCGATCCGAGCATGCGTGGTCGCTTTGAATCGGAACTTCGCGCACTGGGAAAACTCGACCACCCCAACATCGTGCAAGCCAAAGATGCGCGTGAAGAAGACGGGGTGATCGTGCTGGTAACCGAGTTTATCGACGGTCTAGATCTGGGCGAGATCATTCGTCGGCAGGGTCCATTGAGTACCGCGGATGCCGCAAAAGTGGCAGAGCAGGTTTGCAAAGCTTTGGAAGCGATCGACCAGGCCAATTTGGTGCATCGTGATATCAAGCCATCCAACATCATGGTCAATCGGCAGGGAGAGGTGAAACTGTTGGATCTGGGTTTGGCCAGACTGCAAGGCGACGCAGCCAATCGCGAATTCACAATGACCGGTCAGGCGATCGGCACCGTCGATTACCTGGCTCCGGAGCAAATCACGAGCACCGATCATGTGGATATTCGAGCCGACATCTATGGGCTCGGTTGTACTCTGTTCAAGCTGCTGACCGGAATTGTGCCCTTTGGCGGTCCCGACCACGAGACAACCTTTGCAAAGATGACGGCTCATGTTTCCGCCGAGCGTCCGGCGATCGAAATTGATGGCGAGTCGAACGAGTTGGCAGTTCTCGCGCGACGGATGATGAGTGTCAAACCAGACGAACGTCCCGCTGATCCGGGCTCATTGGCGGTCAGCCTTCACGAGTCAACGACTGGAGCACAGTTGCAGCGACTTGTCGAAAGTTCATTGCTGGTCGATCCCGCGAGTGTCGTCTCAGCCAAGACAAAGAAAAAGACAGACAGCCAAGCTACTCAACTGACTGCCCTGCCTTGGTGGAAAAGACGCATTCCAGTGGCCGCAGCAATTGCCGCCGGGTTGGGCGGACTGGTGTTCGGCTGTTGGTTAGGCGTTGTGATCACGATCAAGAAACCTGACGGGACCACGGCTCAGATCGAAGTTCCCGATGGAAGTCACGTTACCATTGACGATCAAGGAAATGCCAGCGTTGACCTGGCCGGAAGCAACGGACGATCCGATTCGGATAGCAAGCCAATATCGGTGGATGATCTCGGGATTGCCCCTATCCACCGATTGCAGGGAATCTGGATCGCGCAATTGGTGCGCGAAGAATCTGGTGTTCCCGTAAGCCAGGACGAACATGAATTTACAATGGCAATTTCCAACGGCAAGTTTGCATTTGTTCATGAGGACGAAAGGCAAATCACTGGCAGTATCCGTTCATTTGGCAGTTCCAGATCGCCGAAGCTGAAATTAATTGTCGAGAAGCATTCGGAACCGACTGCCGGTGGAACTCGAGCGTTCCCGGATACGTTCGAAGTCGTACCTGAATTCCTGGAAGGAAACCGCGTGCGCCTCAATTTCGTGGGAATGGAAGACAAGAATACCAAGTCATATTTCCATCTGGGTTTGGCAATATCGGGCCGCGCCATTATTGACTATCCAACTGAAAAGGACTCGGCTATTTTGCAGGACACGCCTGTTCGAAAAGTGTGGGGCTGGGCTTACGAACAACTTAACCGTCGACACTGAATATCGCTTGAAATAATCACCAAGGGCACTTGGCAATACCGAGGATAGGCAGTCTTCCCTTTTCGGAAAGACGGCGGTTTAGCTGAGGGCTGGCAAGCTAACCGGGAACGAGTCTGTCGTGAAATCAGGTTTCCATTGCAAGAGTATCGGACAAGACGAAAAACCGAAACAAGAGGTAGTCGGGAAAGATTGCCCCAAGTAGACAGTGCTCGCCTCTCCGAGGCGAACGTCTCAGAATTCTCGGCTCGGAGAGGCGAGCTACTATGGCTATTTTTTTCTCGCGACAAAGAACGATTTCGGTACAATAAGTGCTTCGCTTTTTGGCAAAAACAAGAAGGCTGATTTGTATTGGATGTTTTTTTCGTCGGCTTTGTTTGCGCGGGTGTTTTTGCAGTAGTCTCGTTAGCCGTGTGCGTCGCCTCTCTTTTGTTTGCGTCTCCAACCAACGGACACCTTAATCCGTCGATTCCAAACTGGTTATGCATGGGCTGTTTTGTTCTTTCGATCGGGATCAACCTTTTTCTGGCTCTAAGAGAATCGTCTTCAAGTTACGACGAGCGAATCGAAATGAATCAAAAGGTGCTTACCATTTGGTTATTCTACTTAACAATCTTTGTCGTTTGGAAAACTCGCCACAAAAACAACGACACGGAATGATATTTTTAGCTGCTGCGCTAGCGTTTTCGTTTGGCCTCGTAAAGGAAGACGCCTGCGGCGACGCTAATGTTTAAACTATCGGATTCGCTTGACATCGGAATTGAAATCGCCATTCCCAAAACACCACCGGCCTGAATGGCCGGTGGTTGGAACAGATACACAGCGAACGTTTAGTACAAACGCTCGGTTAGTTGGGTGCCGCCCAGAGGACTGCGGTTACGACGTTGCCAGATCCTTCCACAAATCCTGCGCTCCAGAAATCATCAACTTGCTTGCCTTCCGGGTCTTTGAGAATGCAAAGGCCCGCATCTTCGGACAAGCTGGTGGTGTAACCGAGATCACCTAACTGTTCATTCAACTGGTTGAGGACCTCGCTCCGACTTCCTCCGACCTTGAATTGGTGAATTGGTTTGTTCTGTCCAAATTGCAATTGCAACACACCAAAGGACTCCTCGTAGGTGTCAAAACAACAAACCAGTTCCCGGACGTTTGATGTTAGTTTGGGTCCTTTGACGTTTTGGGTGTAGCATAAGCACATACTGGTGTCGACGACGATGCCGGTAACACAGGATGCTGGATTCGGGCCAACCCAGGCATTGGAGTGATCTTGATCCACACGATTGACTCGTCCCTGGCGGTTGAATGCAGGATTACCATTCGGGTCCTTTATACCCCATAGCACGTTACTAATTTTCGTGACCGATTGATCAAGTTCCGGACCGTTGGTGTCGTCGTTGTCATCACATTTGACGATGATTTTTTTCGATATTGAGCCACCGACGGCAAAGTTGACGGTGACGGTAATGCAACATGTGTCTGTGGAGCAGGCTTGTTTGCATAGACCATATCGAATGCACTGCGGTTTTCCTGGAGGTGGCGGTGGTAAAAGTGGGCCAGTTGGTGTGCCAGGAGCACCGGGAGTCGTGGCGCCTCCTCCAAATGGAGTACCACCAGGAACCGTACCGCCACCAGTTTCACCTTCAAGAACTGACAGTGACGAAAGTCCGAGTCCATTTAGCTCGTCCAGTGGATGCAAACCAAGAAAGCGAGCATCCTGCAGCAGGTTGTTTCCACCTACGGCCAGTGAACTGAACACATCGCCGCCACTTGGGAAGTCATTGGTTTGCTCAAAGTCAACATCAGTACCGGGCAGTCCGAACGAATTTCTAGTTACGGAGAACAACACCAAAGGAGTACTGTCGCCGGGATCATTGAAGTCTCCATCGTTGTTCGCGTCTCCTCCGTCCAGCATAACAAGCCCGTCCAGGTCATCGTTGAATGGGTCCAGGCCAAGTTGTAGAGCCCGGATTGAAATCACTGGAGTACCGCCAATTTGACAAGCAATGATGTCTGCGGGACTGGCATTCAGAGCGGCAAGGGTGGGCGAACCAGGCGTCAACGAGATGTAGAAGTAACCAAGTCGGTCAACGTTTTCGAAGGGCGTCAACTTGAATCCGTCAACGTCCGATTGAGGCGAAATTCCAAGTTCCTGAGCCGATGCAACCATGACGTTGAAACTAAAACCGTTGGACTCGAACAGGTGCGCTCCATTGTTGGGTGCCTGATTGCGTACGTCGGTTGAGAGTTGTCCGATCGCATCCCGGTCCACTGAGAATACAAACCCGGGAAAGAAAACTGAATTGTCACTGGAAAGACGACGCAATTCATGGTGAAACGCATCGATATTGTCACCAGGGAGCAATCCCAACAACGCCGGATTATCAAGAACGATGTTGTTAAATGAACCTGGTAAGCGAATTTGAGTTCGCGAGAGAAAAATATCCTGAACATCAGGGTTAACGAATTGGGTCGTGTCTTGAGTAAACCAGGTTTGACCCTGAACCGATACAGACAGAACCGAGGTCGCCAGCATCAATGCAACTGCCAGTTGCCTAAACAGTTGCTTGCACCGTAAACCAAAAATTTGTGTCTTCATTGAACTTCCCAAAAGAACGAAACGATTGCCAGAATGGCATTGCACAACGAAACAGGTGAAATGTATTTCCCTGTTCAAAATGCTCTAGTCGTTTAGAGGCAAGTTCTTTCAAAAAAAAATAGCCGATGTTTTAACTTCGGCTAAAAGATTCGTTTTTGAGTAGCCTCCCCAAGTACTTTCTGGTTCGCTTCCATCCGGCCTTCAGGAAGCAGGAATGGGTGTTAGGCACAGGAAAGGGTGTCATGAGGCAACCTGGATTTGACGGACATTGTCCCTGGGTAAATCATTCCGAGGAGCAGGTACGATGCCAGAGAAGGACAGCAGAAAACCGTATCGGGTTTACCCATTAGAGCTGAAACGCGAGGCGGTCAGATGCTTGAAA
>CAZJBW010000025.1:0-59219 GCA_964543985.1 uncultured Pirellulaceae bacterium | reverse complement strand
GAGACGATTGCCAACGGTAGATCCGCCAACTGCCAAGTCCCGAGGCTTTCGTGTCATCGCGTTAATAATTGCATTTTTGGCAACCCGACGCAGCCAATGTCGAAATCGGACTGATTCATTTTGCTTTTTCCAACCGCCAATCGATTTGGCGACAGATATCAGGACTTGTTGCGTCAAATCCTCGGCATCCGCTTTCTGCATTCCTCGCTTCGCAGCAAGTCTCATGATTACTGGCCGGTACAGCGATACAAATTGCTCCCAAGCTTGTTGGTCATCAAGCGATTTGATCTGCGCCAAAAGCACAGATTCGGTTTCGGGAAAATCATTCAACGCATTATCCGCCAGAATTTTGGTCTCGAACTTGAGTTTGCACAGGACGATCGGCCAAAAGGGTTGTGTTTGTTCTATCTAAGTAAATAAACACAAGCTATTGGCAATTTTGATTCGAATAACCAATGTTTCAGCTGTTTTCTTCAATTCTTTTTTAAACAAGCTGAAAACCGGACAACACTCGCTCGATTTATCCGATTTTATTTGCGTTCCTGCTTCGATTCGGCTCACCGGAGTGCCATGATTCGCGCCTTCTAGGTCAGACGCACCCACTGAGTACTAAACGCTGCGTGAGCATGTTTCGTGTGGCAGGCATTGAATGAATGAAGCCATTTTGGCTCGCGTAAACATGGCACCCCGGCAAGAAGCTCCTGCGGAAGACCAATAAACTAAAAAAGATGGGTCGACATAGGTCGACCCATCTACAATTTTGAATTGCCTGCAGCGCTAGTTTTTGATGCGCCGAGAATTTGGGTGCGTTAGGCGATGGCCCAATTGTATTCAACCTGATATTGTCCGCCGAATCCGTAATAGCTGAAGGTCTCGGTTGGCGTTTGGCCGGAATTGCCAATGGATGTCGTACGATTTGGCAACTCAATCGCCGCAAGTTGAGGCTCAAAGATTTCGTCCTGAGCGGCCTGCCTGATCGCGACAATAATCGCTCCAACGGCAATACCAATGGCGGCTCCTACCAAGGCACCAACAGGCCCAGCCCATGAACCTGCGGCCGCCCCAACGCCTGCGGCCGCTCCAAGAGCAGTTCCAACAGCAGTTCCAACAGCCGCATAAATCGCAGCCAATTGTTCCGAGGCAGCTTCGTTTAGAGCATGAAGGAAGTCGGCGAACCCACGTCGGTCCGTTTCCGCGAGAGCTAGAGACTGACAAAAAAAATCGGTCGACACGATGTCGACCGATTGTTGCAGGTTGCAAGTTGTTAGTGTTTGTTGCGTCTTAAGCGGTTGTTGGACGTCTTCGACGAATCGTTAGCGAGACGATACAGGCCAACAGCAATCCAGTTGATCCTGGTTCTGGAACTGCACTTGTCAACAATACGATATCGTTGCCATCTCCGCCGAAGTAGCTGATTCGCAAGTCAAAACCATTGTCGGAAAAGACGATCGAGCCTTCCGTCAAGTCGGTGAACGTACCATTTGAGATTCCGTCGATGGTTACGACTTGAAATTCTTGGTTGGCCCCTAGATCGAAGGCATCATCTAGCGTCAATTCGAAGATACCATCGAAGAATCCGTCGCCGGTGATATTGAGCTCGTCAAATGCAGACAGGCTTTCAATTTCCAGCGCTAAAGTTCCGTTAGCGCCCTGAGTGAAATTTCCATCAATAGTTAACGTGCCAGGCGACAAGCCAGGCGAAACGATTCCCGACGTGTTAATGATGTCCGCTTGAATGGTCCCGTCACCTGACAGAACTGAAAAGTCGTCTGGATCGCCCGAATTCGTGAACTCTTGACTGACCAATTCCACCGTACTACCCAAAATGGTCCCACCGTTTTCAACCAATAGGTCGACATTCGTCAGCACCGTGTTGCCCAGCCGTACCTGCCCACCATCACGTGCGGCTACCGAAGATTGGCTGTTAGAAGATAGATCGGAAAACGAAGTGGTCGATGATAGGTCGACGACACTATTGGCACCTTGTGATTCAATAACAAATTCGCGGCTGGAATTAATCAGTCCCGACGGAGCCGTGATGGTTGTCACGTTGCTAAGGTCTACAAGGCCTCCATTCAACGCATTGATCGTGGTGTTTCCAATGATGGTTTCGGTGGTTGTTTCCAAACTGGTAACACCTGTAAGGTTCAGCAATGCGTCGGGGCCATCCGCTGTAAAATCAGAGGAGGAATTGTTGCGAGTGCCCGTTGTTACCAGGGCGCCCACCAAGCTACTGGCATCCAAGTTGGCCGTGGTGAAGAAGCTTGACCCTGTGCCATCGGTCAGATTCAAAGTGACATCGGTGTCCGTGTCGAAACGTCCTTCGGTCAATGAAACGATGCGAGATGTATCCAAAGTTCCGCTGGCACGCAATTCGATATCAACGTTGGAGAAAGCTAGGTTGTCGGTGTTATCGCCGCTCAATCGAACCTCGCCACCGTTGACGGCGGTTATCAATGATCGTCGATTGAAATTGGTGTTGTTGAAATTGGTCAATGATGAAATGTCGACTAGGCTGTCCGCGCCGTCTGCCTGAAACGTTGCGGCCCCGGAATTGATATCGGTTAGGCCCGACAGATCCACGAGACTGCCCTCAGTGGCGCTGACATTCCACTGTCGGATAAATGTTCCAGCATCGGCTGCCGTAATTCCGGACGCAATAATCGAGGACTCGCCAGCTGCCGACCAATTGCGATTTTGATTGCCACCTCCATTGGCGTCGTACGAGGTGACTCCGGGCAAAAACAACGTCACTCCGTTATCCAAATCTATGGCCGAGCCCGTAAAGTCGGTAACGGTATTAATGTTCAGTCCACTTTCTAAACGCACCGTAGTGTTGGTAAGTGTTTCCAGAACTTGTGTATCCAGAGTCGCTCCTGAGTTGATCTCGATCACTGCCGTTAATGTGGATGAAGTGAATGACCTTAGGTTGACCGCTTCAATGTTTCCTCCTGTTGAACACGTTAACGAGAAGCCCGAACCGTCCACAAGGGTCGAGGTGCTGTTGAAAGTCGTTAATTGGTTCAAGTCGATCGTGCTTCCTATACCTACGGTCGAAAACAGGGTAGATCCGCCCGTCACCTCCGTCAGTCCCGACAAATCGATGGAAGCGTTTGTGGCGCTTTCTATTTCGAAACGCCTGTTAGGGGCATTGCCTGTCAAAGTCGTTATGCCTGACAGGTTGAGTGTCGAATTGTTGGCAACAATGCTGCGATCGAAGTTCGTTCCCGAATCAGCGAGATAGCTTGTGACGTTCCTGAAATCGACGTTGGCGTTGTTGATTTCAAGATTGCCACCATCAAGTACAGTGGCACCGTTTGCACTAAACGAGCCTCCGTTAACTGCAAAGATTGAATCGCTGCCCAGGGTGAAGGAACCATTGACAGTTCCACCATCGGCAATTGCCAAATCGGCATTTTGAGTCAACAGTAAGTTTTCTTGGCTGTTAAGTGTATTCGCGCCAAACGCGAAGTTGGTCGCTCCATCGCCGAGTGTTACCAGAAAACCGCCTCCCTGATCGACGACTACATCGTCAGCCAACGTGGGGACGTTGCCACCTGACCAGTTTGCACCGTCCGCCCAATCTCCATCGCCAGGGGTGACCCAAGTCACCTGCGCAACCACATTTTGTTGAGCAAGAACTGAAAAAACAAATACGAGAACGAGTGCGCGCAAGACGGCCATAGATTTCTTCCCGAAGTAAAAAATCACATAATGATTCAACAATAGATATCCGCTACTACAAAGACTGCATCCAAGGGCGAAATTGGGCAGGGATTCTTGTCCTAACCAAGAAAAACCAAGAAAATTCTAGAGATCATCATTGCTTGGCACTGTGCCACAACTTAGACGTGGCGTTTTTCGGAGCTTCTTTTTTCTGGTCAACTTGGTGAATGACCACCGCTGGAAATTTCGCAGCCTTATGGGGGGAATTTCGCAACCTTATGATTGGGCATGACGGTCAGTGCTTCAGAACGTTATGGAGCCAATTGACAACAATGTGGCATAGGCTGCTTTCTAGCCTACGCCGCTTTTTTGCATGATGACGAACCGTTGCCAATCTGGCCGGTTGCGTTGTCTGTCGCCGTTCGAAGCCTCTAATTCAATTCGCTGGCTTCTTCCCAGTGCTCGTATAGTTGCTGTAGCCGTTCGTTTTGATCGGCCAATTCGCTCTTTGCCGCTTTGATCAATTCAGGATCTCGATGAGTTTCTGGCGCAGCTAATCTGAAATGTAGCTCTTCGATCTGTGATTCGCACGTAGCGATGTCGCTCTCCAAATCCTTAACTTTGCGATAGGGGAATTTGCGTTTGCGTTTTGGCGAGTCCGATTTTGATTTGTTCTTTTTCTTGCTGCCGCTCAACCCGTACTGTTTGGCAATCTTGTTCTCTTCGGCCGCCTGGACCTGTTCCAGCATCAGATAGGTTTCGTAATTCCCTTCGATCACGCGAGTGGTTTTGTTGTCCAGGACCAGGATATGTGTGCAAACGCGATTCAAGAAATAGCGATCGTGGCTGACCAGCAAAATCGTACCTTCGAATTGACTGACGGCGCTTTCTAGAGCCTCTCTGGCCCACAGGTCCAAGTGGTTAGTTGGTTCGTCCATGATCAGAAAGTTAGCACGTTGAGCAGCAAGATTCGCCAGAGCCACTCGGTTGCGTTGGCCGCCGCTAAGACTGCTGACCTTTTGTTTAGCGGTGTCACCAATGATGCCAAATTTGGCGAGCATATCGCGGCGAGCCAGTTCGTCCATTCGCAACTCTTCGGTGCTCTCGTTCCTGGGGCGGATGGCTTCTTCGCTAATGGATTCTCCGTCGACACAATGTAGGTGTTGATCGAAGTAACCAACTTCGACACCCGCGCCTAGTTTGACCGAACCGGTATCGGATTCGTATTCGCCAAGTAGGCAACGCAGCAGGGTTGTTTTGCCTGTTCCGTTGGCACCCAAAATGCCCCATCGCTGACTGCGTTCAATTTGAAACGAGACGCGATCGAACAACAACTCGTCAAACGATTTGGCCAGGTCCTGGCAACGCAACACGATATCACCCGTTCGGCTGACATCGTGAAATCGCATATGGGGTACGGGGATCTCGCGAGGTACGGGTGCTGTTTCCGATTGCTCTAGTTTTTCCAGCTTCTTGCGTCGGTCCTCGGCTTGAGCGTGTTTTTGTCCGTGGTGATGACGACGGATAAAGTCCTTTAGTTTCTCTTTTTCTTCTTGCTGCTTTTCAAACGTGCGTCGTTGCACTTCCAATCGCTGGGCCTTTAAGTCTTTGTACTTGGTGTAGTTTCCCGGGAACGAGTCAATTTGTCCGTTGACCAATTCCAGTGTCACGTTGGTGACGCGATCAAGAAAATATCGATCGTGACTGACCAACAAAAACGCCTGCTGCGAATTCGCCAAGAAACCTTCCAGCCAACTGGTGGCTTCGATGTCCAGGTGGTTTGATGGCTCGTCCAAAAACATCAAGTCGGGCTCTTCCAACAGCAGGCAACCCAACATCAAACGGTTTTGCTGCCCGCCACTTAATTGACCTACCGGTTTCTTTTCCAGTTCGGAATGGAAACCCAACCCGCCAAGAATTTTGCGAATCTTGTGATCAATTTGGTAACCGCCGCGTTGCTCAAGTTGTTGATGCAGGGCGTCGTATTTTCGAGCGAGTTCCGCCTGTTCTGATTCGCTGGCCGAAGCCATTTGTTCGGCCAGTTGGTTGGCGCGATCGGCCATGTCCATTAAAGGCTTCAGTGCCTTTTCGGCTAATTGCCATACCGTTTGAGTATCATCGAACTCGTGCCGTTGCCGCAGAAATCCAATATGAGCACCGGGCGCGACGGTAACCTCACCGGCATCCGCATCCAGGTCGCCCATCAAGATATTCAACAGAGTAGTCTTGCCGGCACCGTTTGGGCCCACCAGGCCCACGTGTTGTCCTTTACGGATCTCCAGCGTCGCTCCGTCCAGCACTGGGTCAGCTGAAAAGTACTTGCGGATATTGGATGCGGAAAGAAGGCTCATGAAAAACGGATCGTAGCCAGCGGAAATAGGGTAATGAGTTTGACTTAAATAGCAGTCCGATGAGGCACCACTTTAACGATGCATTGTCAATTCCTGAACAGGTCCTTGGAAAATCTTCCGCCCGAAATCTTCCGACCGAGGACTGATTCAGCTGCTGGGCGTTCCGATTGCCGAAGGTTTTTCTTTGCCGCTGGCCTGCGGTGCTTGAAAATAGTCGCTTAGCTGACGTCCATAACGTGCAAATTCCTGTTCGCACCATTGCCAAATACGTTGGTTCACCTGCATGTCCGTGTCTTGATGCCGCTCGGTTTTCCCAGACACAAAAAATTGGCTGCGACAGTTGAACAAGTGCGGTGGATTGATTTCAAACAAACTTTGATGCCGACGCATGACCTGAAAACTGCAGTTGTGAATGACCTTTTGACGCTCCGAGTGGTCCAATGGTTCCTGTTCCAGGAATGTCACGATCGATTCCATTCGTTGCTCAAAATCGGTTTTCAAATCTTCGAAACGAACGGTCAAAATGTTGGAGTGTTGATCCGCTAAATCTAGCCACTGGCAGACATGTCGAGGCCACTGTCCGTACCACATCCATTTAGGCGATTGAAACCATTGCTCGAATTGTTGAGTCGTGGGTTGAAAACAGTCGATGTTTTGACTGACGAAATCGATCACACTGGCGAACGTTGAACAGGGGTGGCGATAGACCATCAAGTATTTGGCAGCGTCATTGAAGGGACAGTGTTGCGATGGCAGGTGAGTCTTAATGATGCGATAGGCAGGTTGACCAAAGGTGGGCAGCTGATCCAGTGGGATCGTTTTGGTGGATTCCAACCAAGTCGACACCAGGCCCAGTTTGGTTGATGTTCCTGATTCGGCAGGCAATGCACCGCCGCCTCGATTCAAAACCTGGTAGGCCAAGTTCTGCATCCAAGTCGTGCCGTTCTTCATGTAGGTCGCAACGAAAAGATCACCGGCAGCCGCTTGGTGTTCAATGGCTTTCTGAATACTGCGTTTCGTGCAGACTCCATTGGGGGTCGTCAGCTGTGGTTTGCGCATCTGCACAGAAACCAGTTGGAAGGCTATGGGGGTCAATTTCCCAAGCAGCCAAAGCAGCGGACTTAATAGTTTGCGGTGCTGGGCCAAGCGCGATCGGTACGCTTTGTTTTGGTCGTCCGAGTCGCGTAAGTGGGCGCCATGTTTGGTGCGACGATCGACCCAAGCTAAAACCAGGCCCATGTGGACAAACTGGCCGGCGACGAACAAACCGCCAGCTGCTGATACCCATAGCAGTGATCGCCAAAGAAAATCCATCTTCTTAGTCCAGTGAAAGAGACGGATGCCGTGCCGTTAAACAACGCATCCAGTTGTTGGCTGGTAACGTAGGGCTACCGTGCGTCTTCCAGGTCACGAGTGATGGGTTCCATCACTTTCGTGTTCCGCTCGATCGCCACCACGGTCGTTCGTTGTTCCGTACCGTCGCGGCTACAGGCTACGATAGGTAGTACTTGCCGTCGATCGGGCAGAGACATTCGCACTTCGAAAGTGCCATCGGTACCCAATTTGACCGGTTCGCCAGCCAGAGTCACCGAAGCGTTCGGATCGGCTGTACCGTAGATAATCATTTCAGCGTCCACGGCGAAGTCGAACGAGTGGCCTCCGCTAATGGTGGAAGCTGCAATCTGAGCGAACATCGGTGTCGACATTGGACGACGCAATTTGTCTTCAAAGACCTCGCGTAAATCAGAATTTTCAGTGCTCTCGCCGTAGCCGCCGCTTAACGCGTAGAACTTTTGGTGGTTCATCGCGATGTCGGTCCAGGTGTGATCCAGCGTCTCGTTCGAGTTTGGAATCGGCGTGGTGACCTTGTTACTTTTGGCGATCATGTAAAACCTGTTGTCGGACAACAGGTAACCGATGGCAATCCGGTAAGTTTGTGGCGGATTTGGCACATCAATAAACCAGTTCTTAACGCCACCGTGTACGGGGATGTCGCGAACCACATTTTCCACGGCGTGTGTTGCGCTGTCATCGGAGATTTCCAGCAGCCGAATGATTGGCTTGGCGTCGTGCCAGTGATCGGCCAGCGCCACATTGGCTCGTTGAACTGTTGGGCGAGTGATCTCCCAGTAGGCTTGCAGCCAGTAGGGGTCGCGTACCAGAAGCACGACTCGATCCTTTTCCGGATCCGATTTGCAGTCTACTGAAGTTACACGAGCCAAGTCTTTAAGTAGCTCGCGTTGTTTGGCTTCTTCTCGCAAGATCTTGACGATACGTTCGTTGGGGACGTGTGCCTTGCGACTTTTGGTCTTTGGTTTGCCTTTGCCGTTGGTTCCGTTGATCCGTTTGGCAGCTGGCAATTTTGCTTTGGGTAATTTTGTGTTGGATACCTTGGCTTTGGGTGATTTCGCCGAATTCCTGATGGTCGTTTTACCGTTGGTGCGTTGTTTTTGCCTAGCGACCTTCAGCAGGGCCGTCACCAACTGCTCTTTTCGCATTGAGTGCCAACCTGGGACACCCTTTTGTTTGGCAAGCTCGGCCAGTTTCTTTGCAGTCTGAGAGCGGAGAGAGGATGCAGTTGTCAAGAATTCCACCTGATCTGATTACGCCAAAGTTGGCAGGTACACCCTTGAGAATTCCCTTTCGCTCGTTGGGCAGTTAACTAAACCGATACTCCGATCGGTTTCCGTTGTTGGAGGGTTTGTTGCGGCGAGCAACCTTCCAAATTTTGGGTCTCGTGTTTCCACGAGTGTTGTGGGGCCAACAAGGCTCCATACTAGTTTGAAAACGGAAAAATTGCAACCAATAGGGCGTCATTTGGACCCTTGCGTTTTAACCTAAGCCTTTGCTCGGTATCGAGTTACAGCGAGGCGCGAGATTTCCATTTTGATTGGCTGCTGGGGAAGCTCTCTTAGGGTGCGACAAAGTGTCTCAGTGTGGATTGGTAGCGGCATTTTAGGATGGGTGACTTGCTGTAAGTTGTTTTTTTGCAACGGTTTGCGTCGTGTGAAAACTTTGTGAAATAATTCCCAAAGTCGGTTGACCCTTGAATTTTGCAGGGTTAGATTGGTCCTCGACGAAAGCGTTCAGCAGAGCCAGAGATATAGAGAAACTCGTTTCATAGGCGGCACAGTGATGGATGCGGATTCAAAGGGGTCGAACAACCAATCCTCGGATCGCACCGACGATCGCAGTCCCATGGCCAAGGCCATTGGCAAAGCGTCGGAAGTCACAACCATCGCGTTCATGATGGTGTTGCCAGTTTTGATAGGGTATTGGTTAGACGCTTACTTATTCGACACGCTCCCGCTATGTGCGATCATCGGTTTGGTGTTAGGCATGACGTGCGGGATTTGGCAGTTAATCAAATTGGTTAATCGTCAGCCAAATTCGTCCGAATAGTTAGTTGCTTTGCCGCTCGGCTAACGGTGAGCTTGTTAAAGGTGATGACGCCGGATAACGAGTTCACGTTTGGGCGCGATTCGTTAAATTGCTCGATGTGAAACCGATAGAAAACTCCCTTCAACCTTTAATCGACTCAGGATTAAATCCTGCCGCTCCCATGACCTCCGAAACGGGAAATCAACCTGGTCAACAGACTCAGCCACCGGAAGCGGTCGCTGGTGGACTGATTCGACTGGCGTTAGTTTTCATCCCGTTAACGGTGTTGGTGTTCCTGGGGTCGATGGCAATCTGGGATATGACCACAGCTTGGGTCGCGTTGCTTTCGTCCGCGATTTGTTTTCTAGGTGCCACGTTGGGGCATTTGTGCTCGATTTTTCCACGAGGTGACGTTTTTCGGTTGGCCCGCTTGTACCAGTCAATGGCCGTCCGAATCGCTCTGCCAGTCATTCTGTTATTCGCTTGCAAAAAGCTTTATCCAGAACTGTTCTCGCGGGGCATGGTCTACTTCGTTTTTTTGTTTTACGTTGTTGGCTTGTTGATGGAAGTGATTGGACAGGCTTCGAAACTGAAGGTGCTAACTTCGGGTTCGGAAAGCGTGTTAAATTCTGCTTCAAAAGGTGAATCTCAAGCAGGTTAAGCTATGCCGCGAACAAAGACTGCAAGACTTAAATTTTCGCAACGCCGTGCCTATGGCATGATTTTTCTAGCCGCGCTTTGCGGCTGGCTCGTAATATCGTGGTGCGGTGACGCTTTCGGTTCGACCGTTGTGCCTGCTCCACAAGAAGAAGGTCAACAAGAAGAAGGTCACGAAGGTGAAGGTCACGAAGGTGAGGGGCAAGAAGGTGAGGGGCAAGAAGATCACGGTGATGGTGACCACGCTCATGACGGAGACCACCATGGTGAAGTCAGCGCCTTCGACTATTACTTAGGTGCTAATCACCTGATCTCACACACGCAAGACAAGCCGTACTTTGAGATGCCTTCTTTCTGGAATGAAAAGGGTGCGTTTGCTCTGTTCGGCGACATTAACAATAAATCAAAAAAGATTTATATCCCACAAGTTTCACCATGGTCTGACAAGAATCCATTGATGAAGGAGCCGGAAGGCAAGTTGGGCGAGTTCCTTGGTCCGATCACGTTCCAGCCAACCAAATTCGTCTTGCTGCAATTGTTGGCTGGGCTGATGGTTGGCGGTGCCTTCTTCATGCTCGGCAGGAAGATTCAAAACGGCGAGCCTGCCAAGGGGCGATTCTGGAACATGTTGGAAGCTGGGGTCATCTACATTCGTGACGAGGTCGCTAAGCCGGCCATCGGGTCAAGTGATTACAAATACTTCTTGCCACTGTTGTGGACCGTGTTCTTTTTCATTCTGACGATGAACCTGATGGGAATGTTCCCCTTGCTAGGAACCGCCACGGGAAACATCAGTGTGACCAGTGCTTTGGCGATCGCCATTTTCGGTATCGTTTTGTTCACCGGTATGAAGAAGCTGGGTGTGGTTGGATTCTGGAAAGCCCAGGCGCCACACATGGATTTGCCAGGGGCGATGAAGATCCCAATGACCGTCGGTATCTGGTGCATCGAAGTATTCGGATTGTTTATTAAACACATGGTGTTGGCTGTTCGTCTGTTCGCCAACATGTTTGCTGGCCACCTGGTGTTGGCCGTATTTGTCGGATTCATCGGAGCGACCTGGGGCGAGGGGATCCTTGCTTGGGTGGTCGGTCCGGCCGCGATCGGAGGCTCGGTCGCAATCAGTTTGCTGGAGGTCCTGGTGGCCTTTATTCAAGCCTACGTATTTACATTTTTAACTGCGTTGTTTATCGGAGCAGCCGTGCACCCTCACTAGGTCACATTGCTACGTGTTCATAAAACAAACTCAACCAACGATCTACGGATCAAAATTTTTGTGGAGATAAAAGAAATGTCGAAATTCCTGCCAATCGTTTTGGTGTTGATGGGTTCTTTGCTGTTCTGCTTGCCTGCTCAAGCTCAAGAAGTTAACGAAGGTGTTAGCGTTCTGGCTCAGACCGACGCACCATTGATTCCAGGTTTGAAAGCTGTCGGCGCTGGCTTGGCAGTGATCGGTGCTGGTATCGGTATTGGACGCATCGGTGGTTCGGCTTGCGAAAGTATCGCTCGTCAGCCCGACATGGCTGGCCCAATCCAAACCGCCATGATTATTGCTGCTGCTCTTATTGAAGGTGCGGCATTTGCAGCCATCCTTTTGGGTCTGTTTGTTGGCTAGTTGCATTTCGGTGGGAATGACTTCCGGTCGTTCCCGATTCGAAGTGTGAATCCAATCCAGGCTTAGGTTAAAGGATCGCAGATGACAACCAACTTTTTATTCCAGCTGGAAATCCTGGTGTTGGCCGCCGGTGATGCGGACCCACCGTTGCAGTTTCGGCTGGATACGCTGATTTTCAGCTTGCTGATTTTTGCCATTCTGTGTTTGTTGCTGGCGAAGTACGCGTGGAAGCCCATCATGGATGGACTTGAGAAACGCGAATCCAATATTGCCAACGACATCAATGATGCCAAATCGGCCAACGAGAAAGCGCAAGCTTTGTTGGCGCAGTACGAGCAGAAATTGCAGGCAGCTCAGGAAGAGGCATCCAGTATGGTTGCCGAAGCCAAGCAAGATGCCCAGCGTGCCCGGGAAAAAATCCTGGCCGAAGCAAACGAAGAGGCTCAGCGCCAACGTGATAAGGCGGTTGCCGAGATCAAGGCAGCCAAGGATCAAGCAGCTCGTGAACTGGCCGAGAAGTCGGTTGATTCAGCAGTTAGCCTGGCAGGCAGTCTTGTCGGCAAGGAGCTGAAGGCGTCGGACCATCAAAAACTGATCGAGCAATCTTTGGAGCGTTTCAGCCAATCCAGCTAAAACTGGATCGGCTAGGTGACCTATGGCAGACGACAACAACAAAAAGAAATTCGTTTTCGATACCGATCAACAGTATCTGGGCAACGTGTACGCCAAGGCTCTGATGGGTCTGGCAACGAAGTCCGGCAGCGTGGACAACGTCCTCGGCGAGTTGCATTCGTTCGTGGACGTGTTGGATCGTTTGCCAAAGTTGAAGGATGCTCTGGAGTCGCCTCGCATCGGTTTTTCCGAAAAGGAGAAGATCCTTGAGAAGGCAATCAAGAGCAAAGCCAGTCCCGAATTTTTGAATTTCGCCAAAGTCGTTTGCCGCAAAGGTCGTGCCGATTGCTTCTCAGCCATCGCCGATTCTGCCCAAGCGATGCACGACGAAATGTCCGGTAGCGTGCAAGCCACAATGACGACGGCGGTCGAAGTGAACGACAGTGTCCGCGAAAAGGTCTCTAGTCGTTTGGCTTCGGTGCTCGGAAAGAAAGTGACATTGGAAGCCAACGTCGATCCGAACATTATCGGGGGCTTGGTTGTGCGTGTCGGAGACACCGTTTACGACGGCAGTGTTACGAACCAGTTAAAACAAGTTCGCTCGTCCGCGATCGGAAAAGCGAATCAACAAATACGACAAGCCCTGGATCGTTTCGCTACCGAAGGTTGAGCGAATTGACCCGGTTTGAAACTCATTCAGGCAACATCAAGTTACGAGGAAATCGATGAAGTTTAGTGCTGACGAAATTGCTTCGGTCATCCAGCAGGAGATCGACCAGTACGATAGCCAGATAGACGTTCGCGAAGTTGGAACCGTATTGGAAGTTGGTGATGGTATCGCCCGGGTCCATGGTCTGACGGGTGTGGCCGCAGGTGAAATGGTTGAGTTCCCTGGCGGAATTATCGGACTGGCGTTTAACCTGGAAGAAAACAGTGTCGGTATCATCATTCTTGGTGACTACCTGAAGATTAACGAAGGTGACGAGGTCAAAGCCCTCGGTACTTTGCTTTCAGTGCCAGTCGGCGACGCCGTTGTGGGTCGAGTGATCGATCCGCTAGGTAACCCACTGGACGGCAAAGGACCGATCAACGCTACGCAAACTCGTCCCGTCGAAATCATTGCTCCGGGCGTTGCCGAGCGAAAGCCGGTTACCGAACCCATGCAAACGGGTATCAAGGCAGTGGATGCCATGACACCGGTTGGACGTGGTCAACGGGAATTGATTATTGGTGACCGAAAGACGGGTAAGACCGCCATCGCCATCGATGCGATCATCAATCAAAAAGGCACCGGCGTTAAATGTTTCTACGTCGCTGTTGGGCAAAAAGATAGTTCCGTCAAAGGTGTTATCGGCGTTCTGGAAGAAGCCGGAGCCATGGAATACACCACGGTGATTGTCACCGGTGCCAGTGCTCCTGCTCCCCTGCAGTACATTGCTCCGTACGCTGGGACGGCAATGGCCGAACAGTTCATGTGGGACGGCCAGCATTGCTTGGTTGTCTACGATGATTTGTCAAAACAAGCGGTTGCCTATCGCGAATTGTCATTGTTGATGCGTCGACCTCCGGGTCGTGAAGCGTATCCTGGTGACGTGTTCTATTGTCACAGTCGCCTACTGGAACGTTCTTCCAAGTTGAACGATGAACTGGGCGGTGGCTCGATCACTTCGCTGCCAATCATCGAGACGCTGGAAGGTGAAGTTTCTGCTTACATTCCAACCAACGTGATTTCGATTACTGATGGTCAGATCTATGTGCAGCCTGACTTGTTCTTCCGCGGTGTTCGACCTGCGATGAACGCCGGTATCTCGGTTTCCCGAGTAGGTGGTGCCGCCCAAGTGAAGGCCATGAAAAACGTGGCTGGTGGTTTGCGTCTGGACTTGGCGGCTTTCCGTGAATTGGAAGCGTTCGCCCAACTTGGTACGGACTTGGATGCCGCCACTCAATCGCAACTGGATCGCGGGTACCGCATGGTCGAGTTGCTGAAGCAGGGTCAATACAAACCATTGAACGTGGTCGATCAGATCATGGTTATTTTTGCTGGTGGTGCCGGTCACTTGGACAAAGTGCCAGTGGACCAGGTTTCTCGCTGGGAAGAGGAATTCTTGACTTTCATCCGCGACAAGAAACAGGACGTCTGGGACATCGTTGACGAAACCAAGAATGAAGGCGATTGCATGAAGAAGGCCGATCACAAGGCAACGAAGGCAGTCGTCGACGCTCTGGATGAATTTAACGCTTCCTTCCGCTAGACCTTCCTCCACTGACCGACCGTTGGATTTTTGATTTCCAAATTTCGTTTTCCGATTTTGAAATATGGCCAATCCCAGAGAACTTGACAAACGACGCAAGTCGATTCGCAATATCAAAAAGATTACGCGAACGATGGAATTGATCGCCACGGCGCGTTTTAAGAAGGCGATGGACCGCGCGGCCGCGGCAACGGCTTATACCGAGCGAATCACGCAAGTGGTCGCTGACCTAGCCAATGCCGGACTGGAAGTGAGTCACCCGTTGCTAGAAGAGCACGCCGAAACGAACTCGGCCACTCTGTTGGTGCTGACCGCCAACCGAGGGTTGTGCGGCGGTTACAACGGTAACGTGATTCGCGCCGGGACCAAGCGACGCGAAGAACTCTCTTCCGACGTTTCCAACTTTACTCTCGATGTTTCCGGCAAGCGGGGCATCTCGGGATTCAAGTTTCGCGACGTGCCAATGGAACAGCAGTTTTTGCAGTTCGATGATCAACCAGCTTTTGACGAAGTTGAAAAGATCGCCAACGTTTACTTGCAAAAGTACATTGCCGGTGAATTGGATCGATTGGATGTGGTCTACACTCAATTCCATTCGATCGCTCGGCAATCGGCAGTCATCGAAACGCTGTTGCCCATGGGATCGCTGGTCGACTCGCCCGAAACACCAGCTGGCGAAGAAAAGAAAAAGGAATCGGTCTACGGATTCGTGCCTTCGGCAGAAAGCATCTTGGAAGAAGTCGTTCCGACCAGCTTCAAAACCAAACTTTTCAAATGTTTTCTGGACGCTGCGGTTAGCGAACAGATCGCTCGCATGGTGGCGATGAAAAGTGCAACCGAAAACGCTAACGAAATGATCAAGAGCCTTTCGATGACCTACAACCGTGCTCGACAATCAAAGATTACCGGCGAGATCATGGAAGTGATTGGCGGCGTCGAAGCACTCGAAGGCTAACAAACAATAGAAGAATCCACCGTCAACACGGCGGCAAGGGATTCAACGATACAAAACGATAAAGCTAACCCTTTAATTGATAAGAAGAACAATGGCAAAAACTGGTCAAATCACTCAGGTTATCGGATCGACATTCGATGCCGAGTTTCCCGAAGATAACTTGCCCGCCATTTACAACGCGGTCACAGTTGCGGTCAAAGAAGGCGAAAAAACTCGCACACTGACCGGTGAAGTCTCCAAGCACTTGGGTGGCGGACGTGTTCGGTGCGTTGCTTTGGGAAGTACTGAAGGGATGGTTCGTGGACAGGATTGCGTTGATACCGGAAGTCCGGTTTCCGTTCCTGTTGGCGAAGGAACGCTTGGTCGCGTATTTAATATGCTGGGTGACCCAGTCGATGGTCGTGGTGAAGTCAAAGCAGATGAGAAGCGTGCGATTCACCGCTCTGCCCCGAAAGTTGAAGAGCTGACCACCAGTACCGAAGTCTTCCCGACTGGTATTAAGGTGATTGACTTGCTGACCCCGTTTGTTCGAGGTGGTAAGGCCGGTCTGTTTGGTGGGGCGGGTCTCGGTAAGACCGTTATTTTGACCGAGTTGATTGCTCGTATCGCCAGCTCACACGGTGGTTATTCAGTATTTGCGGGCGTTGGCGAACGTACTCGTGAAGGTACTGACCTGTGGTTGGAAATGCAGGAAACCGAGATCGGTCAAACCGGTCGTAAAGTTATTGAACAAACTTGCATGGTGTTTGGGCAAATGAACGAGCCACCTGGATCTCGTCTGCGTGTTGCCCTGTCAGCACTGACCATGGCCGAATACTTCCGCGATTCAACGGGTAAAGATACTCTGTTGTTTGTCGACAACATTTTCCGCTTCTCGCAAGCGGGTTCCGAAGTGTCCGCTTTGTTGGGACGGATGCCTTCTGCGGT
This sequence comes from uncultured Pirellulaceae bacterium, assembly GCA_964543985.1. Taxonomy (GTDB): domain Bacteria; phylum Planctomycetota; class Planctomycetia; order Pirellulales; family Pirellulaceae; genus CAJQPP01. The sequence goes on along the minus strand of CAZJBW010000025.1, from coordinate 42,803 downwards.
GGGTTACCAACCGACGCTGGCGACCGAGATGGGTGCGTTGCAAGAACGTATTGCATCGACCAACAAAGGTGCGATTACATCAGTACAAGCCGTTTACGTTCCTGCGGATGACCCGACTGACCCTGCCCCTGCGACGGCGTTTGGCCAGTTGGACGCGTTTATCTATCTGGAGCGTTCGATTTCGGAAAAAGGTATTTACCCAGCGGTTGATCCACTGGCTTCGTCTTCACGAATTCTGGATCCTCAATACGTTGGCGATCGTCACTACAACATTGCCCGTCGCGTTCAAACGACGTTGCAGCGTTACCGCGAATTGCAAGATATCATCGCGATTCTTGGTGTCGATGAATTGGCCGAAGAGGATAAATTGGTCGTGCACCGTGCTCGTCGAATCGAGCGTTTCCTGTCCCAGCCGTTCTTCGTTGCTGAGGTGTTCACTGGAAAGGCCGGTCAGGATACTCCCATCGAAGATACCATTCGCAGCTTTGAAGAAATCTGCGACGGCAAATGGGATCACTTGCCCGAACAAGCATTCATGTACGTCGGTGCCGTCGAGCAAGCTGAGGAACAAGCCAAGCAAATGGCGGCCAAAGCTTAATCAGTCGCGTAAAACGAGACGAGAGAAAACAACATGCAAGTTGTCATTGTTACACCTGAACGAACGGCCATGGATGTCAAAGCCGACTATGTCGCTTTGCCTCTGATTGACGGCGAAATCGGTGTGCTGCCCGGGCACGCACCGACCATCGGTCGCTTGGGCTTTGGTGAAATGCGAGTGCGAATCGGCAGCGATACCACCAATTACTACATTGATGGCGGCTTTGTGCAGATTTCGGATAACGTCATTTCTGTGCTGACCGGAAGAGCGTTGCCAGTTGCAAAATTGAACGCCAGCGAAATCCGCGAACAATTGGCTCAACAGGAAGCGAACACAAACGCGACTGGATCCGAGGCGGCACTGCGTCGCGAGGCCATCCAAAAAGCTAAAGCTCAGTTGCGAATTTTGGAGAAAGCTTAGCGACTAAGCTTTTCAATCCAACAACGAAATTGCAAATATCCAGGCCGAGACGGGCATCGTCTCGGCCTTTTTTCATGCAACTATCCGACCCAAAGGTCGCCTTTTCCAATGGTTTTTTCGTGATTTTGAGATTATCTGGCCTGGTCCTGTAACAAACGAGTATCTGCGCAAAAGAGATTGTGAAGAGGGACAAATTGAGTCCTTCACAACCTTTAAATCGAACTCAACGAACGAGGAATATTCCGATGTTACGACTCACATACGCACTATCAGTCGCCGTCATGACAGCCGCAATTTTCATGGGCAACACGTGCGAAGCACAACAGACCTTTGTTCAACCTCAGGAACAGCAGATTCGGGTTAACCCCAATCCCGGATCTCAATGTAGACCACATCCCGACCGTTTTTACGACCACCAACTGGGTGTGCATTTCACCCGAATCAATACCGGTCATAGTCGTCCGCATACCTTGGTCAATCCCGGCGCCGGTGGTGGCGGTGGATTGGTGATGAAAGGCCTGAGGATCGACTCCGTCAATTTCCATGGTTTGGGAAAACGACTTGGCCTGGAAGTCGGCGATGTCATCGTCGCCTGCAACGTTCGAACTCTCTACCAGACCAACGTTGTCGGAGGCGGCAACCTACCCGTTTCAACCGACCTGCAAGTTATCGATATCCGCACCGGTCGCATCGTCCTTGTTAATGCTCCGCATGCACGAATCACGCTGGACATTCACGGCACCGGCATTAATCCCGGCGTTGGTGGTGGCAATCCAGGTGGTGGCAATCCTGGTGGCGGCGAGAGTCGTCCGTCTTACCGCACCTTTGGTCGCTAGTTTGAAGGTAGCCGGATTGGCCACAAATCGGGAAGCATGAAGTCTGGCGACTCCACCTACTTCAGTTCAGTCAAACTGTTAGTGCCTAAAAAACCAGAGTTGTTCGAGTATCTATCAATCGCTCGAGCAACTCTTTCTTCAAAAGCATAAATTCAATTCACTCACTATAAAATTCAACGCGACATTGTTCGCTAAAAATAAAGAGCCCATCCATGAACATCAAATTGAAAAAAGGACTGACTTGCTTCATCGCATCGATGCTGTCGCTGGTCGTTGTGGCTTCAGCATCCGCGCAGGACTTTGAATTTTCGAACCCCCAGGATCAAACTCAAAGGTCCTCAAACAACCAAACACAGTCGGTCGATACCGAGGCTTTCAAACAACGGGCAAAGGAAGCCTTCGAACAACAGATGAGGGCCCTTGGCAACGCACCTCAGTATTCCACTGCAGGAATTGGGGACTTCTTCAAGCCTGGCTTGGATAAACTTGTTGGCGTAATCGACAAGGTGATTCCCGAGGATATCAAGCCGTACATCCCGGAATTGCCAGATTTGAAGCTTGGCCGCAAGCCAAAGCTGCTGGAAATTGTCCCTCCCGCAGTTCAGCAATTTCTTCGTGATGCGGCCAAAGTCTACACAGACCTGCAAGCTGATTCTCGGAACGATCTGGACAATCTGAAGGCCGCGATCGAACGCAAAGATGGAAAGGAAGCTGCTCGAATCCTGGCCAAACTGGCCTACAAACACAACACTCTTGCCAGAAGGTTGCGAGCTGCCCGTGCGTTGGGAATGCGTTCGGTGACCATTAGCGTCAGCGGCGGTGTTGCCTACTTCGTTGGCGCAGATGGAACTCATGGAATCGCGATCGACATTGATTCGATTCTTAACCCCGAATCAGAAATCAAAGCATCGTGGTATGCCACTGTCGCCGTAAGTGGCGGTGCACAGGTCGGTGGTTCTGTCAGCTTGAACCTGGGGTTTACTCCATCCACGTATGATGATCTTAAGGGACTTAGTTACGAGGGACGATTGTCTGGTTCTTTTGTAGCGGGAGTCGGAGTTGCCGTGACTTACGACCCGGTGAATAACAAGTTTCTGGGTGTGACGCTTAGTGCCGTCACGGGAGCGGAAGTTGAAGCCAGTTTCGCGATGGGCCACACCGAAGTCATCAAGACGTTTGTGGTTCCAGCTGTACTGCCAAACCCTGGTGACGGAGGTGGTGGCAGCGGCGGTGGCGGCGGCGGCGGTGGTAGGCCTAGTCCCAGCCCCGAGCAACCTAAAACTCTGGGAATCTATTCGACGATGATCCATGTATCCAACTACCGAAGATCTGGCGAGCGAGTCGACCGCGTCTCGCCCGGCAGTGCGGCAGCTCGTGCTGGCCTGGAAGTCGGTGACATCATCATCAGTGTCAATAGCCAGGGAATCTCCAGTGCCAACAGCCTGCGACAGGCCATCGCCAGTTCTGGTTCGACCATGCAAATGCAAGTTGTCAATGTACGCGACGGGCAAGTTGTCAATGTGACGGTTCGATTTTAGTTTCGGTTTACTGAAATAGGAATCATTGTCACGCAACGAATGGATTCTGGCGACGCCGCCACCGCGAACGAGTCATTCTCTTTCGCCTGGCGGCTTTCATACGGGGGAACAAGACGGCCAATGGATTTTGGCTTCGAAAAATTTCGCGGCATTTTTTCTTGCTGCACGGACAAATGCTAGACATGGCAGGGCTCATCGGTAAATTGATTTGCACTGGCAGAAGGCATCGTTTGTTGAACAGCAAAAGACTCTATGAAAAAATCGTCCAAGATTATGCTGTATGGTTGTTTAGGTGCGTCAGGTTTTGTCGTTATCCTTTCTTTGGGTCTGTGTCTCTTGCTTGGGTTTGGTTTGCAGTCCGGTTACCTCGCCGCAACGGAAGTTCTTAGTGGTAGTAAACTGCCCGAGCACCAAAGGACTGAAATCGTCAAAATCGTTAATCTGCGACCGGGCGAGAGAATTCTGTATTACTATTGCGCTGGTTTTGTTGTCGCCGAGGATGGAAATCTAATCACCAATCAGCGAGTGATTTCGTATGAAGAGCGTGATGGAGAGACTTTGGTATACGAGGCAGAATACGACCAGATTGTTGATGTCGAGATGACGCGAGGTAGCTTCACGGAAGATACTGTGCTCAAAATCATACCGGCTAACCTAGATTACGATTTCTTTTTGCTGCTGAGTGTTGAAAACGATGGTGACCAAAAGTTCTACCAAGAGTTGTTGAAACAATGGGAAATGGCGACGGAGTGACTTTCCAGCGATGTCGCTCGAATGAAAGAGATACTATCTGAGCGAAAAAGCCGTTGTTCACCGAACTCAAGGCCGCAATTTGTGTCCTGCAAATGTCCTGACCAGCTTGGTCCTCCTCCCACCAAAACGTCGATGAAATTTTATGCTTCTCTCAATCACGACGAATACTAGTAACGCTGGCGATATCGGCTTTTTGTTTCACAAACACCCGGCTCGATTCCAGTCGTTTGATTTGTCTTACGGCCAAGCACATGTGTTTTACCCAGTAGCCCAAGAGCAAAGTTGCACGGTATGCCTGCTGTTGGAAATTGATCCGGTGCGGATGGCCCGTGGTCGGAAACGCAAATCGGATCAGATGTTGGCAAGGTACGTTAACGATCGCCCGTTTGTCGTTTCTTCGTTCATGAGTTCTGCAATTTCCAAAGTGTTTGGGTCGGCCATGTCAGGAACCTGCAAACATCGTCCTGACCTTGTCGAGTTTGAATTCCCATTGCAGATTCAGTTGGAGGTGCTTCCCATCAAAGGCGGGCCGGCGATCGCCGAGCGGTTGTTCGAACCGTTGGGTTATCAGGTCCAGATCGAAAGACAACAACTGGACTCGCAGTTTTCCGAATGGGGTGACAGTCGTTATTACTCAGTACGTTTGGAAAACACTCTTACACTGAATCAGCTACTGACCCATCTGTATGTGTTGATTCCTGTGTTTGACGATTACAAACACTACTTCATCGGGTCGGACGAGTACGACAAGTTGCTATCCAAAGGACAAGGGTGGCTGGCCAATCACCCGGAACGAGAATTGATCGCGCGTCGTTACCTGAAATTTCAATCGGGTCTTGCGAAGGATGCACTGGCGACATTGCAGGCTGAGCAAAACGTCGACTCGTTAGACGACGATCAAGCTGCTACAAAACCCAACACGTCTGCAAATCATGTCGAATCGGAACTCGAGAAACCGATCAGCCTGAACCAACTGCGTTTAGAAGCGGTGCATCACCAATTGCAAAACTGTGGCGCTCAGAGAGTGATTGATTTGGGGTGCGGCGAGGGGAACTTGTTGCAGTTGTTGGTCAAAGATCGCCAGTTCACTGAGATCAAGGGGATGGACGTTTCCATCAAGTCATTGGAAATAGCCACCAAGAGACTGCGATTGGATCAGCTACCCGACAATCAACGCCAGCGAATAGATTTGATTCACGGTTCGTTGATGTACCACGATCGACGATTTCATGGTTTTGATGCGGCTGCCATTGTTGAGGTCGTTGAGCACTTGGATCGACCTCGTTTGCAGGCATTTCAGCGAGTTGTTTTTCAGTATGCGAGACCTCGTTGCGTGGTGCTTACAACACCAAACTCGGAATACAACGTGTTGTGGGATTCGCTGCCTGCTGGGCAGTTTCGGCACCCTGATCATCGTTTCGAATGGACTCGACGACAGTTTCAAGACTGGGCCGCAATGATTTGCGACTTGTATCGATACACGGTGGATTTCGTAGACGTTGGCCCGCAGCACCAGACTCATGGCTCGCCAACACAGATGGCCGTGTTTTCAATTGTGGAGCGTGCAGAATGACGACCCTGAAATTGCCCGAACTGTCATTGGTTGTCATGGTTGGCGTCAGTGGCTCAGGGAAAAGCACGTTTGCAAGTAAACATTTTTTGCCGACCGAGATTCTCTCTTCTGACGTTTGTCGCGGCTTGGTTAGCGACGATCAGAATGATCAATCCGCAACGCAAGATGCTTTTGAAGTATTGAACTTTATCGCTGCAAAACGACTAGCTGCCGGTCGTTTGACGGTCATCGATGCAACCAACGTACAGAAAGCTTCGCGAGATCGTCTGGTTGCGCTGGCACGCGAATTTCACGTATTGCCGGTCGCTATCGTAATGAATTTGCCCGAGAAGGTTTGCCTGAGCAGAAACCGCGAACGACCCGACCGGGACTTTGGCCCGCACGTCATTCGACAGCAAAGATCTCAATTGCGGCAATCGCTTCGAAGTTTGAAACGCGAAGGGTTTCGATACGTTTATGTTCTGGACGCACAGGAACAGATTCAAGAAGCGACGATCCAAAAAGTGCCGTTGTGGAATAACCGTAAAACGGAACAAGGTCCCTTCGATATTATTGGCGATGTGCACGGCTGTGCCGATGAATTGGAACAGTTGCTGGATCAGTTGGGTTATCAAGTAACTGGCGAATTCTCGTACGCTCATCCTGCTGGTCGTCGCGTAGTTTTTGTTGGCGATCTAGTGGATCGAGGCCCGCGTGCCGTCGACACTCTAAAGATCGCCATGAATATGGTGCGAGATGACTCTGCGATTTGTGTGCCGGGGAATCACGATGTTAAGTTGTTGCGCAAGCTACGCGGCAAAGATGTCAAAGTGCGTCATGGTTTAGCGGAGACACTTCAAGACTTTGCTCGAATCCCGGAAGCTGATCGCAAACCTTTCGAGAAACAAGTTGTCGAATTTATCGACTCGCTAGTTAGTCACTATGTCTTTGACGACGGCAAACTGGTGGTTGCTCATGCCGGGTTGCCCGAATCGATGCATGGAAGAGGTAGCGGCAAAGTTCGCGAGTTCGCATTGTATGGCGAAACAACCGGCGAGATTGATGAGTTTGGATTGCCAGTACGATTGAACTGGGCCGCCGATTACCGAGGAGCGGCCAAGGTGGTTTATGGACACACGCCAGTGCCATTTGCGGAATGGCTGAACAACACGATCGATATTGATACCGGTTGCGTTTTCGGCGGTGCGTTAACTGCTTTGCGATATCCTGAAATGGAAATTCAACAAGTTCCGGCACAAAAGGTTTGGTGCGAGCCGGTCAAACCGCTCGGTGTGCCCAGCAATTCGGGTTCCAGTGGATCCAGTCTGACGGCTCAACAAATCCAAGATAGTTTGTTGGACGCTGACGACGTGATGGGTAAGCGTTTGGTTACCACCCGACTAACGGGCAATGTTACGGTCCGACAGGAAAACTCGTATGCCGCTTTGGAGGTGATCAGTCGATTCGCTGTGAATCCAAAATGGTTGATCCACCTGCCTGCGACGATGTCTCCCACCGCCACCAGTCAGTTGGATGAATACCTAGAGCACCCTCTTGAAGCCTTTGACTACTTCCAAGCGAACCGTGTTTCGACGGTCCTGTGCGAAGAGAAACATATGGGTTCGCGTGCCATCGTGATTGTTTGCCGCGATCAAGAAGTGGCTGAACGAAGATTTGGTGTGGAAGGTGGCGAGGACGGAATGGTATACACTCGAACCGGTCGCCAATTCTTTGATGACGAGGTGCTACAGCAGCAGTTTTTGAGTCGCGTTCGTGGCGCGCTGGATGCCTCGGGCTTTTGGGAAGAATTTTCCACCGACTGGGTTTGTTTGGATTGCGAGCTGATGCCGTGGTCGGCCAAAGCACAACAACTACTACAGACTCAGTACGCAGCGGTCGCGGCCGCGGGATTACGGTCGGTTCCGACTTCGTTGGGACTGCTTCAACAAACGCACGATCGCTTAGCAGATGATGACCAAGCAAAATGCAGTCAGGTGGTTCAGCGTATGCAACGCACTCATGACAACCTGCAAAAATTTCAAACTGCCTATCGTCAATACTGTTGGCCCGTGCAAAGCATTGATGATCTAAAGTTGGCTCCGTTTCATTTGTTGGCGACCGAAGGCCAAGTGCACATCGATCAGAATCATCGTTGGCATATGGATACTTTGGCCAAAATTTGCAGTCACGATACCGACTTGTTGCGAGCCACTCGATATTTAGAAGTCGAATTGACCGACCCAAAATCGATCGACAATGCCGTCCAATGGTGGCTGGAGCTTACCGAACGCGGCGGCGAAGGGATGGTCGTTAAGGCTTTGGACTATTTGACTCGTGGAAAACGAGGTTGGAATCAGCCGGCTATCAAATGCCGAGGTAGCGAGTACTTGCGGATCATTTACGGGCCTGATTACAACACGCCCGACAACCTGCAGCGTCTGAAACAGCGAGGGCTGGGACGCAAGCGATCGTTGGCCCTAAGAGAATTTTCCTTGGGCATCGAGTCCTTGGAGCGTTTTGTTCGTGGCGAGCCATTGCGTCGCGTACACGAGTGCGTGTTCGCTGTTCTTGCTTTAGAAAGTGAGCCCATTGATCCTCGCTTGTAAAAGCCGGCCAAGGAACCGAGCGTTGGGCTGTGGGTCTTGACACTTTTCGTTCGTTTGGCGTTCTAGTATTAAAACGAAGACCCGGTTTAGATAGACTGTGGGGTGTCAATAAAATCTGAACCAAAGGCCTGGTAATGCAACCCAATTGTCGTCGTAGAAATTTTAATGCTCGTGCCTCAATGATCGTGGCCATTGTGCTCAGTTGGGTGTTTGGCGGACTGAGTGTCGCTGATGAACGCCCCAACATTTTGTTTATCGCCATTGATGACCTGCGGCCGTCGATCGGTTGTTATGACGACGCGTTGGCTATCACTCCCAACATCGATCGGCTGGCGGCGCGTGGCGTGCAGTTCGACCGAGCCTATTGTCAAGTCGCCGTTTGCAATCCATCTCGCGCCAGTTTGATGACGGGTTTACGCCCCGACAACTTGGGCGTGTGGACGTTGCCGATTCACTTTCGCGAAGCCAAGCCGGATGCCGTGACCATGCCTCAATGGTTTCGCAAGTTTGGCTATACCGCGATCAATCACGGAAAAATCTATCACAACCCAACGCCTGATCCGCAGTCTTGGAGCGAACCGATCCGTCCGCTCCCTCGCCTGCCCTACCCTTACCCGGAAGGCACTCGAGAAAAAGTTCGCGAGGTTGATGAGGCGTTGCCAAAGAGTGATTGGCGAAAAGACATTCTGCGAGGGCCTGTGGCGGGTGCGCCAGATTTGCCCGACAACCAGGTTTTGGACGGTGCGCGGACGGACATGTGTATCGAGGATTTGCGTCGACTTGGAAAAGAAGATGCTCCGTTCTTCATTGGCATGGGCTACATTCGACCTCACTTGGCTTGGGTTTCACCGAAGAAGTATTGGGATCTGTACGACCGTCAGCAGTTCCCGGTCCTGAGAGACTCAGTCAATGAAAATACACCCAGCTACGCCATGTTCAGTAATCGCGAGATGGCTCACTACGTAGATATGGCCGAGTTCCCTGAACCATGGGACGACGACCAGCGACTAACCGATGATCAAGTTCGATACTTGCTGCACGCCTACTACGCTTGCGTTAGCTATGTGGATGCTCAAGTCGGTCGCCTGTTGGATACGTTGGAAGAAGAGGGCCTGGCGGACAACACCATTGTTGTTCTATGGAGTGACCACGGTTGGAAGCTTGGCGAGTACGCTGCTTGGGGAAAACGAACTAATTACGAAATCGACACCCGAGTACCTATGATCTTGTCGGCCCCTGGTATGAAAAATGCCGGCCAGCGGACCACGGCACTCGCCGAATTATTGGACCTGTATCCGACGCTTTGCGATTTAACCGGAATTGAGATTCCTGACTTCGTTGACGGAAAAAGCTTGAAGCCTGTGTTGGATGATGTTAACCAGAGCGTCAGCGATGCGGCCTACAGCCAGTACTATCGCAAAGAAGATAGCAACGAATACATGGGTTACGCGATGCGAACCGCAGTTTATCGATTCGTCGAATGGCGAAATTTTAAAACTGGTAAAGTTACCGCTCGCGAATTGTACGATCATCGAAATGACAGCGCCGAGAAAAACAACATCGCCGACACAGCTGACCAACAGGTCTTGGATCAGCTGACTGAGCAATTGTTGAAGACTCATCCTCGTAAAAAATTGGTGATGGTTCCGGCTGTTCATTCCAGCTCAGGACGTGGCAGAATGAAAGTCGGTATCACATTCGCAAACCAAACGGACACCACGTTATTGCTCAATCTCATTCGTGCCGACGGGCGTCGGACTTGGAAGTTGCGAGCCGTAAAGCGAGTCCCACCCGGCGAAGAACTTTCCTTCGATAACGCACGAATCGGTGATGCGTATGTTGTGGAAAGCCAAAATGGTAAGATCTACGAAATTCACTCGCCATCCTACCCACGTAAAACGGTGACGCTGAAGTAAAAGCTTGCGTTCCAACTCGTACCGTCGATAAATATTCGAGTGCCAAAGGAAGCGAAAGATGAACAAAGTGAAAACCGGGTTATTGCTGTTTTGTGGTCTGCTGTTCATCAGCCAAACCGCTCTGGCCTATCAAGAACTGGAAGTAGGTGCCGAAGAACCAACAGAGCTGCGGTCGCTTTCGAATCAGCTAATACAAGTTCCACCCAAGCAGGGACACCTGGTGCTCTGTTTTCTGGGAACGGAATGCCCGCTGGCTAAACTTTACGCGCCTCGGCTGGACGCAATGGCGACGGAATTTAGCGAGCGTGGGTTTCAGTTCGTTGCCATCAATAGCAACCGACAAGACTCAACCGACGAATGGCGTCAGTTTGCGGAAGCCGCGGAATTGAAATTGCCATTAGTTAAGGACTACGAAAATCAGTTTGCTGATCGATGGAATGTCATCCGCAATCCTGAAGTGATCGTTGTTGCCACGGACGGTTCCGTCCCTTATCGTGGCCGAATTGATGATCAATATTTACCGGGAATCGTTCGTCCCAAAGTGAATCGTGAAGATCTTCGTTTGGCACTCAATCAAATAGCCGCTGGTGAAGCGGTTAGTGTTCCAGTCACGAAACCTGAGGGCTGTTTGATCGGACGAATCAAAAAGCCATTGAAGAAGGCGACCGTAACCTACGCTCGCGATATCGCCCCGATTTTCAAACAGAATTGTATCGATTGTCATCGGCCAGGTCAGATCGGACCGTTCGCCATGGTCGACTACGACGAGGTCGTCGGCTGGGCGGACATGATTGTGGAATCGATCGACAACGGCAGGATGCCGCCGTGGCACGCCGATTCATCAGTAGGTACCTTCGCCAACGCTCGCAGACTCAGTGAACAACAGAAACAACTCATTCAAGCTTGGGTCGACCAAGGCGCGCAGCTAGGCGATCCAAGCCAGTTGCCAGAACCAAAACAATTTACGACCGGCTGGCGTCTACCAAGAAATCCGGACCAGGTGGTTGCCATGCGTGACAAACCGTATCAAGTTCCCGCCGACGGCACGGTTGAGTATCAGTACTTTGTCGTCGACCCTGGTTTCCAAGAAGACAAGTGGGTTTCGGCGGCCGAAATTATTCCGGGCAACCGATCTGTGGTTCATCACAGTATCGTTTTCATTCGCCCGCCAGATGGTCAGCGGGCGTTAGGTTTGAACTGGCTGGAAGCCTACGTTCCGGGGCAAGTCCCAGTCCAGCACGTTCCAACACGTGCGCGGAAAATCCCGGCAGGTTCCAAACTGGTTTTTCAGCAACACTACACTCCCAATGGAAAGCCTCAGCAGGATCTAACCAAGATTGGCTTGATATTTGTAGACGAAGAACAAGTTCAAGAACAACTGGTAACCTTAGCGGCCATCAATCAAGAATTTGAAATTCGACCTTATCAATCCGCGGTCACGGTCAAAGCAAAAATTTCGTATTTGCCACCGGGCGGGAAACTGTTGAGTATCGCTCCGCATATGCACTATCGTGGCAAGTCGTTTGTTGCCAAGGCGGTCGATGACGATAGCGAACAAGTGTTGCTAAGCGTGCCAAGCTACGACTTCAATTGGCAACACAATTATGAGTTCACCGCACCCAGACAATTGAAGGATCTGGAATCGCTTGAAATGGAGGTCACTTTCGATAACTCGAAAGACAATCCATTCAACCCAGACCCCAGTCAATTCGTGGTTTGGGGAGATCAAACTTGGGAGGAAATGGCGGTGGGTTTTTTCAACATTTCGATACCTCGGCAACCGACCAGTTCGACCAAAAGTCAGCCCGATTCCGAAACGTCGAATTCAAGCAAGACAGCTGTCAGGGTCTATTCAGACGAGACGTTACGCCGCGCTGCAGCCTACACCGAAATGATGTTTCAAAAAAATGATGCAAACAATGATGGAAAATTAGTTCAAGAAGAAATGCAATTGCTGCCAGGTGCGATATTTCCTCGTCTCGATACTGATCAGAACGGAATTGCCACCAAAGACGAAGTCGAAAAAAGTGCTCGTGATGTCTACAACTTTTTAGAATTTCTCAATAAATAACTTTTTGGTTTCGCCTGAAGTCCTGGTGTTAGGCCCAACTTGCTCTAGAAGTGGAACGCGTGTCTCGAATTTTTAGTCAATCCACTGGATGGATCGTAAGTCGGCCTTGGCTTACTTTGCTGCTGATGTTGTTCGTCACCGCCACGGCGTTGGTCGGTTACATCAACCCGGACTGGGTGACCGACTTGTTCAAACAGCAACAAGACGTGGTCGGTCCGGTAGAGCCAGCGCCTGAGGTGAATACAACAGTACCGGTTGCGGGATTCTCATTCTATTCCGACGCGGTGATGGTCGTGGAGACAACAGACTTGTTTTCACCAGTCGGCGCGCAAGCGATGCGAGCGATCGTCGAGGACTTAGAAAAAACGGATTTGGTCGACGACGTTGTTTGGTTGGATGAAATTCCGATGCTGAATATTTTCAGCCTGCCGCAACCCATTCTACCGCACGAGTCAGCCAGTCAGGCTCGCTTTGATTTGGCTCGTGAAAAAGCTTTGCGTCATCCATTTATCCACGGTCAGCTACTTTCTTCGGACTGCAAAACGAGCTTGCTGTTGATTTCGTTTGACCGGTTTTTCATTTTTGAGAATCGGGACGTTATTGAAAAAGTTCGACAAATCGCCAGTGAGACCGCGGCGAAATACCCAAATTTCAACGCGAATTTTACGGTCACGGGTAGGCTTCCCATTTGGGTTACGGCGCAAGAAAGTCGTGATGCAAACTCTCTCAAGTACCAGGTGATTGGCTACAGCATGATTGCGCTCATGAGCATTATTCTGTTTCGTGGGTTGGCGGCCGTATTCGTCGTGGCACTGGCGCCCGCCCTTGGTGTGTTTTGGACGTTAGGTTGCGTCAAGTTTTTTGATTTTGGTAGCAATCCATTCAATGACGTGGTGCTGCCAGTCTTGGTCAGCTTGATTGCACTGACCGATGGTGTGCACTTGATGGTCGAGATCCGCAAATTGCGGTCTGCTGGGATGACACCCCGCGACGCCGCTGCTGAAGGGATTCGCAAAGTAGGTTTGGCCTGCGCATTAACCTCGTTGACCACCGCCATTGGATTCGGATCGTTGGCATTGGCTAATCACGAACTCGTTCAACAATTCGGATACAGTTGCGTTATCGGTGTTTTGCTCAGTTTCGTTGCCGTGGTAACTGCGATACCACTGGCATGTTCGACATGGATTGGCAGGTTTGTACAAATCGGGCAGAGCAAAAGTGTTGTGGATAAAAACCTCAGCAACATCAGCTTGGTGATCGATTTTGTCATGAACCGAAATCGAGCATTTTCTGCAATCGCGATCCTGTCAATGGTCATCTTCATTCTGGTTTCGTTGCAGTTGAGACCGGACGAACGGCAATCTTCGATCATTCCTGATTCCAGTGAACCGTCAGTTGGGATTCGCCTAATCGACAAGGCCATGAACGGAGTCGAACGAGCTTCCGTCCAAATCAACTGGTCAGAACAGATTGATTCTGAATCGCCTGAGATCGTTAAGGTTATTCAAAAAATCGACAAGCTGCTCAATTCGGAAGAGTTAATCGGGCATCCACTTTCAATTTTGAAGTTGATCGGTTCCATGCCTGGTGACGGGAAACCCGAAGACCGTGTGTCGATGCTGGAACTACTACCGCCGAACTTGAAGCGTGCGTTTTACCAACCTGAAATTCGCACTGCTTCCGTGAACTTCCGAGTCCGCGATTTAGGGATCGCCACTTACGATCCCGTTTTCAAGCGTGTGCAGTCTGGTTTGGAATCCATTCAAAAGCAGCACCCCGAATTTGGCTTAGTTTTAAGTGGTGATGCCGTCTGGCGTTGGGAAAACCTGTTTCAGATTGTTGTCGATTTGGCGTACAGCCTGGGCACCGCCGTGCTCATAATCTTTATTGTGTTGGCGCTCGTTTATCGATCATTGCGAATCGGTTTGATCTCTCTAGTACCCAATCTCTTTCCACTAGCAGTTTCTGGGATCTATTTGGTGGTGACGGGCCAGTCGCTGGAAGTCGTTACCGTTTGCGCGTTTACCGTTTGCCTGGGAATCGCTGTTGATGACACCATTCACTTTCTGACACGATACCGGGAAGAGCTAAAAGTTTGCGGCGACGAAACGACAGCGATAAGAAACGCATTTACGGGTGTGGGTACAGCCCTGATTTTGACCACGATTGTCTTGGTCTCAGGATTCGCAACGGTGCTTTTCAGTGATTCTCGTGACCATTTCATTTTCGCTTCGATGGGCATGATCACCCTTTCTGCAGCGTTGTTCGCAGACCTCGTGTTTTTGCCAGCCTTATTGGCTCGGCACGGTGGTACAAGAAAACAGAATGTTTCTAAGTCGTAATCAAAGCTTCAGTTTGTAGCATCCCCAATCAACGGGTAGCGTCTTGCAGGCAAGCGGTGCTCTTTTGCAAGTCTTCGTCTTCCGTAGCTGCCTTGGTCAACAGCAGCTTTGTTAGATTAGTCAAAGTACTCGCCGAGATCGCTACTCGACGGGTGTCATACGTGGACATCCATGTCCGCGCGTTTGGCTGCGCCAACTGTCGGTCTATCCTCTCTCGCTGAGCGCAGACCGTCAGCGCACTTCAAGCTGTTCTGGTTCCGTTGGAACGTTCACTCAGTATTCCGCCGCGTAGTTGAATCTCTCGCTTTGGTCACGCGGAATGCGCGGCGGTTGTGTTGGAACATCAACACGAGAAGTTCCGCCCGCATGGATACCGCTATCGCTTCGGCTACGTCGCTATGCGAGCGGTGGTTTATCTTCCGTCTCTACGTTCAATCGCCTGATGATGACCATTTATCTCTTCAACAAGTTGCTTCAGATCATCTTCTGAAATCGTTTCACGAATCTGTAAAGCGTCTTCATTTTCGATGAATTCAAAGAAGGAACACCAAGGGGCAAGCGAAACTAATTCTCTAATGGCCCGATACGCTCTGTTGTCGCGAAGTGGCATTTCCTCTCGCGAATCAACGCAACGATTCAAATAACCATTTAATAGCGAAACGACAATTTGCCCTGTGTCATCATCAATTGAAATCCATGGAGCAAGTGACACTGAAGGCTTGCCGTAGAATTCACGTTGAAGCGAAATAAATGCGTCTGTTATTTCCGGATTCACTACTTTCTCCTCACCCTAATGCCAAAGCACGGCTTTTGAATTTGCAGGACGTAAGAAATTGCAAGAAAATTTATTTTTTATAGCCCCTGTTTTAGGGACAAATTTTGGGTGCAAAAAGGACATTTTGTTTGAGGGGCCCTGAAGAAACTGTTTTGAGTGTTTGCTGGAAGGATTCCCAGTACATCATAGATGCATGGACCAGCAAGCCAGAGTCGAATCCGATACGGTTTGGAGTGGAGGCATTGTCCAGATTTTTGTTTTGGATTTAGCTGCAAAGTGGGTGTTGTATGGGACGGTTTGTTGGGTTGTTGCGTGGGATCAATGTGGGCGGCAGGAATGTGATTCCAATGCGCGAGTTAAATTCTTGTGTGCAGCAGGCGGGGTTCTCGAACGTTACGACTTACATCCAGAGTGGTAACGTGCTGTTTGAGACTCGGGCAACTTCGATCACGCGGATCACCAAGAAATTAGAGATCGCGTTGGCCGAGCGATTTGACTACTTGGCGCGGGTTGTGGTGTTGAGCAAAAACGAGTACTTGGAAGCGGTCGAGAAAGCTCACAAGACTTGGGGCCAACAAGAAGGTTGGAAGCACAACGCGATGTTCTTGACGGACGACTTGGAGCCAGCAACCGTGCTGGACGAATTGCCAAAGGTGAATTCGAAGATCGAGCGAGTGTCGATGGCTAAGCGGGTTATCTTTTGGTCAGCCAACATCGAAAAGATTCAATCGTCGACAATGATGAAGCTGGCCAAGTCAAAGATGTATCAGCAATTGACGGTGCGAAATCACAAAACGACGTTCAAATTGGTTGATTTGTTAAATTGAACTTTTCGTAAAAGACGTTATCCAAAGCAAAGCCAGTAATGCCTTGTGACCGGGTTTGGTTTTGCACAATGTTTGGTCGTGTTCAATCAGGCTGGGTGAGCGGTTAGAATGGGCGCTTAGAATGAGCGAATTCGGTTGAATCCCCGAAGAAAAGTGATTCCGAAGTCCCTGGGATGGTTGTCTGATCAACTGGAATGTCCTCGTGCCGCACGTCAAATCTCAACGAAGGTACGAAGACTGAAACGACCAATGAAGAATAAGAAAGTCAACTTCATCGCGCACGAAACCAAGGATCCAGTCTCGGGCCACTTGATGATGCCTGATCGGGCGAAGGCGGTTTTGGTGTTGGGGCACGGGGCTGGTGCCGGGATGTATCACGCCAACATGCAGAACATTTCCGATCAGTTGGCGGCGGTTGGCATCGGGACTTTTCGGTATCAGTTTCCGTTTATGGAGCGAGGTGGTGGGCGAGATTCTCAAGCCGTCTCTTTGGCAACGGTCATCAATGCAGTAAAGCAGGTCAAGCGATTGACGCGAAAGCCTGTGTTGGCCGGTGGGCATTCGTTCGGAGGGCGGATGACGTCGTTGGCAGCCAGCGGATCAAATTTTCCAACAACGGTGATTGGGTTTGTGTTTTTTGGTTTCCCATTGCACGCGCCCAATAAACCGTCTGACGATCGGGCCGCTCATCTGAAAGACATTGGCAAACCGATGTTGTTTTTGACGGGGACGCGTGATGCCTTGAATTCGCTGGACTTGTTCAAGCCTGTTGTCAAGAAAATCAAGCATGCCAAACTGCATCTATTGGATACAGCCAACCACGGCTACAAAATATTGAAGAGAAGTCGCCAGTCTGACGAAGATGTTTTTGCAGAGATGGCTCGTGTGACCGACGATTGGTATGACAGTTTGGATGCGTCATGAAGAAGTTTGGCAATTGATGGATATCAAAACACTGATTCGATTTTTGTTGTTTGACCGGGACGCGATAGTGACGGTCGCTAAGCATCCGCGGTCACTCGTGCTCGGCTTGATCTTTGTGGTCTCGGCTGGATTTGCTCGCGAGTACGATGGCGAGTACCTGCTGATGGAGCCTTGGCATTTACTGATTCCGATCGTGGCCTCGCTGATCGGATGTACTTGTCTAGTCGTGTTGTTGAAATTGTTGAGTGCGCGTCGCGAGTTCTCGGTTTCGTTTAAAGAATTTTTAGCCGTCTATTGGATGACGGCTCCATTGGCGTGGGTCTATGCTTTTCCCTTTGAACGCCTCTTGGATCCGTACGGCGCGACGCAAGCGAATCTGTGGATGCTCTTCGTAGTGGCATTATGGCGAGTTGCTTTGACGATTCGATGCGTTCAAGTTTTGACGGGAATGAGCACGCGATTTTCAGCCGTCCCCGTTTTGTTGTTTAGTACGGCATTGGCCTTGTTGGGGCTGTGGTTGGTACCTGGACCGATTTTTATGATTATGGGTGGGGTGCGTTTGACTGACAGCGAAAATCTTGTGCTTGGCATTCGATTGATCGTGGGGCTGGTGTGTGGTGGAACGATCTTAATATGGCTAGGTGCGTTTGTCGTTTTGACAACTATTGAAAAAACGATTTCGGAGTGGCCGCTGCCGACGATCCATCCAAAAGTCAGCAAAGGGTTATGGAACTTGGCGCTGACCTCGATTTTGATTTGGTTTGCGTTCTTGCCTTGGACCCAAGCCGAACAGGCCAATCGCTTCCAAGCTGAAAAGCTGATTCGCAATCAACAGTTCGAAAAAGTTGCCGAGTTGTCGCGAGACAAACCGCTGTATCAATTTCCGCCTCATTGGGATCCGCCTCCGCGTGTAGGCTATGGCGACTACCTTCCTTCCGCCATTCATATCGCTGGCGAATTGACAGAACATGAAGCGGCCGATTGGCTGAAAGAAAGGTATAGCAACAAAGTACTGCAATTGATTGGCGGTTCTGGCGTTTTGGATTTGCAACTGAGGTCCGATCGAGACATTCGGGATTTGCAAAAGCTTGTTGATGATGGCGGAGTGCCTGCCAACGTTCTTGAGGCCTTGGTTAAGTCCGTTCCGACAAGTAACGAATTTCCAATGGAAGGCAGGTTCAACCGTGACACCGCTTTAATTGAGTTGCGCGAATCGGCCAGCAAACAATTGATTAAGCTTCGACATTCAGATGGCCAATAAATTGATTGGGCAACCATGATCGAAAACTACGAAGTCGATCGATTCGGTGTCATCCATCAAGTGAAATGGCAGCCGATGGTCTACGACCAGCAATACTTGTCGTACTACGAGTCGTTGAGTGATCGAACTGTTAAGCTTGGCTACCAACGCATGGGATGGCTACTTGGATTATTAAAACGAATACCGACGTCACTCTTAGAGATCGGCTATGGCACGGGCACGTTTGTCGAGGCTGCTAAAATTTCCGGAGTAGCAAAATGCTGTGGCAACGATATCGCGAACTATCCGCTACCAAAAGATGTGCCGTTTGTTGAGTGGGATGGGGTGATGCGTGAGCAATGGGACGTGGTGGCCATGTTTGACGTTTTGGAGCATATCCCGGATCTCAGCTTCCTTGAAAAACTGCGCTGCGAGTACTTGGCTTTAGCGGTGCCGTTTTGTCGATGGCGTGAGATGGGAGACGAGTGGTTTCGCGATTGGCGAATGTTGTTGCCCGACGAACACTTGCACCACTTTGACGACCAGTCGTTGATCGCTTTTCTTGCGCATTACGGATTCGAGTGCCTGGATTTGAACACCTTCGAAGACGGGCTTCGGTTGCGCGAAGGCGAAACAGGTCCGAATATTCTGTCGGGGTTGTTTCGGAAAAAGGGCGAATCGGGTTGAGGTATGTGCAGCCCAGGTTGTTGCGAATTTACCTATGATTTACCGGCCATCACTTGACGGATGGCTGCCAAGTCTTGATCACTGGGGCAACGGCATTCGGCCGGTAGTTGGAAGAATTCTTCCAGCGACTGATGTTTGTCGCCCGGGTTGAGTATTTCGAAGTGACTGGTGTTTACCAACGCAGGGTGCACGAACCCACAGGCTCGCGACAATTGTAAGATCTCTTTGCGAAGCGTTAACACGTAGTTGGCAAAGTGATGCGACTTGACGCCTGGCTTTAGGCCTCGGACCAACCACTTTCGTTGAGTGGCCACGCCCGTTGGGCAAAAACCGGTGTGGCATTCTTGAGCTTGAATGCAGCCGACGGCCATCATAGCTTCGCGTCCGACGGCGATCATGTCGCAACCCAAAGCAAAAGCAAACAAAGCGGATTGTGGAAAGCCAAGTTTTCCTGCGCCCATCCAGACGACTTTGTCATGCAATCCTGCCTCGTAGAAAATTCGGTGAACTCGTGAAAATGCGAATGTGAATGGCAGAGCGACATGGTCGGAGAATACCAGCGGAGCGGCGCCCGTGCCACCTTCGCCACCATCGATAGCGATGTAATCGACGCCTCGATCGGTACGGTTCATTTGATCGGCCAGGTCACGCCAAAATTGCATTTGCCCGACAGCGGATTTGATTCCGATGGGAATGCCGCCTGACCGATCCGCTAACAGTTCGACAAAATCCAGCATGCTGTCGACATCTGAAAAGGCACGATGGAAGGCCGGGCTTAGACAGTCTTTGCCCATAGGGATGCCACGGATCGCCGAGATTTCAGCCGTGATTTTTGCAGCGGGCAGGACTCCGCCTTTGCCAGGTTTGGCGCCTTGGCTTAGTTTGATCTCGATGGCTTTGACTTGAAATTTGTCGATGGTCTCTAGAAAACGATCGATACTAAAGTTTCCGTCATCCGCACGCGCTCCGTAGTAACCGGTGCCCAACTGAAAGATCAGACCCGAGCCATGATCGTGGTGTGGCGCGATGCCTCCTTCGCCTGTGTTTTGCAAACAGCCAGCGATCTTGCAGCCACGACTAATCGCCTCGACAGCCGCCCCACTCAATGATCCGAAGCTCATGGCCGAAGTGTTGATGATTGATTGGGGCCGAAACGCTTTGGCGCGTTGGCGATGCCCACCCAAAATTTTTGCAACGGGAATCTTATATTCCTCATCGTATTCGGGATCGCCAGGATAATGATCGCCCAAGGGAAAGGGCGCATGCTTGATGATCATGTAATTTGGCGTGTTTTCGATATCGTTGTCGGTGCCAAATCCAAAATAGTTATTCTTCTTTTCCGACGAGTGCGCAATCCAATGCCGTTGGTCTCGTGTGAATGGCCGCTCTTCATCGTTTCTTGCAACGATGTATTGACGTAACTTAGGGCCCAGTTTCATCAAGACCGAACGGCCATGACCCAGCACAGGAAAGTTGCGCAGAATGGCGTCATTTTTGTGGAACAGGTCCAATAACAATCGAACGACTAACAATACTGCAACGACGATTGCCAGAATGATCCAAATCACTTGCGACCCCTTAGGAAGTTGGTCAACGAACGTGCATTTTCTTGCTGACCGACGAATATGGCATTCACTGCCTGCGAATCAGCAATTTCTTGAATACTCATTTTGCAGAATTATTCACTGATCAAAAGCCCCAGCCCGGTCCTTAAACGAAGCGGTAGCGTTGCCAAAACGCCGGCAACGCCCCAAAATCAGGGATGCAAGAATTTGGGCAGCAGTTTTCGATTTGGACCATACGCCTCGCCGTTCTGTTATGGATTGGTTTTGCGGTGCTATGGATTCGCCGTGACCGTATCTCAAATGCACGGATGAAACTGATGTGGGCCTGGGGATTGGCCACACTGCTGCTAGTGATTCATGTGATTTCGGCATTCGCCTACTTTCACGACTGGAGTCACCAATTGGCGGCGGAACATACGGCCAAGGTCACTGACCAAGTGGTGGGATGGTATTGGTCGGGCGGCATATGGTTTAACTATCTGTTTGTTTTGCTGTGCGGCGTCGAGGCCTATTTATGGACGGGGCGTCGTCACCCGTTGCTTCGTTCTAAATCTGCCAACCGTTTGGTTTACGGTATCACTGTGTTCATGATGATTAATGCGGCGATCGTTTTTGCGTTTACCGGATTTCGTTGGGTCGCTTTGGCAGGATTAGGCTTGGTGTGTGTCGAAATGTTTCGTCAGCGGCGAAGTGAAAAGGCTGCGGTTGATGAATCTTGACGTTGGCAATTCACAGAGCAATTGGAATCGGCGCGACGAGTGGCTGGGGCGAATTCTGGCCTGCGGGTTGGGCGTGTTCTTGCTGTGGCCAGTGTTGACGGGGCAAGTCGAGTTGGGGTTCCGCGATTCGGGCAGTTTGTACCAACCGCTGTTCGAGTGGACTCGCAATCAGATTTGGCAGGGCGAACTGCCGCTATGGTGCGCTCAAGACAATTGGGGGGCCGCCGTTGTTGCTGATGCGACAAGTGGCGTAATGTATCCGGGCAAAGTCCTGTTTTTGTTGCCCAACGTTCGCATGAGTGTCATGTTCGGTTGGTTCGTTCTGTTGCATTTGTGGTTGGTTGTTGCGGCTACACGCTGGTGTGGGTACGAGTGCCGTTTGTCAACGTGGGCAAGTTGGCTGGCGGGTATCGCGTTTGCATACGGCGGGCCAGTACTCTTTCAAAGCTGCAATGTTATTTTCTTGATCAGCAGTGCTTGGTTGCCGGTCGCGCTTGGTTGTTTGCTGCGTTACCGAAACTTGATGACGCTTTCGAAACCGAGTGTCCAGTGGTTGGTCGGTGTCAGCATTTCGCTGTCCATGATGATACTGTCCGGCGATGCTCAGCGAGCGTTTCACATGTTGCTGATCGCTACGTTCTTGTTTTGGCTATGGCTGCCGGGGCGATTTTTCAGTCGATTAGTGAATTGTTCTTTGACGATTTCCGTGGTGGCATGTATCGCATTCTTGCTGTCGGCGATCCAAATATTGCCAACCTGGCAGTGGGCTGAAACCAGTGAACGAAGTGCGATTGAAAATGATCGATCGATGTTCCGTTTGGCCGGTCATTCGTCAGACCAAAACCCGTTGCTAAGTGCTGTCGACAGTCCTCGGTCCGATCGTTTGCCAGCCGGTAATCATCTATCGGCAATCTATGAATTCAGCGTGATGCCTTGGATGTTGGTCGACGCGTGTTGGCCCAAAGTGTTGGGATACGCCAGCGGCGATAGTGGGTGGGGGCAAAGGATTCGTGGCCACGATCGCTTGTGGACTAGCACTCTGTATATGGGTTGGTTCACTTTGGCACTAGGTTTGGCGGCTGTTTTTACCAGACAGCGTTGTGGCATGGTTGGGTTTCGAAGGGTGTTCGTTTTTTTCATGTTGGGGTCGTTGGGTTGGTACGGCATCGGTTGGATGATCAACGAGTTGAACTTGATGCGTGGTGGCAACGGTACGGCGTTTTGGTTTGGCGAACCCACAGGTGGTGTGTATTGGATGTTAGAAATTTTTCTGCCAGGTTACAGTCGATTTCGCTACCCAGCCAAACTGTTGTCCGTGGCCTGTTTGTTTTGGGCTTTGTTGGCCGGGCAAGGCCTCGATCGTTGGGTAGAAGACAGCTCTTTTCGTGGTGTGTTGCAAAAGGTAATTGGCTGGATCGCGTGCGTCACACTCGTGCTAGTCGGAGTGCTTGTTTGCCATAAGTTATCCGGCTACCAGTTATTGGCGATTGTGGGACCGGAAGCCACGAGCGAGATTGCTGAATCCTTGTTGCGAACGGCCGTAATGATCGTTGGGTGCGTAGGTTTGTTGTGGTTGGCGATACGTAAACCTTCTTTCGAGCGTCAATTGCCTGGCTTGCTTTTAGTGTTGTTAGTGTTTGATATAACCCTGAACAACCGCTGGGTCATCCAAACCCAAACAGTGACTCAGGAACGATCGATCACTCAGCAAGCGTATCTCAGTACGACTTTTCGACCGTTTGAAATTGATCGAGTGGCACGAGACGATCGGTATCGTCAGTTCCCAAAATACCATTTGAGAACGGAACAACGAGTGGTCGGCTCGTACAGCTCAATCGAACCATTAGATACTTGGTGTTTGTTGAACGAACTAAACCGACTATCGGATACTGATTTGCAGCGAGTGTTGCCTGCCTATTCGGTCGATCGTAGATGGCAACGGCAGGGTAACGAGATTGCAAATGACTTAGTTGACGGTTTGCCCGTCGGATTTCTTGCTGATGAGTTTCGCGTTATGGAACCGCTTGCTGTTCAGCAACAACGATCCATATTGTCCAGCACGTTGCAAACGCGAAAAGTACTAGAAACGCTCGCCGAAAACAAAGATGTTTCCGCAGTGATTGAAGCCGATATTCGCTTGGCCGAAAAATTGCGGTCTGTCACGAAGGGTGATGCGACGGGATCGGTTGTGATCTCGCAATTGACTAACCAACAGCAGAATTTTCGAGTGGATGCGGTGGGAAAACGATTGTTGGTAATCTCCAGCTACTTCGATCCCAATTGGCAAGCGTGGATCGTACAAGACGGAGCGCGAAAGCAACGTTTGCCCACATTTCGAGTCAACCGAGTGCTAACAGGTCTGATTGCACCGGAAGGGCGTTACGAAATCGCTTACGTTTACCGCCCTGCTCTGTTCTACCAAGGCGCCGCAATCAGTTGCTGCGCGTGGCTGTTGATTGCGATTTGGATGGGGGTCCGTCTGCGGCGGCATCGGTAACGCCGGGCGTATTCGGGATTGTCCCCAAGTTTCCAGAGTCGGGTTGCTGTGTCGGGCTGTTGCCCGTTCCAGAGCCGAACTTGCGATTGCGAATCGATGAGCTGCCGGAGCCGGAATCGTTGCTCGGCGAATCGACATTGGATGAATTGTTTGGAGGTTGGAAGTTGTGGAATCGTCGGCCACAAAGTTCTTTGAATTCTTCCAGGCGTTGTTGGGCATCGCCGGGTGAATGGAAGGCTCGTTTCAAAGTTTCGTTAAGAAAGCGATTGGCCAAGTCCCAGACTGCTTGATCTTTCTTTAGGTATTCGGCCACGAATTGCAAGTCGTCCGGATCGATGGTGGTATCTTTCTTGGAGACATTCGTGCGGACGTAGGAAAGGTCTTTGAAGCAGTTTGGGAACAGTTGTTCCAGGCTAATGCAGGCCTCGTCAAACCGTTCGATCGGGAAAAGGTAAGCCTGGCCCGAATTCACGGCTTGATTGATCAATGTGAGATCGTCAAACGAGCGGCCGCCATTCAAGAAGTAAATTTGACTGTTGGTTTGCGGGTGAGCATTGCCGTTGAATAGCTCTTCCATAGCGAACTCGCGAAACGACATTCGTTGGGCGATGCAAGCGACCTCTTCAAAGTTGCGATGGAAGAAGTAGCGTGACACGAACCGTTCGACAGGGTCACGCACGAAACAAATGGCCATGACTTTGGAATCGGTGTGATCAAAAGGCAAGTCCAGCGACAATTTGTGGTCGGAAAAGCAACGTAGCCAAGGATGACACCGAACGATTTCGCTTACGTCTTCGCAACTGTACTGTTTGGTTTCCAATAGCGAGTTGGAATTGTAAAAGCCTTTCTTGAAATTTCGATTGAACAGTTGGCGAAGGGTGCTGCCGCCCGCCTTGGGAACGTGGACGTGAATCCACGTCATGCGAGGTCCCGCTAACTTGGGTTCCGGTGGCGAGTCGTTGGTAGGTTCGGGTTGTGTGTTTTCGGGTTCTGTCATAGGACCATTATCGTCACGGACCAGTGTGCCGGCAACATTGATCAGCCAATCAGTGAGTCGGATGCGGAGATTCTTTCGATTTCGTCGTCCATCAATGGTGCTCGAGTCTCCCATTTGAACCTCGCTGACAATTCTGCTTGCAATGATTTTCGTGCCGATTCTAGCGGATCTGCTAGTCGACACCGCCACAAGTCGTTTAGTCTATCCGCAAGGTGGCGGGGCGTTCCGTCATACAGGAAACACTGTTCGCGATTCGGACACTCTAGTAGGTTAATTAATTCTGGATATGCCAATCGGTTGGGCAACATGGGGATGTTCCCGGCCACAATTGCCTCGGCGGCCGCAATTCCGAAGAATTCGTGATTGGCGGTGGACACAAACACGTCGTTGCTGTGCAAGGCGAGTTGGTAATCGGCCGCACTTTGGAAACCCCACCGATTAATGTGTTCGGAGAATTCTGTTTTGATCGTTGAGAATGCCTGAGGGGTTTGGCGAAACGACTCGCCCAAAACGTCAAGTTGAAAAGGAACTTGGAGATTTTGCAAATGACGTAGTCCTTCCAACAGCAACTCAGGGTTCTTGTCGTGTTCCCAGCGAGCGGCCCACAGAATTCGTAGGGGCGATTGATCCGTCGGCGGTGTGTTTTCTCGGGTTGAGTTTTCCAGGTTAAGTCCTGGATGTTGCACCGAGCTTTTGGACGGAATAGAATCGATGGCTTGAGTGGGCGGAAAATCTGGCCAGGACTGGCAAGCTTGACTCAGTTCATTCATGAAGCTGGTACGGTGATATTGCGAGTTGAACCAGACGGCATCGGCTGCTAGACAGGACGTGAAGTTGGTGAACGCGTAGTTGAGGTCTCGAGGGTCGTTGACTTGAGTTGGGTAGTTGAACTGGTTCTCATGAAAGTAAACGACCAGTGGTTTTTGGCGAAACCGATTGGGCAACAGTCCTTTGAATTCCGCCACATTCAAAAAGTCTGTGCAGAAAATTAGCTCGAACGAATCGGCACTCAATTCGCTGGTTATTTGCTCGACGAAATAGATAGCCGAGTGGCGCATTCTCCATTTCCAGTGTCGTGGTGGTAACGACAGCACCGTCCAATCGTGGCGACTATGTTGCTGCCAGCCTTGCTGAAAGGCTTGATGGCTGCCACCGAAATAGGGTTGGATAGAAAGGATCTTCATGAAGGCGACATCATCGTCGTGTTAGACAACAGGCGGGGCCATGTACGTTGCGTGCGGGGCCTAGCAGCTGCAGTCGCAGGCAGCGCAGCAATCCAAACCGTCACAGCAGTTGCCACCGCCCGTTGGGCAACAATCGCCGCAGTAGCAGCAGGAGCAGTCGCAACCATCCAAGCAATTGTCTTTCTTTTTCTTTTTGGGTTTGGATCCCATTTTGGCAAAGTCTGGTTCTTGGACATCTTTCATGGACAGCGCGATCAGATCGCTGCTACACGCAGCCAACGATTTATCGATCGTTTGGGATATCGATTTGGCGCGGGCCAACAAGATGCGTTTTGTAACGGCAAGGCGATCGATGGGCAGTGCCAGGGTTTGAATTAAGTCGGCGGCTTTGTGAAGTCGTTGGCCAGCGAATTGATAAGCCTGGGTAACGGCCCCTTCGTCGCTTAACGGGTTGTAGTCGCCGGTATGTTGATCTTTGGAATAATCGACGGCGCAATCGAATGCGATAATAGCTTGTCCTAAATGATTTCCAACCGGTTCGGCGACTTCAGAAAATCGAGCCACCAACGCTGGATCGCAGCGATTGACCGCTGCGGACTGGGCCAACAGTTTGAAGATATAGGCGAATGCGTTTCCGGTTGGCTGAGCATAAACGGCCAGCGAATGCTGGTTGGTAGAGGCCTCCAGGTGATGGTGCTGTTGGACCAATTGGCTGGTCGTTTCCGTGAAATTGGGATCCAGTCGCTGGAAGTACTGTTGCATCTTGCGATGACTGCCACGCAACAACCGATTGCCAAGGCGAGCAGCCCAACGACCATTGTCCCGAATGTCATCTTCAATTTTGATTTTGCCAAGTAAGACACCGAAGCTGGTGGCAAACTGCGCCAACCAAGCATCAGGATCGGTCAACATACGGCGACTGGCTTGCAAACGACAGCATCGCCGGTCGCGATCGCCAGGAATCGATTGCGTGTCGACCAATCCAAAATCGACACCCAATTGATATAGAAAAACGGCTTCGAAACTGAGTAGACCCAGTGATGGGACACCGTATTCGATGTGTTGAAACTGACAGCAGCGACGGTAGGCATCGCGGTACGCAGGTTCGTTTCGGCAAAATCTAAGGAAGCCAAACACGCTACTCGTCTTCGTCTTCTTTCAGTTGAGCTTTCGAGATCACATCTTGTTGGATATTGGATGGCATGACCTCGTAGTGACTGAATTCCATGGTGTAACTACCTAAGCCGCCTGTCATGCTGGACAGAGTCCGCGAATAGGTCGTGACCTCGCGTAAGGGGACTTCGCTGTACACCGTGGTAAAGTTTCCGCCGGCGGCATCGCTTCCCGAGACTCGGCCACCTCGTCCAGACATATCTGAATAGACATCACCGACGTTGGATTCAGGGATCGTGATTTCCAATTTGACGATCGGTTCCAACAGGCTGGGTTTGGCCTTTTCAAAAACCTGCTTGAAGACTTGTTTGGCCGCCATTTTGAAGGCCGCTTCGCTGGAATCCACGTCATGGTATTTACCGAAGTGAACCTCGATGCACAAATCTTGAACGGGATAACCGGCAATCACGCCAGCGCTGATCCGTTCGGCAAACCCTTTTCCGATGGCTGGTAAAAAGTTGGTTGGAATAGTTCCGCCGACGATCGAATCGATCCACAAAAAGTTAGATGCCTCGTCGTAGTGCGAGTTCTTGATCGAGTTGAAGTTGGCTTTCGTCGCGTACTCTTCAATATTCGTATCGCGAGGAAGTGGAAACATGCGGATGTGTACTTCACCAAATTGACCTCGGCCACCCGACTGCTTCTTGTGGCGGTAACTACCTTCGGACTCGGATTGAATCGTTTCGCGGAAGGCGATACGTGGTTCTTTGGTTTCAACTTCCAATTTGTCACGACGGATCAAGCGTTCCTGGATGATCGCCAGATGCAGTTCGCTCATGCCGGTCATCACTAGCTCTTTGGTTTGAGCGTCGCGATCCAGACTGAACGTTGAATCCTCTTCCACGATTTTGGAGAGTGCTCCGGACAGTTTGGTTTCGTCGCCTCGGCTTTTGGGTGACACGGCCAACGAGACCATCGGTGTTGGGAACGTGATGGCGGGCATCGTGGCCTCGCCCAACATGGAACCAGTTTTCAATTCGTCAATTTTTGCCACGGCGACAATTTCGCCTGGTCCGGCCGAGTCAATTTGCTCAGTGGCCTCGCCTTGAATCTTCAATAGCTGGCCCATCTTGATGCCTTTGCGGGCAGTTGAGCAGGCGACGTTGTCGTCACGTTTCAATGTACCGCTGTAGATGCGGATGAAGCTGAGTTTTTGCACGAACGGGTCGATGCGTGTCTTAAAGACACGGGCGATTAGCGGGCCATCGGCTTTTGGTTCGACATCAATCTCGGCGTCGCCCTGTTGAGCTTTGCGAGCCAGATCGGCAGGCGACAGTCCGCACTTAGAAACGGCCTCCAGCAATTCGGGCAAGCCGGTGCCAGTTTTTCCGCTACAGCACACGATCGGTATCAACGTTCCTTCACGGACAGCTTGCACGATCAGTCGTGACAGGTCGGCTTCGCTGGGCATGTTGCCTTCAAAGTACTGCTCCATCACGGCATCGTCGACTTCGATAATCGACTCGATCAACGGTTCGCTAATGGATGCGGGATCGACTAATGCGCCGGACGTATCGTCGGGGACATCAAGCGTGCTGACGACTCCCTTGAAGTCGGCTCCGATTCCAACTGGTACATTTAGTAGTACACAACGTTTCCCCCACAGCTCTTGTATCGATCCGACAACAGCTTGGAAATCGATGTTGTCGCCATCCAGTTTGGACAGGCAGATGATGCGACCCATGCCCAGGGCTTCGGCTTCTTTGAAAACGCGACGCGTGTTTACTTCGATTCCCGATTGAGCGTTCACGACGATCATTGCTGTGTCACAAGCAGTCAACGATCCGATGGTTTGGCCCACAAAGTCGGGGTAGCCGGGCGTGTCGATCAGGTCGAACGACTTTCCACCGTGGTTGAAGTGCACACAGGACGCCTCGATGGTGTATTTGTGCGATTTCTCTTCTGGATCGAAATCGCAAATGCTGGTGCCATCATCAACGCTGGGATTGGTAGAGACTGTTTTGGTCAGAGTCAACAGAGCGTCGGCGATCGTCGTTTTGCCAGCTGACCCGTGTCCACACAAACAAATGTTACGAATCGACTTTACATCGGGCATGTTGGTTTCCTGATTCTTCCAAAATTTGATAGTGAAACTTAGCCGGAAACTTCTGCTTTCGCGGCCGCCATTGCATCCTGCAACGTCAGATGTCCTTCATAGATGGCGCGTCCGACAACGCAACCCGCCACCCCAGTCGGTGTTAGTTGTGCAATGTCTTCTGCAGTGGAAACTCCGCCAGAAGCAAGCACAGGGACATCGACTGAGTTCGCCATTTCTTGCATGGCATCGAAATTCGGTCCCGACAACATCCCGTCGCGAGTGATGTCGGTGTAGATAATCCCGGCAATTGGTAACTTGGCGACCGTTTTCGCCAGCTCGATCGCCGTTTTATCGCTTGTTTTCTTCCAGCCTTCGATCGACACCATCCCGTCACGTGCGTCGATACCGACCAGTAAGCGGTTAGGGAATTGTTGGCATTGTTCGGCAAGCCAAGCAGGCTGCTCGATGGCCATCGTGCCGATTACCAGGCGAGAAATACCCAGGTCTAAATAAGACTTGATGGTTTCCGTAGACCGGATGCCACCACCTAATTGGCAAGGTACGGAGACCTTGGCAATGACCTCGGCAATAGATGACTGATTGGGATTGTCGCCATCTCTGGCTCCATCCAAGTCGACCAAGTGCAATCCAGTCGCACCGTCGTTGACCAGACGGGCCGCCATATCGGCGGGGCTGGAACCGTAGACCTTTTCGCGGTCGTAGTCACCTTGTAACAATCGCACACAATTTCCATTGCGGATATCAATGGCTGGCCATACTTGCACAAACGGGCTCCGCATTAGAAGTGTAATGCCACCAGTCCTTTCCGAGAGACTAGTGGGAACCGAGTAATATCCCAAATTGAAAAGGCAAATGCAAGTAAGTGGTTTTTGAGTCGATCGTCAAACACATCGCAAATTACCGAGTCAAATTAGAAGTTCGGTTTTATTGTGTCTCGACTTCGTTTTGAACACGTATATCTAGAAAGGCAACCACAGGGAATTGGCAAGGAAAGAATCAAATGTATCGACGATTTAGCTTTTTGATGATTGGTCTTTTCGTTGTGGGCATTTGTTACGTTTTGAGTGCTCAAACGCGATGGCAGCCGACAGGGCAACGATACTCCTTTCAATTCCAGGAACAAGAACGGTCGTATCGAATCTTTGTGCCCGACCAACTTGGCGAGAAACCTGCATTGGTGATGTTCTTGCACGGCGGTGGAGGCAACGCAGATCGGAGCTCGAGATATGGATTGACCCCTTTGGCCGAACAGGAAAAGTTCGTGGTGGTTTATCCTGAAGGGTTGAACCGATCTTGGAACGATGGTCGGACATCGGAGATGATTGCCGATCGATTATCTGTAGATGACGTCGGATTCTTGGTCGAGGTGTTGGAGCGAGTTCGCGAGACCATCGAATTCGATCAAGACAAAGTTTTCATTATGGGCGCTTCCAACGGCGGGTTTATGACGCAGCGAATGGCTATTGAAAAGCCCGAGTTGTTCGCGGCGGCGGGTGTCATCATCGCAACGATGCCATCGCCTTTGGCCGAATCGTTCTCGCCGGAAGCTCCGATGTCAATGATCTTTATGAACGGGACTCAAGACCCACTCGTCCCATACGATGGTGGTGACTTGAAATTGAATTTTGGCAGGACTCGCGGTAAGAGCCGAGGCAAATGCACGTCGACGGATCAAGCAGTTGAAATGTGGGTCAAGCACAATGGCATGCAGTTGGCAAACGGTCAAAAAAAGCAACTGCCTGATACCAATAAAGAAGACCAATGCACGGTTGAAACAACGACTTGGGAAAACGGTGATCGCGGAACCGCCGTCCAGCTGTGTCGAATCATTGGCGGTGGACACACTCTTCCGGGCGCCTTTCGCAACCGTTCCATGGATCGAGTTTTCGGAGCCACCAACCACGACATCTCCGGTTTCCAACACATCTGGCAATTCTTCGAAGCCAACGCACGCGAACCTGCCAAGTAGAACCGATTCAAGTGTGGTCAGGCTCGTTGCGATTTCCTGTTGGTTCGTAATCAAGTGGCGACTTCGGTTTGCACGTGGTCTAGCCAACCCCATTGGTCGTCCTGGGTGCCATCGAATAGTCCGAAGAAGACTTTTTGAATCGACTTGGTGATGTCTCCAGGTTTCCCGTCGGCGACGGGTAACTTGTCAATCGATTTGACGGGAGTGACTTCGGCGGCCGTGCCAGACAAAAAGACCTCGTCCGCAATATACAAAACTTCGCGAGGAAGCGACTCTTCGATCACCGTGTGTCCTAACGAGGCAGCGATTTGCATGACGGCGTCGCGAGTAATCCCGCCCAGGATCGACGAGGCCAGTGGTGGAGTGTAAATCTTTCCGTCTCGAACCACGAAAACGTTTTCGCCCGATCCTTCGGCGACCATCCCTTGGGCACTAACCGAAATCCCTTCCGCGTAGCCGTTGCGATGGGCTTCAGTGCAAATCAATTGAGCGTTCAAGTAATGACCACCGGCTTTGGCCAGCACGGGAATGGAGGCGCTGGTACTGCGGCTCCAAGAAGCGATGCAGGCATCGATGCCGTTTTCGATTCCTTCTTGGCCCAAGTAGGCACCCCATTCGACTGCCGCCACCATCGTTTCTACATCGCATTTGCCAACTCCGTTCAGCGCCATGGTGCCCAAGCCAAGGAAAACCAGTGGGCGAATGTACGCGTTGCCCAATTGGTTCGCGGCAATTATTTGGTGACAAGCTTGGCTGATTTCTTCTGGCGAGTAGGGAATTTCCATGCGGTACATTTTGGCCGAGTCGAACAATCGTTTGATGTGTTCGGGTAAACGGAAAATCGCTGGGCCACTAGGTGTCTTGTAACAACGTATGCCTTCAAACACGCTGGAACCATAATGCAAGGCGTGAGACATCACGTGCACATTAGCCTCGGCCCAAGGTGTCATTTTCCCGTTTCGCCAAATAAATTCTGTGGGCTTCATTGGTGTTCTGCTTTTGGTCGTCTTTGGATTCAGTACTTGGACAAATGGTTGGTGCCAGGT
Organism: uncultured Pirellulaceae bacterium; assembly: GCA_964543985.1. Lineage (GTDB taxonomy): Bacteria > Planctomycetota > Planctomycetia > Pirellulales > Pirellulaceae > CAJQPP01. Next base: position 10,509 of record CAZJBW010000025.1, on the reverse strand, counting down.
TGGCTCTACTTTTCTGCATCTCTGACACGAATGATAATCCAAGACTGGCGTCCTATGAATGGCATTTAATTGCTTGAGATAGAACGAGTAGATTCGGCAGTTAATAACTTGTTGTTTGAGATCACGGTGATATCGATGGAATTTCAAAAACTGATTGGATCTTTGGAACGCTTTCAGACGGTTTTGCCAAGTCTAGTTCACGGTTTGGATGAGCAGACGGTGCGCTGGAAACCGGAATCGAGAAATTGGTCGATCTTGGAGATTGTGTGCCATCTAGCAGACGAAGAGGTTGAAGATTTTCGAGCTAGAGTGCAAATGACTTTGCAAGATCCGAAACAGGACTGGCCAGCCATCGATCCTGTCGGAGTCGCTGACGAGCGCCGATACAACGATGCCAATTTTGAGGAAGTGTTACAGCGTTGGGTTCGCGAACGCCAGAATTCGGTGGCCTGGTTGCGAGAGTTAAAAGAACCGGATTGGCAGCAGGCATACCAACACCCAAAGTATGGGCCCATTTGTGCTGGCGAGGTTCTGGCCGCCTGGGCCGCTCACGATCATTTGCACACTCGGCAAATTGCTAAACGGCTGTTCGAAATGACGGCTCGAGATGGAAAACCGTTCAGCATCAAATACGCGGGCGATTGGGGATAGTCGTTACTAGCGACGCCATCTCAACCCTAACGGGAAAACCGATTCGGATCGAAATTGATCGTTGGAATACACATTTGCCTCTTAAATATAGGGTAAAATGGCATAGGTAGATTTTATGTCCTGGAACGGGCACTGCTGCGTGAAAGTAAATGGAGTTTGGCCGATGAACGATCAACCGGCACTTGCCGGAATAAACATTCGACAATCGTTCCCCAAGCACGGGTCCGTCGCTTGGCTGTCTGTTCGCCCGGAACGTGGCCAGCCAGTTAAGGTAGTGGACGAGGTGTTGGCGACTGTCGAAAACGGTTTGCAGCAGGATCGATTCAATGGCAAACCCGGTGCCGAGCGACAGGTCTCGTTGATTCAGTACGAGCATTTATCAACGATCGCTAAATTGTTGGATCGAGACGAAATCGACCCGGCACTGACTCGCCGAAACATTGCAGTGCAAGGAATTAGCTTGACGGCATTGAAGGGTTGCGAGTTCCAAATTGGCGAAGCCATCTTTTTGGGTACGGGCGCCTGTGCACCCTGTTCCAAGATGGAGCGTGCTTTGGGGCACGGTGGCTTCAATGCCATGCGAGGTCACGGTGGAATCGTGGCTGCGGTACTGCAAGCAGGCAAAATTCGTATTGGCGATTCGGTGAAATTTTTGAAAATCAAAGAACGCGAACAACGTTAAGTTCGCACCAAAAGTTGCAGATAGGCTGGAAGAAATGATAACGAAAACCATACCGTTACTTTCCACGTTACTGGTTGTCGGTCTAGCGCTGGGTTGGGTCGTTCAACCATCCGAATCGGTTCCGGTTGCTGTGGCGACGAGTGCGACATCAGAAATCGTGCCAGTCGTGTCTGAGGAAACGGCGGTCCTACCCTCGGTCGAAAAACGGTTTCAGAACGACACGGATGAGGCTCCGGATTTTCAACGCCACGTCATCCCACTGCTTGGTCGTTTAGGATGCAATGCCCGCGCCTGTCATGGCTCATTCCAAGGGCAAGGTGGTTTTCAATTATCCTTGTTTGGTTATGACTTCTCCTCGGATCATTCCGCGATCACGGAAGACGGAAGTTGGCGAGTCAACACAGAGGACCCCACGGAAAGCCTCATTTTGGCTAAGCCATCCGACGCCGATTTGCACGAAGGTGGTTTGCGATTCACCGATGACAGCTGGCAATATCGCTTGTTAAAGAACTGGGTCACAGCAGGAGCCAAAGATTTAGTGTCCGATCTGCGTTTGCAGAAGTTGGAGGTAACGCCGAACGAGATCTTGACTGGCGCTGCTGACGAATTCCAATTGCAAGTGATCGCGCACTGGAGCAACGGGACCGCAGAAGATGTCACGCCGTTGACTCGATTCCAATCCAACGATCCACAAGTGGCTAGTGTCGACGAAGACGGCCTGGTTGTGGGCGGCGCTCAAGGCGACACTCATGTTATCGTTTTTTACGACAACGAGGTGGTAAATGTGCCCGTGCTATTCCCAAGCACCACGTCGACAAAATCAGGCATGCCATTCGACAATCCGACACCGATCGACCAATTGGTGATGGACAAGTTAAACAAGTTAAATATCCACCCTTCCATACTGTCCGATGACACCACTTTTCTTCGGCGGGTCAGCTTGGACGTCACCGGGACTTTGCCAACGCCGGATCAAATCGAGTCGTTTATTGCTGATAACGATCCAGACAAGCGAACGAAAAAGATTGAATCCCTGTTGGAAACTAACGCCTACGCCGCGTGGTGGACTACGTTTTTGTGTGACATGACTGGGAACAACTCGAATCAATTGCGACGGGTCTCCTACAGCGACACGCCGTCGAAGGCGTGGTACCAATGGATCTATAAACGGGTTTCCGAAAACACGCCGTATGACGAGATCATTCGTGGGATTGTGTTGTCTGAAACTCGAACACAAGGCGAATCTTTTACAGACTATTCGGAGCGAATGAGTGATTACTATCGTGATCCAACCGCTGCCAGTTTCGCCGATTTGCCGACGATGCCCTACTATTGGATGCGTCAAGATTTTCAAGCAGCTGACACGCGAGCGATTAGTTTTGCTCACTCGTTCCTGGGTGTGCGAATTCAGTGCGCTCAATGTCACAAACATCCTTTCGATCAGTGGACTCAGGATGACTTTCAACAGTTTTCCAGGTTCTTTTCCGGCGTGACATTTGCGAGGGCTCAGCGAGTCGGTAATGCCGACAAGGAAGAGTTGCAGAAGATTTTGGAAGCGATCGGATTGGACGAAGAACGAAGCAAGAAACTGAATAACGGTCAAAAACGGCAGTTGCTGGAACGTGCGTTAAAACAAGGGAAGACGATTCCAGTCAATGGAATTGTGGTTGGCCCACCCAGAAAAAGTCGTCAAGAATTGCGTGAGGATGAAAAGAAGATCGCTCAACAGATCGAGCAGATGCGACAAGATACCATGTCGGAAATGAGTGGCGACGGTGACACAGAAACCAAAAAACCACTGACTCGAAAAGAACGTCAGGAGTTGGCTCGTACGCGACGACGTGAAGCTCAAAAAATTAGGAATCGAAACCGCTACTACACCGACGCGATGTTGTTGGGAAGCGATGCCGTCGAATTGACTGATTTTGAAGATGCTCGTCAACCAGCGATGAGCTGGTTGGTCAGTGATGCAAATCCATATTTCGCAAAAGCGATCGTTAACCGAATTTGGGCTCAGTACTTTGGGGTTGGCATCGTGGAACCGGCCGATGACCTGAATCTTGCCAACCCACCTAGCAACGGGCCACTATTGGAATACTTGGCAAATGGTTTTGTTGACAACGGTTACGACTTGAAATGGGTGCATCGCCAAATCACCAATAGTCATATCTATCAGTTGTCATGGCAGACGAACGAGTCGAATCAACATGATCGACGCAACTTTAGTCACGCTCTGCCCCGTCGTCTTCCAGCCGAGGTGTTGTTTGACGCTATCAATCAGGCCACGGTGGCGCCGGAACGATTGGAAGATTTTCCGAGCCGGTTGAAAGGACGTGCCATTTCTATTCCGGGAACGACGACTGGCAGAAACAACCGAAGAGGTCGTGAGCAGGACCGCGAAAAAATGAATCCGGGATTCGCTATGCGAGTCTTCGGGCGTTCCGAGCGAGTGAACTCATGCGATTGTGACCGCTCAAATGAAACAAGCTTGATCCAAACCGTGTACCTGCAGAACGACATCGACATGCATCGTCGATTGGGGCAAGAAGGTAGTTGGATTCACAAAATGTTCGGCACAGGAATCGCACTTTCCAAAGAGGAACGTAAACGTTTGACTCGGATGGAAGAGCAACTGCGTACGCTAAGAGTGAACTTGCGAAAGGCCACTAACCGTGAGCAGAAAAATCAAATGAGGCGACTGGCGAATCAGATCGAGAGCCTACAGGACAAGCTGAAGTCTTTGCGGGCCCGTCGCGACGAAGCGGTCAAACGGATCGAACAATTCGACCGAGAAGAACTAATCTCTGAGGCCTGGCTACGCACGCTTAGCCGGTACCCGACCGAAGAAGAGATCGCAACGTGCCAACAGTACTTCGATTCAACCTCCACCGTTCGTCAAGCCATGATGGGCATCATGTGGAGCCTACTGAATACCAAAGAATTCATCGTTAACCATTAATCAAGGAACACACCAATGAGCCAACATCGACAATGCGACGGTATGACTCGCCGAGATGCTTTGAAAGTTGGAATGCTGGGATCGGCTGGTCTTTCATTGGCCGGATATCATCGGCTGCTGTCCGCTGGTCAATTGCGAGCGGATGCGCCGGCCAAGTCAGCGATATTCGTTGAGTTGGTGGGCGGTCCCTCACATATCGATACATTCGACTTGAAGCCGAACAGCCCGACCGAGGTGCGAGGCAGCTTTCAGCCCATTAAGACCAACGTGCCAGGGATTGAAATTTGCGAGCACCTACCGAAGTTGGCCAAGTGCGCTGACAAGTTCGCGATCCTGCGTGGCGTATCCCATTCTTTGGGTGCTCATGCGTTGGGCCAGCAGTTCGTGTTTACCGGCAATCGCCCAACACCGTCGCTTGAGTACCCTGCCCTGGGCTCGGTCGCGGCTCATGAATTGCCAGCCAAGGACGAACTTCCCAACTATGTGGCCATCCCCCGCGACAACCAAGGTCCAGGACATTTGGGTGTGAAGTTCGCGCCGTTGGTCACCAACACGACGCCGAAGTTTGGCCAGCCGTTCAACGTTCGAGGCATTCAGTTGGCAGGCGGCGTGACTCTAGATGAAATCAACAAACGACAAGACTTGTTGCGATCACTGGACACGAAATTTGATGCGATCAAACAACAGGACGATTTGTTAAGTGGGTTGGACCGGTTCAGCCAAAAAGCTTTCGACATGATCACGTCCAAGCAGACTCGTTCGGCGTTCGATATCAGCAGTGAATCAGATGCCTTCAAATCGATGTATGGCCAGGATGATTTTAGCCAGAGTTGTCTGTTGGCGACTCGTTTGGTTGAATCGGGAGTGCGATTCGTGACCATCAATCTAGGTGGATGGGACACTCACAATCAGAATTTTTCCAAACTCGAAACGAACTTGTTGCCCAAGTTGGATGCTGGATTGGCCGGACTGTTCACAGGTTTGGAATCCAAAGGATTGCTGGAAAGTACAGCGGTTTACGTTACCGGCGAATTTGGGCGAACACCTAAAATCAACGCGAGTAGTTCAGAAGGTGGGCGAGACCATTACCCACGCTGCATGTTCATGTTGATGGGTGGCGGTGGAGTTAAAGGTGGACAAGTTTTGGGCGAGAGCGACGAGAAGGCAGCCGCGCCGAAGCACGAGGGATTCAAACCCGAAGATGTCGCGGCCTCCTTTTTGCACGCCTTAGGTATCGATCATCAAAAAGAGTATCACACCAGTATTGGCCGACCAGTGCACGTCGTCCGCGATGGGAATGTAATCAGCGACTTGTTCGCCTAAGAAAGAAGGTCGACTCGTTGAAAGGGCTTGTTTTGACCAAGATTGTGATCCGTTGCATCGCTCTTTCAATCGCCATCATAAATGCTGGGCTCGTTTTGGCACAGGATCCCCAAATCGAATCGCTGATCGATCAAGCGGTTAGAAGCACAGAGCAAGTTGATACTTCCAATGATGTTCTGTCAACGATAGCCGAGTTGTATTTGCAGAATGGAAACATTCAAAAAGCGACCAATTTGGTCGATACCAACCCGCAAATTTACCAGGGCGCGAAGCAGCTGATACTGTGTGAAATTGACCAAGGGCGGTTAGATCATGCCATGGTTTTGTATCATCGTTGGGTCCTTCGCGGAGCCAAGCCTTTGGTCGACAGTGGTTACAGTCCGATTTTAGACGAGTGGGCGGTCGCAAAATTTCGCTCTGACGTTCCCGCCTTGTTTCTTTGGGTTGACCAGTTCAACGATCCGCAGACACGAAAAAATATTGCCGATAATTTTGTGGCACGATTGGGTTCGCAAATTCCATTTGCAACAAGATTGGAGCTCGCCCAAAAGTACAATCCAAACCGGATTTCGCGATATTACTATGAACATGGTTTGTCTTTGGTAGCCAGCAGTCGATTCAGTGAAGCTGTCGCGATTGCCAATCAACTGGAAAACACATTTGCCGATCGCGACTTGGCCAATTCGCTGCGAGCCGATGTTGCTAAGAAAATGTATGAAGTGGGTCAGCAAAAGGAAGGTCAGGCTCTGGCTTTGGAACTTTCCGAGCGATTTGGCGGCTATTTAAATCTGTTGAGTCATGTTGGCTTGCTGGACCGTGTGATTACCAACGGTGCTGCAGTAAAACCGGATTTGGAAATGGAGGAGGCGGTCGGAATTCATTGGCGTAACCATTCGCTTTGGCGACTCCTCAGAACATTGCCTGAAAACCGAGTGTCTGATCGTTTGCAGATCCATGCTGCGTTAAGCCCGCCTCGCTATCGGGCGTTTGCCACCGATTCTTTCGTGCAGAAGGAAAAGCAGACCGGAACTTGGTCGTGTGCTCCGCAGGCGCTTGAGGCAGGTATTGCCAGTCTCTTTGAAATTCAAGACCCGGATCATCAAGCTCGAGCCACAAAAAAGTTGATAGCGCTTTTGTGTCGTCTGGATGACGTGCAACGTGCCGAACAGTTGTTGCCGTTAGTCGATACGACACAGGTTTATGCCATCGAAGATGCTCGAACCCAGATCGCCGCCGCGTGGATTCGACAAGCGGATCTAACCAAGGCTTGGACTTACCTGCGGCGTTGCGAAGGGATCAACTTCCCGCACTACCGTCCGGTCATCGATGCTTTAGTAACCGAGCGCAGGTTCGCTGACTTGGAAAAGTTGCTGAAGGATGTTTCTAACGACGCCAACGTTCGTCGCGATACGGTTTCCTATGCCGTTCAGAAGTTGTTTGTCGAGGATTGGCAGTTGGGATTAGAACTTGGTGAGAAGTACTCGAACCGAACACGCCAACACTATTTGGCTTCGTACGCATACTTGTCAGTGAAGCAACAAAGCGAAATTGCAGCCTATGATTTATTGGAAGAAATCCGGCGGCGGGGCGTTGCCGGACTTGATGGTTGGTGTCAAGCAATGATCGAAATGGGACGTTTGGAGGGTGTCGAGGCAGTGATTGACGAGATGCCAATTGTGCCCGGCAGCGGCAGCAGAGATAACCTCTTCCATAACCTGGCCGTTGCATTCTGTAAGATCGGTGAATATCGAAAGGCCGAGACGCTTGCGTTGAAGCGGCAGCGAAATCAACAGGTCACTTTAGCCACCGTGTTACGTTCATTGGTAGGGCAAGGTGAGAATTCCAAAGCCGATGAAATGTTGAGTCGGTATGCTCAACAAGATGAACGTCACCAAAGTTTGCTAATCGTTTATGCTCAGGCTTTGCTTGAGAAGAAATGAGCAAAAAATAGGGTCCGTTTGGCTGCCAAAGTAGCACGCCTCGGAGAGGCTAGGCTGTGATTCTTTGTTTGTAGTACCGCCTTTAGGCGGAAATGAATTACCTGAAACGGCAACGATTCCGGCTAAAGCCGGTACTACGAACGGCGCGGCCCAAGAAAGCAGGACAAAATTGGGTGAATTGGCCTCACCAGAGCCCAATACAGTGAATTAATCTTCCGCATTACTGATCAGGTCGAACCTTGTGGGGGTTAAGGTGTCCTGTTCAAGTGGTCTGGTTGTATCAATCAACTAACCGTTGCTGCGTTCAGTTTTTTGGCTACTTTTGAAATCGGTGGCCTTGGTTCAAGGGCTTTGGTGTAAGATGCTGCTGAAGCAAAGACGCCGAAATATTGACGACTTTAAGCAGAATCGGCATAGCGACATTTGATCAGCTTTCAATTTCGCACCTACTCTTTGACACGTTCTGCACGTGTGACCTTTAGCTAATTGAAACCCGGCTGCCGGTGTGCATCTGCCCCCTACAAGAAGACACGACACTCAATGTCCAAAAATCAAATCGATCATCAACTAGTCAGCGAAGAAGCCACGGCCATTTTGGAAAGCGTGTTTGGTGAGTCTTTAGAGATATCACCTCACGTTGCCACACTGCCTGAACCGACGTCCGAACCTGTGGCTAAAGCAAAGGCCAAAGCCAACGAGTCCAATGGTTACGCACCGTCTAGTGGTCACGCGAAATCGGGCCACGCGAAATCGGAAGACAAGTTCGAGAGCAAGAAGCCTAAAAAGAAAAAGAAAAAGAAGAAAGACAATGCTAAAAATAGTCAGCCGATGATTGAAAATGAGTCGACTGATGTCGAAACGTCGACCATGCCCGTACCAGTATCAGCTTCGCCGGAACCGGGTTCTTCGTTTGCCGATTTGCCGTTACGTGACGAAGTGCAGCTGGCCGTCCAGGCATCTGGTTACAAACAACCGACCCCTATTCAAGCCGAGATCATTCCGCACTTTTTGAATGGTCGCGATGTACTTGCCCAATCTCAAACAGGGACTGGAAAGACGGCCGCTTTTGCTCTGCCAATTCTTAGCAATATCGAAATGTCGTGCGAGCATCCTCAAGTCTTAATCTTGGTACCGACTCGCGAGTTGGCGATCCAAGTGGCCAGCTCTTTTGAACAGTACGGTTCTCATTTGCCAGACTTCAAACAGGCGGTGATCTACGGCGGTCAAGACTATGAGAAGCAATATCGCCAGTTACGAAAACGCCCGCAGGTGATTGTTGGTACGCCGGGCCGTTTGATCGATCACATCAAGAACGACAAGTTGGACGTTAGCCAGATCAAATGTTTGGTGTTGGATGAAGCGGACGAAATGTTGAACATGGGCTTCATCGGCGACGTGCAATTTGTTTTGGACCGAGCTTCCAACCAACGACAGATTGCTCTGTTTTCGGCAACGTTGCCCGAACCGATTCGCAAGATCTCGCAACAGTATCTAAGTAACCCGGCGAAGATCACGATCAAGCGAAAAACGCTGACCGCCGATTCCATTCGTCAGCGTGCCGTCTTGGTGTCGCCTCGTGACAGAGTTGACGTGTTGATTCGCTTTTTGGAAGCCGAGCAAGCCGATGCCTCGATCGTGTTTACTCGAACTCGCGAAGCGACGGGCAACGTGGCGGACAAGCTTATCCGAGCCGGCTTTAAAGCGTTTGCTCTCAATGGCGAGTTGCCGCAGCGGGCTCGCGAGCGGGCTATCGAAAAACTGAAGGCAGGTCACCTGGATATTCTGGTTGCCACGGACATCGCAGCTCGCGGATTGGACGTGCCACGCATCAGCCATGTTTTCAACTACGACTTGCCCGAAGGACCCGAGTCTTACACTCACCGAATCGGCCGTACGGGCCGCGCAGGCAAGAAGGGCGAGGCTATCGTTCTACTGGCACCGGCGCAAAAAGGTCGGCTGCGATTTATCGAGAAAGTCACTCGGCAAAAAATTGAGATCGTAAATCCACCGTCGACTGACGAAATCAACGCGATGCGAGTGAAAAAGTTCTACGCGGAGATCAACGAGACCATTGCGAACCGTGATATGACTTTCTTCCAAGGGTTGGTTGATGATTTCATCGAATCGTCAGACCAGTCGGTCGAGAAAATTGCAGCGGCGATCGCCATGGTTAGTCAAGGTGATCGAGATTTCTTGATGAAGGAACGACCCGCCAGACCAAGTCGTGATCGAGATGAATCGGGCGGTAAGGCTGGTGGCGGTCATCGCAAGCGATCTTTTGGTCCTCCGGAAGCCGGGATGACTCGGTTTCGTTTGGCGGTCGGAAGACAGGACGGTGTCCGACCAGGTAATATCGTCGGAGCGGTCTCCAATGAAGGCGATATTCCCAACGAACAAATTGGTGCTATCCGCATTCACCAGTCATTCTCCACGATCGATCTGCCGACCGATCGCGCCGAAGATATTCTCGAACGACTGCACGATACTCGCGTTTCCGGACGTCTGCTGCGTATTCGACCGTACGAGGATCGAAAACCTGGTCGTCGTAATGGTGGTGGTTCTGGTGGCGGTGGCTCTCGCGGAAAGTCCTTTGGTCGTTCGCAGTCCGGGTACCGCTCCAACAAAACCAATAAGCGCCACAAGAAAAAGGGTGGCAAACGAGACGCTGGCAAAAAGTACTAATGACGCTGGTACACGGATCGTAATATTTAAAACTGCAACGCCAAATTCATTATCGGATTCCAGAGGGACGCATTACTTTGCGTTTTTGGAACTCTTGCTTTGGTGACGTTCTCTCAACAGCTCTTCCAGCTTTTCTTGCACCTCGATTGTGTCGTATTCTCCCGCTCCATAATTAGGAATGTGCAGTTGGGGCTTAGTGTGCCATCGCAGCCGACAACGAATACCGCTGGGTAAAATTGCAGGCCCCAGTTCTGAAATATTGGGCCGTTTAC
>CAZJBW010000024.1:0-60563 GCA_964543985.1 uncultured Pirellulaceae bacterium | reverse complement strand
AACACAGCCATTGTGCAGCCGACGTAGACCAGAAATTCAGTGCCTGCAAAACCACGCGCCAAAACGTAGACCGCTACTTTGGTGGTCAGTGCACTAAGAAAAATCGTTCCCGTCGGTGTGGCTTCGGGATAGGCGTCTGTCAGCCAGTTGTGCATCAACGGAAAGGCACTTTTGATCCCGAATGCCAACAAGATTAGCCAAGACGACAGGCCACCTTCCATGCCAATAAAGCTGAATTCAATCGAGCCCGTCTGTTGTACATGCATCACCGTGCCGGCCAACAGCAAAACGCCTGAGCCGATTTGGATCACCAGGTAACGCATCCCCGATTGGATCGCACGTTGTGTTCCACGAGCCCAAATCAGGAATACCGAGGTGATGGCCAGTAGTTCCCAGAATATAAACAGCGAGATCAAGTCGCCGGCAAAGACGGCACCGATAGCGCTGCCTGCGTACGTCAACCCTGCGATATGCTGGCCAGTGTCTTTGACGTGCAGAGAAAAGACCAGCGCGATAAAGCCGGCAATATGGAACAAGTAACCGAACAGCAGGCTTAGTTTGTCTACGCGGATCGGCGTCAAAGTGTAGCCGACCAATTCCAGTTCCATGCGATGATTGGGATCGATGAACAGTAGGAAACAAAAGCTAATGATGGGTGCAGCGATCAGCAAAAGCGATCGTAGGCGTCCGCGGACGAACGGGACCAGTAACGCTGCGATGTAAAAAATCAGGAACGGCGGGAAGTTACTCGGCATCGTAGTAATCCTCCTCTCGCATAACCAGTTTTCGCATTTGGCTGGCGATCAATACCAGGATCACGCAAGCTACGAATCCGTAGATGCAATAGAACGCAGGGATCTTTTCCCAAGGATGTTCCGTATGACGGGGATATACAAAGTCGATCAGGACCAGCAGACCACTGAGAACGTAGAAGACTCGCAAAATCAGTTTTACGTTTTCTGGTTTGTCGAAGAAGTCTGGCGTTTCGTTTTCATGTTTCATGGGACTGCCTTTGTGGTGCTTGTCGCTCATACCGATCCTCCCGTGGTAATTGGCAGTAGCCATTGGTAGATCTGATCTGCGAAAAAGAACAGAGCGATACTGCCGATGGCGGTGATGCACAGCGGCACGACACACATCATGGGCGCTTCTTTGAATTTTAAGGGTTCCTGTCCAGGGACGGGCATGAAGCCTTGGACGGAAATCGGGATCAGATACGCAATGTTCAAAAGCGAGCTGATCATCAACGTGGCCATTAGATAGATTTTGGCTGGGTCATCGGATTGCATCGCGCCACTTGCTAGAAACCATTTGCTCCACGATCCACCGCTAGGTGGCAGACCAATGATGCTGATCGAGGCGATAAGGAAGGCGGCAAAGGTGAACGGCATGGCCCGTCCCAAGCCACGCATATCACTGATGTCCGTTTTGTGAGCACCGACGTAGATCGCTCCCGCACAAAAGAACAGAGTGATCTTGCCGACTGCGTGCATCGCGATGTGCATGCCACCGCCAATGACCGAACTTTGGGTAGCCAAAGCGGCCCCCAGTGTGATGTAGGCCAATTGGCTGACTGTGGAATATGCCAAACGGGCTTTCAAATTGTCTTTTGTCATCGCTACTAACGACGCCAACAGGATGGTGGCTGCGGCCACGTAACAAAGCCAGTCACTGATATGGGTTTCCGCCATCAGGTCGATCCCAAAAATGTAGACCGAGACCTTTAATACTGAAAAGACGCCAACTTTTACGACTGCCACCGCGTGCAGTAATGCGCTGACGGGTGTGGGGGCGACCATCGCAGCGGGTAGCCAGCGATGGAACGGCATTAAAGCTGCTTTGCCGATTCCGAATGCGAACAGGCCTAGCAAGATCATCAACTGATTTTCACTAATTCGGCCGTCGTGGAACGCCGTCGCCAAGATGCCGCCTTGGACAAAGTCCAAATGTCCGGCCAGGCTCCACGTCCAAGCGATGGCCAACATGAAGAAGGCGACCGACGTGGACAGCAGGATGCCCAAGTAGACGCGTCCGCCACGTTTGGCTTTTTCGTCGCCATGGTGGGTCACCAACGGGTACGTTGAAACGGTCATTACCTCGTAGGCAACAAACAGAGTGAACAGGTTGCCCGAGAAGGCGGCGGCGATGGCGGCGAAAATGGCGATCGCGAAACATGCAAAGAATCGCGTTTGTTTGACTTCGTTGTGACCTCGCATGTAGCCGATGGCGTAAATGGTGGTCAGGATCCAGAGTCCCGAGGCGACGAGCGCGAACAGCATGCCCAGTGGTTCGATTCGAAACGCAATCTCAAAGCCGGGTAACATCTCGCCCAACACCCATTCGGGACGCTCGCCATCGAACACCAGGCTGGCCAAATTACAGATGATGTAGAACAACGCGGTGGCCACCGACAACGTGCAGGCCTCGCGAGCGTTGGGTATCTTGCCGGTCAGACCGATCAACCCTAAAGCCAATAACGGTAGGCCCAAGCCTAATTGAATCAACATTTCAGGAGTCATGGCGATACCCCCAATAACTGGTTGGCCGTTTCCATGGCGATACCTGCTGAGTACTGAGTCCAAACGCCGAACAGGATCGTGGCTCCGATCACCAGGTAGGTAGTTATTAGCATCAAAGGAGGTGCTTCTTTAGCTTGCAAAACTTTTTGGGATGGTTCAGCAAAATAGAGTGTCTCGACCACTCGCCAAACGTAAACGACGGCCAGCAGTGAGCTCAGCAACATCATCACTGCGACCCACCAGTGTTCGGTTTCGACGGCAGCCGTCAACAAGAACCACTTGCTTACAAAACCGGCAGTCACCGGAACGCCAATCAGCCCAAGGCCACCTAACGCCCAGGCCAGTGACGTCCATGGCATCGTCTTGGCCGCGCCTCGCAAGTCGTCCAATTGTTCGGAACCGATCCGTAAAACAAAACAACCGACGGCCATAAACAGGCCACCTTTGATGAGTGCGTGATTGAACATGTGAACGACACCGGCGGTAATGCCAGCCTGATTGGCAATGCTGACCCCCAGAATCATGTAGCCAACTTGCGCCACGCTGGAATAGGCCAACAGACGCTTGATATTGGTTTGGTAAATCGCTGCAATCGAGGCCACGAAAATGCCAACCAATGAAAACGCCATCAAGGCGAGGTCCAGTGGCAGGATCTCGAACGCAAACTTGGGAGTGAAGATTTTGTAAACGACTCGGATGAATGCGTACACCGAAACTTTGGTGGCCGTGGCGGCAATGAAGCAGGTGACAACCGTTGGAGCATAGGTGTAACTGTTGGGCAGCCAAGCGTGCAACGGAAAGACGGCCATTTTGATACACAGGCCAACGGTCATAAATGCAAAAGCGACCAACATGGTTCGTGACCCCACCCAGGTGCTGCCGTCGACTTGGCGAACTTTGTCCAGTTGGGTTGCCATGTCGGCCATGTTTAACGTGCCCGTCATTTGATACAGCAGGCCGATGCCGATCAGAATGAATGTGGCGCCGATCGTTCCCATGATCAAATATTGAAAGGCAGAAAGTGGTGCTCGTCGCGTCTTGCCCAGACTGATCAAGGCGTAAGTCGATAGAGACGATATCTCTAAAAAGACAAACACGTTGAATAAGTCACCAGTGATACAGATTCCTAAAAGCCCGGTCATGCACAACAAGTAGGTGGCATAAAACAGGTAGTGTTTCGATTTTGGAATCTCGGCGTTTAGACTGCTGGGCGAGTACGTTAGCACGATCGCAGCCAGGCCCGACACGAACATCATGACAAAGCCACTCAGGTAATCGACGACGTATTCGATACCGTAGGGTGCTTTCCAGCCACCAAGTTCGTAAGTGATTTGTGATGCGTCAGATTGGATCAGGCTGGCCAACAACCAGATTGTGCCTGCGAACGACAGCCAGCAAACCACTAGCGCGATCAATTGGGCCAATCGGCGACTGCCAAACAGAACGCAAAACGGGGCGGCCATCATGGGGCCGACCACAACCAGGATCGGTAAATGTTGTTCGATCACGCCTGTCGATCCATTAAAAGGATTTCGTCTTCTTCGATCGTCCCATAGTCCTCGCGAATACGTACGATAAGTGCCAATGCCAAAGCCGTCGTAGCGATCCCGACAACGATCGCTGTCAGCATCAAGACACTTGGTAGTGGATTGGAGTACAGGATATCGGCCTCGGCCACATGTTCTGCCACGTGACTTGTTGTCTCGCCGGCATGTTCACTGGACTCGACCGTCGACGCTGCGTGTTCGGTTGCATGATGATCATGGCTGTGATGCGAATCGTGTGGCACCAAGTCAGGCGGAATGATCGGAGCGGTCGCTCGCGGGTCGTTGATTTTGCCCATGGTGATATACAGCAGGAAGACCGACGTCTGAAAGATGTTCAAACCGATGATCGTTTTGATCATATTCTTGCGAGCGATCACGATGAAGAAACCAGTCATCATCAAGAAGATAACGATCCAGTAGTTGTATAGCCCAAGGAATTGTTCCGAGGTAAGTGCTAGTAGTTCGGGCGTGTCAAAGATCAAATTCATGCGGTGCGCTCCCGACCTGCGAAGCAGTAAAAGATCATTGTCATCACGGCGGTGACGGTGATGCCTACGCCGACTTCGACAAGTAAAATGCCAAGGTGTTGTCCTGACGGCAGGAAGTGCAGCGTTTGGCCAAACAATTCGATATCGGTCATAAAGTGGTGGTTCAGAGCGTCGTAGTCTAGAAAGTTCTCACCGCCAATCATGGTGGCGACACCCGTACCGGCATACAGCAGGACGCCCAAAGCAATCAGCTTTTCAATGGCTTTCGGCGGGGCCACTTTGTGAGCGGCAGCCAGGCCAAAAACTAATCCGTACAGGATCAATGCCGAGGCGAAAATGACACCAGCTTGGAATCCACCGCCGGGCCCAAAGTCGCCATGGAATTGGACATAAAGGGCGAACAACAAGATGTAGGGAATGATTAATTTGGTGACGACGCGAATGATCGGAAATGACTTCATGCCTGACGCTCCTTCTGGTCTTCCAGTTCTTCAGGAGCCCGACGCAGGATTAGCAACACGGCGATTCCCGCTGTGAAGATAACAGCCGTTTCGCCCAAGGTATCGTAGCCTCGGTAACTGGCCAGCACGGCGGTAACGACGTTGGGCAGTATGTGCATGTCGGGTTGTGCTCGTTCCATAAAGCTGGGGCTGGGGTGCGTTTGCACTGGCGAATCCAAGGCGCCAAAGTGCGGCATGTCAAAAGTGCCGTAAACCAAAGCGGCACCGGTGCCCAAAACAACCAGGAATGGAATAGCGGGAACTGAGCCAGCCGCTGCCGATTTTTCTTTGCGGCTAGTTAGTGCCAACGTCCCCAGCATTAAGAATGTCGAGATGCCTGCACCCACCGCTGCTTCGGTAAAGGCCACGTCCGGCGCGTCCAGCAACAACATCCAACAAGCGCCCAGGAAACTGTAAATGCCGGTGAACATCACGGCCGCCCACAGGTCGCGAATCCGCGCAACCGTGACTGCCGTAATGGCCAGTAACGTCAGGATGCAGATGCTAATAAAAATCATGTTTTGATTACTTCTTTTTCTTGGGGGGCTGGTCCAATTCGGGCTTCAAACCTTGCGTCAATGCGGACTTGGCCAGAGCGTGACATGAACTGGGACTGGTGATGGTTAAGAAGAAAAAGATCATCAGCAGTTTGGCGGCGACCAGACCGTCGGGTGACTGCAAAATCAGACCGAACATCAACAGTGCCGCACCCATCGTGTCGGTGATCCCACCGCCGTGTAGACGCGAATAGAACTCGGGAAATCGAACGATGCCTAGCCCGCCGACAATTGAGAAAAATCCACCGCTCACGATCAAGATCCAGCTGGCAATATCAAGAGCAATCATTTGTCCTGCCCTTCCGTTGCAAACGAACCGTACTGCGAGAACCGCAACAAGGCGACCATGCCAATGAAGTTCATCAAGCTGTACAACAACGCCAAGTCCAGAAAATCCGTGCGCCCTGTCAGAAAACAGACCACGCAAATCAATAACACGGTTTTGGTGCCAAACATGTTTAGCGCCAGAACTCGGTCAAACACAGTCGGTCCCAAACAAGCACGAACCATGGCCAATGCCATCGTGGTCAAAATCGCGATTGCCGCAACGATAAACATCATCATGTGCTACGCTCCAGTTTTTGAACTCGCTGATCCATTTCGCCGGAAATATCTTCAGCGGCACCTTCAAAGGACAGGGCGTGAATCAAGATCTCGTCGTCTTCCATGGCAACGGATACTGTCCCGGGTGTTAGCGTGATGGAGTTGGCAAGTATGACGCGCCCCAGTTCACTTTTGGTCTTCGCTTTAACCGTGACCATATTTCGTTGAGTCGGTAGTTTGGGCGAGAGTACGATTTTGGCAACTTGCACATTCGATACAAAAATCTCTTTGGCCAGCCAGGGAGCGTAAAGCAGGAACGGTCGAAGGCCCAATTCGATAGGTGCTCCCTCTTCGTCAACGATTCTCATCCGCAGTGACAGCCAAACGGAAAACGCGCAGGAGATGACGCCTAACAAAATGATAAATGGTTTATCAAAATGCCCTGACCACACTAGCCAAACTGCGACCAATGCGATCATCAGAGTGACGGAATATTTCATCAGCTGCTTCCTGCACAAGACTTCAAAGGGGACAATATAGCTTTGCAGTAAACGCTGTTGAAGGGCTCAGGTTGGCATTCCAGGGTCTTGATCAATCGCAGTTGCGTGACATGGTAAAGTGGATAGCTAGGCAGCTGGTTTTCGTGCGGCATTGAACGAATCGCATGGGCTAACCCGTTTGCCTACTCAGCCTAAAACGGTGGGCAGTGCTGACGTCCAATTGGCGACGAGATCTGTGATGTGGCCATCTAATCCGCAGAATTGTGTAACTTTCGCTATTTGCGGAATTTCCCACTTGTTTTAGCCTGAATCCGTTCGATTTGACCGTTGTCTCCTTAGCGAGCCTATTTACTTTACAATAGAAGGTCTTGAAGATCCGACTTTGCAGCGATCGATTTTGTTGACTGTTGCTGATCCCTCATTGAGTTTTTTTGTCGTCAAGCGGTCACGTATGGGTTACTTCCCATTTGGATTCAAACCAGTCGAACCCACAACATGGGCGTATTTATCGTCTCTGATGATGTTGGCGCTATTCTTCAAGTTCAACCGCTTTTGGAGCGTCCGTAACTTTGACCTGGTGTTGATCATCTTGCTGACTCCAGGGTTGTTGATGGTGCACTACGGGCAGTTGCATCAAGAGGATCTTCGGAAGCGAGGTGACTCAGGGGCGGCTGTCATACAAGAATTGGAAGAGCAAGCTAGTCTGCCCTCACCCGCCCCGATGTCTTCCCAAGAATCAGGCGAAGACGAGTCGTTGGTCCAAGCGGGCGATGAGGAAAATCCGGTGGCGGTTGCCAAGCCTTTGAACGATTTTCAAAAGCTGGAAAGATCAGGCTACATCTGGCTGTTTGTTGTGGGCGGAGTCTTTTTGTTTCGGTTGTTGTACGACCCGTTGCTGGCCAGAAAGCCAATGCTGGAGCCCAATTTGTCGGTGGGCGGACTGGTGTTCTTGACTTGCAGTTTGGCGATATTCCTGTTCGCCAACGTTTTAGTTAGTAATCCAGCAAATCTGGCCGGTCCCGAAGGTGCGGCGAACATTGTCCGATTGAATGCTCAAGAAGCAGGCGACGAGTTGCAAAAGTACGGTCCAGGTTATCCACTTTTGCATATTGTCCCATCCATTCGGACGTTTCGGGTCGCCAACGACCAGGAAAACGACATTGGGGAATTGGCGACGCGATCCGAACTTGTGGAGGTCGCTAGAATCATGGCGATCATTTCACAGATCGTGCTGTTGGCTGGTTTGGTCTTCATCGGACGCAATCACTTTGGAAGTTTTCAAATGGGCGTCGGTATGGCGACCATCTTTTTGATGTTGCCCTACACGGCCCAATTTGCTGGCGATTCCATGCACCTGCTGCCAGGTGCATTACTAGTGTGGGCGGTGGCCTGTTACGACCGCCCATTAGTGGCTGGGATTTTGATCGGAGTTGCTGCCGGAGTTTGTTACTACCCGCTATTTCTGTTGCCGCTGTGGATTAGTTTCTACTGGGAACGAGGTCGAACTAGGTTTACGTGCGGAGCGTTAATCGCGATCGCCATCGTCGTCGGCAGTTTGGCTTTAACGTCGGCGGACTTTAGTGGCTTTCTCGCTCAACTAAAGTCCATTTTTGGTTTCATTCTGCCGCGGCAAGAGGGGCTTGGTGGTATCTGGGCGTTGAATTGGGAAAGCTGGTTTCGCTTGCCGTTGCTGGTCGGTTTTATGGTGCTGTGTTTCTCTTATGCCTTTTGGCCGCAAGTCAAAGACCTTTCCAGTCTGATCAGCTGCACAGCCGCAGCGATGGTGGCGGTTCAGTATTGGCACGGTGACGGCGGCGGGCTTTATCTGGCTTGGTATCTGCCACTGGTCTTGTTGGTGATCTTCCGCCCGAACTTGGATTCCAAAGTGGCCATCTCAGTGTTGAACGAACCGAAGCGACCCAAAAGCGACGGTAGGTCTGGCGACAGTGATACCGAATACGCGGCCTAGCAAAGTCTTAAGCATCGAATGGCGTCATCCCACGCCGCATCTGCGTTTTCGCGGGCAATGCATTTGGCAATAAACGCTTAACCGGATCGTACAGATCGATGAAAAATCGACACCCTGTAAATGCCGATCATATTTTAGTGCAGCGTCATGGATAACTTCGCGGTTGGAATTCAGTAGGACGCGGCAGCAGACGATCTGATTTCTGGGAGGGGCCTGGCTGTGCGACGACTACTGTGGACATTCTCTTTGCTATTCTTCCTGTTTGTCGGTGGCTGGTTGCTGCTGAACATGGACAAGATCCAGAGTCCCAAAGATATTCTTAGGTTGGTGGGGCATCAATTCAGTGGGCTAGGCGCAGGGGCCCAGTCACAAAACGCTCCCTGGCGGATGCGGACTGACTACCTGGTGCGTATTGGATCATTCAATGCCAACGGGCTGACCGAGCAACGATTGAAAGACCCCCGAGTCAAAACAGTCGTCACCGACATCATTCGTCAGTTCGACATCATTGCCGTTCAGGAAATCAACACCAAAGATACTTTCGCGATCAAGCGATTTTTGAAAACGATAAACTCGACCGGCAGAAACTTCAAGGCGATTTTGGGCAATCGGTCTGGCGGTCAAGATAACGAAGGGTTGGCATTCTTATACGACGCATCCACGATCGAATTACAGGATGGACAACACTATCACGTTAACGATCCCGACAACGTCATGCAGCGCGATCCGCTGGTGGCTTGGTTTCGTACTCGAGTTCAAGAACGCAATGCCTTCACGTTCACTCTGGTTAACGTGCACCTGCAGCGGCAGGCTGACAAAGACGAGATGTCGCGAGTCAGCCAGATCTTTCGTGCCGTCCGTAATGACGGGCGAGTCGAAGATGATGTGATCCTGATAGGTGACTTTGGTGTCGATTCGCAAATGTTGAATCGTCAGGTGGTTGCGCAGGGGTTGCAGGCTATCAATTCCGACCAGCCGACTAGCACTCGAACGACGACACAAACAGACAACATCATGTTGGATCCGCTGGCCACTGGCGAATTTACTGGCGACAACGGCGTGTTTGATTTCTTGAAAGCCTACAATCTGTCATTGAACGAGGCGTTGCAAGTTTCAGATCACATGCCGGTTTGGGGCGAGTTCTCAGTCTTCGAAAATTCAGGCATGGGGCAAATCGCAAACTCGCAAGAACAAGAGAATCGAAGACGGTAAGCGTGCGGAATTGCGACAGTGTCTGTGAGCGGTGCGACACAAACCAGCAGCGGGTGTGTTCGTTGTGCCGTTTGAAAATTGAGCTTCGAAAGAAAGTCGCTTGCTTTCAGTGAACGTAGGTCGATAATTAGCCGTTATGAAACTGTCTTGCACCCACTGTGGCGAACTCTTCACAATCACTGCCGAGCAGTTGGGTACGCGTGGAAAGTGTCCTCACTGCAAGGGCACCATCATCTTGCCGAAAGCTGCGGCTGATTCTGTCGACCAACAGGAACTGAAAGCCCCCAGTCAATGGATGGAACGCTGGTTCTCGATGTTGGGCGCCTTGTTTTTGCACGTACTGGTGATCGCCATTCTTTCCTTGATCCCCTATCGGTATTTGGCCGACGGCGATACCTCGCAGGGCGACGAAGTGTTGCTGGGCGAGATCAATCGAGTGGCTTTGACGGACAATGAACAAGCCAAGTTGGAGATCGAGACCAAGCAATTGAACAGTGATGATCGCTCGGTGAATATCTTTTCGGACGAGATGATGGCGGCCTCCAGCCAGTCCATGTCCTCGGCCCAGGCGATGGAAGACCCTGTGCTGAATCCAGGCGGTGGCAATCGAGGCCAATTTGATCTGGATTCTATCAAAGAGCTAACCGACCAAGACGATCAAGGAACGGAAGAGTTTGAAAAACTGTTGTCGCGATTGAAACAAGATGGTTTGGAAATCGTGATCACGTTCGACAGTACGGGCAGTATGGAAGGCGAGATCCAGGAAGTTAAAAACAAGATCGAGCGGATGGGGTCGGTGCTGTTCCGAATCGTGGAAAAGACGCGGATCAGTGTTTGCACCTACCGAGATGTTGACTCGAAGTATGTCGTGAAAGGGATTCCACTAACTGACAACTTGGGCGACATCGTCAACTTCCTGGAAGACGTTTCTTCGGGTGGCGGTGGCGACGACCCGGAAGCGGTACACATGGGTTTGGAATGGTCCATCAAAAAAAACCAGTTCAGGGACAAGGCCCGAAAAGTCATCCTGCTGTTTGGCGACGCTCCGCCGCATGCGGCAGACAAAGATTACTGTCTAAGGCTATCCAGCGAATTTCGACGGAAGTATTCGGGAGTCATCAGCACGGTTACCTGCCACTCCGAACAACGCCTGCCAGCCTTTATTGAGATCGCTCAAATGGGCGGCGGCGAAGCATTCTTGACTCGCAACGAACGTGAAATTATGACCCAGTTGATCATTCTGGTCTTCGGCAGCAAGCATCGCGACAAAGTTCTGGAAGCGTTCGATTTGTTAGGACGGTAAACTTCATCTCGTGGGAAGACGATGCTGTTTATCAAGAACCCGTGTATTAACAGCTGTCAGAATGCATTCTTTACGCGATCTGTGTTCGTGCTTCAAATGTGCGTTGATTCGTCTTTTGTGGCTTAGTCGCCAAGCCGATAATGAATTCATAGGACTCAATATCCAAATCAGCTATGGTGAATTCATTAGTCCTAGCTGGATTCTAGTGCAGGCATGATGCCCTCAACGAGTTTCGTTGCTGTAAACCAAGGCACTGATTATATTGGGCCAATCGTCTTCATTCTAAAATTTCCGGGTTTTTGCCACTTCAAAGGGCACGCTAATGGCTGATTTAGCCGACTCGCAAGAGACCTCAACTTCGTCCAAAAACCGCTACCGGCTGACTCACCTGAAGCAGTTGGAAGCGGAAAGCATTCACATTATCCGTGAAGTGGTTGCCGAATTCCGTAACCCCGTCATGTTGTACTCGATCGGTAAAGATTCGTCGGTCATGCTGCACTTGGCGATGAAGGCGTTTTATCCAGCCAAGCCTCCGTTTCCTCTGCTGCACGTCGATACGACTTGGAAGTTTCGTGAGATGTATGAATTTCGCGAGAACTATGCCAAGAATGAATTGGGCTTGGAAGTTTTGACTCACGTCAATGAGGAAGGGTTGAAGCTAAATTTGTATCCGGCCGACGACAGCACCAATCACGTCAGTGTCATGAAGACGGACGGGTTGAAACAGGCTTTGGACAAGTACGAATTTGACGCAGCGTTTGGCGGAGCTCGTCGTGACGAAGAAAAAGCGCGAGCCAAAGAACGAGTCTTTAGTTTTCGCGATCGCAGCCATCGCTGGGATCCTAAAAACCAGCGGCCCGAATTGTGGAATTTGTACAACACGCGAGTGAACAAGGGTGAAAGCATTCGTGTTTTCCCATTGAGCAACTGGACCGAGTTGGACGTTTGGCAATACATTCACTTGGAGCAGATTCCAATTGTGCCGTTGTATTTTGCTGCCCAGCGTCCGGTGGTTATGCGAAATGGCGTGATGGTGATGGTCGATGATGACCGTCTTCGATTGGAACCAGACGAGAAGCCGGAAATGAAAACGATTCGCTTTCGCACTCTGGGATGTTACCCGTTAACTGGGGCCGTAGAATCGCCGGCCACGACGTTGCCTCAAATCATTCAAGAGATGTTGTTGGCAACAACTTCTGAACGACAAGGCCGAGCTATCGACAATGACGAAGAAGGCAGTATGGAAAAACAAAAGATGGAAGGACACTTTTAAGTTCCATTGTTTCCTGCTGAAGTCATTTCTGAATTAACCCCAAACGCACAAAATCTGGAGCACTACGGTGTCTCATAAATCCGAACTAATCGCTAGCGATATCGATGCCTATTTGGCTGAGCACGAACAAAAAGAACTTTTGCGATTCATCACATGCGGTAGCGTCGATGACGGCAAGAGTACTTTGATTGGTCGCCTGTTGTACGATTCCAAAATGATCTACGAAGATCAACTGGCCAAAATCGAAAAGGACTCAAAGACTCACGGAACCACCGGTGGCGTATTCGATCCTGCTCTGTTGACCGACGGTTTGCGGGCCGAGCGAGAACAAGGCATTACGATCGACGTTGCCTATCGATACTTTTCGACGGCCCGACGCAAGTTTATTATCGCTGACACGCCTGGGCACGTTCAGTACACGCGTAATATGGCTACTGGTGCGTCAACCGCCGACCTGGCAATTATCTTGGTCGATGCGCGACATGGCATTTTAGAACAGACGCGTCGACACAGCTTTATCGTCTCGTTGTTGGGGATCAAGCATATCCTGGTCGCCGTTAACAAAATGGATTTGGTCGAATTCTCAGAAGACGCTTACAAGCAGATCTGTGACGACTATCGGGAATTCGGCGACCGGTTGGAGATTCCCGATTTGCACTTTATCCCGATTAGTGCCTTGGATGGTGACAACGTTGTCGACCATAGCAAAAATATGTCGTGGTATCGTGGCCGGACACTGATGGATTTTCTGGAAAACGTTTACATCGGATCGGACCGCAATCTGCAGGACTTTCGTTTTCCGGTCCAGTTGGTTTTGCGGCCAGATTTGGACTTCCGAGGCTTCGCTGGCACGATTAGTTCGGGCATTGTTCGTGTCGGTGACGAGATACTGGCAATGCCATCACGGAAGACGAGTCGAGTCAAAGAAATCGTTACCTACGACGGGAACATTGACGAAGCTTGCGCGCCCATGAGTGTCACTCTGACAACCGAAGACGAAATCGATATCAGTCGCGGTGACATGCTCGTTCGAAAGGGTAACATTCCCAAGCTGGAGCAAAAATTTGATGCCACTATCGTGTGGATGTCGGATGAGCCATTAATGCCAGGCAAGCAATACTTGATCAAACAAACGACCAAGCAGGTGCCCGGCAATATCAACACGCTACGTTACCGAATTAACGTTAACACGATGCGTAGTGAAGAAGTCCCAACTTTGAAGTTGAATGAGATTGGCCGAGTGAACATTTCACTTTCCGAGGCCATCACATTTGATCAATACAAAAAGAATCGGTCGACAGGCGCCTTCATTATTATCGATCGGATTTCGTGCGAGACTGTCGGCGCCGGGATGATTTTGGACCGCGATACTAGCGAAAAACGCAAAGATCACTGGGACTCGGATCCACAGAGTAAATCGTTGGTTGGGTCGGACAGTAAAGTTTCTCTGGACGAACGTTCGGCGCGGTTTGGTCAAACCCCCACCACGTTATTGTTAACGGGGTTACCTGGTTCCGGTAAGTCGACGACCGCATACGGTTTAGAGCGAATGTTGTTTGAACAGGGCCGCAACGCTGTGGTGTTGGATGGACAAAACATCCGCATGGGAATCAGTCGCGACTTGGGTTTCACGGCTGAAAATCGTTCCGAGAATGTTCGACGATGTGCTGAGATCGCAAATTTGTTTAACGAGTCCGGTTTTATCAGCATTTTGTCACTGGTCGCACCGCGTGAAGACATCCGCAATAAAGCTGCTGAGGTTGTCGGAAGCGATCGTTTCCTGGTCGTGCATCTGAATGCACCGGCGGAATTATGTAAGCAACGAAACGCTGGTGAGCGAGAGATTACAGATCAAGCTCTTTTGAAGTACGAGGCTCCCGATTCTCCCGACCTGGTGCTGAACACGGATGTGGACGATCCGACAACATGCGTCAATAAAATTATTCAGTTGTTGAATGAGCGAAACATTATCACGTAAAATTGGTCATTGCCGTTTGATGGTTTGACAAAGTTGATTTTGTTTTGTTCTCTTTTGAAGTTCCCGAATTCGAATCTACGTTTCGTTGGCTGAAAAACTTGCGGCTGAGTGGGGCTAATTTGCAAACGATTGCTGCAGCGATTGGGGGCGACAGTTGCGACTCGGGTACAACGATCCAACACTTGGTCCCAACAACGCTGGACGATCGTTTGGTCCTTCATCACGATGCGCCCGGCAAGCCTTCGGACCGGCACGTATTGATGTTGCACGGCTTGGCGGGCTGTCACGGCAGCACATACATGGCCCGCAACGCGCGTCGCTTGTCCGAAGCGGGATATCACGCTTGGCGTTTGGACGCTCGAGGGTCAGGTGCGGGAGTCGCATTGGCCAGGTACCACCACCACGCAGGGCGTTCCGAAGACTTGCAAGCCGCTATCGACTTTATCGCCACGAATCATCCTGCGATGCGGCTGACGGTGGTCGGATTTTCATTGGGCGCCAATATCGTGTTGCATTGGGCTGGTCAAACTGCCAAGCCGAATTGCTCGGTGGATTCGTTGGTTGCCGTTGCTCCGCCAATTGATCTAGCGGCTTGTTCTGCAGGTTTGCAACGCGGCGTTTCGCGAGCCTACGACGTGTATTTCGCTCGCGTGGTTATGCAAAGGCTTAAGGAACGTCGGATGGCACGCCCGGATATGATCGATTTTCGTTTGCCGAATCGACCTGATTCGCTGGCTCAATTTGATAGAACGTTCACGGCACCCGCTGGCGGATTTGCAAGCCTGCAAGACTACTATGAGCAAGCCAGTTCGGCACCGGGACTAGCGTCTATCACATTGCCGACCTTGGTTCTTGCTGATCGATTGGACCCAGTCATTCCGATACGTATATTTCAGGAAACGACCATTCCCAGCAATGTTCGGTTGGTGGTGACGCAAGGCGCGGGGCATTTGGGTTACTGGGCCAAGCGACCGGCTGGTGCAGATTTAGACCGCCACTGGATGGACTGGCGGATTTTGCAAGTCGTGCAAGCTGCCGAACAATTTAAGTCCGGCGAATGATAGGCCGGATCACCTGGCATCCAATTCCAGCCAGCGAATCAGTGACGCGTTGAAAGGTTACTTGATCGGCGGCGATTCCTGTGATGGCTCCGCCTGAACCACAGAACTTTGCCGAGGCACCGGCGTGTCGTGCGAGTGTCACCATTTGATGGTGCAGTTCAGGTAGTTGGCAAATGCTGGTGCGCAGATCAAAGTTGGCGTCGATCAAACGATTTAGCGTTTCCAGGTCGTTAGACCTCAACGCCTCGCGGCCCTGTTCTGCAAATTCAGCAAACTTACCCATTGCCGTGACAACATCTTGGTCACCGGCCATGAATCGTTCTTTCAGTCGGTTGTGAAGAACCTCTGTTGGCTCTGCAGCCTGGTTGGCCCACGCTAAATAGAGCTTCTCTTCCAATGCGCTTTTACTCAAAGTTTCGTAATGCCCGATCTCGTAACCTGTTTCCGACGTGATTTTCGTTTGGTCAAAGTCCATAAAAACGACATCGTCCAGCATCTGTATGACTCGATCCATCAGGCCAGCCGCGATGCCAAGTTCTTGATGTTCAACCTGTAAGGCCATCGAGGCTAAGGCCTGAGGTGAAATGTTGGCTTCATAGAATCGATTCAAAGCTTTCAGTATGGCGGTAATGATCGCGCTGGATCCGGCCATCCCAACACTGCGTGGAATATTCGTTGAGTACTGCAGAGTGAACGAGCGATCATGAATCCCTGCCCGATATTGTTGGCACCATGAAAAAAATGTCTTGATCGACGCTTTCACCAAACGCAGACTGCCATGGTAGCCGAATCGTTCGACTTGTTGCATGAATTCCAGAGTGGATGCATAGGTGGGCAGCGCGTCTTCGGGCAGCGGTTCGATGGAAAGTTGAGGTGATTCGACCAGCCGTACCTGAGCGAAAAAATTGCGTACCGAAAATGCAATCGTCTTGCCGTGATAGCCATCTGATGGGTTACCAAGCAAACCTGCACGAGCGAATGACTGTGATTCAATCATCAAGCAACTTAAAGGGTTTCGGTAAAACTGCCTGACTTAATCGATTTGCTCAAGTGCTTCGTCACCGCTTGGAAAAGCTTGCCAGTCAGCACCGTGGATTCTTGAGTATGCGGTCCAATAGAATCTAGCGTAACAGCCACGACCATCGAATGGTTGGAAAACAATCTGGGACGGGTGCGATTGCCAAGTCGGCTAAACAGACGGCCACTAAATGCGGAAAACGATCGCCAAGTTTTGGGGGGAGCAAATGCTTCACCAAAACCATCAAACTGACAGTAGTACAAAGTGCGGAATTCGTGAAAATTGTTTCGGTAGCTGAGTTGACGATAGGGGATCTGGCCATCATCCAGTTCGAATTCTTCATCCAATGGAGTTTCATTCAGTTTCCAATCGAAACTGCGCTGTCTCAATTGATAGTCATGCCAGCCGGTGAAGGTATGCAGCACATTGACTTGATACTCAGTGCCATCGGAATCGCGATAGATCCATTGGTTCTTAATATCATCAAAGGGTGTTGATGGATTTGCCGTAACGTTTTCGAAGCTGACTTGCTGGAAGCCGTCAAGATTGTTTGGAAACGCCGTCGCTGTAATCCCTTGGTCTGAAGTAAGAGATTTTAATTGATTGTCTTTTGATTTGTTCCAAGCGCTTAAGATGCCTATGGTTGAAAGAGCTGCCAGGACAGCAAGCCCGATTGTCGTCATCCAAACGAAACGAATGGTGTTGGCCGGTGGGTTGCTGTTTCGCCGTTTGGCCCAAGCGACTTCTTTCTTAATGTTGACATCTATAATTGGTGAAGTGATCCCCGATATCGCTCGATTCCAAAACTTGCAGATCATGTCTTGATAGGAGACGTCTTGGTCAATCGCTGAAATATCGACTGGCCCGAAAAGGAACGCGATCAGGCGATCGGACAGGAGCGTCATGGCAGCTGCCCCCAAAAAACCTTGCAATTGCAGCGTTCCTGACGATCCTGGCGAGTAGTAATCTTTTTCAAAGCTCGATTGCGCAATGGAGCAAAACAATAACTCGATAGCTTCTGCCGAGATAAACCAAAAACAGGCGGCGACCAACAACATGGCGGCACGAAACAATGGACGTCGTAACCAAGCGATATAGACCCCCGTAAAAATCAGCAGTGTGAAAACGGAGTGACTCGAATTCCCAAGTGTTGTCGCGTCGAATACGCCAACGGGTAATTCCATGCGGGTACCCGAAACATTGTGAACGTATTGCAAAATGTCCAAAGATCCACTTGCGATCCGCGTTGCGCTAACGTCAATAAACGACATCAATTCAAAATCACCATTGACCGTATCGAAATCGATTGCCAGCGGCGGATGTAGTAGAACAACCAGAGGAGCCAACGCCGGAGTCAACGTACCGAAAATACCTCGGTCATTGGTCCGTGCCAATAAACTGGCAAACAAACACAGGAAGCTGGCGAAACCGAACCAGGGTGACAGTAGAAAGGTTGCCAATACGGATAAAATGATACCGCAGATCAGAAAGAAATCGGATTTGTAGCTTGGGAAAAAAGCTGGCTCTTCTGCACGCGGCCATCTTAAGAAAAGAAAGCCTGCGGTCGCCACAAATGCCAAGGGCATCCAGACGTAGTGAGTTCTTTCAATCCACAGTCCCCACAAGTAAATGGCGACCAGTGGCAATTGGGTCGCGATCAACAGCAGATGGGGCAAAAGAACGCGACGTGTTTCGTGTTCTGCCAAATGTTTGTCATCAGACGAGCGAAATTCTTGGACATTCTTACCAGTCGAAGTGTTGATCATGAATTTCGCAAACAGTCTAGCTAAGGCTGTGGATAGGTCGGTGGTAGCGACGCCAATTATAGATGAAAACAACGTGGGTTCGAAATTGAACCACCATCAAAACCTAATATCCAGACAGCGCGGAACTAATTTTCGGAGTTTTCGGAAGAGCTTTCCTGATCCTCACTGCTTGCGCCGCTAAAGTCTTCGTCACCATACTTCAAGACTGCATTTCGCATCTCCGAACGAATTTGTAGGTACTGGCTGCGGATCTCTTCTTTTTGGAGTGACGAAAATTCAGTGGGTCCCACAGCAAAAACTTGCATTTGGTAGGCTTCGCCGCGGAACAGCTTTGCGCGAACGCTATGAAGCAGGCGGTTTTTGGCTGCCTCGTAGTAGTACCTTAACTTTCCCCACTCGATCGGTGCGTCGAATGGAACACCAGCGGCATCAGTGAAACTGAACAACAATAGAGCTTGTTGGCTAGTAATGGGTTGAACCATTTCTACCTCGATGTAGGACCACTTTAGCTCGTCACCATCCTCGGTGGTCAACGTGGCTTCCTTCTTGACACGTGCCCCAGGCTTAATCGTCCATCCTTTACTAAGGTAACATGCGGTCAATTCATGCCAGCCTGGAAATGTTTGATCCAAAGAAGCTTGGCAGGCGAGTCTAGATGCCGAATTTCGCGAACGGTAAAACCATGAATCGGATCGCTGCCCGAAGTCACTGCCACGTGTTCGATCCTTTCGATCGTATTTTAATTTCGTCCAGTGGAATGTGACCTCTTCCCCCTGAGATTTGATTTCAGTTGGCATCGCTTCGTCCTCCAGGTCAATTATCACATTACTACTAAAGACCCGAATCTGAAGATTGGATTGCCCCATGGAACGAGCAAAATCACTGAATTGTAGAATGCCAAATCCACACAAGACAACGGCACCAATCATGGTCGAAGTGCGAAACCAACTGCCGACAGGAGTTCGTTTGTCTAAGGTTTCTTCTGGCCTTGGTGTTGACGACTTTCGCAGGACTTTACGTTGAAACCAGTTTGCTTGTCGTTCGTCTTCGACAGTTTGATTTCGACCGAACAAGAATTCTAAAAGTTGGTCAGTACTGAGAATTAACCCAATCGCAATCAGCATGGCGGTATAGCCAAGAATGTCGTGTGCCAATCCACTACCAATGTCGATTCCGAACATGATATCGGCGATTGGAATTGCTAAAATTCTGATCGAGTTCATAAACACGGCCCAGAAGCCAGCGGCCAACAACAACAGGATTCCTCGGAACCAGTGACGACGCAACGACACGATCATCCACGTTGCGCAGAACATCAGCAGAAAGAAAGACTGAACGCCACTACAGGCTCGCTCAACATCGTAGTTTCTCGCAGGGAAGTTCAGTGTCGTCCCTGGCGAGTAGTGTTTGAAGTTCAGAAGGTCCAGGTAGCTGCTGCTAACGTCGGCACTACAATGCTGCAAAAATGTAATTAAAGATCGGTCATAGTTGTTGGGAAGCATTAGTATCGAAAGCAATGGCAGGCCCAACACAAACAGCGTCTTGCCGTGCTCTTCACCATCGCGAGTCATAGCGAACAAGCTGGTTAACAAAGCAACCAAGCTTGCGGCGCAAAACCAATCGTGAGCAAATAGCGCCCCCGCGATTCCAAAAACAACCCCTACCCAAAATAGGATCTTGCTGCTTTTTCGTTCAATAAATGGTTGGGAAATATTCCGTGGCCATCTTAGGTAGGCGTAGACCCCAACCATCAAAAGAGCAAACGGAAAAAACTGGTAGTGAGGTTGGCGCCACAATTTGGAAAAGTACCAGAGTAGCAAAGGGGCTTGCGCGATGATCGCGATGATGTAAGGAAGAAATATGGATTTCGACCCTAAGAATCCCTTTGAGACTTCTGAGAATTGTTCGTTCGACGTTGGAGAGGAAATTGTGGCCATGGGGCAAAAATGCTAGCTGTTGTAGGTTTGGTTGCTTCTATGATCGTATTTGGCAGGGATCTAGGCAATAGAACTTGGTGCCCAAAAAGAGGGGCGCTTTTCGAGCCCCGTCAGACTGCAGCTCCGGTGGGCTTCCAACGAGATTGACACAACAATTTTAGGGGAATTGAGTGTGCCTTATGAAACGAACGGTCATATGGCTGCTGTAAAACAGCTGTTGATCGATCCAAAAACCAACCGTATGCATGGGTGCACAGATAATCAAAGGCCAACAGGCCTGGTGATCGACTAGTACCTGGGCGGCTTAAAAAGAATCGAAAGTTCGGTCTGTATGTGGTTGAGGACGACTGTGAGATCGGTCCCCAAAAGCAGCCCAGAACTTTCGCATGTGATTGAGTCGAGCTGTTACGCCTTCCAGATCTTCTGCCGGCCTTCTTTGACGTTTTTCGTGGCATTGCGAGTGTCCACGACTAGATTCGAATGCTTGACGATGAAGTCGAAGTCGAAGGCAGTGTGGTCGGTGGCAATCAAGGCACAATCCAACGATCCCAGATACTCTGGTGTCAGATCGTTGTTGCTTAAATCCGGCACTTCGAAATGACGCATATTTGGCAGTTTGGGAATGTGCGGATCGCTGTAACTAAGTTCTGCACCGCGTTCTTGCAAAAGCTCCATTAGCTTGAAGGAGGGGCTTTCCCGCGGGTCATCCACATCTTTTTTGTAGGCGACACCCAGGATTCCGATTTTGCTGTTCTTGATCGGTTTTCCAGCATCGTTAAGTGCTTCCGTTAATCGATGGATCACATAAGTTGGCATGCTGGTATTAACTTCGCCGGCCAGCTCAATAAACTTCGTCGACATTTCATGCTTGCGAGCAATCCAACTGAGATAGAACGGATCGATCGGTATGCAGTGACCACCCAAGCCAGGTCCGGGGTAGAACGCTTGGAACCCGAACGGTTTCGTTTTGGCAGCATCGATAACTTCCCAGACGTCGATGCCGATGCCCTGGAACAATACTTTTAACTCATTGACCATCGCAATGTTGATGCTGCGATAAGTGTTCTCAAGAATTTTGCAGGCCTCGGCGACTTCGCAACTGGACACAGGGATCGTAGCAGTGACGGCCTGATCATAAAGTTCTGTAGCCAAGTTAAGGCTTGTGGAGCAGATGCCGCCAACCACTTTGGGGATGGTGTCTGCTGTAAAGTTTGGATTGCCCGGATCTTCTCGTTCAGGACTGTAAGCGACAAAGAAGTCTTTGCCGGCCTTCAACCCTGACTTTTCAAGGATCGGCAACATCACGTCTTTGGTTGTGCCGGGATAGGTTGTGCTTTCCAAGACGACCAATTGTCCTGGTCGCAACTGGGCCGCAATGGCCTCTGTCGACGCTTCAACGTATGTCAAGTCCGGGTCCCGACTGTCGCTAAGTGGCGTCGGCACACAAATTAAAATCACATCAGGTTCACTCAGTCGTTTCAAATCGCAAGTTGCTTCGAACTTTTGCTTGTCCAGCCAGGATTTGATTTTTGATGAGTTGATGTGGGCGATGTAAGACTGTCCGCTGTTCAAAGCGTCAGTCTTTTTCTGGTCAACATCGAACCCAAGGGCCGGAAAATCTTTAGCCACAAAGGCATCAATAAGAGGGAGCCCAACATAACCCAAGCCGATAACACCGACGAGTGCCTGCTTTGACTGGATTTTTTCTTTAAGTTGAGTGGCGGCTTCGACTAAGACTTCTGACATGAGACTTCAACAGTAAATTTGAGTGGATTGAGGCCAAAGAAAACATGATATCTAAGGCTCTGGAATTCGTATACAGATTTTGATTTTAGGCTGCTTTTTTCGATAGTATTTTAGCGATTCTTTCGGCCGCTTTGCCGTCCCACAGCTCTGGGCACTTTCCTTGTTTGTAGGCACCGCTAAGTACTTCTTGTAGCTTCGTCTTCAACAGGGCGGCTGAGTTGCCAATGAGCGTGCTTGTTCCTTCGTCAACGGTAATCGGTCGTTCCGTGTTGTCTCGCATCGTCAAACACGGAACCCCCAACGCTGTTGACTCTTCCTGCAATCCACCTGAATCAGTGACGATTACTTTGGCCTGGGAAGTCAAACACAAGAAGTCTTTATAGCCCAACGGATCCAGGCAATTGATGTTTGGGCAAGCATTGAACTGATCGAATAGATCAAATTCTTTTAAGCGGACTGAGGTGCGAGGGTGGATGGGAAAGGCAAACGGCATCTCTGTCGAGATTTCCATTAAGACGTCAACCAGCCCTTTCAAGACATCGAAATGATCCACGTTGGATGGGCGGTGAAGTGTGACGACGCCATAAGTTCCTGGTTGTAGATTTAACCGCGACAACGTGTCTTTCTGTCGAGCGCTTTCAACCTGCGTCAACAAGGTGTCGATCATGACGTTTCCAACCAGGTGCAACCGATCGTTGGAGTGTCCTTCCTGCTTGAGGTTGACCATGCCTGACGGTTCGGAAACCAACAACATGTCGCAAATGCCGTCCGTCAATATCCGATTGATCTCTTCCGGCATTTGACGGTCAAAACTTCGCAAGCCAGCCTCAACATGAGCGACGGGGACGTGCAGTTTCACGGCTGCAATTGCTGCAGCAACCGTTGAATTGACATCTCCAACAACGACCATGCGTTCAATTGGCTCGCCTTTTTCTTTCGCTTCCAGTAACACATTTTCGATGGCCACCATCACGTCAGCAGTCTGTTTGGCATGGGTGCCCGATCCGATTCCCAAGGAGATGTCAGGACGATCGATTCCCAACTCTTCAAAAAAAATGTCCGAGAGGTTTTTGTCGTAGTGTTGTCCGGTGTGGATTAGTATCGGTTGCAAATTCTCGTGATTTTTGATGGCTCGCAAAATGGGAGCAATCTTCATGAAGTTTGGACGGGCACCTACGATGCAGGCAATTCGCATTTTATAAATTCCAAATAAACGGTTCGGAGTGTTCAGGGAACTGGATCTGGATGGATTGTTGGCTGCTTACGACTTCAGGAGGGTTAGCCAGGTCGTTGTGCAAGACCCAGCCTAACGTGCATGGCGAGTTGGGTTGGCTGTGGGAATGTTTGCACTGATAGACCAGCACCTGCGATCTTTCTCGTACACCAAAGGCGGGGCAGTACCAACCTTCCATCAATTGAACTTTATCTGTTCCGAAAAAGATTAACCGACGTTGGCTCTGGCCATCCGACAACAAAAAACCGTTTGGATCTTCGGTTGCTGCGAGCGACGGGGCAAGATGAAGATAACCAATTGGCACTTTTTGTCTATCGGAGTTGGCTGCCCTGCCCTTGCTAGTCTTCAAGCAATCGATGCAAATCCAGGTTGGATTCTCGGTATCGTCATTGACCGCCAGCATTCTGCCAACCTGCGGAAACCCTTGTTTTCGATAGGCATCGTGCCAGGCCGAGGCCCAGCGGAAACCTGAGCCGGCATCAATTCCATCGTCCGTTTTTAATACTGTTCCACGCCGCCCCATGCGAAACTTAGACCAAATTTCGCATTGATTTTGACCCTCGACCGTGATCACGTTATGAGCCATCGACGAGCGACAGTATTGACGCATCGGGCCTCCTTCGTAATCGAAATTGCCTGAATCTACAAACCAACGCTTACCAGCCACCGATGCTTCGAAGCCCAGCAAGTCGCAATGGCCATGAGCCGGTAGCTGGCGAGGGCAAATCTCGCCTCGATCAAACAACAGAAAATCGGCATTCGAGTCGGTGCTACTGCGATAAGGCCAATAGTCTGACGAGTCCTTGGGATGTTCGATTGATAGATCGATCCCGACTTGGCCAGCCAGGTTTTGTAAAAGTGAAACACTGGGTGCTTCTCCAAACCCCGAATCTCCAAACAAAGGAATCTCGCCGTCCGGGTGTAAAACCGTTTGCAACCAACCGGCCATTGATTCGGCAGCACGTTGCAAATCGACTAACAAAACTGGCTCGGCGTCGGCGCTACGGATCACCGCGATCATCTTCAAGATGTTTCCCAAAATTTGGCAGTGATACATTGGCGAACGCTCAAAATGTTCACCAGTCTCAAGCACTTGTGTTTGCAATTCCCGTCGTAAAAGCGATTGGCAATGTTTATCAAACAGCAGGGTCGGGTTTTTCCACAATGTGAATGCGACCAAGGCCAGAGTCGACAGGTTTTCGAAAAGATGGTTGCCGCGAAGATCGAGTTCAAGATTTTGTCGCAAGTACATCGCCTGTTGAGCCATGCTGTTTTCGATTCGCTTGCCAAGATGCTCAGGAGGTGAATTCGCAGCAAACATCCAAATCCAAACGGGCAACCGTCGTGAAATGCAATAAGGATGCCAAGAATCGTCGTTGCGAACGGTCGCTTCGGGTGCGTGTTGTTGAATCCAGTCTTCGACGACTTGCCAAGCTAACTGATTGTCTTTTGGGTGATCAGCCAACCATGACAACAGGTACTCGTGATACTGCAATTGGAATCGCCATAGGTGAGTACTTGATCCGATGACAGACCGCCAATTGAAGGGCCAGCCTAAATCCTTGGGCTCGTTTAATAGGTTCAGTTGGCCGCGTTGCAGGTCGTTGCGATGATGACTGAGGTGCTGTTGATACGAATCAATGATCGCAGTCGCTACACTCTTGACGATCTGCGTGTTTTGAAAACCGTTGATGTCCGCAGTCGAGATTTCACCAACGACACGTTTACCAATGACCTTGTTTTTGACCGTTGAGGTCAGTCGTCTGGCAATTTGTGACCAACGATAGTGGGTGGCAATCTGGAACGCTTGGCTTATTTTTGCCGAGGCTCCTTGAGATTGGGTGGCCTGTTGATTGGCCAGTCGTTCTAGTTCCGTTGTTTCGGTTTGCATCAAATTTGGGCTGGCAAGTAACTAGTTCGAGTCGACTTTCGGAACCGGATTCTTTGTGGCGACGGCTTCCAAAACTTCTCGCATGCGGCCTGCCAAGACGTCACGCGAATAGTTCTCGTCGGCAAATCGTCGACCTTCTTGGCACAGTTTTTGATAGAGATCGCTATCGTCTTTTAATTTAATGACCGCCTTCGCTAAATCTGCTGCGTTATCAGGTTCCATGTCAATTCCAGAACCACTGCGCCGCACAATATCGGCGGACTCGCCACGCACGCCCATGATGATCGGCCGTTGCATCGCCATCGCTTCGAAGATTTTGGACGGGATCACCGTTTCAAAAAGGTCGGTCTTTTTCAGGTGTATCAACAAGCAATCGGAACTAGCAAGCACGCAGGGCATTTCTGACTTAGGCAGTCGCCCAGCAAATTTTACAAGGTTGGCGACATCGTTTTCTTGGACTAGTTTTTCGAGTGCCGAACGTCGTGCACCATCGCCAACCAAGCAAAAGGTAATGTCGTCTCGGCCCTGTTGCTTCAGCAGTTTGGCCGCGTTGATGGTCACCTCCAACCCATGAGCCATGCCGATGGTTCCGACATACGAGCACACAAATTTGTCAGTTAGCTCGTGGTCTTTTAAGAACGCTTGGTCTTTGCTGCGAGGCTGAAATTGGTCGGAATCGACGCCGTTGGTTACGACGCTAATGCGCTCACCGACATTTACCTTTTGCGAAATGTTGTTTTTGTATCCTTCGCCGACCGTCACGATATGGTTGGCGCTGCGATACATCCACTTTTCCAGGAATTCAAGAACACGTGTTGCCATTCCCTTTTTCATGGCACCAACGGTCACGATCGATTCTGGCCAAATGTCTCGAATCTCTAAGACAAACCGAGTCCACTTTAGGTAGCTGCAGACAACACCTGCCCAGCCGCAGAAGAATTGCGGCGATGTCGCCACAATGACTTGAGGACGACGACAGAAAAACAAGAAGGCGAAAATTGCAGAAACCATGTACGACACATAATTTAGGATCCGTTTGGCTCCACCCGCATTGGCGGCGACGTAAGTCCAGGTTCGTACGACCTTGATCCCATCGACCTCTTCTTTCTGCGGCCACACCCTGTTTTTGTAACCATCGTATACGACACCGTTGGGAACATTGGGCGCGCAAGTAACGACGGTGACATCGTGCCCAGACTGCACCCAACGCAAACAATGGTCGTAGGTCCGAGTCGCCGGCGCGTTGCCTTCGGGCGGGAAGTAATGACTGAAAAAAACGATTCGCACAGTTAGTGGCTCAATTTCTCGTGGCGATTGCCGTCTGTAAGAATCTCATCATCAAACAAACGCGATTCGCGAAAGTCGAATTCAAAACAGCGTTTAATCGATACGGCTCCAGGTTTCGATCGTATGCTGCCAGCAGCCTGTGATAATGTTTTGGCCGTTGTTGCTGACAGTCATCGCTTCGGCGAACTTGTGGCCAAATAGTGAGTCTTTCACTTCAAGTGTTTCTAGGTCCAACACTTGCAGCAACTGTTCCCCAGCATGGACGATGAGTTCTCCCTGGGCTTCCAAAACCTTTACATTCCAAACAGCCACCGGGCTATCATTTTCTTGGATGGATATTTGTTTGCGCAAGCCTAAGTCTTCTCGACCAAATACCCGAAGTTCTCCTTGGCTGGTGCCGGTAGCAATGAAACTTTCAGATTCGCTAATCGTGTACACGAAGCCTTGGTGATTAATGAATTCCACTGGTTGGGGCGTAGATTCGATATCCCAAACCATCAGTTTCGTGCTGCCCGCGTATAGACGCGGTTGGAAAACGCTTGCTTCCACCGTCCAAGGATTTTCATCAGGATCGCCGATTGAATGTTCTACGCGACAGGTCAGAAGATTAACGATTTGGATGCCATCCCAAGCAGCGATTATCAAGTCTTGATCAATCGCTGCCAGATTGTAATTGAACTTGGAGATTGGGATCTCTTTGGAAATGGAAAGGTCCGGCAATCGATGCACGCGAATAACGCCTCCTTCTTTTGATTCACAACAAGAAACCAGATGGCGACCGTTGTTGGCAACAACCATTCCTCCATCGATTCTTGTCCTGGCCAATTCCAAATTCGTTTCTCGGTCAAAAACGACGATCGTTCCAAGTTCCGTCAAGGCGATTAGCAACGACTCGTCTTTTGCTAAAGCTAATTCACTGCCAGGCCCGTCTTCTTCGAGACCTACGACGTTCTCAATTCGATTCGTCAATTGAAACAGGCCGTTTGTGCTTTTGAGTGCTTCCTGTGTAGTTGATCCGATCGAAATTTGCTTAGGCTGCGAGAGTCGCAGATCTTTGGGTGGTTGGGATGACGCTTTGGGCTCTACGGTGCTTGGTGGTTGCACGTGAGTTTTTTTCACTTCGTTCGAATTGGGTTGGCCGCCAAAAAGTCGACGAAGAAAATTTAGCATGCTCGTGTATTCCTATAGTTCAAGCGGAACTCGATCGACTACGACAATTTTGCGAGGGTTTGCTGAGTTTGAATAGCGGCATCAATAGTCGCTGCAGATACTTCGACCAACTGGTCACCGGGGATTGGCCATGACTTGCCCGCACCGATGCAGTCGATGAATGCTTGCAGTTCATTGGCGTGGCCTTTGTCTTGACCTTTGGTTTTGAAATTTCGTTTGGCAGCCAGGTGTTTGCTGACGCGGAAGTTGTCACAGACAAGAATTTTTCCGTCTGCAAAAATCTCGATTCGTTCCTTTGGGAAATCCTTACTGCCATTGGCCAGGTAAATCACCGTAGCCATTGAACCATCTTCAAATCCTAATTGGATCGATACACAGTCACCCAAGCGGCCTGCGCCAGCCATCGGTTGAGCGGCTACGGAAGCGATCGGAGAGTCCGCAAAAAAACGAGCCAAGTCGATAAAGTGACAGGCCTCGCCAATGATTCTGCCGCCACCAACTTCCAGGTCTTGGGTCCAGTGGTCGGCAGGGATCGCACCTGCATTTACGGTGATAAGAATTGCTTTGCAGCCACCACAAGCACCTAGCCATTTCTTTAGTTTTACCGAGTGAGGCGAAAAGCGTCGATTAAAACCCACCATTAAGCACGAGTCTTGGTTGGATTGCATGGCCTGTTTCACCGAGTCCAGTTCGTCGTGGTCCATCGCCAATGGTTTCTCAACGAAAACGTGTTTACCTGCTTGTAAACCTTGAACAACCATCCTGGCATGACTGTTGTGCGGGGTAGTAATGAAAACAGCATCCGTTTCGAAATCAGCAAGCACGGCATCGGAATCGCTACTGACTTCTTTGAACCCAAATTTTTTGGCCGCATACGCCGCTGAAACTCCCGTGCTGCTGACGATGGATTTGCGGTAGACATTGTCGCTGGGTAGCAGAGGAAGCAGCATGCGAGTCGTGAAACCGCCGGCTCCAATAAACGAGACTCCGATTTTTCCTTGTTTGGCTTTCGTCTCATTTTCTGCGATCGATATTTGACGTTTTAACTCGTCTGATTCAGGCGATGGCGAAGGGTACTCCAAAAGAATACCTAGGGCACCAGGTTCGTTGATCGATTCGTAACCTCGCAAGGCATCGTCAAAAGAGAACTTGTGAGTGACTAAATCTTCGACATCAATTTTGCCTTCGGACATTAAAGAAAGAACCGCTTCAAAGTTCCTTTGCTCGGTCCAGCGCACGAACCCGATCGGGTAGTCCATTCCCTTTTTTTCGTAGTTGTTTTCGTAGCGTCCAGGCCCATAAGAACAGGAAACTTGGAACGAGAGTTCCTTTTCGTAAAAATCGGCGCGCTGCAAATTCAATCCGATGACGCCGACCAAGACGATGCGGCCGCGTTTGCGACACATCGTGGCAGCTTGATGGATCAGATCGTTGCTTTTCGTGGCAGCCGTGATGATCACACCGTCGACACCCGTCCCTGATGTCCATGCGTCTGCCGCTGAAACGGGATCTTGTCCTTTGGAAAGATTGACCGTTTCTGCGCCGTACTTTTCCGCGAGTGCTAATTTGTTTTCATCAAAGTCGATGCCCAGAACTTGGCACCCTTGGGCGCGTAGCATTTGTACGGTAAGTAAGCCAATCAACCCGAGACCTGAAACGACAAATCGTTCCCCGAGCGTTGGTTGCGCAAGACGAATGCCTTGTAACCCGATCGCTGCCACGACGACAAATGCCGCTTGTTGATCCGTTACGTTTTCTGGAATTTTGGCGACTAGATTTTCACCAACCGAAACCATTTCGGCGTGTGGGCCGTTACTGACAATGCGATCACCATTTTGAAAGCGACTCGTTTTGTCAGATTCGATCACTTTGGCAACATTGCAATAGCCCAACGGGATTGGCGTATCCAATTTTGCGCGAACGGCTTCGACAGTCGTTTTCAGTCCGTCGGTGCGGATCTTTTGTAGCACCTGCTTGACCTTGTCTGGTTGCGAACGGGCTTTCGCCAGTAAGTTGCCTTTGCCAAAATCGATGAGCATCTTTTCGGTGCCCAGAGAGACCAGCGTGTGCGAAGTTCGCGCCAAAACACAACCGCTGCCGCGGCGCGGGCAGGGAACTTCGGCTAACATCGTTTCGCCGTTCCCAAGGTTTTGCAAAATTTGTTTCATTGACTTTTTTTAGAGATTCAGAATCTGAACGACAAAAAGTTAATTGGTCACTGGCTGACGAGTCTTTGCCATCTGACGACCAAAGTCCGTTTCTTCGAATGGCTGGACGACAATCTTTTGATGTTTTTCGAGAGCTTCCTTGGTCTTCAAAAACAGTTCGCCAGTTTCCCAGACGTACTTAGTTGAGCAACCAGGGTGCTTGCCTTGAGCGGCGTTGTAGGAAAACTCAATCGCGCCACTATGCCCATGGTCACGGTAGAAAGGCGAGCACTTGATCTTCTTATCGATGATCTCGACCGTCAGCGTCTTAAAATCAGACATGGCCATCAAAGCATTACCTCGGTGCGCCGAAAAACTCTCGCGAACTCCTTCAAATGTGTGACCCTTTGCTGAAAATGTGATGATCGCAATGGAACCATCTCCGAACACATAGCTAACGGCAATGTCACAGTCGGAACGCTCGGCTCGGGTCGGGTTGATTTCAATTGGGTAGCGATTTTCTTCGGGGACCATCTGGAAGATGAAGTCAGTCCAGTGACAAAGATTGCCGAGGATTCGTCCACCTTCTTGTTCGTGAAAGTACCAGTGATCCGGATCGATCTCGTGGCCAGCAACGAACCAATTCAGCATCATGGCCCCTTCCTGTTCATGCAAATGTTGCTTGATCAAGCGGCCAATTTTGCTGTTTGGTCGATTGAACCCCAAGCCAACCGTTCCCTTCGACTGGCTCATCGCCTCGCACAGCCTTTCTAGTTGGTCAGGTCGAACAATGTGTGGCTTTTCGATATGCACACACTTGTCCCGTTTCAGGCATTCGATCGCGTACTCGGCGTGGGTTGCATGATTGGACGCGATGTAGACCAAATCGATATCTGGGTCTTCAATGATTTTGTTAGCGTCGTCGGTGTAGTATTCAAGGTTGTATCTTTCGGCCAGCGAGATTGCCCGATTGATGTCGATGTCCATCGCGGCGCGAATGACGTTTCCGTAGTTCTTTTTCAGGTAGTACGCGATCGCGCTGTAGGCAAAATTGCCACTTCCCAACAAACCGACTCGTCCAGCAGGGTTGCCCTTTAGTTGCGGATGGGAGTCGTAAGTTTTCTTCATGTGGTACTGGCCGCGAACTTTGCCAAGCGTTCGCTTGACTCCGTACAAACGAACGTACCGTCCTACTTTTTTGACTTTGAACCAGAGTGGTTCTTTGGTGTAATCAACCATCAGTAATCAGATTTTTTCTAAC
Source organism: uncultured Pirellulaceae bacterium (assembly GCA_964543985.1). Taxonomy (GTDB): domain Bacteria; phylum Planctomycetota; class Planctomycetia; order Pirellulales; family Pirellulaceae; genus CAJQPP01. The sequence continues at coordinate 29,656 of CAZJBW010000024.1, read as the reverse complement.
AATTGGACCGTGGATTCTGCACATTTTTCCCAACAATACGCGTTAGCTTGCTGGCGGGCTGCCAGTTTCAATTGTTGGGTTTCATTTGAGTTTTCAAGGAGTTCACAAATTTCAGTAGCTAATTGCGAAACGTTGCGGGCTTGGAAAAAGCGAGCGTTGGATTTGCCAATAATTTCCGGCAATGGCAAACTGTCACTGGCCAGTATTGCGGCCCCTGACGACATGCATTCGATGGCAATGTTTGGACATGCTTCGATTTCAGTCGCCAGAATCACCAGTTCTGCATGCTGGTAAAGTGATCGAATGATTTGCTTCGTCACATGACCGGTGAAAACGACTTGTTTTTGCAGGTCTAATTCACTTACCAGCCCGTGCAATTTTTTCTTGTATCGGTCATCTCGACCGTCTCCGGCAACTATCAACTTTAAATTTTTTGACTGGATATTGGGTATTTCGTGGAAGGCGCTAATCACGTCCTCACAGCGACGGTAAGGCAACAATGAACCACAAGTTAACAAGTAAGGAGTTTGGATCAGGTCGAAGCCAACCGTTTCTTTGATGGTGGATTCATCAGATGCTGTTTCCGCAAAAAATAAATCTCGTCCATGATAGATACGCGTCACATTGTCGGGCGGAATTGCTAGTTTGTCGACTAACTGCATTTGGGCAAAATCTGATACGGCAATCACGTGATCAGCGGATTTGACCGAGCGAATTGTGGATCGTTTCAATACTGCGTTTCGTAGGCGAGTTTTCCACGAGTAGCGGTATCGATGAAAAAAGAAGGGCTCCATATTTCGGAGCATTAGAACGGACTTCGCCTGAGATTTTACGCTGCTAACCTGATAGGGAGTGAACACGACGTCGAACTTGTGAGCTTGAACCAGGTCAGGCAAATTCTTGCGTTCCCAGAAACTTCTCTTCAAACCACTCAGCTGATCCGTCTCGCCAATCAAGACCTGAGACTGGTCGCAATCGATGATCGAATTTTGCTGGCGGTCGCAAAGAGCAAAAAATTGCGACTCGTTCCGTGCATTGCCCACAGCCACAATTCGGCCAATTGCGTTGCGTAAATAGCTGATAGCTCCGCCACTTCGAGCGCTAAGGCAATTGATCAGTATTTTTTTTGAGGTGTCGGTCAAGCGAAAGGACGAGGGACTGTTGATACTATTTTTTGTTTTTTGGTTTCCGAGGTCGCATGATGTCCGGTTGCGGTACCACTCTGCTAGATTCCCCGTTGATTTGGAGTTTTAGTGGTGCACTAAAAACATTGCCCGACCCAAGTCGTGTAACTGCTTGAAGTTGGACTGGGCCACGCCCCAATTCGCTGGCTGAAATTTTGAAAGTGTGTTTCTTGTTTTTCGAGCTGGCAAGGACTCGCCCCGAATTTAATAGAGTCACACTTCCCGAGTTGGCTTGGACTTCGATCGAGATATTGTCAGTGGATTCAAAGACGCTTTGCCCCGAAGTCGTTGAAATGGTCACGCTATTTGCGTTATTGTTGACCACAATCGGGATGATTTTACGTGTGTTAAATTCGATCGGTCCATCGGCAATCGCGACCACCCGTAACTCGTGGAAACCATCCGAAAGCTCGCGCGAATCCAAATCGATCGTTTCGACTTTAAACAACTCTTTTATGCGAACGCCATCGACGTATACGTGAATCTTGCCGACCGGAACCTCTCCCGTGTAGGCGAGCTGCAGTTGGATGTCACCACTGACTGGTTGGTCGGGCTGAATCCCTGAAACTGAAAATTCAGGAGGTGTGCCAAAAGGTCGACAAAGCGGGTCACCCACAATCAAGTTTTGGTAGGGACAGTGGATCGACTGATAGTAGGCTTCACCCAAAGTGCTGCCGCGAGCGTAATGAACTTGAATCATTGGGTGCGGAAACTTTTGAGGAATGTTGAACGGTTCTGCCACACACCCGTTGGACCCTGCAGCACCAAATTTCAAAAACTCGGTGCACTTGAGTTGATTCTTGGCAATAAACTTGCCGCCTACGCTAGTCAGGTTGTCACAAATGACACCTTTCGAATACTCGCTGCCTGACTTTACAAGGTCCGCTTCCGCAAAACCTGCTACGAGTCCCGCGACCACAGCGTTTTGCGGAACTTTTTCGCGAATCGTGCGTGTCTTGATGCCAAGCTTGTTTAGCTCAACAATCGTTTCCGCAAAAAATGGTTTGCGAGGCGACGTACGAGGACCAGGGTTTTCGGTAAAGAAAACGGTGCCTTCAGGTGGTTTTCCGTCCGCACTCACTGAGTTTTCAAGAGCCGCGACGGCGTCCTGTTCGTTGAGACCCCAATTACGAGTCACCGAAAGTATGGTCGAAATGTAAAAGCCGCGACCTCGACGGGGGTCATCTGTGAGTTCGCCCTGTGGAGTCCATCGGTCAGATGCATGAAACGAACGAGTAGGCAGGTATTGACCAGGTCCCGTCCGAGTTCGCATATAGAAATTGGCTGTTGGTGTCATGAATGTTGGATCGTCGGCGAGCACCTGTTTCGCGAAATAGGTCAATGAAGTACAAGATGCCACGGAACCAAAAATTCGTTTGCTGCCTTCGGGGATCGTTTGTCCCTGTTGTTCCGCTTGCGCGAACAACCGTTTTTGACTCCCAATGATGTTGATGGCTGTCGGAATGTCACTGGAGTAAACAATGTAGTCGATACAGGTGCCTAAATTTCTGTTCGTAATTTCATCGATTGCCGGCTGTAAAACCGTTTCGCGAAAGTTCTCCTCATCCGTAAACTCGCGATACTTCACGTTGTCTAAATAGACGACGTGCGTGCTTGGAATTTTACGCAATTCGATGTAGTGATTGGCTAACAGCTTTGACGAATCAGATTGCGAATTGACGACCAGTAGTACGTTTTCCGGACCACCCTGTGCAGATAAGTTGCACGAGAAAAGACAGCCAAGTGCGATGGCTAGAGTGAAGCACAATGTTTTGAACGTGGTCATTTGGTTAGCTCCAGAAGTTGAGGATCGATTGAATCGTCTCACGTTTTTTTGCGATTTGCAAGTCACAAGGCGGGTTGTCAGTTCCCTCACAGCGATAAGCAACAACTTTTGGAAAAGGGCGGCTGCAATGCCGCGACCATAACGAAAATGTATTGGCCCCCACATCCTGAATGACCAAACAGTCACCGACTTGCGGACGCTGCAGTGATACCTGCTTGCGAACAAAGTCGCCTCCAAAGCATAACGGGCCTGCGACATCGAACGGCAGTGTTTCGGCTTTCGCTTTGACGGACCCATCCGCGCCCATGACAAACATCTCGTGATGCCAATCACCTGGGTTGTAACATTCACGAAGAAACATGTCCGCGCCTACGTGAGTCACCAGATTGGTTACGGAACTAGTTTGTTTGATGTATTCGATTCGCGAGACGCACCAACCGGCGTTGGCATGCACATAGCGTCCGAACTCAGTCAAAATTTTGTACTCGCCCGAAAACGCACCAGCGGCTTTTTCTCGCAAAGTGGCCACGAAGGGCTCGATGTGAAACGGGTCTTCATCGTGTTTGTAGTTGACTGGGAAGCCTCCGCCCAAATTTAGTACTTTAATTTTTTGCTGGCCCGCTTGTTGATTGATCTCCTGTGCTAACTCGGTTACGGAATTTACGGCATCGATGGTTGGTTGAAAATCTGAAAATTGAGATCCAATATGAATATGCAGACAGTCAAGGTCTTGCCAGCTTAGGCATGCGTCAACAATCGGTTGGCGATGCGAAATAGGCTCGCCAAACTTTGATTTGGCACCACCCACATTCATGTATCCGATGGAATCACTTGTGATTAGCGGATTGATACGTAGTCCAAGTTTCAAACCGGTTTTGGATTTGTTGAATCGTTGCAACTCGGCCAGTGAATCACAGTTGACTCGTAGTCCAGGGTGGTTGGTTTGTAGCTCATCAATTTCGCCAGCCGTTTTCGCTGGTGAATCGAACACGATTTTTTCAGGTTCAGCGCCGGCGTGAATCGCCAGGTGAACTTCTTGCATTGATGCCGCTTCCAGTCCGCAACCTAGTTCGTTCAGTGATTTCAAAACACTGGTCAAAGGGTTCGTCTTGATAGCGACGGCGTGTAACGAGTCCTCAGGAAAACTGCGGGCGATACGTGATACGCGATCTTGAATCACCGACAGGTTCAGGAAGATCACCGCCGAATCCTGGGTGTCGATCAAGCCGTCGGCGCAAGCCCGCTGCCAGACGGTTTGAATTTGATTTTTTGAAATTGTCTCCATTAAAAAGACTTAACGGTTTCTTCCAAAATGTCGATCAATGCATCGTCGTTGTCGAAGTCGAGTCCATTGTCGACGAAATCTCGTAACCCAGCCGAACCTAATGCCATTCGGATAAACGAACGATCGCCGTACTTTACAGGTTGCCCGAAGAGTGCTCGACAATACTTGCCAAGCGGTAAATCATCTCGTTGGCAAACTTTCTGGTACAACGTCCTGAGTTCATTGTGGGAAAGGAAGCGGCCGTCGTCATCGAGCACACGGAATGAGACGATAGAGTTGTTGGTGACTTGTTGGTCGGGCATCATCTTGAAGTTCTTGCTGCGTCCCAATCTTTCGACAACGTGTCGATTCCATTTTTGAATCGTGTCACTAAGGTCGAATGAATCGAGCCTGGAAGTGGCGACCATCTCAGTCAGCGCCGCCTCCCATCTCAACAGTAATCCGTAATTGCGATAGTCCGGTAAGTGTTCACGAAGTGAAGAAAACTTCTCGGGGACGTCGTGTCGTGAAAAGATTGTCGAAAACGGCGATAAAAGATTCTTATTCCCTAGACCAAAGTGTTTGGTGATCGTTTTGGGAACCAACAAAACGGCGCAGAACGGTGGGCTTTGATAGAATTTTGAACCGGTCAACATGACCAGGCAATTCATGCCGATCAGTCCGTTGATCAAGACTCGTGATGCGCGAAACTGGCACAAGTCGATGGTCCATAGAACGTTCTCGGGCGCTTGAGAAACGTAAGTGATGTTGTTTTCAATTCCGGACTTACTGCCAATCACCAGATTAGCGTTAACCGAATGCGTGTGATACTTTTCATGAATCTTTTGCAGGATATTGGGCCAGTGATTGATGATCGTTCCGTCGCCCGCTCGCGCTGCGTAGTTTTCATTTTCGATTACGATCTGCGATCCGAGCGATTCGCCTTTGGGCACCGGTTCACCCATTTGATTGCGTTCGAAGTAATATTTGCCGGAATAGGCTGAGATGCTTCCTGAACCAAGTTCTTCGGGGCAAGTGATCACGTTGAAGACGTTGCGATCTGGATTGATCAGTTTCGAAAACAACAATGGCAGATAACACAGATCACTTCCCGACGGCGCGTAAAAGACGTGGAAGCGATTGCGACCATCGTAGTTGATCAATTCTTTGATCGTTTGTGTTTGTTGTTTACGAGTCTCATCGAAAACATCAGGGTCAAGTTTTTGGTACAGATCGACGGCCGCTCGGTAGCCTTCGGGTGTGAATGGCGAACAGGTGCAGCTGGCGCGATTAAAAACCGTTTCAAAATCGGTTGGTCGAACGTTGTACTTGTTGAGCCCATTTTCAGCGAGCTCCAACCGATCGTCACCTCCTTGCGTAACGAGTTCATCAAACGGAACTCCGATTTTTGGATTAATGGCAACTGACGATTTGGTGACTGGCATGGTGCTCATTGGGTTGTTGGATTTGATTGCGTTGCGACTGACTCTTGATGGCAAGTCTATGTCGATTGCCCTTTGGTCATTGGCAGTTGGATTTCCTTACCCAGCAGATGGTCGTACTCATCGGGGAAGAAGGGGGCGAATCCACCGTGTGGATGAAATGTGATCTCGCCAAAAAAAAGTTGGCCACCGTGATTGAACAAGTCGATTCTTGCGAAAGGCAAGTCTGCCGCCAGCCGTTTGGCCATATTGATCATCTGTTCGAATTGAGGTGGACGATCAAGTGCCTCTTCAAAACGGGGGTAAAGTTGATGGAAACGATGTTGCTGCCAGTCCATATCGTAAAAAGCTTGTCTGTGGTTGCTAAACCGATCGACATCAATTTGCACAAACTTGGGCTGCCCATGGAAGCAATAGAATTTGAAGTCTTTAATGTCAGTATCTGCAATGTCGCTTAAGTGCTTCTCGATGACAATCCTGGGAGGGCAGTTTCTGTAAGGTTTCTCTCTTCCGAAGTAATAGTAATTCAATCCCATCCACTTGTTGAGTGTTTTTCGAGTCCGCTGGAGATCGAGTTTTGTTTTGTCTTCACAAACAATGTTCCAACCCGATCCATGAGAGGCTTTGGCAACGAATCGGTTCGGGAGTTCGTCAAAGTTGATTTCATCGGCATGCTGCCAAGCTCCGATCAGTGGGATCAAGTGACCATCCCCTAGAATCGATTCGACATGTCGCCGGACTAAGAGCTTGTCAACCAGCACTTCGGGTCGATCAATTTCATGAAACAATTTCAGCCAAACGATTTTATCACTGAATGTCGTCGGAGTCTTCAGGTTTAGCCGGCGACCTTTGGCTTTGTTTTTGAAATGCAAATAGCGGAACCAAAACCGATTGAACCAGGATCCAGGAACCAGTTTTGTCGACAGCTTCAACGACTGATAATAAATCGGAAAGATGGGTGAGTTGACATCCATGAGATCTAAATTTGGTCAGCGCTGGCAGGTTTTGCCAACCAATCTGCCAGGCTGACTCCCAGCACTTCTTGCAAAAGCAAAATGTCTTCGCGGAATTCAAGCTGTAGATGTTCGATGAATTCTTTCGATAACGTTTGTCGCGGTACAGGTTTCTTATTAAGGGAGTTTAGTTTTTGTTGAATAGCAAAGGAGCGTGTGATGCCAAGTTTTGATTTAACGGCCGATCCAATGTCTCGAAGCTTCCATATCGACCATCCCAACCATTTTGATTTGTAGTTGCGTGCGGAGTTGACCTGAGGGAATTCTGATCTTCCGTCTTGTGCGATGCCCAGAAAGTCGAGTGTCTGGCAATAGACATTTTTTGTATCAGTAATGAAGTCGTCGAAAAGGATGGCTTTTATCTGGCTAGGCGGGAATTGCGTGAACAAATGTTGAACTTGTTCTCCCAGCCGACAAACTTCACGATACTGTAAGGTCGAAACATCAAATTTCTGATTGCGACCCTTTGGCAAGTTCCGTCCATTCTGGCGATCGGCTTGCAGTTTCCAAGCAGTTTCTAGATCTTCTTGATCTTCGGCAAAGTTGATTTGCAACATTTTATGTATGGATGGAAGCAATGAAATTGGGTTCCTAACCATCACAATAATTTTAGCGTTTGCGTTGAATTCGCGAATGTTGTCAATGGCTTCTCTGGAATACAAGTACCAGGCGGAAGCCTCACCAATCGCTTTTGAATTTTCGTCTACATCACGGAACAGGCTTAGGTAGCTTGGGTCGTCAGTAACGTACCGTTGAGTCGGAAAATTGGTGGCAAAGTAGTTCGGTTCTTTCGGCGAAGACATAACCACTTGGTCATGATCCGACAGATAGGTGTGCAGGGCTGTGGTCCCACATCGAGGTGCGCCAACAATGAAAAAGTTGGGACGTGTTTTTGATTTATGACTCATTGCAAATTTTTAATTGACGTTTGCCTCGCCCGCTTCATGACTCGCCAAAATTTGACTCCAAACATCTACTTGCAGGTGATTGTATGATTCGCGTTTGGCGGCAAGTTCCTGCATCATTGATTGTCCGGTTTGCCCCATGGTTTGGCATTTTTCGGGGTCACTCAACAACTGGCAAACTCTTTGTACGTAGGAATCCATATCGCCCTGTGCGACGATGAATCCGTTCTGGTTATCCACAACACCATCATTGCAGCCACTGACCAGAGTGGTGACGACTGGTCGCCCTGATGATGCTGCTTCGACAAAAACTCGAGGGAATCCTTCAAACCGACTGGTCATCAGGCAAACATCGCAGGCTCGAAAGTAGGTCGGGATTTCTTGATGAGGTACGGCACCCGCCCAAATGACTTTCGAGTCCAACCCAAGTTTTGTCGCCATTTGGTGGTATTTCTTAGCACGTTTGCCTTTTCCTACGACGACCAGCAGTGCATCAGGGAATTGTTTCGAAATGCCGAGAAACGCTTTAAGCAAAAATGGAACGTTCTTTTGGAGCGTCATGTTCCCAACATGCAGTAGCAGCTGTTTTCCGTTGTTGCCGAGCAGTTCGCTACGTAACGGTTGTCCGTCAGTCTTTGCGAATGAGGTGATGTTAGATGGGACGTTTACTTTACGCGTAAGGCGCTCTTCAGGAATGCCTGCACGTTTCAGACTTTCGATTGTCAGAGTGCCGTCTGCAATAATACGATCGGCTTGTTGCAATGCACGCTTTGCCAGTGGGCTAATGATTCGGTTGTAAAGCGAAGACTTGCGCCAGTGTTCATCCCATGGATTTGGGCCGTAGACGCAAATGCAAATTGGCAATTTAAATTTCTTTTTTAGCCAGAACCCAATCAGTCCTGTGGTGCTGGGTTCTTGGGTTTGAATAACATTGATCTTGTTTTGTTTGCAAAGGCTAGCAGTGGTTTTATACATTCGCCACATGCCTAGTGGTGTGAATTTTGCAACTGCTGGAATCACATGGATATTGCCTTGGGTTTTTTCTTCGAATCCAGGTGGCCGACACAATGAGACCATGGTGTAGGTTTTAATGCGGCTCGCAAAAACCATTCGTCGGTTGGCACCGTCACTTGCCGCTTGATTTTTTGATTCTTGCAAAAGCTGTTTCTCGTATCCTAGAGAGACGACCTTTACCAATTCCGACTTATCTGATTCCATCGGTCCCATGTTTATTTAGTGTCGATTGCCATTGGCAAACTGATGAATGTGAGTGACGGCCTGCCCCCAGGTTGACTCCCAAGAAAATCGAGACTCAACGATTCGTCGAGCTTCCTTTCCAATTCGCTCGCACATGTCTCGATCAGATTCCAAGTGAATTAGTTTCTCGACCAGGGCATCGATGTTGGCTGGTTCGAATAACACACCGGTAACTCCGTCTTCCAAAATCTCACGGTTGGCTGTGAAGTCCGGGACTAAGGAAGTTAGTCCCATGGCCATGTACTCTTGGACTTTGATTGGCGTAATGATTTCAGTGCAATGAGGTAAGACGGCAACGTCTGCCGCTGACAAGTAATTGGGCACTTCGTTGTGAGCCACTCTGCCAACAAATTTCACTCGATCTTCAACATTCAGTTGGCGAGCAAGTTCTTGGCATTCGTTACGGTTTTTGCCGTCGCCAACCAGCACCGCTTGGATATGCTGGGGGCAGCGAGAGTTGGCAATGGCTTGGACGAGGTATTCGACGTGTTGATACCAATTGAATGAGCCAACGAATACCGCCAAAAATTTGTCCGTTGGTAGGCCTAATTGTTGACGCAACGTTTTTCGATCATTCGTTTCCACTGAAAAATCGGCAGCGTTGACCGCGTTGTGGGCGACGACAAAATGTTTGGGATCACGTTTGAGATATTTATTCAGCCGCTGTTTCAATACTTCTGATTCGACGATCAGCCATGGAGTGTTGGCTTCTTTCCATGTTTCCACCCAACGCGCGTATGGTTTTAGGAATCCAAATCCATATAGATCACCCCTTCCAATGGATTTCCGTGAAGCCTTGCTTACAACGATGTTATCTTTCCATTCCAAGACGGTGGGAACCCCAGACTGAATGGCAGCGTTCAACGTTCTGCCGTCGATTCTGCTGGACCGTTGTAGGTACAAGTCGGGTTGGAACTGTTCGATTTTTTTCTCGATGAAATTTGCCAGTCTTTGATCGTGTCGAATATTGGCATATTCAGATACCGTGTTCACCAATGGCTGTAAGATTTTCGTTCGCCGGTACCAAGGCGGCTTGCCTTGATTGGAAACATTTTTGGCGACTGACTTTTTTCGAAAAGACGGCAACAGATCGCCACCGCAAATTAGTTCGACCTGATGGCCCATCCCAGTCCAACAGTTGACCAAGGACGCAATCTTGCGACTATGATTGTTCGCGGAGTACGACTGCCCCGAAATGACATAGAGTAATTTCATGGTTAGGAGCAAATGGAACGGTTTAAGATTGGTCGATTCGTCTGCTGGAGATAAATCATGGAAAAGCGCAATTGGTTTGTTGAATAATCAAAGTCATTTCAAAGGTTACGGTTAGGTTCCGATTGCAGCTGCTTAGATGACCGAGCGCTTAGTATTGATCGCTCGAGACGCTGGGTCTAGTTCCAGACTGGCCCATCTTTGCTTAGTGAAGACTCGCTTTGGTAAACAACCCAGGCCTTGCTTGGTTGCCAGACCTTTTTGTACGGGTAGCTAGTTACGATTTCGTCGACTTCTTCCGTTGATTGACCTTTCGCCTTAAGTTGTTGTTGGTGAAGTTCAAAGTACAAAAAGTCAGCCACTTGATTACTGAGCATTGAGTGTGCGCCTTTTAACATGTCAACTTCTGCACCTTCGATGTCGATTTTGACTAGTCGAATTGCGCCAGTCGCCGACAACTCATATTTTTGAATCAGGTCATCAAAAACCTGCACGGGCACGGTAATGGACTGGGTGGTTGTGGCGAAGCTAGTTTGATTCAAGTCTGAAACGCTGGAGTACATGGGATCATTGGCGATATTAAAGGTCATTTCGCCGGGTTCGCCCGAGACTGCCCCGTGTAGCAATTCCACGTGGGGGTTATCGCCAAAACTACAGCTCTCCTTGATTCGATTGATGCAGTAAGGATTGGCATCAATGCTGAATGCTCGGCCTTGCGGACCGACCAAACCAGCGCCCAGCAACGTGAAGTAGCCGACGTTGGCACCACAATCGAAAAAGACATCGTTCTTGCGAAGCGTTTTGCGAAAGATTTCCGTCAACTCCTCAGCAAACAAATCGTAGAACATTGATACTTCGTGAATGTTGTTTAGGTCGAACACCATTGGTTTACCAACAATGTTCGGTAGCAATACTTTGCGTTTAGGAAGTACGCGATGAGCCAACCAATTGCCTACGCGAAACCTGCCTCGTACGGTGGCGAGACGCATCATTTGTCGAGCCAGAAGCAGTGGCGCGATACGTAACTTAATAGGCGAGTAAACAGGGTCAGTTGCGATATTCGTCATTATTGAATTCCATGTCGTAAATCTGAGGCTCGCGAGTACCAATTAAATTTGGCGAGCCTAACTTAGATTGATTACTGGCGTACGGGCGCGGGGAATCGCCCCATCGCTGGGTGTAAAGTGGATGGTTGAGGCATGACATAGTTTCTGGAAACGGTTGGCGTAGACGATAAAACGTACATAAGCAACATCAGGATACTGAAATGTTCCATTCCATTTCCAAGCCAAAAGATGTTACTTACTAAACTACGCAAGAGGCTGATGATAAAGAACATGAGTACCGCCGTTGCGAACGCTTTGTCAACTAAGTTTTTGCTTTTTTGAGCCCTTCTAAGATCCCGGAAGCAGTACCACAAGAAAAACATTAAGAATATCAGCGCCACGATTCCTCCCTGTTCAAATGCAAAGGCGTACCCGTTGTGTACTCCGTATGCGATTCGATAATTTAGCTGTCCATTGATCGTGTGAGGTACTGCATAGAATCCGCCGCCGATGATTGGCAGCCGTGCACCTTGCCAGCTGTACAGTGAAAGGTCATAGGAATCAGTGAAGAAAATCCGTCCTGCGATTGTGTTGTGCGTGGCATTCTCTTCCGTCTCTAGCGTTCTGCTAATCGATCTCGAGGAATCTTTGAGCTTCTCGACCGAGGGGATTTCGATCACTCCGGAAAAAAGAACCATTACCAAGAAGGCGCCACCGACAATGCTGTAGGCCTTTAGGCGATTAATGAAAAGGAAGCCAAAGCCGTAGGCTAAGATTATGGAGAACAATCCCGATCTTGAACCACATACCATCGATGGCCATGCCAAAAAGGCGCCCAAGACCAGTAAGGTCCAGCAGCGTTTGCTAACGAGCAACATGGAAAGACAAACGCACAATGCCAATGGGCTGATACTACCAACGTGTCCATAGGAAGGGCCCAAGCAACTGAAAACCGTTCCCGGAGCGCGATGAACTACCTTGCCACCACCGATGTCTCGTTTCGTTGCTCCCTCGCGGTACTCGGGAATGGCATATAAGGCAACAACAATGCCACCCAACAAAACGCAATACATCAACTTCAGTTTTTGTTCCGAGCTAATTCGAATCCGTGTCACCAAGTAAACAACAAAGACCCCTTGCAGGTATTTCAGCGAATAAAAAATCGAAAACTTAGCGGCCTCTTCCCACGGTAGCCAAGCCATCCATATGACGGCGCAGAAAGTAAACCAGATGACCAGTTTTGTCCAAATCTTAAACAGTTTTGGCTGGCGAGATGGTTGATTGAGGGTCGGAAAGATGCACATTACCCCAATGATGGTGGCGATATCAAAGAGTCTAGGATTGACTCGGTGCATCGATGTCAATTCCACCAACGGTAGTTCATAAAAGAACGAGAACACAAGAAAACACAACCAATAAAACTGGCCTCGTGTCGCCTCAACAGGCCCCACATTGGCCGGACGCGGACTCGCATACAGACCGTTGGCACCCTGTGGTGGCATTGGGAATTGAGTTTGAGGAGATCTGGGTAATTGGGTGGTCATTGTTCAGCGCTAATCAGTTTTACAAGCGTAACAAGGGCGTCGGTCGCCGCTACCTCATGACACAAATGCGAGTTAAAGGTGTGTTCACACCGCTCAGAATACTGCGGAAGATCATCACGATCAAACAGCGAGTTGATTGCCTGAGCCAAAGACTCAGGGGATTCCAACTTTGAGCAAACACCGACATCGTACTTATTGAGTATCGTTTGAATGGAAGGGTTGGGATAACTAACAACCGGCAATCCACGGGCAAGAAACTCATAAAGTTTCGATGGCGAAGCAAATTTTTGGTTGGTTGTCTGAATTTCACGAAAAGGATAGACGATTAAGCCTGCATCAGCTTGATAGCTAAATGACAGCAATTCGACCCTGGGGACTGAGCGGATTACCTTAACTCGGCCAGCCTGGATTGAGCTATCAAATTCAGCTTGAGTCTTTTGCGCCACAACTTCGTCGCCATGGACGAACCAAACCAGTGTCACATTTGGGGAAACCGACTGTACGATTCGCATCAACTCGTTGATTGTCTTTTTTCGTGCCGGTCCCGTAAATAGCAACAGTTTTTGTTGACAATCTGACGGTAGCCCGGCTAGGCGGCGCAATTTTCCAGGCTGGGCAAGATCAGGTAACGAACTTTTGGGGGCCGTGTTGGGTAGAACTGGAATGGCATGATCGATTGAAAAGTGTTTTCGACGAAGTTCAGCGCGAGTTGCATCCACATCAATGACTAAGTCAGCCAAACGGATGTTTTGTTGGAAGTACACCAGTTTGGAATCAGGAATGTTGACCGGTTCATCGGGCAACCAGATCTCTGGACAAAACAATACGAGCTTCGTTTGTGGATTTTTTGTTTTGTAGTTGATAATCTCAGGTGTCAAACTTGTTGGGCTTGTGCAGTACAACAAAATGCAATTCGGTCGTTTTGTCAGTAAGCGTTTAATATTTCGACGATAAAGAAACCGCCATCCTTTGGGCACTCGGGATTGCCAACCAGCGCGATAACTAAGCAGTGATTTCCCAAACACCTGCCGTGCTTCGTTCATTATTTCGCGGGGTATCGCAGCCAAGACGTCTACTGTTGCGTCTAGTTCGCTAAGTGCGTCGGCCAAATATTGGAAACTTGAATAGGCTCGCATCATATTGACGGGTGAAATCATCAAAACACGTCTGTGACTAAGTGGTTGGCCAGGCAGACGTGTGCGCCAAACATCCATTGGTTTTGTTTCGCTCACAGGCATGGTCGGGAAATCAAGCCTGTTGAGGCTCGCATTTGAATGATTACAGGTCGATATGGCAGGTTGACCCAACGTCGTTCTGTTGGCCTGAGAGAGTTCAAAATGATGGTTTCGAATTTACGAAGCATTGGCTGATTTCCAAATGCTAAGGTCTCGGTCAAGCAATTGTTCAAGCTGTTCGATTTCTGTTTTGAAGTGCTCCGAAAGCTCACGTTTTACGGAGTCTTTTAATTCTTGTCGGCCCTGCACTAAGTTCTTTCGGCGAATGAAGCTTGTTGTTTTTACGTAACTGCCCCATAAAGTCTTCACAACAAGTTTTGGTAAATAGGCTTTGAACCGATGGCCCATGAACATGATCACACGAGTTAAAACGACGATGGTTCGGTGGATGAATAGGAAGCGAGGCAGTTGGGCTGGGTTATGTGTTTTGGCATCAATGTTCTCCAGGTTGCTAAGACCCAGGAAGCGACAAACACCAGCCACGGATTCTTGGCTGTTGGCGGCAAAGTCATCAAAGATGATGACATGCACATTTTCTCTACCGAACGTGTTGAAATATCGTTTCAACTGCGAACTGTATTGCCCGTAGTCACGATAAAGCAGGTATTGGTACGGGTAAACAAAACGCAAAGGTATGTTTTTACCGTGCCGACGAGCTTCCTCGGCATCTAAAGCATCCTTCAGGTCTCGCAAGTTTTCGTCGCCTTCTTTCAACCGTTGTGCGTGTAGCGATGCGACTAACTGAACCGGGTTGCGTAGCATCGCTATGATCTTTGCATCCGATGAATAATCGTGGATTGTCTGTGCCGCTTTTTGCGAATAAAGGTAGGTGCTGGTCGCTTCGCCAATGTATTTTTGTCCATTCGGTTTTTCAAAGCACTTCAAGTATTCATCTTCCGATTGAGGATAATTGATGCTCTGAAAATCAGGTGCCAAAAAGCAAGGTTCTTTGATGATTGACATCGAAATGTCAGGGTGATTGGCAAGGTAGTGGTGTAATGAAGTCGTCCCCGATTTTGGAGCTCCGACGATGAACAGGTTGGGCCGAAACGATACCTCTGATGGATCTCGATCTTGAGAATCAGGCATCAACGTGGTCTAGATGAAGGTGGTGGATTGGTTTCTTCCGTTTAGGCTTGTTGGCAATTTGGGCGATGTTTTTGATCTGGTAGCGCCTTTAGTTTGGGACTCGTCCGAAACACCCAGACCACATAAATGCTGGTCGTCAACAAGTGGATTGCGTAGGCGATCAAGGTTGCCCAAGCCAGTCCTATTGCACCTTTGTGAACCAGCAGGAAGACAGACATGATGTAGGATGTGCCCCATATCGAGTTCAACAAAACGCCCCACCAGATATTACCGACACAACGGTTTACGAAACCGCAAACGGCTGTTAACTGCATTGGGATGGCACTCAACAAGACAATAATGATGACTGTCGCACTGTTCTTAAAGTCATCACCGTAGGCTTTTTCGATCCAGTGAGCACTCAAAATCACGACCATTGTAAATGAGCAGACGATCGTTGCGTTGATGATCAGTTGAGCGAACAGTGCCTTTTTGAAAGCACTGTGTTTACCTTCGCCGTACAATTGAGCCATTACTGGAAAACTAGCCCGACCGATCATTCCACAGCCAACAATGATCAGCGTTCTCCATGTTTCGGCCAGAGTAAAAACGCCCAGTTCACCATACCCTTCCGGTTGGTTCGCCAGCACGCTCTTGCCTAGCCAAAGGATGGGCGCGACCATCATCCCGCTAACAACTGCTGGAACACTGTATTTCCACAGGACGTTGCGTTCTTCACGCCAGCCCGAGTAAACAGGTGTGATGTTGTGTTTTGCAAATTCCTTTTTCAGTAATAAGTGGTTCAAAAACCAGTGCAGCGCCAAGTTGATGGCCAACCCAATCAGGGCTCCCATGACACCACCCAGATAAGCGCCTGCGGTCAGTATCGGAAACGACGCGATGCCGACGATAAAATTTACCTTGGCGATTCCCTTAAAAGCTTCAAAACCCGCTAAAGCACCAGTTTGGACTCCGTTGAGAGCACCAATTAGTAGTAGTAAAGTCCCAACACGCAGTGCCGCGGCCAAGCTTTTGTTGTTTAGAGTGTGTTCGGCGATCGGCCCAGCAAAGATGACCATGATTAAGCAAATAAGGCCGCTGGATATCAAGGCGCAATTCCAAGTTAGGCCTACGATTCGGCCTGCTCGTACAGGGTCGCTTTCTTTCAGCTCGGCAAGGAATTTGGTGGCGGTCAGCCCCATCCCAAATCCAGCAAGGATGCCCAACATGCCTACGGTGGAACGGATCATTCCGAACTCGCCGTAACCAAATTTTCCCAAAAATCTTGCAACCAATATCGAGGCCAACAGCATCATGCCTCGAGAAATGGCAGTCCCTAGAATGGACCAGAGCGTTCCGCGAATCAGGCGAACCGCAATTGGCGATCCAGCAACTCTTTCCGCATAGGGTAGCGCCCATTGGGGGCAGTACCTTTCTAGTTGTTTTGGCAAGCCAGAAGTGGCCTTCGGCCCCGAAGATTCAGTGATGGTACATTCCATTCATGACCGAACGAGTGGTGAATCCTGATTGATCGAACGAGTACCGGTGGAAATCAATGTCACGGTTAGGTACTCGTAACCTCAAGAATACAGGTCCCTTTCTCGGTTTCCAGTTCCGTCTTTTCGTAGCTGTGATCAATCAGTTCGATCCAGTCACGCACAACCTGTTTCTCGCCTTGACGTATGTAATCGTCCATAACGATCGTCACGTTTTTGCTGAACTTTTCCTTCAAAGCAGGAAAAGCGGGGAAACGTGTGTCAGGACGATTGCTAGGTGGACCAGGGGGGCCGTCCACGAATAACAAGTCGATCCCATCAGGAATTTGGTTCGCTGCTTCTAAAGAATACCAGGAAATATCACGGTTCTCGAGCGAAGCGTTTTCAAGAGGAGCTGTTATCACGGTGGCAAATTCGGATAGTCCTTGCAGGCGTAGCATCGCCCGAGTCTTTTCCGCATATACCGCATCATGATCCAATGAGTACACGTGACCGCCACCCTGTTGTTTGAGTGTCTGAGCGTGTATCAGTGTCGAGATGCCACTGCCACACTCAACGATCGTCTTGCACTTCTTGTCCATAACCAACCGTACAAGTTCGACCGCACAGTCAGGCGAGGCCGCCCAATTTCTAAACTGAGGCAAAGGTGCATCGAACTTTAAAATGGAAAACAGCTTCACCAATGCCTCGACCTGATAGTAGTTCGATGCCGGATCGTGTTGATAGATTTTGTAAGCCTGATCTCGTCTTATGAGGTAGCCGGCAGCAAGTCCAAAAATCAAAAGATTGGCTGGAATCAGAAATGCCGAAGCGAAACTGCCAGGCAATGCCCAGAGGATCACACCGACAACCAATGCAACAACGAATGCCGCGCCAAGAATTTGAAGGTCACGAGTATGTAGGTAGATTTTTTTCATTAACGATCAGTGTCTATGCCAACGATGTTGCAGAATGTTGAAGTGGATTGAGTGTTAGAATTCAGTGCAGAAGCTGCCGTTAAGTGGATGACGGCTGTGAGTGATTAACACGGTCAACTGTTCGCTTAGGAATGGCTTGGTTGTGAAGCGTAATTGGCTAAATTTGACTGACGAATGGTTTAGTTGACCCCAAACCTAAACGCTGCATTTGGTATTCGCCGGATAGGGATCGATTGCACCAAGACTCGTTATTCAGAAACCACTCGACAGTTTTTCGCAGCCCACTTTGCGGATCTTCGCTAGGTCGCCAGCCCAGTTCGGAGTTGATCTTTGTGGCATCGATAGCGTACCGAAAATCATGACCAGGTCGGTCAGGTACAAACGTAATTAGATCAGTGTATTGGTTTAGTTGGGACTTTTGTCGGTCGTTAAGACGCGAGTTGTCTGCAATGGGATGCAGTTCATCAAGTATGGAACAAAGCAGACGAACGAGTTCGATATTTTGCCGCTCGTTGTTGCCGCCGATGTTATAGGTGTGACCCACCTGCCCTTTTTGCATGACGCGGACGAGTGCCTGTGCGTGGTCCCGAACAAACAACCAGTCACGCACGTGTTCGCCGTTTCCATAAACGGGGATTGGTTGACCATTAAGTGCTTTAAGGATTACGACTGGTATCAATTTTTCGGGGTACTGAAAGGGGCCGTAGCTATTTGAACTGTTTGTGACCAAGACAGGCAGGCCGTACGTGTGATGCCATGCGCGAACCAGATGATCGGATGAAGCCTTTGATGCGGAATAAGGCGAGTGCGGATCGTATGGCGTGGATTCTGAAAAACCAGGGCTCAGGTGACTTAACGAGCCGTAAACCTCGTCCGTTGATACGTGAAGGAATCGGAAGTGGTTTTTTGCATCTCCTTCACGAGACTCGAAAATATTTCGAGCAGCTTGTAGCAGGTTGAAGGTCCCAATCACGTTCGTCTGAATGAACTGGGCTGGATTATCGATAGAGCGATCCACATGAGTTTCAGCAGCTAGGTGAAAGACACCATCTGGTTGGAAGTTGGCAAATACTTTGTGGATTCGATCGGCGTCAACGATGTCTGTTTCAGAGAACGAGTAATTTGCGTCGTTTGAAACGTCGTTCAAAGATTCCAGGTTTCCGGCATAGGTCAGGCAATCGACATTCAACACCTGATGCTCGCCGCATTCCAGCAGACATCGGATCAAGTTCGATCCAATGAAGCCGGCTCCACCTGTAACAAGATACTTCATCTCAACGTTGTTATTTAAGTAACCCGACCACTATCGCGTCTAGCGTAGGCTTTGTTGAGTCGCTTCGTTGCGAGCCAGTTCGATATCGTGATCGACCATTAATTCGGCCAGTTCGCGACAATTGGTCTTCGGCTTCCAGCCAAGTTTTTCGCGTGCCTTGTCAAAATTGCCTAGCAACAGATTAACCTCGGTGGGGCGCAAGTAACGCGGATCGATTTCGACGTGTTTGCTCCAATCCAATTCCAGGTAACCGAATGTATAGTCCAGAAATTGGCGAATGGTTTGCGTTTCACCCGTCGCCAAAACAAAATCATCCGGCTCGTCGTGTTGCAACATCATCCACATGCCTTCGACGTAGTCCTTGGCGTAACCCCAGTCACGCTTGGCATCCAGATTGCCCAGATACAATTTTTCCTGCAGACCCAGTTGGATTCGTGTGGCAGCGCGAGTGATTTTTCGAGTTACAAACGTTTCACCGCGACGCGGTGATTCGTGATTGAACAGAATGCCGTTCGTTGCAAATAGATCGTAGGCTTTTCGATAGTTGACCGTCTGGTGAAACGCATAGACTTTTGCACAGGCGTAAGGGCTTTGAGGCGCAAAAGGAGTTTTTTCAGTTTGAGGAGACTCGCAAACGTCACCGAACATTTCCGACGACGACGCCTGGTAGACGCGTACTTCTTTCTTTTTGTTCAGTTGCCTGGCAGCCTCAAGAACATTCAAGGCACCAATTCCAGTTACCTGAACCGTGTAGGCTGGAGAGTCAAATGAAACACGAACGTGACTCTGCGCGCCCAAGTTGTAGATCTCATCGGGTTCGACATCCAGCACAAGATTGGTCAGGTTTTGGCCGTCGGTTAGATCACCATAATGCAAAAACATTCGCGCCGCCGGGTCATGTGGGTCGCGATAGATGTGATCGATGCGATCGGTGTTAAATGAGCTGCAACGACGGACGATCCCATGAACAGAATATCCCTTCTCTAAAAGTAGTTCGGCCAAATACGAGCCGTCTTGGCCTGTGATACCTGTTATTAAGGCGGTGCGTGACATGACTATGATCCTTTCATCTGGGCGATGATCAGCAAACGATTCGGGATAACGATTGACCTAAATTGCGGTTAAAAAGCACGGCCAGCGCACACTCCGTCCCCTTGGGTGACCAAATTAACTTGCACCGTAAAAAGGACGTATTTGGGTCAGTCATCCAGGAGGGCTTCCTGGATTACCTAAACTGCTCATGTTGCGGCAAGTTCCCGAATACCGAGACTTTTGCCTGCGACTGCAAAATGAACAGAATCGCGATTTAAAGTCAATGACAATCAGGGTCAGGCAAACGGCGATGAATGACGCGTTTCGGTAGTTTGCGTGAACGGCTGTGCCGAGTGAATCTAGAGGCCAGAAATCTGCCACGGTTTTGCAAGTAAAACGTCAACAAGCCTACGGGTGATTCAGACTTCGCGCAATTCGGCCTGAGACAGGGCCTCTAGAAATTCTTCGTAGGTCCGTTCAATTCCTTGCTGCAAAGGAATCGTGGGGCTCCAGCCGGTATTATTAATGAGTGTCGTATCGGTTCGTTTCAACATCGTCCCGTCTGGTTGAGACGTGTCATGATGGATCGATCCGCGGAAGCCGGTGATATCACTGATCAACTTGGCCAGTTCGAGAATCGAGATCTCTGTGCCAGTTCCGACGTTGACCCAGTCTGGCGGATCGGGCAATTGCAACAGGTGCAGCACAGCGTTTGCCAAGTCATCCACGTGCAGAAATTCGCGTTTCGGTTTACCACTGCCCCAAATGACGACATCCGCAGCGTTGGCAACCTTGGCTTCGTGAAACCTGCGTAGCAGCGCCGGCAGAACATGCGAATTTTTTGGATGGTAGTTATCACCTGGCCCATAAAGATTGGTGGGCATTGCTGAGTGGAACATCACGTCATATTGTTGACGGTAATGTTGGCACATTTTTAGCCCCGCAATTTTTGCAATCGCATAAGCCTCGTTAGTGACCTCCAGTGGACCAGCAAGCAAGCTGGATTCTGGCATTGGTTGCGGCGCTTGTTTGGGGTAAATGCAAGTGCTGCCTAAAAACAAGAAACGGGAAACCTGATTTTGCCAGGCGGCATGAATGGCATGAGTTGCCATGGCCAAGTTCTGATAGATGAATTCGGCCGGTCGAGTATTGTTGGCGTGAATCCCACCAACCCGAGCGGCGGCAAAGACAACCGTTTTTGGGCGGTGTTCTTGAAAGAAAGAACTCACTGCCTGTTGATTGCAAAGATCCAGTTCTTGTCTTGAGCGGACCAAGATGTCTTCAATGTCAGAAGCACGTAGTTTTCGGACGACCGCTGAACCGACCATTCCGTTGTGGCCAGCGACGTAGACGGGTTGTTGAATGGTCATCGATCCAAGGGTCACCATTGAATACCGAGGGGGCAAATAAAAAGGCACTCTAAGTAATAGAGCACGATTGGCTTGCGCAGGTCAACTGAAGATCGTGAACAGACGGTTAGATGGGAGTCAGTAGGGCCTCGTCCAATTCCATGGAAACGCCTTGCTCAAGGAAGTTTAGCTGCAGCAGTAGCCGAGTCTTCCCTTCCCGACGCAAAACAATCCCCTCAAAATCTTTGAAGTGCCCGGAACGCACGCGAACTCGTTGGCCGCGGGTCAGGCGAGCTTCTGCCGTCAGTGGAACACCGGCCGACAAAGCAGTTTGGATCTGACGCAGTTCTTCTGGGAAGCGGGCATCCACAACTTTTTGATAGCGTGATATGCAGTTCGTAGTCATGGCGAAGTACTGATGAGATTCGTCACCGTACATAAAAACGTAACCGGCAAACAGCGGGATGTACGAAGTGCGTAGTCTTCCCGCAGGCGATCGATAACGCTTGGCGACCACAGGGCAGTAGCAGGCGATTTGACGACTCATCAGCTTTCGCATTAAATCTTTTTCGCGACGCGACAGCGTGTAAAGACAATACCAGCTCCACGAGTCATCGCCCAACGGATGCTGGGAATCCAACAGGTCGCTGGGATAAACATCGGGTTCCTTTTTGATGATCGGCATTTTCGTTTTTTTTGAGTTCTGATTCTAAGTTGGGCAGCCCTGTTGGCGTCCAGTTCACCTTTGCCATGGCATCCATTAAGTATATCGGCTACTGGCTTCTGTGAAATCTAACTTCAATTAGCCGAACAATCGAGCGGCTGGCTCGGCCGTGGCTTTGCGGCTTTATCCCGGTCAAATTGAGTATTAATGAGCCGTCGATCACTGAAAACGTAACTTCGATTCGGATCCTGCGTCCGTGTGCCGCGCCTTTGACATCGCGTTTGATCCGCTAAAATCGGTAGCATGAACGAAGTTGCCGCCAAATCTCGCACGATCGATATCCCACCATATTTGGTCGAGACCACTGAATTGTTGAAAGCCAAGCAAGCGGATTTGTGGGCCTGGTTTTCGTCGACCGAATTCAAAGTCGCTCAGGCAGAAGCGGTCAGTTTGGACCTGTTGAAATCGGCCGAGCCGGTCTTGGCAGAATTAGCACCCAGGTTGCATGATGCCACGATCGCCGCTGCGGAATCGCTGGATTTGGATTGGCAGCCTAAGATCTTCAAAACCAAGCAGTCTGCCACGCAAATTAATTTAGCTATTTCGGTCGATCCGGAACAACCCGCTTTGATCGTCCAAGGAGATCTTGAAGCAAGGCTGGAAGACAACGAGTTGCTAGCCTGTTTGGCGCACGAGCTATGCCATTTGATACTTTGGCGAAAACAGAATGGCGATCTGTTGGTGGCCAGTAATTTGCTCAATGCAATGACTGGTCAAGGCGATGTCGACCCACTGAGGCAGACAGCAAGTTTTTTTAACCAGTTCACTGAAATTTTCTGTGATCGAGGGGCTCTTAGTGTTTGCGGGCGAATCCATCCAGTGATTTCATCGCTCGTGAAAATTCAAACCGAACAGCAGTCAGTCGACGCGAGTGAATTTTTGAAGCGAACGAAAAAGGAGTGGAAGCGAAGCAAAGCTGAACAAAAAGAGACTAAGAAAAAACATACTCAGATGACTCACCCTGTTGTCCTTCGTCGTGTCCTGTCACTGGACCATTGGAATTCGAATGGCAAAAAGTCCGAGTCTAAGATTGAACAAATCATCTGCGGTGACAGATCGTTGGGCCGATTGGATTTGTTAAATCAGGTCAAAGCCCAACAGTTTACTCGGCGATTGGTTGAAGCGGTTATGGAACCAACCTGGATGCAAGGGCCAAAACATCAGGCCCATGCTGAACTGTACTTCGCCAATTACGAACCTCGTTCAACAGCGTTGGCTGAGTTCTTTGAGGCGTGGGACGAAACGCTGAAAGAGTTCGCGGTTTTTGTGCTGCTGGATTTTGTGTCTGCCGATCGTGACTTGCTAGAACCGGCTTTGGCTCACGCGATTCAATTGTCCGAAAAGTCAGGCTTCAAGGATCCGTTTGTTGACAAGGCTCGCAAAGAACTGAGATTGCGGAAAAAGCAAATCCAGGAAATCGAATCTCAAGCCGACCAGCTATTCGCGAAAGCGATGCAAACTAAGCGGGCCAAGTTAGAGAACTCGTCGCTTAAAAAAGAGGAGTCGGCAGAGTGAACTTGACTGAATTTTTAGGGTCGCATCAGGAAGGTCCACTTCCGACAGAAGACGTGTTAGCGTTGATGTTGCCACTGCTGCGGCAGGTCGTTGATTCTCACTCGCGACAAATGGTAGCACCATTAAATGGCATTGAATCGATCCAGACCGCCGATTCACATGCCTATTTCGAGGATGTAAACGAACGGCCGTTTCAGTTGTCGATGAAACGCATCCGCGAAACCCAGCGAGCCAACCGTGGGACTCTGGAGGTCGTGCAACGAGATCGAGTGTCGGTGCAGGTTGACGAAAACGATGAACCGACGTTGCATACTGAAGGCTCATTGGATGTGGTCGAGTCATCGGAAACGTCAGCCTTGCAGCACCCCATTTTTGTAACGGGCTATGTTTGTTGGGAGCAGTTGTTGGGTCACCATGACCCGTTGACGGATGTTTTCTGTCTAGGACAAATTTTGGCGGCAGCGTCTTTGGGATTAGATTTTCATCAAATAGACGATGTCCAGCGGTTCGTGAAACATCGGCGCAATCTGTTTTTGATCAACGAAAGTGTGCACCCAGTGATTGCACGAGCGATCGTCAGAATGACGGAACTGGATCGAGATCGCCGGGCTCAAGATTTGCCTTTACTGATCAGTGCTCTGGAAAATTATCGACAACAAGATGTTGAAATCAGTGTCGAGGCCAGCGAGATCGAAGGATTCGAGTCTCGCGATCTGCAAGGCAAGCAACAGGTCCTGTTGGATCGTTTGCAAAAGCGTCTGTTCGATATTTCTAAACGCAATCGTTTGTTGCACTTTCGACCATCGATGCAATCCGTCAATTTGACGCACGCCTCGGTGCCCCTGGCTTTCGACTTTAGTAAAATTCGCGACAGTCAAATCACGACGTGCGATGCCAGGCTGCAAAAGCAAGTTGCTAGTGGCAAAAAGATATCGTTGAATAAGCGATTGAATTTTGCCGAGGCCTTGTATTTGCCTTCTTTGCTAGACGGGATCCTACGCGAAACTCGCCGCGATATGGCCGAGTATGGTTTCGTGCAACTGCGATTGGTTTTGTGCATGTTGCACTGGTCTAATCTGAAAGAGAAGCCGCACGAACGATTTACCAGTCCGTTGGTGTTGGTGCCCGTGCAGTTGAAAAAGAAGAAAGGTGTTCGCGATTCTTATGAGTTGGAACCGTTGAGTAGTGAAGCGGAGGTAAACCCCGTCGTTCGCCACCAATTCAAAAACCTATACGACATTCAACTGCCTGAAACGATCGATTTGGATTCCACCGATTTGAACTCGCTGTGGGATTTTATGCGACAAGCGATCTCGCAGAGCGAATCTGCGGTCGAGTTGCGGAAGATCGATCGACCTCAAATCCGTTTGTTGCACGCCAGTGCCAAACGTCGACTGGATAAGTTTCGTAAACAAGCCGAAAGCTCAGGTCGAGGTGTACGGTCCTTTCGGGACATCGAATATAGCTATGACCCGGCCAACTATCACCCCTTGGG
Organism: uncultured Pirellulaceae bacterium; assembly: GCA_964543985.1. Classification (GTDB taxonomy): domain Bacteria; phylum Planctomycetota; class Planctomycetia; order Pirellulales; family Pirellulaceae; genus CAJQPP01. The sequence goes on along the minus strand of CAZJBW010000024.1, from coordinate 4,899 downwards.
GATCAAGGTTTACTCGAACTACTTGAAGCCTCATCCGCTGGCGTTGTCGGCAGAGATCAAAACCGCCATGCCGCGGCCTCGCCAATACGTGGCTCCCGAAGACGAGTCCAATCCGGCGGCCAATACGAAACGGATGCCAACAGCAAATGATCTGGACTCGAACGCTCAAGAATCAAAGCCAGAATCCAAGCCACCATCGTCTGATCAGGAAACCGTGAGTTCGACGACCGAGCGAAGTTATTTCGAGTTGCAAAATCCTGAGGATGCGAATCCTTACGACTGGGCCTTCGATCTGTGCAATGTAACGTTGGCAAACTTTCGCTACCGTCGAATGTCATTGGTGAAAGATTACGAATCGCTAGTCATCAAGCAGCCTCAGAACGATGCGTTCGAGTCCGTGTTTTCGCTGGTGCCTCGCCCATCGACACCAGAGACGAATCCCGCTCCAACGCTAACGGATCGATATCATGTCGTGCCCTGCGATCCGACTCAGGCCGGTTCGATTGCGGCGGCCCGGGCTGGCAAAAGTTACATCGTGCAGGGGCCGCCCGGAACGGGTAAGTCGCAAACCATTACGAATCTGATTGCGGATTTTGCGGCGCGAGGCAAACGGATTTTGTTCGTATGTGAAAAGCGAGCGGCCATTGATGTCGTCTTTGCGCGACTAAGACAGTGTGGCTTGGGTGAATTGTGTTGCTTGATTCATGATTCGCAAGCGGACAAAAAATCTTTCGTAATGGATTTGAAGCAAACCTACGAAGCGTTCTTGCAACCGGCCAGTCAAGACGATTTGGAAGCCGAGCGTCAAACAAAAGTGACAGCCGTCCACAACGCATTGCAGCCACTGCAAGAATTTTCAGACGTTATGAACGAGGTCACTTATCGAGCAGGCGTGCCGACCAGTGAGTTGTTCGAGCGAGCGATTCAGTTGCGTAAACAGCAACCGCAGTTGCCCGAATTGAGTCCCTTAGAACAAGAGCGACTGCCAACTTGGAGAGCTTGGAATCAAGGACGGCCAGCTATTGAAAACCTGGTTGAAACCTTACAACGTCAAATTTCCAGCGATGTGTTAGCGCGTCATCCGCTACGCAATATTCGCGCAGAAATTTCGTCGGAACGCCCTTTGCAAATCGTCACGGAAGGTATCCAGCAGGCAGAATCAGCGTTGGGCAAATTGGACGAAGAATTGAACTCGTTGACGCTGTCGACGCAACAGCTCTCATTGCAGCAATTGAAACGGCTGGGCGAGTATGGTCGGCAAGTTTCTACGTTGGCCAAGGCCGACGCGTTGGGACAGATGGATCCATCTAGTTCGATAGCTCAGGAAATGGCTCGTCGCGTCGAAGAGCTTGAGAAGAAACAGGCGGAATTGAAACTGGTCCAACAAGAAAACTCGGGTTGGAAAAAACGAATTGCTAAACGTGACCTAGACGCAGCAATCGATTCGGCAAACAACCTGTCGAAAAAATGGGTGCCCATCGTCTTTCCAAGTTGGTGGCGTCTGCGAAGTGTAATGAAGCAACACTACGATTTCCAATCGCACGCCGTTAAACCGACCTGGGTGGCAGTTTTGACCCGCTTGAAAAATGAATACGCTTTGCAAAGCGAGCTCGATTCGACCAAGACCGACATTCAAAAACAATTTGGACTGCCGGATGATCTAGAAAAAGTACTGGCGACGCTGGATCAAGTTAAACAGGAATCGGCCGAGTACCCAGACTATCTAGGCGAGATTCATAAGAAATTGATCGTTCAAGATAGCGGAGCCAAAGATGCACAAGGCTTGAGTGCGACGTTGGATTCGGTGCGTAGTTTGAATGCGACGTTGGATCCGTTCTTAGTTGACTATGACACGCTGCGACCTGCCGACTTGCAATGTGAATTGGAATTGATCAAGCAATCACTAGACCAGTTGCCTGACTTCCTGACGTGTCTCGATCAATTGCAACAAATTCCAGACGATGTAAGTTCGGCATTGCGGACGCTGGATTTGTCGCCGGACCAAATTGAAACTGCCAGCGCTTTTCGAGCGTTGGAGATGATTGAACGCGATCATTTGACGTTTCAGCGTTTTGACGGTGCCAAGCGAAATGACTGTGTAACCCGTCTACAGGACACTCACCAACAGTGGATGGACATCAATGCGGTTTACGTTCGTCAGCAGACGCGGCAAGGGTTTTTGAATCATGTGCATCAATCGAACGAGGGAACCAGTTCAACAGATAAATCGACGAATGGAGACTTTCCAAGAATTTATCGGGATGGCCGAAAGACGTTGGAACACGAATTCGGCAAACAAATGCGTTACAAATCGATTCGCGATTTAGTCAGCGGCGATTCCGGGAAAGTCGTCAAAGACTTGAAACCAATTTGGTTGATGAGCCCACTAAGCGTCTCGGATACTCTGCCTTTGGGCGAACAAGACTTCGATGTTGTGATTTTCGACGAGGCCAGCCAGATCACTCTGGAAGCATCGATCCCGTCTCTGTTTCGCGCCAATCAGGCGATCATTGTTGGAGACGAGCAACAACTGCCTCCGACAGATTTCTTTACAGCTCGCAAAGGTCAAGAGGAACTGGAAATCGAATTTGTTCACGAGGGCGAAACGGTTCAATACGACTTGGAAAGCAATAGTCTGTTGAATCATGCGGCGCGAAATCTTGAATCGACGATGCTGGGATGGCATTACCGCAGTCGTGACGAGGCCTTGATCAGTTTCAGCAATTGGGCATTCTATGAAGGGCGACTATTGACGATCCCGGAAGAATCGATCGTTACCACCGACAAGCCTGCATTGGTTGCCGATTCCAGTGAATCGGCCGTGGAAAACGCCTCCACCATGTTCGAGCGACCGATCAGTTTTCATCGGATGCAGCACGGCGTCTACCATAAACGACGCAATCGATCGGAGGCGGATTACATTGCCAACTTGATTCGCGAAATTTTGTTACTGCAAGATGGTCGAACGATTGGTGTGATCGCTTTTTCTGAGGCCCAACAAGCTGAAATCGAATCCGCCATCAGTCGCTTAGCGAAAGATGATCCAGAATTTTCCGCGCAGCTGGACGCTGAATTGGTTCGCGAAGACGACGGGCAGTTTGTCGGCTTGTTGGTCAAGAACCTGGAAAACATTCAGGGTGACGAGCGAGATGTAATCATCTTGAGTGTTTGTTATGGACCGGACGAAGACGGTCGCATGATTATGAACTTTGGCCCCATCAACAAAAGCGGTGGCGAGAAACGATTGAACGTGGCTTTCTCGCGAGCCAAACATCACATGGCGATCGTCAGCACCATCGGACACCCCGCCATTACCAACGACTACAACCGTGGCGCCAACTGTCTAAAAAACTATCTGAAGTATGCCGAGTCAATTTCTACTGGCGATGCCAAATCGGCGGCGGCAGTTTTACATGCCATGGCTCCGTGGAATACAGATTCAGTTAAACGGGACGATGTCTCGCCAGTGCTATTAGATATGGCAGCAAAGCTGGCCGAACACAACTTGCAGTGCGATTTCTACGTCGGGCGTTCCGAATTTCGTTGCGATATTGGCGTGAAAATGGAAGGCGATGCAAAGTATCGATTGGGCATTTTGGTAGATGTCGATGGTTACTATCAATTGGACGTCGACTTGCTGGATCGAGAACTCTTCCGTCCACGGTTGTTGCGAATTTTCGGTTGGGATGTTTACTCGGTGTTGGTGAAAGATTGGCTGACCGACTCTGATCGAATCGTCAACGAAATTGTCAGCCAGTGTTTTTCAGCCGACCAAGACAAAAGAAACGAATAGGGAATGATCATGTCAGGTTGTCGACCGGGATGGCGCAGGCTTTAGCGGTCGGGACATTATTCTCGTTCAATTGTCGTTTGGATCTTGGGTCCCATGTTTCACGCCACCAAAGAGAATGTGTAACCGCAGCAGGCTTGGAAGCGGTCGCGCACAAAAAAGCCCACTGCGGACAGTGGGCTTGTTAGCTATTTTTAATAGTTGATTGATCAAGCTTAGTTGATCGTAAAATCGGCAAGCTCTGTGGTAGTAGCTGCTAATTCAGTAAGCTTCGCTTCAACATCGATATCACCTTCAGCTACGAAGGTTCCAGAAGTGGTTGTTTCATCCAAGTTAATGCTCTTGAATCCACACTCGGTTAAGGCCTCACGGACCTGGGTAACACAGTGGCCTCATGTCATGTTTGGCAATTTGACGGATACTTCTGTCATGTTTCCAGGCGTCATTGTTGCGACGTTGGATTCTGTTCCAGTCGAAGCGTTCTCTTCGGTGTTTTCACTACCTTCAGAACCACTTTCGCCACCACCATCTTCATCGCCACCACAGCCAACGAAGGCCAGGCAGGCGATCAGCATGGCAGCTGGCACCCACTTAAAAATGTTTTTCATTCGAAAACTCCACAATTGAAAAAATGCGAGGTGTAACACCTCATTACGATCAACTCGCCTATTTTCGACCTGATTGGATTGAAAAACAAGGCGTTTTTCGATTAGTTCCGGCTTATTAAGTTCTGGGGGTCGTAGGGGTCCAAAAACGTCCAATTTTGGCCGTGTTTGCCGTAAATCCAATAAAATTGGGGGCTTGGGTGAATTCAAAATTCTTTGTAACACCGGGCTCAGGTTTCCGCTTTTGAGATTGTTGTAAACAAGTTCACTCTCAAATCGGAGATAATCGATGAAAACCTCACTCACAAATAACCAACAAAACACCCGCCGCCAGACCCTAATGTTGGCAGTTGTCATGGCAGCCGGGATGCTAATTCAAAGTGCTGCTTTCGCCCAAAATCGTCGCGGCAACAGCAATCAAAGAAAATTCAACCAAGGTAGCTCGCAACGAGTCCAACAACGTCGACCACAGAGTCGACCGCAACAACGGCCAACAGCACGACC
>CAZJBW010000023.1:0-60605 GCA_964543985.1 uncultured Pirellulaceae bacterium | reverse complement strand
GTTACTTAGTGACCTACAGCATGCCATTGGCCAAACTTCTCATTTTGGCTTTCTCTTTTCTGTTGACCTTTTCATCATTTGTGACTTGTTCGGTCAACGCTCAACAGCCCAGCAAGATCGTCGTGGCGACCTGGAACCTAGAATGGTTTTTTGATAATTATCAAGGCGACAACCGTTCGGATTTAGCTAAACAACAATCCGCACCATCCCAATCAGCCTGGAACTGGAAGAAGAAGGCCGTCGCGGATGTAATCGCCGAGATCAAACCATCCATCCTGTGTCTGCAAGAAGTTGAAAACCGTGCTGTGATTTATCAGTTGATCAATCAGTTGGAGGAAGATCACAAGATCAAATACCGTTATGCGTTTATCGGTGGCTATGACTTTGGCACCGAACAAGACGTGGCTATTATGTATCGCACCGGCTTAGTGGAATACAGTCGTCGTGAACAAACGTCCGAGATGTTCAAGTCGAACCAGTACTACAACCTTAGCAAACACCTGATTGCTCGATTCCAATGGGGTAGTGGCGAAGACAAAGAAGAATTGACGATCTTGAATTGTCACTTGCGGGCGCGATCCGAACGAAGAGATTTGCGAATTCGCCAAACTCGCTTAATTCACGAATGGTTGCATGAACAAGTTGAGGCCGGTCAGAACGTGATTGCCACGGGAGACTTCAATACTGAAGACGACTTCGGTGCGGAATCTGATGATGGGCCTGTGAAGATTGTTCGAGGGTTGACCAACCGCGACCCCGCTGACGACCTTTGGGACGCCAACGAGCAGATCCCCGATGGCGAAAGAATGACTCACATTTCAGGGCGGCAATACGATCGACTGTTCTTCTCAAAACCTTTGGCGGTCGATGACCCTAAACGCCGAGATTTGGTGTTTAATAAAGCCTACGTTCGCAAAGATTTGGTGATTCGCGGCCAATTTGATGGCAAGCAACACTGGGACGGGTATTGGGATTTATCAGATGCCGAACGAGACATAAGCGATCACTACCCACTGGTTGTCGAATTTGATTTGAAGTAGCCATGCCAAACACACCGAAGAGCAAGCCGGGTGTTCTAAAGATTCTGCGGAACAGAATTATGGCTGGGCTGTTTGTTGCCTTGCCGCTATTTATCACTTTCTTGGTGATCGATTGGGCTTATCGCCTGTTGCTGACAACGATTATTGGACCCATCGCGAAGTGGTTGCTGAAGGTTTGGTTTCCTGAATCCGCCAGCGAAGGTGCTCAGCATTTGCCTTTTTGGATTGAGTACATTCTTGCGCCGATCGCTGCCGTTGGCTTGGTGCTGGGACTGCTGTTTTTGGCGGGCATGTTTTTTCGCTCGCGGACCCACCGCATGTTGGATTGGGTGTTGTTGAATGTGCCCGGAGTCAACGTTGTTTATTCGGTCGTGAAGAATGTGGTTGATGCGATCGGAAATGCACAATCAGATTCTGAAAAATTTCAACGAACGGTCCTGATTGAATTTCCTCACCCAGGGATCAAGGTTCCCGCATTCGTGACGGCTGACTGTATCGATCAGGATACCGGCAAGACTCTTCTGAGCGTTTACGTACCGACGACCCCTATTCCAACCTCCGGATACATGTTGTTGATTCCGGAAGAAGATGTCGTCGAAATCGATTGGGGTTTGAACGACACGCTACAGGCCATAGTTTCTGGTGGCATTAGTATGCCCGATACGGTGCGTTACAACCGACCGAAGGTTAGTGCAACCAATGAAAAGGACGTTAGGGGATCTGATGGCGTTTGAAGTGAATTTTGACGGGATCGTTGGGCCGACTCATAACTATGCCGGCTTGGCTTCAGGAAATTTGGCATCGGCCGCGCACCGCAAAAAGGTCTCCAGCCCGAAGCGAGCGGCGTTGCAAGGTTTGTCGAAGATGAAGTTTGTGCACAATCTGGGCATGCCCCAAGCGGTACTTCCACCATTGCGTCGTCCTCGACTGGACGTGCTGAGAGATTTGGGATTTGTAGGTCAGGATCAACAAATCATCGAAAGCGCCGCAAAGCATCCGACTTTGTTGGCCGGCTGCTACAGTGCGTCCAATATGTGGGTTGCCAATGCGGCAACGATCTCACCCTCTGCCGATTGTCAGGATGGTCGTGTTCACCTGACGCCAGCCAATTTGGCCAGCGCCTTCCATCGTTCATTGGAAGCGGTTGAAACGACTGCGATGTTGCGATTCATTTTCGGAGACGCCGACCGATTCCGGGTTCATGATCCCCTGCCCTGCAACATGGCGATGACCGATGAAGGGGCCGCCAACCATACTCGCCTGTGCCGTGCCTATGGCGAACGTGGGGTTGAGATGTTTGTGTTCGGTAGATCGGCACAGGATGCGAAGGTATCCAAACCAGCAAAGTTTCCAGCGCGACAGACGCTCGAGGCCAGTCAGGCGTTGGCTCGACGTCACGGCTTGTCTGACTCGGCAGTCGTTTTTGCTCAACAAAGCCCCGAAGTAATTGATGCGGGTGTTTTTCACAACGACGTTATCTCGGTTGGAAATCAAAACGTGTTGTTGCTGCATGAAATGGCGTTCGTCGATTCCGAGCGGTTGATCGAGGAAACCAAAAGGAAGTTTCGGCAAACTTCTGGCAGCGATCTGTTTGTTGTGTCGTTTGATTCTGCGGAGTTACCCGTGTCCGACGCGGTTGCCAGCTACTTGTTCAATAGTCAGCTTTTGGCGCACGGTGACACCGAAATGACTTTGATTTGTCCATTGGAAGTCAAGGAAAACGCCGCGGCGGCTAAGTGTGTCGAGCGTTTATTGGCCGAGGATAATCCCGTTGGTCAAGTTCACTACTTGGACTTGCGGCAAAGCATGAACAACGGAGGTGGCCCAGCTTGTTTGCGTCTGCGAATCGTGTTGACGGAATCCGAATGGCAGAACATTCATCCAGGTGTACGGTTCGATGATGCGTTGTGCGAAAAGTTGGAGGCTTGGGTGCAACGTCACTATCGCGACGAGTTGTCACCCCAGGATCTACAAGATCCGCAGTTGGTCGTGGAAGTTTGTGCGGCCTTTAAGGATTTGGCGGAGGTCTTACAGCTGCCTGCGGCCCTGTTTCGGCTATGACTTTTAGGGTCGTTTGTGTTGTCAGAATTGCGGTGCATAGCGAAGAGTTAACTGCTGCGTAAGCCTTGTCGCGCTCAAGAAAAAACTTGGTTTGCAATCACGCGTCAGGTCGATAAGATTTGACGCACGGATGTTGTGCACTTTCATGGATGGTACATGTTTACCCCCTCACCCCCCGAGGCTGTGCCATGTCTTGCGACTCGATGCATTCAATTATTTTTCTCCTTTTCGTAACCGTTTGGGCCATGATTGGTCAGTTCAGTTTCGTGAAACACTAGCGCTGTTGGATAACAGTAGGTGGTAGGTTGCGAATTGGAACACGTTTCCAGGCGTTCGTTGTTTTGGACGAGCGGTTCTGAATCGCAGAATCGGTCTACCGTAGCCGGTAGCCTGTTGGTTGTGTTATCCTGAGTGGATGTCTTGCACCCCGCCCAGCGAACAACTCAAACGACAGGCCAAAAATTGGCTGATGTTCAGTGCTTCCAACGAAGCTGCTGAAGATTCTGCTACGCACCTACCGTTCGAACAGCAACGATACCGCGTTGCGCCGCGAAAGCGGCGTAAACTGATCCCTCTGCTACTGTTTTTGTTGACATGCCTGTCGACATTTTGGGTAGGGATATCGGATTGGCAGCCCCTTTATGAACTCTCTAACCTGGCAGCGGTTGCTCCGGGTTGGTCGGGATATCAATGGGATTTTATGTCGTTGCGCCAATTGATCTTGCGAAATTGGGAGCAAGGATTGATCTATATGGCTTGTGTTCTGGCAATCTTGCTAGTTCATGAGATGGGGCACTTTGTGGCCACGCTGATCTATCGAATTCCCGCAACCGTTCCAATCTTTTTGCCGTTCCCTTTTAACCCCATTGGGACCTTAGGCGCGGTGATTGGCATGGCAGGTATGCAAGCCGATCGTCGCCAGATTTTTGATATCGGGATCGCCGGACCATTGGCCGGTTTGGTAGTTGCCGTTCCGATGGCTTGGATTGGTCTGCAGCAACTTGATTTGAGTGTCGTGCCTGCGGGGCAATTGGCCTTTGAGTGTCCTTTGCTGTTCAAATGGATGTTGGTCGGCATGCAGGTCCCTGGCTACGAACAAGCCATCGAAAATGGTGTTTGGTTGAGTCAACTGAATCCATACTTCGCTGCGGCTTGGGTCGGCTTTGTCGTGACCGGTTTGAACATGGTGCCTATCGGTCAACTAGACGGAGGCCACATTACCCACTGCTTGTTCGGCAAGCACGCTCACGTTGTGGCTAAGTCCATCATTGTCTTGGCCATCGCGTTCATGGTTTTCCGCGGAATTCCTCACCTGGCCATCATGGTAATTCTGTTATTAGTCATGGGGCCACAACACCCGCCGACTCGAGACGATTCAGTGCCACTGGGTCCGGTCAGGTTCGGATTGGGACTGTTATCGTTGACGATTCCAATTTTGTGTTTTCCACCCAACATCTTCCACATTGAATTCTAATGCTGGGTGGCGTGAATCTGCGTGATTTGCGATGAGAATGCGGACAACTCAAAGGAAATTCTGACAACACGCTTGACTGTGGATTGATCTCGACGAAATTAACAGATCGAGATTGAAAACAATGTAGTTTCGGAGTTTCAGCTTTGGCCAGACCAGTAACACTTTTCACCGGGCAATGGGCGGATTTACCGATTGCCGATATGGCACGGAAAACTAGCGAGTTCGGATACGATGGAATCGAGTTGGCTTGTTGGGGTGATCATTTCGAGGTTCAACGTGCGTTGAACGAAGATGACTATTGCAGCAATCTTAGGTCAATGTTGGAAGGCCACGGTTTGCAGTGTCAGGCCATCTCAAGCCACTTGGTTGGTCAAGCAGTGTGCGATCCCATCGACGCTCGTCACCGCCTGATCCTATCGGACGAGATTTGGGGAGACGGAGACCCAGCTGGTGTTAACCAGCGAGCGGCGGAAGAGATGAAAGCGACTGCCCACGCTGCAAAAAAATTCGGCGTGGATGTCATTAATGGATTCACAGGTTCGTCGATCTGGCATATGAACTACTTGTTTCCGCCGGTCGAGCCTTCCATGATTGACGATGGTTTCAAGCACTTTGCCGACTGCTGGAACCCGATTCTAGATGTGTTCGCTGAATGCGGAATTCGATTCGCCCTGGAAGTTCACCCATCCGAAATTGCATTCGATATTTACACGGCTCACCGAGCCCTGGAAGCCTTGGATCATCGGCCCGAGTTTGGCTTTAACTTTGACCCCAGTCACCTGCATTGGCAGATGGTGGATCCCGTCGAGTTTATTCGCGAATTTCCTGATCGAATCTATCATGTGCATATTAAAGATGCCGCACGAACTCTGGATGGACGTTCGGGTATCTTGGCCAGTCACTTGAGTTTCGGTGACCCAAAACGGGGTTGGGATTTTCGTTCGCCCGGCCGAGGCGACGTCGACTTCGAAGCGATTATTCGCGCGTTGAATGTCATTGGGTACCAGGGGCCATTATCGGTCGAATGGGAAGACTGCGGGATGGAACGAGAATTTGGTGCGACAGAGGCTTGTCAGTTTGTAAAGTCAAAAGACTTTGCACCTAGCAACGTGGCCTTTGACGCGGCTTTCGAAGACAGTTAGACCCAAACAAGTTAAGGTTGAATGTTCACGGATGTCTGATCACGTTTCGATTCGAAAAGACGGTGCGGTGGGTACGGTAATGATTGACCGTGCGGATCGCCAAAATGCGTTGACGCCAAAAGGGATCCAGGATCTACAAACGGCCTTCAGCGACTTGCACGGCGAACGCAATGTTCGAGGCGTGATCCTGACAGGGGCCGGCAGTTCTTTTTGTGTGGGAACCGATTTGGTCCACTTACACGAACAAATGCAGTGCCCAGACCCCGAATCGTTTTGGCAGGAAGAGATGCCAGATTGCTTGGCATTGTTTGAATCGATGTTGCGGTTTCCTAAGCCGATTATCGCTGCCGTCGATGGTCGAGCATTGGGGGTCGGCTTGGCTTTGATGCTGTGCAGCGACTACATCGTAGCCTCGGACAGTAGCAACTTTGGAACCCCTGAGGTGCGGCATGGGCTGATGGCCGGTTTGGCGGCTCCGCTGATCCGCAGACGTTGCACACCGGGTGTGACCAATCGATTGATTTATTCGGGTGCGGAAGTAGATGCAGCTGCGGCATTGGCTGCAGGTCTTGTCGACGAAATACAACCAGCGGATCGAGTGTGGGCCCGGGCGCACCAAATGGTCAGTGAGTTTGTGGCTTCGGCACCGACCTCTTTGCAGCTATCCAAGCAGCTAATCAATGAGACCATCGACGAAAATCTGTTCACGCAGCTAAGTATTGGGACCGCCAACATGGCGGCCGCTCGTTCGACAGATGCCGCTCGCAAAGGTGTCGAGGCATTCGTCAATAAAACGAAGGTCACCTGGGATTAGCGGAAAGATTTAACAAGCAATCTTTCAGGCACTGCAACAGGTGACGACTAAAGCAACGCATGCCGCGGCGGTTATCAATCGTCATTGGTTTCAGATTCGCCTAGTCGATACAGCAAATCGAAAGTGAAGATGCCGGTGGTGTGTCCGTCCGTAAAATTGACATTGTAGGCGTAGTTTCCAACGGGACTCATGCTGACAATATCTAACGGAATGGTTTCTGCAGCGGAAAGCACTTGCAAAGGGTTCTTGGATTCTGGTTCGTCGTCAGGCGTGCGGCATGAAGCGCAAGGACAATGATCACGTAGTGTGTGATAACTGATCTCGTGAGCTTTGCCATCACTCCATACGATTTTTAGTCGACGATTTTCCAGGCGATTTAATTCAATAGGAGTTGTGGACATAGTTGGTTAGTTTACTCGCTCGATTGATTCCGTTCGTCGATAAAGCGTTGTCCTTTCAGTTCGAAGCGAGGCAACGAACCGATGTCAACGATGTCGACTTGGACTTTCAAACCAATTTTCAATTGCAATTCTTTTTCAACTCGTTGAGGATCTTGCAAACGGTCTTCGATTTCGATTCGCAACGCGTCCATTTCGCCACTCTTAAAGGCGATCATGCGATATTCAACAATTTCAGGAAAGCCTCGCAAAATTTGTTCGATCGACGACGGGAAAATGTTGACACCGCGGACAATCAACATGTCGTCGACTCGCCCCAATACTCCGCCTTGCAGCATGACGAATGAACTGTCCTGAGGGTCGTTCCATGTTGGCCGTACAAGATCGCCTGTTCGATAGCGAATGATCGGACTGCCATCACGTCCCAATGCTGATAACACCAGTTCGCTTAGTTCGCCCTCTCCCGCAGATTCGCCCGTATCGATCGCGAAGAACTCGGCGATAAATTCGGCTTCGTTGATGTAGATGCCGCGGCCAGCCGGGTCAGCAAACCCCCATGGTCCGACCTCGCTGGCTCCCGAATGATCAATGACACGTGCCTGCCAGGCGTCTTGAATCCGGTTGCGAATTTCCGGGATCGAGCCACCTGGTTCGCCCGCCACAATTATTTTTTCAACACCTGTGTCGGCCACATTGATCTGGTTGTCGACGGCTACCTCGGCCATGTGCAACGCGTAACTGGGCGTGCAGAAAATTGCCGTGGCATCGATGGTGCGCATCAAGTCGATGCGTGCCAGAGTGCTTAAGCCGCCGGCGGGTGCCACCAATGCGCCTCGCTGCACGCAGGCATCGTAAGCGCTCCAGAAACCAATGAATGGTCCAAACGAAAACGCCATCAAAACTCGATCATTCGAGTCGATGGGACCCGCATCAAGAACGTACTGCCAACAATTCATCCACCAATGCCAGTCTTCGGCTGTGTCCAACACAATCAGTGGTCGGCCGCGAGTGCCCGAAGTTCGATGCAGACGCACGTAGCGTTCCGGTGGCCAAGTCAGGTTGGCCGCGAATTTGGAATCGATCGCACCATCTACCAGCTCTTCTTTAAACGTGTATGGAAAGTCCTGAAGTTGTTCCAGAGATTTGACATGCCTGGGTAAGCCGGAAAACTTGGTTTGGTAAAACTTGTTTTCAGGCAGTACGCCATCCAACAGCCGATTCAATTTGGCAATTTGGTATTCGGCCAACGGCTGTTCGCCCAACCGTTGAAGTTCGAGTCGTGTTTTTGCGTCAGGATATTCCATCGTTTCATGATACGAAACGCAAGCGACGGCAAACAGTCGGGGTCGCGAATTGTGAGATTGCTGGTCGAGTGACCCATCTTGCAGTAAAACGACGTTCTGCTTTAACCCCTCAATTTTCATGTCCTATGGAAAGTCGACGTCCAATGCCATTCGCAGCACAGCATATCCGCACGGCTCGCAACCACTTGCGTAAGTCGGATCCGAAGATGGCCAAAATCATAAAAGCAGTGGGGCCATTCAAAGCCGAGACTCGCCGCGATCGATTCACCGCATTGGCCCGTGCGATCGTCTATCAGCAAATTTCTGGCAAAGCCGCGGCATCGATTTGGGATCGATTGGCCGAACTGCTGCAGCCCGCAACGTTGGATGCGACTAGCCTGCGAGCATGCAGTTTGGAGGAATTGCGATCGGCGGGGATCTCCAGACAAAAAGGGACCTACTTGAAGGACTTGGCGGACCGAGTCTTCGATGGAGACATTCAATTGAATCAATTGGGCCGCAAGACGGATGAAGACGTGATCCAAGTTTTGACTCAAGTGAAAGGGATCGGTCGCTGGACGGCTCAGATATTTTTAATGTTCACCTTGAACCGACTGGATGTGCTGCCCGTTGATGACTTGGGCATCAAGACGGCGATGAAGCAGGCCTACAATTTAGACGATTTGCCGGACGCAAAAGTGATGCAGGCTCTGGCTGAACCGTGGCGACCGTATGCGACGGTCGCTAGTTGGTATTTATGGCGGTCACTAGAAGTTGATTGGTAGGCTATTGTTTGAGTTTTTGTCGTTGTTTGATTTTTTGTTGGTTGTTAGAGACAAAAAAAAGAGCCGACCAACAAAGTTGGTCGGCTCGAAGTGTTTATGTCGCTTGTTGATTGGTAAGCGGATTATTCTTTGTCGGCAGAATCGCCACTGTCAGCATCCGTGGATTCCGTAGCTTCTGCTTCGCTGTCTTCGGGCGCCGCGTCGTCGTTTGCTTCAGCCGATGTTTCTTCGGTTTTTACGTCGTCTTGATCGTCGTCACTATCGTCAGCGAAAGCGGGTTTTTCGGTGTCGGACTTGCGTTTGACACGCACATTTTCTTCGTTGACCAATTCCAGGATCGCTCGAGTACCGGCGTCACCCAACCGAGGCTTTGCCAGTCGCATGATTCGAGTGTATCCACCTTCGCGATCGGTAAAGCGAGGTGCAATTTCTTCGAAAAGAATTTCCACAGCTTCGTCGTCACGCAAAATTTGGAAAGCGCGACGGCGAGCATTAACGATGGGAGCGCGAGCTTCACACCATTTCTGCCAGTTGTCGCTCTTACGCCACTGACGCCATTCGTCCGAGTTGCGTTCGGCGGAGGTTTCAAATTCAGCAGCTTTCGATTCGTGATCGAGTGCTTTTTTGGCAATCGTAATGCACTTTTCTACCAAGGGGCGAACCTCTTTGGCTTTGTGCAACGTGGTGACTACTCGGCCTTTGAAAGCGGGTGGATTAACTTTGGTCTTTCCATCCGCCTGCATCAGACCTTCGTAAAACATGTCGTCACGTTCGGTAAGGAACAGGCTACACGCCAAGTTACGAAGCATCGCTTTACGATGACTGCTACTGCGTCCCAGGACGCGACCTTTTCTGCGATGTCTCATGACTTAATCCGATGAGTATTCGTTCGATTGATTGGTTAAGTGATCATGGTGGCTGGTGGAACTTTCATGCCCAGCCGCAGACCGATTTCACGTAGTTTTTCCTGAATTTCGGTGAGCGTTGTGTCACCGAAGTTGCGAATTTCCATCAGTTGATCTTCCGTGCGACAGACTAGTTCGCGAACGGAAGCGATGGCAGCGTGATCCAGGCAGTTTTTCGCCCGCACACTTAAATTCAGTTCCGCCACACTAATATTTAGCTTGGCTTCTTGAGCGGCATCCATACCACTGGCTGTTTTGGGGCGAGAGAAGACTTTGTTGCCCAATTCCGAGTACTGAACGAATGGGTTCAAGTGTTTACGGAAGACCTTGGCTGATTCAACCAATGCCATTTCCGGATGAACTGAACCATCGGTCCAGATTTCCATGGTCAACTTGTCGTAGTTCGTTTTTTGACCAACACGAGTCTCTTCAACGTCATAGCGAACGCGAGTCACTGGGCTGTAAACGGCATCGATCGGAATGATTCCGATTTCGTGATCGCGACTGCTGTGTTCGGTTGACGGCACATAGCCTCGTCCGTTTTCCACAACCATCTCCATCATGAATTCGATGTCGTCGGTCAAGGTAGCCAAAACGTGATTCTGGTTGATGACTTCGATTTCACCGCCAGTTTGAATATCCGCACCAGTGATCGGACCGGCCGTATTCTTTTCAACCGTGATGACTTTCATCTGTTCGGAAAGGTTTTTCACGACCAGTGATTTGACATTCAACACGATTTCGGTGACATCTTCCAAGACACCCGGAATCGACGAGAATTCGTGATTGGCACCGCGGATCTTGATTTGCGTGACAGCGCTACCTTCCAAGCTGGACAGCAGGATGCGTCGTAAGCTGTTGCCAATCGTGGTACCGAAACCACGCTCGAATGGCTCAGCGTAGAACTTGCCATAGGTTGGTGAAATCGAACTATTGTCGCATTCCACGACGCTTGGTAATTCCAATCCACGCCAACGAATATGCATTTGTTTCTCCGTTCTGCGTTACCGCAAGTATAAAAAGAGAGAGAGCTTGACCAGTGCAGGTCTGGGTCAGGTCAAGATCCGTCGTAAACCAAAATCACCCATCAAAAAACCGACAACCAACGAACACGTTTTAGACACGTCGTTTCTTTCGGGGTCGGCATCCGTTGTGAGGGATCGGGGTGCAGTCTTCGATCGTCTTTACGTTCAGGCCTGCCGCTTGCAATGCGGTGATGGCGCTTTCGCGACCACTGCCAGGTCCTTTCACGCGGACGTCCACGTCTCGCATTCCCATCTTGATCGCCTTTTCGGCAACTTGTTGCGAGGCACATTGGCCAGCAAAGGGAGTGCTTTTCCGACTACCTTTGAATCCGCAAGTGCCAGCACTAGCCCAACACAGGGCGTCGCCCTTGGTGTCAGTGATCGTCACCGTTGTATTGTTGAACGAGGCATTGATGTGCGCGATGCCCATCGTGACGTTACGTTTGACTTTTCGTTTTTTGACCTTGGCCACGAGTTTGTTTGCTCCGGGAAAGTTCGCTTAAGGAAAGCGGTCAGCAGGTTAGGTTTAATGTTCCAAAAGGATCGCCGAGTGCTAATTGCTGAGAAATCAACTATCGCAAATCCTTGACGCCCTTCTTGCCGGCAACGGTCTTTTTTGGACCTTTGCGGGTTCTGGCATTTGTCTTGGTGCGTTGGCCGCGAACTGGCAGCCCGACGCGATGGCGGATTCCGCGATAACATTTGATCTCGCGGAGCCGGTTAATGTTCTGTTGCAACTGGCGACGCAACGGCCCTTCCACGACATAGTCGCGTTCCATGATCTTGGCCAAAGTACCAAGTTCTTCGCCATCCAGTTCCCGAGCCTTCTTGTTCGGGTCGATGCCTGCCTTAACACACAAGTCGCGCGCGGTTTGCGGGCCGATGCCGTAAAGGTAAGTCAACGAAATGACGGTCTTTTTGTTGTCTGGGATATCGACACCGAGCAAACGCGGCATACGAATTCTCCTAATTCAAAGTGCCAACCACCAAAACAACGTTGGCGTCGGCGTGTTTCAAAATATAATAAGCTTCAAGCTGTTGGTTGTTTCTTCCACGCACCCATACGGGAGATGGCGCGTGCTCACACAACCACAGACTGGACTGCCAAAGTTCTAGCCTTGGCGTTGTTTGTGACGTGGGTTCGTGCAAATCACGTAAACTCGCCCTTTTCTACGGACGACTTTACAGTTTTCACAAACGCGTTTTACGCTAGCGCGGACTTTCATCAGACAGCTCGACAGCAGTTATGCCAAATTCAGGAAAGCCGGACAGTATAAGGCTTTGCTTTGGTTCGAGACAAGTGCCAAAAATCCCTGAGAGCCCGAAAAATCCAGCGAATTTCAAACTCGGCCACGCGTTTTCAAATTGCATTACCACGACACCTAATGCCAATCCTGGAATTGCATCCGGTACCTTTCCACTGAGGATCCGATCCCACCACTAGCAGTTCTTCGGCTAGCGAATTCCTGGTACTGGGTCGGATAGGGCTAATGGGTCTGGTGGGTCATGTTTGCGGAATTCTATGAATTTTCCGGAGCAGTCAGACGATCTAAAGAGAGTGTCGACCTGTTGCTTGGGACGACGAGCCGATACACGTTTTTTGTTTGACGATGATCGATTCGAGAAGCAGCTCGATTTCGATCTCGACTTTGGCAAGTTCGAAGGGTTTTGGGTGCTTTATTTGGTCGAGCGATTGGACGCACCCTGCCCTTCGACTTGCCATTCGTGTTGCGGAGCATGCCATTCCTGGCTCCTGCGTACGGACGCTATTTGCGGTTTCTCGCGTGATGAAGACGGTGTCCGCGTAGAAATGCGGCACAAATTTTGAAAACCTGATGGTCTTTGACTGGGTACCAACTGCACGTTTAGTGATTGCTAAGATGGTAATCGTTCGAAATTGCAGCATTCCAATCAGGAGCATTCAGGTATGTCGGATAAAATTGCGGTGATGACTTCAAGAGTCTTTTCTTTGACCTTCTTGTTTTCAGTGTTGGTTATCGTTGGTGGGTGCAACGTCGAGCAAGGGTCGGGCGTCGCCAAAATCGTCCACTATGATTTGGCTGAATTCGATTCCATTGATATGCGTGGTACCGGCGAAATGCTGGTCGAAGTCGGCAATGAACAAGCCGTCGCACTGCAGTTTGATGACAACTTGATCGATATGGTAACTGTCGAGGTCGTTGATGGAGTGCTAGTCGTCGATTCTCAGGGAACCTACTCCAGTAGCATCGGTAAAAAGATCTTGGTTTCAATACCTCAGGTAAAAAGCGCTACCCTTTCAGGAGTTGGCGAAATGGAGATTACGGGAATCGAGCAAGAATCGTTAAACCTGTCGATCTCGGGGACAAGTGAAATGACGGTTTCAGGGACTGTCGGCAAAGTCGTGGCGGACGTGTCGGGTACCGGTGAACTGGAAGCCCAGAAATTGGTCGCTAAGGAAGTGATCGTTTCAGTTGCTGGAACCGCTGACGCAACCGTCTTCGCCACCGAATCAGTCAACGCGACGACTTCGGGTGTTGGCGATATTGAAGTTTATGGTAACCCGCAGGATCGAAAGGAATCCGAGGGCGGGGTCGGCGAGGTAACCTTTAAATAGCTGCCGGTATTGGACGAACCGACATTCGCCATCAATTGGGACGCGTCCATTGGCCGTTACGAAACAAGGATTGATTTGGATCAAATTCGGTAACGGTTTGGACGCTGTCAGATTCAAATGGACCCTGCGACCAAGCAGATAAATAGGACCAGCGATTGGTAAGTGCTGGATCGGTTACGGGTGCCTCGGAAGCCAACGTCAATTCAATCTCTAATAGCTTGCCAATCCAGGCCGTCTTTAGGTCTGGTGCTGCTGCCCAACGATTCAATTCGGCGGGCGTGCAAATGTGCTTGAATCCTGCCAGGTCTTCGGCAACTTGACTGGGATTAGACAGGTAGCTGAGGACTGCCGATCGATTCCCGAGACGTAGATTGCGAATCGCGTTGTAGCATTCGCGCTGTCGCTGGCCGGACAAATTTTTCGGCCCGTTATCGTTGACCTGTGACGCAACGGGTCGTAGCCAGTTTCTATCTGGAACCATCACATGAGCGAGCGCTCGAAAGCGTTTCATTTCATCGGCAGTCCGAGCCAACTCGATCAGACCTTCGAAACACGATGTCCTTAATGACTCGTTGCCGTAATGCAATGCGATAATTAAAAGACGAATCGTCAGTTCACGAGTCACCGGGTCTTGGCGTTGCGGCAATAACAACTCGGCCAATTCCCAGTAGTCTCGAGGTTGGTTGGGGTTCAGTTTCTGCAAGGTGGCCGGACTGGCACTGACAACCAGTGTCGTGACTTCGTTACGCGAGTACGTTTGTCGGCGAGCGGAAGTGCCATCCTGCCACTCGTCAAAAACGATGGTCGTTGTGTTCTGCTCAACGACGACACCAAAAATTCGCTGCCCGTTTTTCAGAAACAACGTGTCGGCATTCGATGTGATTGTTGATGCCAACAGCAGTATCAGGCAGGTAAGCAGCATGCAGGTGGATTTGATCATTGCAATAACCCCTGAATGATGCGAAGTTCATTCTTCAACAACTCGCGGGCCAATTTCGACGAATCTTCTGTCAATTGGAAACTGGCTTCTTCTGGTGTCGCTCCTAAATAATCGGAGACGGCGCGGCTCTGCAAAACGAACCGACTTAATTCGTCATCGGTAAGGTATTGATTGGCCTGCAGTTGTCGTCTGGCTTGACTGGCATTTTCACTGCAGGCCACCAACAACAGTTCCGCCAGTTCGGCTGGGTTTTGGCAACCACTGATCGTCGATCCGGGGATGGAGTAGGCGGCGCAGCGTAATCGATAATGTTGCATCAACATGTCTCGCAATTCGGCCCATTGGAAGCGACTTTCATCGCCCTCCAATTCGCCCGTGTATTGCAAGCCTTCGACGATTCGTTGCAGCATTAATTGTTTGAACTTAGGCCTCCAGCGGTCATTGGATTCGATGGTTTTGAACTGTAAATCTAAAAGCAAATTGCCACACGTTAAGGCTTGGTCCAGTGAACCATCGGTCACTACGACTTGGTTCGCCAAGGCCAATGCCAGGTTGGGCCAGTGTCGCATTAACGGCGCGAACTTTTCGATGTTAACCAATTCAACGGTTTCAGTAGCCGTTAGCATGAAGCGAGCAACGTTGTCAGCCGCTTGCCGATCGAGTTCGCGAAACCGGGGTGCCACCGTGCCCAGCCTTTTGAAGGCCAACGCGTTCTTTTCTGGCGTATGCGCTTCGAACTCAGCAAAGTGTTTTTGCGACTCTTCCAACGCACGCACATCCGATGGTAATGCTCGACGCTGTGTCGTTCGATAGATGGGTAGGTCCAGCGATTGACGATTCGACCGGATGGCCAAATTGCGAGGCGATTCTGCCAGAAGTCGATCCGCTTCCTCGGTCCATTTTCGGTCGCCGGTTAGTTGACCTTGTTGGATTAGGATCAGAATGGTTGCGAAGTGAGTAGCCTGCCCGATCGTTTGTGGGTTAGCCGTCACAGGTTTTTCCAATAGGTTTTTACAAATCCCGTTTTCCGATATCGAGGCATGTCTAGGGTTGACTGTGGGTGCTTTCGAAATGGTCAGGTTTAACTTTTTTTCAATCGCGTTATCGATACGTGACGAGGTCAGTTGGTCGGTTTTAATTCCCAGGCGATGAGCCAATCGTGTTCCCAGCCACGATTGCAGTTCGGGAACATTGGATTTTGACTTTTGAAGGTAGAGCTCTCTTTGTTGATCCTGATCGGATCGTTCGACAATTTTTGCCAAGCGACGTCGCATGTAAGTCCAAACGCCGGGTCTGATATCAAGCAAGTTGACAATTGCTACGTACTCAGATTTGGAAGGTTCGTCGAATTGGGATTCCAGTAACTCTGCTAACGGGTTGATCAGTTGCGCCGCTCTTTCAGGGTTCTGAAAGCTTCGCGAAATGAAGAACTGCCACTGTAATGTGCGGAGTGCTTGTTGGCTGGCGTCTAGGAAATCGGTGCGACGAATTGAAACTGCCGCCAATTGGATCCCTACTCTATCTAACAGATCGACTCGTGATTCCGTCATAGCAATCGGAAGGGCAGCAATCAACAGACGGTTGATTTTCCACTGTTCTTGAAACCGATCCAAGTTGCTGGGCATGCTCTGGAAATCCAGTCGCGCAAATTCTTGCAGCTGTTGAAGCATTGCCTCGGCTGTGGCGTCGTCCTCTTCAGCGAATGCTCGCAAGTAGAAGTTGAAGCAAACCTGTTCGAAGTCTCCCTCGTTGTCGCGAATCAGATTAACAATGCGTCGGTAGCCTGTCAGCCGCTCGGACGGGTCGTCTGACTTTAAAGTGTGATGTGCGAAGCGAGCCGCTCGACTGTTGGAGGTAAATTCACGAAATGAATCGGATGTCTCTTCTGTCCACCAAGTTGGTTCTGGTTGAAAAAGAGGCGTTTCCTTCTCGCTGGCTTGTGCGGATTCCGTTTCGCCGGGTGCTGGCTCCGGCTCGGGCGGCTGTAAAGTCTCACCAAAGAAAGCCAGTACTGCCCAGATCAGACCGATCATAAAGACAATCGAAAGAGCACCCGCTAGTAGACGAATCTTCCACGGATTATTCGGAATGGAGGTTTGGCGATTCGCCTCGATTCGATTGCGGATCAAGATTTCGACTTGGTTGGAATCCACGCCCCATTTTTCTGCCGATTCGTAGATGCGACCACGCACCGGGTCGGGGACAGTGGTGCCTTGGCCAATCGTTTCATCAACCACAGAGGCTACAAATTCCACGGCATCCAGTTTGCTGACTCGTGTCATGCCGATGTCTTCGGCGACTTCACGCACCAATTGGCGGGCACGGATTTTAGGGATCTCGTATTTCCGCCGGGCGACCCTGATGGCTTTGGTTTCGTGGGCCGCCGTCAGCACGGTGTTGTTGGAGCGACCTAGTTGCTTTTTCAGGTACTTGATAAAAGCCTTTTCATACTGTGATAGCTTTTCCTTGAATACGAACTCGCCTTGTTGCAGTCGTTCGACACCAATCGCATACAAGTCTTCTGGCAGGTTCAGGTCGTCGGCCAGCGATTTGATTTTCAGTTGGCTGCGTTCGTTCCAGCCTCGTTCGGACGCCAGGATCGGACTAGCGCAGCGTAAGAATTCGTTTAGTCGCGAATCCCGTCTGGGTTGTTCCGGTTTAGGATCTGAAGGCATTTCGAACGATCGTTACTAAAGTTGCATTTCGGCGGCTAATTCTTGAAAGCGAGTTGCCCAGGGGTCGGGCATTTCCGGGACCAGCAGGTTCGCTTGATCCAAGATCGTCGATGCTCGGTCCGAGCCGCTTTCCGTCAGACAGATCACCAAATTGTATTTAGCTTCCAGCCAGTTGTCGTGACCAACTGGGACACCTTTTGCGATCTTGTTCCAAAGTTCTGCGGCCTCGGTCCACTTTTTTAATTGCATTCTGGATCGAGCCAACCCCAACAGGAAGCTCAATTCGTTGGGCATCGCTTGAACCAATTCGTGATAACTGGTTTCGGCTTCGCGATGCAATTTGGCATCAAACTGAAGCTCGGCCATTCGCTGCAGAGCCGATCGTGCGATTTCGTTCAAGTGCAACGGCGTCTGTTCTTGATTGTATTCGTCGAAGACACGGCGGTACGAATCGATTGCTCGATTGACCGTCGTTTGATCCAACGGGCCGTCGAGTGCTTGCAGTTGACGATCAAGCAGTGTGGCTTCCGTCTGCAAAGCGGTTCGAAAATAGGCAGGTTGTGTAGAGTTTTTCAGTAACCAGTTGGTTGCTTGTCGCGCCAGTTCATCGTCGCCTTTTTGATTGGCTAAATTGAGTGCCAGAAAATAATAGTCCGATCCAAGTTGTCGGTCGCCGTCAATGAACTCCTTGAGTGAATCACAACGCGAGAACCAGATTTGTGCGTCGTCCAGCATTTGTTGATTCAGTTGGATGTCGGTGGCGAGCATACAGATTTTGGCATACCTGACTGCTACTCGGCGAACGGGGCGGCGGTCTTCCCGTAACTGCACGGCAGTTATAAATTGATTCGCTTTTTCAACCGTTTTTTGGCCGATCAAAAGTTTGTCCGGCGCGGACGAGGCCGTCCACTGTTGATGCGATAGACGACAGTTTTCGAACAACGCGCGAAGGTAATTAGGGTCACTTTCCTGGATAGCATCCAGAGTCGTGATGGCCTGTTCGGTAGAGACATTGTCCAAGTCGTTCATGATTTGCAAGAAGGCCGCCTCGGCAGCAAAATTTGAATCAGGGAACTTGCTTTGAAATTCCGTCAGGGCGTAGACCAGCGAGTTTCTCCAGATGCGATCTTCGCCGACCATGCGGTTCATGGATTGGCATTGCATCCACTTGGCGTGTTCTGCCAAGTGCCGGTCTAGTTGTTCCAAGACGGCTGAGGATTGTCGGAATTGTTCGGCCGCCTCATTGAACTCGGCTGCCAAATATAACGCGAATCCATAATGGTACCGACAGCGGGCGCGATAGACGGGTTCAGCTGAACTGGCTGTTTCCAATGCCAGTCTTAGTTCGTTAACTGCCGGCTCGATGACTTTATTCTGTTCCGCTTGCTTCAGTAGCAGGTAGCCGTTCAACCATTTTGCAAAGAACCTGTTTCCGACCACCGATTGGCCAGGATACGTTGCGATCAAATCGTCAATCAATACAAACTCGTTGGCGGCAGCCAGTTTGGTAATGCCTAGTTTGGTCATTTGCAACGATATATCGTCGGTCGATTTTGAACTCATGCCGGCCACGGCCACGGCGGACCAAAACGGGATATCATTGGCAGCCTCAGGATTGGTTTCCATTTGGCTGGCTAAGTTGGCAGCGTGGTCGAAATGATTGGCGAAAATCTGAGCATGAAATCGCCACACTCGATTGCTATTGCGGATTGCCAGTGGAACACGCGTTTGGTTTAGCAAGCCAAAACAGTAGTTGGCCTGCTCTGACTTTTCGAGTGCCTGGCTGGTCATTGCCATCCCCAACAGCAGGCGACTTGTCCATTCGGAACCTAACGGGAACCAGCGAGGTGATAGTTCCTGCAGGACCTCGCCATCAGCGACCTCAAGCAATTTAAGAAAGGTTTGCTCGGCCGCGGTTAGCAATTCGGTTTTAACTTGCGGATCGTCTAGCGTCAGACTGCGATAGTAAACTGCCCATGCCGCAAGATAATTGAGTTGATCGATGGCGGTATCGAATGGTCGCCGCATTTGTGCCAGTTCGGCGTCCGAAGAAGCGGTCGCCGCTAGATCTGTGCGTTGTCGATCCAGTTGCTCAATGGATTGTTGGCAGCGTTTGAATACGTTCTGGAATTGTTCATCCACTTGCTGGCGTTGATCCAGGTTATGGCGTTGCCAGACCCAATCCTCAAACAGATCCTTGGCTTGCCGATACCTGCCGTAGGCAATGTTGATGCGCGTCTGCAGAGGGAATGACTGAGGGTAATCGGTGGCCAACTGGTCGAGTCGTTCGCTAAGTGTTTCGAAACGCGTGGGGAAAGTGTTGATCTCCCAGGCGTAAAGGCCAGCCAGTTCGGTTACGATTTCGTTTCGCTGATCGCCATCTTCCGTTTCGGCCAGCCGGTTTTCTAACAGTGTCGAATACAGTCGGTACAGTTGATGTTGTTGCAGAAACTGAGGTAGTGATTCTTGATTACTGGTGTTTTGTTGGTTGGTTTGCAACGGGCTGCTAAACGCAGCACAACAGGTGTACAAGCTTGCCAAGGCCATGTTCAACAGGATCAGATTGTGAACCAGCTTGTTCATGGCGTGGGTGCAAATGAAACGGTTGAAAATCCGGCTCGGCGACAACGACTGATAGCGGCGGCCGCCATGCCAAATGGGCACGAATCCGATAAGCGGACAAACGCGCCGCGAGTCTTGTCGGGGTATCGTTCTAGCAACTCGGAAATGATCTCCAGGTCGCTGGTGACGGTGGTTCCTAGAGTGTAAACCGGCCGCCCACTTTCCATCAAAATATCAATGTAAGCTGGTTCGATCTCGTCGATAGCAGACGCGACGGCGTCGTCTTGAACGCGGATGTTGGGTCTGAGTTGCCGTTCGGGTTCTTGAAATGTGGTGGTAACCAAAAAGAAGATCAGCAGTAGGAACACCACATCGATCATGCTGGTGGTCGAAAGCTCGAGCTTCGTTTCCCGGTTGGGGCGATATTTGCTAAGTCGCATTGCGATTCAATTTGACAGACGACTGAAATGAGACTTCTATTATTGCGGATCGTTCCCGCGAACGGAAATTCGCATGCTAGGAATGCCCAGCTTTGCGAGTTCTTCTGACAGTTCGTTGATATGTTGACCTGGACAGTTGCGATCGCAGCGGACCAGTACTCGTAATTGCGAGGCTTGTCCGACACGACCAATTTCATTTTGTAACGCTTGTTTCAAATCCGGCATCTCGTAGACTCGGCCAGCAACGATTTTCGTACCACTGGCACTCAGGTTGATCGTAACACGAACCGTTTCTAAAGGGCGTCCATCTGGGCCGACGTTTGGCAAATTGATCGGTTCGTCCAGTGATTGTGTTATCTGGGAAACCGTCATGAAGAAAATGATCAGTAGGAAAACGATATCGATCATCGGTGTCATGTTCATGCCCATCCTGGGTGGTTCGCGGAATCGTCGTAGTTTCATGTTGTTTGTTCCTACTTCTTGCGACCCAAGGGGCTCATGATCCTTTCGATTCGCTTGCCCGCTTCGGAGACGATGGAATCGATTTTGTTGCGGAAGAAACTGAACGCGACCATTGTCGGAATCGCGACCACCAAACCCAACAGCGTGGTGATCAACGCTTGGCCGATTCCGCCAGCTAGTTCTTCGGGGCGAGCCATGCCTTCACGACTGGCAATCGTATTAAACGCCTCAATCATCCCCAACACTGTGCCGGTTAGTCCCAGCATCGGCGAGATCGCTCCGATGACATTCAAAATTTCCGTCTTGCGGTACAGTCGACCAATCTGATCTTCGCCGGCCTCCTCTACGGCTGAACGATACTCGGCGAACCCGAACTCGCTACTTTGATAACGCTGCAGTCCGGCTAGGATTACTTCTGTGACTAGCGAATAATTTTCTTTGTCGTGGCAGTAGGCGATGGCTCGATTGTGTTCGCCTTCGGCCAACATTTTTTCCAGGTCCGACATTACGGTCTCGGGCGTCAACCGATTTCGAGTCAGCGTCGTGGCGTGCACAATGATGAAGTAGGCACTGGCAATCGATAACGCCAACAACAAAAAGACGATCACTAACCCCAACGGGTTTCCGTCGAACAGCATTCTTAGCAACGTTGGTTTTTGAGGCTCGTCGGCAATGCCGCCATCGGTTGACGATTCGGATGTCTCGGGGACTTCCTCTTGAGCATGCAGGCTTGTCGTCGCCCATGGTGTTGCGGTCGTCAAGCCAAGTAGGCCACAGCCAATGAAAAGCAACAAGCTGACTCGAAAAAGTCTAGAGCGAGTTGTTGATGTTTTCGAATCGCCAATCGGTGAGAGTAAATGCACTTCAGTTCCCAAGTTGTTGGTAGCGTCGACCGTAATAGGTATCGGCGTATCGGCTACGCATTACTTGATCCAGCGAATCGTATTCGCGTGATCGTTGTTCGGGTTCCCCAAGCACATGAAAAATGGCCGCAGCCGATAGCTCGGGAAATTTGTCCGGATAGTTGGCCGGGATTTGCAACAGGCAAAGTTTCCATTGGTCTTCCGCCAAATCAGTATTGCGTTGTTGTAAGGCTCGCATGGCCAAGCCTCGGTAGTATACCGCAATGGCCTGTTGAAACGGTTGAAGATTCGCGGCGGAATTGTCCAACCGTTCGATGACTTCGGCGGGTTTGTTGTTAAACCATGCGGATTGCGCGGACAGCAATGCTTGCCAATTGTCGTTTGTTAAATCCGTCTGCCATTGGCGACCAGTAAACGAAGCCAGCGACGAAAGGTAGATTTTGTTGACTGCGATCAGATCGGAACGTTTGGTAACTTCATCTTTTTCAAGTTGTCGCCAAGTCGATTCCGTTTGTTGTTTGTCGAACCACACCGGCAGCAAGTCAAGGCAAAACCCGTCGTCGCTAATGTGAAGACCGAGTTGTGCATCCAGTTCAGCAAGCTTTGGGTAGGTGCTTCGAAACTGCAAAACAGTCAGCATAGGAACGAGGGCTGCCGCGCGACGATTGCTGGACAGCTTGTCGAAAAACAAACCGGTCGTGGCAATGTAGTTCGTTAGCCCAGGTTGGTCGCCCGCTATTTTCAACAAATCATCGACCATCGGTTGCAGTTGGTGATGCGAGCCATTCGATAAACGATTTCGTAGTCTGAACAGAGGCTCGCCAATTTGTTTAACGTTTTGGTCGAAGGCTTTTTGATCGGTGCCGATACTGCCTTGCAGAATTCTGTCCCAAGTGATTTGTTGCCCACTTGCCAAATTCAAACCGTTGACGTCTTGAGTCTCAACATTGACGTTTTTGATTAACGTTAGGTCTCGTAGCACGATCTGTTGGGCTTGGACGGCAACCGCTAAGGGCCCGGACAAAGTGAGCGCCAATGTCATCAGGCAGAATGTGACGTGGGTGGGTTTCAATGGGTTGGCATTACTTAAGTTCATCAGGTTAGACGATCTCTCGGCCGACAGCTATCAACGATTGGACTCGCTGTTCGTCAACCTGCTGGGCCATTTCAAAACCACTGGCCGTCAAAGAAAACTCGTTCATCAATTGGTGCATGACTAGGCCTGCACAGCACAGTTGACGGAATGCGTCGACAAAGCGAATCGTCAGTTCGGGGTTGTTTTGAGCTCGAAATTCGATGCGTTGGCCCTCGTTCTGTTCGACGCAGATGGCCAAATAACGCTCGCCTGGTTCGAAGGCGTTCTTGTCCCCACGGATGCTGATGGAACCGGTTTCTGCTGCGACTTTCAGAATCGCAAACGCTTCATCGGGCAACGTCGCCGAGTCCGCCCCTGTTGGTTCCAGTTGCCCCATGGCTCGGCTACACAGATTGGCCAAGGCCGAGATGGTGGGGATGCCGTTGCTGAGATCATCCCAGACGACGCTGTCTGCTGCGCGGCCGTCGGATAAATTACGTTGCAACATGGCTACGGTCCAATTTGAAGAGTGATAAGCGGGGTTTTGCCGCTTGCATTGTCTAGAATTTATAGAATTTTTGCAAATCCACTCTTCGAATTGGAACGCTTCTGTAACAAGAACCGTCACAATGTAACTTGTTATTAGGATAGATCGTATTGCGCGGCGAATGATGATTTCGTCGAGCTTTCCAGGGTTGCGCCCAGACGACTGCGCTCGCTGCTGTCCATGTGTGTCGTCAAAATTGATTCGACTTTAACTCAACACCATTCAATTGCGTTAAGCTGACGTGAGGTATCAAACGATGTTTCGATTCATTGCATTGGGAATTGCTGTGACCACCACACTTGCAACCACTCATTCTTCGGCCCAGGCGCAAGCGATTCAATTCGTTGAACGTTACGCATTGGCGGAAGATCGCCAGGCCGTCCTGCAAGAATTGGTCCCAGGTACTCAGGAGTATTACTTCTTCCATGCACTG
Organism: uncultured Pirellulaceae bacterium; assembly: GCA_964543985.1. GTDB lineage: Bacteria > Planctomycetota > Planctomycetia > Pirellulales > Pirellulaceae > CAJQPP01. The sequence continues at coordinate 37,085 of CAZJBW010000023.1, read as the reverse complement.
CACTTTCAAAACATTCAGCAATTCGACGAAGCAGCTGAAACGTTGGATACGTGGCAAAAACGACTCGGCAAGTCAGCCAATTGGAAGCAAATTTCTCACCGCCAAGCTCTGTTAACCTACAGTGACGATCCACAGGCCTCGTTGGATTATTTGATCGATACGTTGGATTTGCGTTTCGCACATCAAAGGCAACAGTCAGCTGCTGAATCAGGTTTGCCAACGGTGCTAGATCAATCGTTGATCGAGTTCGATCGCTTGAATAAGAGAGCGTTAAGCCGCAACAATACCGATCGCTTCGAAGATGTGGCATTGTCACTGGTGGCCAGTCAGGATTTGAACGATGCGCAACTAAGGCACTTATTGCAACGACTGCGACACCCGGGCATCGCCGATCTTCCGAAACTGATTGATCGAGACTTGCGAAGCCGAGACGCGAAGCCTTTCGGAAGTTATTCCATTCACCAAATGCTGACGTTGGACCAATTGGATCAGCTGCTGAAGTTGCAAACAGGTCTGACCAATCAAAACAACTTGGTCAACAATTATCTATCTCGCCTGTTGCCCAACGAAGACACAAACTGGATTTTGGATAACCAGGAACATGTGACCTATCTGGATCGACTGTGGGCGTTCGTAAAGAATCTCAACGGCAATTTCAATTCTTTGAAAGCGTGCGTCTTGTATCGGCGACTATCGTTGGACATGCGAATGGGAGTGTACGACAAGCAGCGGTTTATGGACTACTTGAAACTGCCTCGCCAAGCATACTACGTTCGGAAAGAAGTCTACTCGAGAATTCGTGAGCGTCAGCATCTGGTCAATTTGGAATCAGATTACTCAAGTCAGATACGTCTTGCACCGATTCGCAATGACGAAGTTTTGGTTCGAAGACTACTGCATCATTTCCTGACAGACGCTGTCGACTATCAAGAATTCGAGAGCCTGATCGAGTTGGACTATCTGAAACAACGATTCGCCGAGGCTAAGATCACGGCTGGTTTAGGCGATGTCGAACAATGGGCTTCGTTACTTTCACCGCAACAGTACCAGGCATTGGTCAAGCGAGTCGATTTGGAGTTCGCTGCCACGAATGCCATCCTGCAAGTTGACGTGGATCAACCGGTGGAGCTGACGTTGACAACGAAAAACGTTGACAAGTTGATCGTCAAGATTTTTGAAATCAACACAGCAAATTACTATCGCTCAACCAAATTGGAAATCGATACCAAACTGAATCTGGATGGCTTGGTTCCCAATTGGCAACAGACTTTCGAATACGACGAGCCTGCTGCGCGACGCGTCGAACGAAAATTCAAGTTCGACCAGATGGATCATGTCGGCGTCTATATCGTTGATTTTATTGGAAATGGTAAAAGCAGTCGGGCATTGATTCGCAAAGGTGCCTTGACTCATTTAGTCGAAACGACTGCCGTGGGGCACGTGTTCACGGTGTTCGACGCCAATAAGACGCAACTGAAGGATGCTTCGATTTGGATCGCCGAACGGCAATTCCAAGCGGACGAAAATGGAAAAATTCTGGTGCCCTTTTCGACGCAACCCAAACGAGAGGCCGTCATCTTGGAGCACGGTGGATTGAGTGTTCTGGGTCAATTTGATCACCTTGCCGAAAACTACCAGTTGACGGCTGGCTTTTATGTTGATCGTGAACAGCTGCTAAAGCGAGAGGGGGCCGAAGTCGTTATTCGTCCTCAATTGCGAGTCTCCGGACAGCCAACCGCTTTGGCGTTGTTAAGTGACGTCAGCGTCATGATGCGAGCTGTTGATCTGGACGGCGTGGAATCGACCAAGGAGTTTCAGGACGTCAAGTTTGCCGAAGAATACGAAACGACTCTGCAATTCACGGTCCCCAAACGTTTGCGACAGATTTCGTTCACAATCAACGCTAAGGTTCAATCCGTCAGTCTTCAAGAAAAGCAGACGTTATCGGCCGCACAACAATTTCAAGTTAACGAAATTGATACGACTCAAACTCTGCATACGGTGCACTTGCGTCAAAATCCAGACGGTTACGCCTTGGCAGTCCGAGGTAAAACGGGTGAGCGCCGGCCCGCTCAACCTGTATTGGTCAAGCTGAAGCATCGTTGTTTCAAAGAGCCCGTGTTGGCGAACTTGCAGTCAGATCAGAATGGTCAAATCGACTTAGGGGCACTCGCTGATATCACTAGTGTCGAGGTCGTTTTGGAGGGCAGGCGTAAATGGGACCTGCGAACTTCCGCGCAAACAAACTATCGAACGTTAAATGCTTCTACCGAACAAAAGATCTCGATCCCATTTGCCTCAGCCGACGATCCTGAATTGGCGTTGTTTGAAATGCGTGGCGGTAACTACTTTCGCCTAGTCGATGAAGGGATTGCCGTCGCGGATGGCTTGATCACCATCGAGCCGCTTTCGGCAGGCGATTACGAATTGCGATACAGAAATATCGGAAGAACACAACGCATCCAAGTCACGAAAGCTTCCGCCGCATCAGACTCCAATTGGCTAATGGGAGACTATCGCACTTTGGAAGTTCGCCAGCAAAACCCATTGCATATCAAAGAGATCGAAACTGGCGAAGAAACGGTGCGGATCAAGTTAGGTGGCGACGGAAGTTTTTGTCGAGTTCACGTTTTCGCCAGCCGGTACCAACCCTACTTTGATGCCTATCAACAATTGGCGACCGTCGGAGACGTAGAGCCATTTTCGATTCAAAACGGTTTTCAGATTAATGGTTACGTCGCTGGTCGCACGATTGGTGAAGAGTACCAGTACATATTGAACCGACAATTCCAGATCAAGTATCCGGGTAATATGTTGACCCGCCCTTCTCTGCTACTGAATCCTTGGGAGTTGCGAACAACCGAGAACAATCAACAGGTGGCCGCTGCAGGCGGTGAATTTGACAGGGCAGGATCCGGCCCATCAGGAGGTTCGCGACGGGACCGGAAGCCTCGCCAAGGTCGATCAGCTAATGGTGATTTTGCCAATTTGGATTTCCTGGCGCAAGGTTCCCTTGTGTTCGCTAACTTGGAAGCCGACGAAGATGGTGTGATCGAAATCGATCGCAAGCTGTTTGAAGAAAAACACATGTTGCAAATTGTGGTGCAAAACCACTTTCACACGCTCTATCGACAGGCTGTGTTGCCCGAATCAGCTTTGCGAGTTCGTGACCTGCGTTTGACCGACGGACTAGATCCCGAACGACACTTCGCCCAGCAGAAGCAGTTCCAAGTATTGGATGCCAATGAGCCGTTTGAATTGCAAGACGTTGGTTCTGCCAAATTCCAAATGTTCAATAGCCTCAAAGATATCTATCGCTTTTACGTAAGCCTGACTGGCAATCAACAACTCAACCAATTTGGGTTTTTGATGGATTGGCCTGCGAAGACCGAGGAAGAAAAACTTGAGCTTTATAAACGATTCGCTTGTCACGAATTTAACTTCTTTCTAATGAAAAAAGACCCTGACTATTTTCAGTCCGTGATTCTGCCTTACTTGGAAAACAAGTTGGATAAAACGTTCTTGGATCAATACTTGCTGGACGCTGAGTTGGATTCATGGGTCCAGCCTTGGGAATTTCAAAGGTTGAACACGGTCGAACAAGTGTTGTTAGGAAAACGTGTTGACGATCATCGCAGTCGTTTGAACCAGTTTATCGGTGATGATTATGACAACAGTCCGACTTCACGTCGCCAGTTCGATCGATACTTTGGCTATATCTTTGCCAACAGTGCACTCGATTTTGACGAAGACTCGATTGCTTTGAACGATACGCGGAACAGACTCCAATCAGGACGACTTTTTGAAGAAGATGAAGAAGAATTGTTGATGGAAAGCGAGAATAGCGAAAGATCAGGAAACTCTCCATCGCGGCAGCCAAACAATGAAAGACCACCACGGTTATTGAAACCTAGAGAAAATGTTGGCCAAATGAGCGGCGACAGGGACGCATCCCAACAGGACGGCCAACAACAGCCGGAAAATGGTCGAGGTCGCGCAGGTCGTGGCGGTGGTGGATTTGGCGGCGGAGGTAAGCGGAGTTTATACGAAACTTATGGTGGGCAAGCGCGGGATAAGACTGCTCGCCAGTATTACCAGCGAATCAAGCCCACTGAAGAATGGGTTGAGAATAACTACTACCGTTTACCCGTCGAGCAACAGAATCGTCAACTGGTTACTGTCAATCGATTCTGGCGAGATTTCGCTCTGCACAACACCAATGAACCGTTCCTGTCTGTCTTTTTCTCAGAAGCTTCAGGCAACTTCACTGAAATGATGTTTGCACTGTCCGTCATGGATTTGCCGTTTGAAGAACCTGAAAACGAAACCGAGTTCAATGAAAAACGCATGGTTATCAAAACTGCTGGCGATGTGATTGCGTTCTACGAGCAAGTTCGTGACGCAGCTTTCGAGCGAGCAGAATCGACGGTTCTGATTAGCGAAAATTTCTTTCGTATGGACGATCGATATCGTATCGTCGACGGCAAACAGCAAGAGAAGTTCGTTCGCAAGGAATTTATTTCCAACGTTGTTTACGGCGGACAAGTGGTAATCACAAACCCGACATCGACCGCACGCGAAGTCGATTTGCTGCTGCAAATTCCTGTTGGGGCTGTACCGACCGCTGGGACTCACGAAACCAAGTCGACCCAGTTGGACATGGAGGCGTTCAGCACGAAAACGTTGGAGTACTATTTTTACTTTCCAACAAAAGGCGATTTTCCTCACTTCCCAGCTCACGTTTCATCTGAAGCTTCCGTGGTGGCGGTCGCAGATGGTTTGCGTTTTAACGTGGTCGAAGAACCGTCCGAAATCGACACTGAATCCTGGGCGTTCATTTCACAAAATGGCACCGAGCAACAGGTTCTGGATTACTTGGCAGATCAAAACTTGCAGAATACCGATTTAACCAAAATCGCTTTCCGTATGAAGGATAAGGAGTTCTTCGAAAAAGCGATTGAACTTTTGAGTGACCGATTTTATTACAACGATACGTTGTGGTCCTACGCATTGAAGCACGATGATCGTCAACAGATCAGTCATTACCTGAAACATGCCAATTCGTTTGTCAATCAAACGGGACCCTATTTGGTTTCCAGTTTGCTGACCGTCGAACCGGTAATCCGTCATGCCTACCAGCACCGCGAGTACTGGCCTTTGGTCAACGCCCGGGCTCATCAATTGGGCGCCGATCGGATGGTGCTGAATCCGTCCATTTGGAAGCAGTATCATGAGCTGTTGGATGTGGCCGCACGGCAAACTCGTATCGACGATCGTACCAGGTTGGCAATCACTTATTACCTGATGCTGCAAGATCGTATCACGGAGGCCCTGCAACACTTTGATCAAGTCCAGGTCGGTGAACTGGAAACCCGATTACAGTACGACTATTGCGCCGCCTACCTGGCGATGTACCGTGAAAAGCCTGGTCAGGCAGATCAGATTGCGAAAAAGTACTCGAACTATCCAGTGAAACGTTGGCGTGACCTTTTCCTTGCCATTTCCGCACAAGTCGCAGAAATCAATGGTGGTCAGTCTCAAGTCGTCGATGCTCAGGACGCCAATCAACGACAGGCGGAAGCCGCTGATAAGACTCCCGAATTTGAGTTTGTGGTCGAGGCCAAAAAGACCGAGATCAATTACCAAAGTTTGTCAGAGGTCACGATCAATTACTATGAAATGGATGTCGAGTTGCTGTTCAGCCGTAACCCGTTCGTGAAACGTCAGGACGAAAGTTTCGCTCTGATTAAACCAAATGCGACGGAAACGATTGCTCTGCCGGAAGATGAATCTTCCATCCAGGTCGATCTGCCCGAACAATTTTTGACTAGCAATGTATTGGTGGAAGTCGTGGGCGGCGGCAAGACGCGACGGCAAGCCTACTATGCGAACTCGATGAACGTGCAAACCATTGAGCAGTACGGGCAGGTCAAGGTCAGTAAGATGACGCAAGGTAATCTACTGCCCAAGGTCTACGTGAAAGTGTATGCTCGTAAGAATGACGGCAGCGTCCATTTCTACAAAGATGGCTACACTGATTTGCGAGGCCGCTTCGATTACTCCTCGCTTAGCAATCAAGATCTCAACGATGTCGATCGATTCGCGATTTTGGTGATCAGCTCTGAATACGGTGCGGTCGTTCGCGAAGCCAGTGTGCCCAAAGAGTAAAAACCTCAATAACCAGGAAAACGGATTCTTTGACAAACGAAAACGAAAATCAAAACGAGGAAGAAGGCAATTCGACGCAAAAACAGCCCGACCAGTCCACCGACCAGGACTTTATTCGCTTGGATCATTTCCTGCAGGCGTGCGGAGTTCCCACGGGTGGGCAAGCCAAAAAGTTGGTGCAAAATGGCAATGTGTTGGTCAATGGAGAAGTAGAAACTCGTCGCCGTCGAAAACTACGCGAGGGCGACGAGGTTGATCTGGCGGGCGAACTATTCATTGTGACACCAGCGGAAGACGGTGAATGAATGGACCCCTCTTTTCTCCGCAAGGCAAGTGGGTGCATGCTTCACGGCTTTGAGAGTTAGAGTATCTACTGAGTTATCCTTGACGGGCAACCACTAGCCCAATTTCATGTATTCGCCGATTTCGGGGATCATCACATTTTCAATGCCGGATTCATTCAGCCGTTTTTTGAACTCTGTGGCTGGATCGATCTCGCAGTGCACCAACGCCACATTCTTAATACTCCCAACTGCGGCGGTGTCAGTAACCCATTCCAGCAGCCCATCGGAATCGGCGTGACCACTGGACGCTTCAAGTTTCATGACGTTAGCGTTGGCTTCGAACTTCTCGCCATAGATTTTGATGTCTTTGTGTCCATCCAAAATGCGTCGCCCCAACGTGAACGGAGCTTGATAGCCCGTGAACAGAATGGTGTTCCGTGAATCTTGGATGTTGTTTTTCAGATGGTGCAAAATACGTCCGCCTTCGCACATCCCCGAGGCACTAATGATGATGCATGGTTTGTTGTAGTTGTTTAGATCTTTGCTGTCCTGCACTCTGCGAATGTAGTGCAAGCCGCGGAAGCCCAGTGGATCCTGATCTTCGTCACTGAGTAGTTGCTGAGTAAATTCGTCATTCAAGCACTCGACATGTTCACGAAATACGGTCGTTGCATTGACGGCCAATGGGCTGTCAACGAACACTTGCATGGGAGGCAAATCGCCGTTTTCGTAAATTTGGTTTAAGCGATAGACAATTTCCTGAGTCCGACCAACCGAGAAAGCGGGGATGATCAGTTTGCCACTGGCTAGAAACGTATCGCGGGCAGCGCGTTCCAACATTGCCAATGCGTCGCCGCCGACTTTGTGATTGCGGTCGCCGTAGGTGGCTTCGACAATCACGTAATCTGCATTTTCGATAATTTCAGGGTCACGTAACAATGGAACCTCGGATCGACCCAAGTCACCACTGAACACCAATCGAAAGGGCTCGGCATTGTCTGGGCGAAAGTCCAAACAGACGACGGCCGCGCCCAGCATGTGACCGGCAAAATGGTAAGTGCAGGTTACTCCCGGAATCGGTTCGAAGGGAACGTGAAAGTCCTGACTACGCATTTGATTGATCGTCTTCAGGGCATCGTTTTGAACGTACAAAGGCTCGAATGGGTTCTTGCCTTTGGCTTTACGTTTTTTGTTGACGTATCGAACATCCGACTCTTGGATCTTTGCCGAATCTAACAGCATGTGCACGGCCAGGTCGCGACTGGCTGTGGTGGCAAAGATCGGGCCGTTGAATCCGTTGCGGACCAATGACGGTAGGTTGCCGCTGTGGTCGATATGAGCGTGAGACAAAACCACGGCATCGACTTGCTTGGCCTGAAAAGGCAGCTCGCGATTTTTCTTAAAAGCCTCTTTCCGTTTACCTTGGAAAATTCCGCAGTCCAAAAGCAATTTCTTGCCTTGAAAGTGAATGAGGTGTTTGGAACCTGTCACGGTCTGTGCCGCGCCCCAGAATTCTACTTTCATCGGTACCCTGTTTGGAAAACGTGAGTGCTGAAAAAATCCCGCCATCAAGCGGGACTAAGTAAACGATAAATCTACGGCCAACCTGGGTTGGCGATCATTCTTTGACTCGGCCAAGGTACTCGCCAGTGCGAGTGTCAATTTTGATTTTGTCACCCATGTTGATGAAACCGGGAGCAATGAACTCAGCACCCGTCTCAACCTTGACGGGCTTGGTCACGTTAGTTGCCGTGTCTCCTTTGGCACCGGGTTCACAGTACTCGACCGTCATCACCACGTGGTTGGGAGGTGTTAGCGTTACCGGTTGGCCGTTAAACAGATAGACACTGCATTCCAGTCCATCGGTCAAGAACCGCCAGTCGTCGCCAATTTTTTCTGCGGACAACTCGTAATTCTCGTAGGTCGTTTTGTGCATGAACACGTAAGTGTCGCCCTGCTTATACGAAAATGTGACGTCGGTTTCCAAAACGTCAGCAGATTCCAACGAGTCATTACTTTTGTAGGTGCGATTTAGCATGGTACCGCGAACCAGATTTTTCATTTTGCAAATGTATAGGGCATTGCCTTTGCCCGGTTTGCGAAATTCGAATTCGATGATGGAGTAAGGTTCGCCATCGATCTGGACTTTCAGTCCTTTGCGAAATTCACTTGGTTTGTATGTGCCCATTGGACAATTCCCGTTACTATTTCCTATTCTGTCTGTATTGCTTTCAGTTCCGTCGGCCATTTTTGGCCAGTCGACTGGGTCCAACCATTTAGTTTTTACAGCACCGGCGGTGCCGCAAAGATGGCTATTGTAGCGTTAGATAAACATTCTGTCCGCACCAGTCCCAACGATTGGCAGGCGTTGGTAAAGTCCGCCGTGCGAGATCCCAAAACGTTGCGAGAGCGTCTGGAATTACCAGCCGAGCAAGGCGAATGCGTGGCCCATCACGAATTTGCAACGTTTGTCCCACTGCCCTACTTGGACCGGATCGTGAAAGGCGACCTCAACGATCCATTGTTACTTCAAGTCCTGCCGGACCAGTCCGAGTTGGATCAGGTGCCCGGCTTTTCGACGGACGCAGTCGGGGACGCCCAGGCCAGTCGCACCAACGGATTGATTCAAAAGTACAAAGGGCGTGCGCTGCTGATGACCAGTCGAGCCTGCGCGATCCATTGCCGCTATTGTTTTCGACGTCATTTCCCTTATCAAACGGCGCCCATCAGTTTGCAACAGTTCGATCAAGTGTTGGACGTGGTCCGGCAAGACGAATCGCTTGAAGAGTTGATTTTGAGTGGCGGGGATCCACTGATGATGGTGGACGATAAATTTCAACAGCTTGTTGAATGGATCACGGAGATCGGTCACCTTCGTCGCTTCAGGATTCACAGTCGACTGCCGGTTGTGATTCCGCAACGAGTTACCACTCAGTTGATGCAAGTGTTGCAGCGAGTGCCTCAGTCGAAATGGTTCGTCCTGCACGTCAATCATGCAAACGAGATCGACACGCTCGTTGAACAAGCGATCGTCAAGTTACAGCAAGCCGGATGCAATGTCTTGAATCAAGCGGTGTTGCTAAAGAACGTCAACGACAATGTCGATGCTTTGGTGAATCTGTCAAAACGTTTAGTCGACTTGGGATGCATGCCTTACTACTTGCACCAACTGGATCGCGTAACGGGAACGGCTCACTTTGAAGTTGATCCGGGAACCGGCGTCAAACTGGTGGAATCGATGCGTCAATATTTGCCGGGCTACGCTATCCCCGAATACGTTTGTGAAGTTGCGGGTGCCGCATCCAAGCTGCCGATAGACGCTGGCCAATGATTCTTTAGAAGTCGAAAATTTGGAAGCCGAAATTTCGCTAATCAAAAATGTTTTCCAAGTACTGCAGCGATTCGAAAATTTCTTGACGAGCGGCCGGAGACGTCGGACGCTGGATATTGATGAAGCCGTGGTAGTGATGCTCTTCCAGTTTCGCAAGCAATGAAGGCAGGTCGATCGAACCACGTCCCAACTGCACCTCGACGCTTTCGCTGCGTGACAAATCTCGGACAGCATCACGAGCGCGAAAGTGGATGACTCGATCAGCCAGGTTATCCATGGCCGTCGATACATCCATTCTTTGCAAAATCAATTCTGCTGGATCGAAGTCGATATGTAAGGCTCCTGGTCCCAAGTGCTTTGCGAATTGGGCTAGTTCGTCACCTTCGTTATCGCCAGTTCTCGCGGCGAACAAGGCGCCCACGTGGCTGCCATGACGCCCCAGGTCTTCTAACGCCTGAACCAGCGTCGTCTGTTCGGAAGTTTCGTCCGGTGGCACTCGCCCGATCCGATTGCTGACCACCGAGCAACCCAAGTTGTATGCCATCGTCATGGCTGCTTTTGTGGCGTCGATTCGCTGGTCAAGATTTTGCAAGGTCGAGTAACCATGACGCGATTGAAAATTGACGCAACTGACTTTCAGTTGGTAATCGTCCAGCATCTTCTTGATATGGCGGACGCCGGTGCGAGATAAATCGCCAGGACGGATCTCAGTGCGAGCATTGATTTCGATCCCCTTGGCGCCCAATTGAGCGGCGATGGGCAATGCCTGTTTGAATGGCAAGCCCAAGCTTTCTAAACGAATCGCTTTACGTAACTTCAACAACTTTGGAACTCCCGCATGAACGTCAACAAGTTTGGTATTCTAGTGCAAGATTCGATGCGGCATAATCGTGCCATTGGAAACTAAGAACACCAAAACCCAGAAAAAAGACAAAGGACCGGCTATGGCAACCGTTGAGGACATCGCAGGATTCATCGAGAAGTTTGCACCTCATGTGCTGGCCGAGGACTGGGACAACGTCGGTTTGTTGGTCGGGGACCCCGCAGCCAAGGTCGAAAAAGTGATGACGTGCCTGACCGTGACGCCCGAAAGTGTTGCGGAGGCGATTAAGCAATGTGCTGATGTCATCGTTTCGCATCACCCTCTACCCTTCCGCTCGATGAAGCGACTGACGACTACCGATACGGCCAGCCGGTTGTTGTTAGATTTGATCCGAGCCAACATCGCAATCGTTAGTCCTCACACCGCATTCGATTCTGCGGCCAACGGAATTAATGCTCAGCTGGCCGAAAAATTTCAACTGACCGACGTGAAGCCTCTGTTGCCCTCGGAACCGTTGGGCCAAGAACTGGGTGCCGCGCGAGTTGGAAAACCGGCCAAAAAGTGCACTCTGCAAACTTTGATCGAACAAGCCAAATCTGTCTTTAAGTTAGAACAAGTTCGGTTTGTTGGATCACGAAACCAGGAGGTGACCAAGGTTGCATTGTGTTGTGGTAGCGGAGGTTCATTTCTGGAGAAAGCAGCTCGGAAAAAGTGCGATGCGATGGTGACAGGCGAGGCCACCTTTCATACTTGCTTGGAAGCCAAGGCTCGTTCCGTCGGGTTGTTGTTACTAGGCCATCACTCCAGTGAGCGATTCGCGGTAGAGAAACTTGCCAGCGTCATTGCTGAACAATTTGGCGAACTGACCGTGTGGGCTAGCGAAGACGAAACGGATCCCGTGCGAATTGGGTAACCTGGATCACTTTATGCTGTCTGTTTTGCAAGCGGGTGGCTTGTTAAGTGTCCAAACTACAAGTATTCATGGCTAATGAGTGGTTTTAGTCCAATTTGACCAGCGTAACTGCCAATATAGAATAGGGCTCGCGCCCGCCTGACCGTATCTCTGCGGCAGTCTTGGAACACCTTTGTAATGAAGCCCGATCCATTTATGAATAAAAACCTTACAGCGCTGCCAGTCTACAACGAAGTTGAAACCGTACACGCAGTACTGGATCAAGTGGTTGGGTATTCGCAACACGTTTTGGTGATCGACGACGGATCGACAGACGGTACCGCAGAAGCATTGCGGCAGCGAGATGACGTCACCGTGATCACTCATCAAACCAATCGTGGTTATGGTGCGGCTTTGATGACGGCATTCCAATACGCTATCGAACATCAATTCGATTCGATTGTTAGCATCGATTGCGATGGGCAACATGAACCTCAACGAATTCAAGATCTGGTAGATCGTTTATACGGTTGCGATGCGGACATCGTTTCGGGCAGTCGGTACTTGAAGCGATTTGATTTGAATTCTGAACCACCTGCCCAGCGTAAGTGGATCAACCAGCAAGTGACCGCCGAGATCAATGAACGTTTGAGTCTGAACCTAACGGATGCGTTTTGCGGATTCAAAGCTTATCGGGTTTGCAAGTTGCCAAGTTTGCATCTGACGGAAACGGGTTACGCGATGCCTTTAGAGTTGTGGGTGCAAGCGGCTTGTAAAAAGTTGAAGATCATCGAGATGGCCGTGCCATTAATCTATCTGGACGAGAACCGTTCGTTCGGTGGAGACTTGGACGATGGCGGAACGCGATTGAATTACTACAACCAAGTCTTGCAAGCCAGTATTGCTCGCGCTCGTCAAGCAAGTGGTGGCTGTCCTGAAATTAGTACTCGCGAATTGACTGGCTAGATCAAGACACGCGCCGATGCCGCTAACCTATCAACGTCTTCGAGCGCCCAAGGAAGACGACTGCATCCTGCAACAGCCTCCACTGAACGACTTTGCAGAAGTGTTGGCCAACAATCAAGCGAAATTGGCCCAGCAATCTGTTTCTTGGGATGGCCTTTCAATCGATCGATTGCGACAGCAGGCGCGTAGCGAATTGTTGTCGTTGGCCGTCGAGTACTCTGGGCAGTACCGTGATGTCATAGAACCGGTCGATCGCGATGCTCCGATCGTTATGTCCGGGCACCAACCTACTCTTTTTCACCCCGGCGTCTGGTTCAAAAACTTTGTGCTGCATAGACAGAGTCAAATTTGTCGAGCCATTCCAATCAATCTAGTCGTGGACAATGACTTGGGTGCGTTACGTGCGATCAACGTTCCGACTGGGTCCATCGCCAAACCTAAAACGGAACTAGTGAAGTTCGATTCCAAGCAGTCGGATCGGCCTTTCGAAAACGAGACGTTATACGACCGAGAATTTTTCGAGTCCTTTCCAAACCGTGTATGCGATGCGGGGCGTGCGTTAGTGAATGCCGAGTTGTTGACACGATTGTGGCCGGACGTTCTACAGTGCCTGCCGATGATGAGAGACCGTCCGGGGCTAGCGATCGCCGCGGCCAGGCACCGATTGGAACAGTCATGTGGGATCAATAACTTAGAGGTACCACTGAGTTCGATGTGTAAAACCGAGTCGTTTGCTCGGTTTGCGATTGAACTTTTCAACAATGCTTCCACGTTTCGTCAGATATACAACGATGTTTTAGACGAGTACCGACGTCTTCATCGAATTCGCAGTACAGCCCATCCCGTTCCTGCCTTGCGAGAACAAGACGGATGGACCGAGCTGCCTTTTTGGATCTGGAGCGATTCACAACCGTTACGCCATGCGTTGTGGGTCAAGTGTTCCGCTGATGTTATCGAATTGTCAGACATGAATAAGGTTCGACTGAAGTTGGATCGAGCCAACGCCGCAGCACAATTTGTGCAATTGAATGCCTCCGAAGTCTGTGTGCGGACTCGCGCCATCTTAACCACTATGTACGCCCGGATGGTTTTGTCTGACGTGTTCATTCACGGGATCGGCGGTGCCAAGTACGATCAATTGACTGACGAGGTGATCGAACGATTTTTCGGTGTGCAACCACCACAACTGCACGCAGTGTCAGCGACGATCCATTTGCCGATCAAGCACCAACACGTAGATAAAGCAGACGTGACTGCTTTGCACGTCCAACAACGTGGCCTGCGTTTTCACGCCGAATCTGAAAATTTGGACTCGGCTCCGTTCCGGCAATTGGTGAGTGAAAAGCGAGCGTTGTTGAAACAGGTACGTCCTGAGATGGAGGACAAAAAGCAGTGGCATGACCAGTTGACTGCGACCAATGAAAATCTCTTTCAATTAGTACAGCCACAATACGATGCGTTGGGTGATGAGCTTGCGATGAAAAAAGAGCAAGTCAAAGTGAGCCAGATATTGAGTTCACGCGAGTATAGTTTTTGCCTGTTTGACGAGTCGTTGATCGAACGATTGAAGAGCTTGAGTGGTTAGAGACGCGCTACCTACTGCTCAACTGATCAATTGTTGCCACTGTTGCAGGGCGACTTTGTAATCGGCAAGCTGTTCCTCTGGGACAGAGGTGGCATGGTCGGCGTCTTGCAACACGAACCTAATCAACGGGCCGTTGTAAGCATCGGCGACCATGTCTTGATATTTTGGCGGAACCACTCGGTCCGAATCCGAAGTGATCATCAAGCACGCAGCCGAACACTTTTTGCCGTTGGAAACTGCGTTCATGTTGGAGGGAACTTGCCGAGCGACAAGCCCGGCCAACCCAAGATTCCACCACGAGTAACGGCCTCGGATCAGTTGGTGTACCGGTGCAGGGTTTCGTAACGTTAACGCGGCAACCGGGAAATTTGCCGCGACATTCAATGCGTAAAGGCAACCCAAACTGTTTCCAGTGACCACGATGGGTCGTCCATTCGCTTTTTGTGAAATGGCGTCCCATGCCGCATGGCAAACGGTGGGCATCTTGGAAACGCAGGCCGTGCCATTGTCGACTCCGTAACCTGGCGGGTTGATGGTCCAAGTTTCAAAACGATCAGGCGACAGGAATTCGGCCGGATGCGGACCCGCTCGTTCCGCTCGTCCACCAGTGCCTGGAAACTTCAAACAAAAAAGCTCGGGCGATTCGACTGATTCGATCACCCAAGCTTCCATTTGTTCATCGCCGCACGGGATGGCAACTCGACGACGTGACTCGGGATCAATCCAGTGATCCGAGTTTGCAAGAATTAGCCGATTAGCCAGTTTCAAAAGCGACATGTCGATGCAGTGCGTTTGGGCCTAGTGCACGCGTTGGCCGGGTTGTGCACCGTCATCGGGAGACAGTAGGAAAACTTCCTCGCCACCGGGTCCTGCGGCGCAGACCATACCTTCGCTCAAGCCGAACTTCATCTTCCGAGGCTTCAGGTTGGCGACCATCATGACCTTGCGACCGACTAGTTTTTCAGGATCGTAGGCCGCCTTGATACCGGCAAAAACTTGTCGACGATGATCTCCGCCCAAGCTGAGCGTCAACTTTAGTAACTTGCGAGCCTCAGGGACTTGTTCGGCGGCCACAATACGAGCGATCCGCAAATCGACTTTCATGAAATCGTCGATTGTGCATTCTTCGCTCATTGGCTCGTCGATCATTGGTTGACCGCCATCACCGTATTCGTGTCCAACCAACGGACCCGAGGTTGCTTCTTCGGCTGCCGCTTCTTCTTTGGTTTCTTCAATCATGGCTTGTACATCTTTCTCTTCAATTCGTTTCATGAGATGTTTGAATTTGTTGACTTGAGTGCCGACCAATGGCGTTTGCGATTGATCCCAGTGCGTGATTTCGTCGTTCAACAGGTCGCCGACTTGTTTGGATAAGTCGGGTAGAACGGGAGTTAAATAAATGATGATCTGCCGAAACAGATTAATGGTGATCGTGCAAACATCTTGTAGTTGCTGGGCTTTGGACTCGTCCTTACGCAGGTTCCAAGGTTCCGCATTTTCGATGAACGGGTTAGCTCGATCTGCCAATTCGATGATCAATCGGGTCGCGCGAGCGTAATCGCAGTTTTCGTAGGCTTCGGCGATTGCTTGTCCTTGCTTGGCACCTTCGGCAAACAGCCCGCCATCGTCAGGATATTCTGCTGACAACCCAGTGTCCTTGACGAACTTGGCCGATCGCGATGCCAGGTTAACGACCTTGCCGACCAAATCTGAATTAACTTTGGCAACAAAGTCCGCAACATTCAGATCCAAGTCGTCCAGACGCGGGCCCAATTTGGAAGCGTAGTAGTATCGCAAGCAAGCGGGATTCAAACGCTTTAGGTAAGTCGAGGCTTTGATGGCAGTGCCATGCCGCTTACTCATCTTTTGACCATCCACGGTCAGGAAGCCATGGATGTGCACTTTCGTTGGCAAATTGTAGCCAGCAATTTTTAGCATTGCCGGCCAAAACAGACAGTGGAAATATTGAATGTCTTTGCCCAAGAAGTGATGGATTTCCGTATCGTCATTCTTCCACCACGAATCGAAATCTTTGCCATTCTTTTCGCACCACTCTTTGGTGGAGGCGATGTAACCGATCGGTGCATCAAACCAGACGTACCAATAGTGTTGGCCATCGGTTTCGGGGATTTCAAATCCGAAATATGGTTTGGGTCGAGAGATGTCCCAGTCGCGAAGCGGTTCGTGCAGGAAGTGGCCTTTTAGGTAGTTGGCGACTTCCGGTTGCAAGTGTTTTCCGCACTGAGTCCACTCGTCCAAAAAATCATGTAACTGTTCGATCTTCACAAAGTAGTGATCTGTTTCGCCCTGCACTGGCGGTTTGCCGCTGATCGTGCTGACGGGATCGATTAAGTCCGTGGCGCTATAGGTCGATCCGCACTTATCGCAATTGTCACCATACTGATCGGTGGCACCGCATTTCGAGTTTGGGCACGTCCCTTTTACAAAACGATCTGGCAGAGATTCGTTGGTATCCGGATCAAATAACTCGACAACCTTGCGGCATTCGGTCAAGCCTTGATCTTTGATGGCGTTCCAAATTTCAGTGGCCAGTTCACGGTTGGTTTGACTGTGAGTGCTACCGTAATGATCGTAGCTGATCCCGAACCCACGGAAATCGGCTTCATGAGCATCACTCATTTTTTGAATGAACTGTTCTTCCGTTTCACCGGCCAGGCGAGCACTTTTCATGATCGCCGAGCCGTGTGTGTCGTCAGCCCACATGAAGATGCAATCGTGGCCTCGCAATCGTTGGAAACGCACCCACACGTCGGTTTGTACGTGTTCCACCACGTGCCCAATGTGGATATGGCCATTGGCATAGGGCAAGGCAGCCGTAACCAGAATTTTTCGCTTTGTGTCGAGATTAGCAGCGGTCATCTTGTCTCAATTCGGATTGCTCGTGAGAATCGCAGTTAGTTTAACGTCCGACCGAAACCGTTAGTAGGTGTGATCGGTCGGTGAAGTGACGTGGGCGTATTAACACCAAGTATGGACTGAAGACCATGAGCACCAGTCAGTTAGAAAGTTTGAATTCCGTTGACTACAAAATCCAGGATGCTGCGGCGATATATTCGCCAGGCTTGGTGGTTTTCAAAGAGTTGCTGATGGCGAACCTGCAGGAAATCGTACGGATTTCAGGTGATGTGTCGAACCTGCGACCTCACTGCAAAACGCACAAGATGCCGGCCATTATTGACATCATGCAAGGCATGGGCATTCGCATGCACAAATGCGCGACCTTGGCAGAAGGCGAAATGCTGGCGGCGTCGGGAGCGGATGACATTTTTATTGCCTATCAGTTGGTCGGGCCGAATGTCCAGAAATTGGTTCAATTGATAGACAAGTTTTCGCAAGTGCGGTTCGCCGTTTTGATCGATCACCCCGTCGTTTTGGACCAACTTTCCCAAGCGATGGAAGCCGCCGGTCATACCGTTGATGTTTGGTTGGACGTTGATTCGGGGATGGGTCGGACCGGTATCCAGGTGGGCGATAAGGCCGTCGAGTTGTATCAGATGATCTGTTCTAGCCCGGGCGTGCGACCCGCGGGTTTGCACTGGTACGATGGCCATCACCGGCAAAGCGATCGCCAGGAACGCGAGGACGCTATTCGTGCGGCCTGGTTGCCATTGATTGATTTGCGAGACCGTTTGTTGATGCAAGGATTTTCCGTACCAGGAATCTCTGCTGCCGGAACAGGCTCGTTCCCAGTGTTGGCCGATTTCGGCGAACCCAATTTGCAGCTCACACCCGGCACGACCACGCTGTATGACATCGGCTACATGCAACAGTTTCCCGACTTAAACTTGCGCCCGGCTGCCGGTGTTTTGACGCGAGTCGTCAGTTGCAATCGACCTGGTTTCTTAACTCTGGATTGCGGACACAAATCGATTTCGCCCGATCAACCGGCTGGCAATCGTGTGTTCTTTCCGGATTTGCCGGACGCCAAAGAACAAGCTCACACGGAAGAGCATCTGGTTGTCGAGACGCAAGCGGCGGATAAATTTTCGATTGGCGACCACTTGGTTGCTTTGCCACGACATGTATGCCCGACCAGTGCTCTGCATCGTTCAGCCAGTGTGATTGAAAACGGAAGTGTGGTCGAGCAATGGCCAGTCGTTTCACGCGACCGAATTTAGAACCCAATACATAGATCGCCGAATTCCGTCTTTTGCATACTCTCCCTGCCATATGTGGGCTCATTTGTGAATCCACTGCGTTAAGCAAGTCAATAACCAACGCATGTCATTAACCAACGCATGTCATTAACCAACATTTGATCATTCAGAAAAATCTAACGACAAACCTTGACGAAAGGTGCTTACACCATTGGGAGTGATGCGACAGAAGAATTGGTCATTTAGATGCTCTGCAAGCTCGTCAGTTGTGGGGTAACGCCCGTTCAAAAGTTTATGTCGAACTGCAAAGATTTGGCACGCGGTCAAGTTTTTTCGTTCCCAAAAATGTCTTTGCAGTACCCAGACGTTTGGTTCTTTTCCAGCTGCTAGTTGGTTAAACCGCGGATCTAGTATTTTCAAATACTCTCTGCCATTAACCGACGGTAGAAAAGTTGTTTGCGTCCAAAACTTGAAACCATCGGCTTCGTAGGAGTCGTTGTGGCGATTCCGGATGATTTCTCTATAGCCTATAAAGTTTGGGTTATGTTCCCTCCAAACTGCTCGCCATAGTTCTGGTGTGCTTGCTTGATGTAAGCTGGTGTGAAATGTCTGGGAAATTAACAAATTAGAATGCAGTTCATTCTGTTGCTTGGCTGCTTGTGTCAGCAAGCGGTTTGTTCGTTCTCGTTCGCAGGTCAAACGCGACAGAAAATTTGTTCCCAAAGCAAAAAACTTATGGGTTAGGCTGAATCTATTTGATCTTCTATAAGTGGCTTGTTGTTCACCTAAATCTGTGTGCTCATGCTCAATGATACGAACTGCTGGTAGGGCGACCAATTCTTGTGAAACGACCTTTGATGCTTCCAGCAACAAGTCGGCGTCTTGGTTTTCACAGCGAACCCATTCTTCAATTTTGTCAAGCGCGCTTCGGTACCAAAAGTCTTTATAAGGCATCGTAATGGCATTCAAGTGAGACAAGCGAATATATGTACGCAAGGCGGTCCAGGATCGTTTAGCGTCACCTGCGGCCAACGATGTTTGGAATTCAAAGTCATAAAGAGTGAGCAGTTGCCGGCAATTGACAACGTAGAATAGGACCTGAGGACTGGACCGATCAGAAGCAGATGTGTTTGGCAGGTACCGACGATTCTGCCAGATTAAGTCGATCTGTCCTGCCAATTTGATTAGTTGTTTCCAGTTCTGTTCACGCAGATCCGACCTGCGTTCAAATAGTTCTTCAACAAATTGCATGCGGACTGCTGCATATTCTGGCCCCGCTCGAAAGTCAAAACTACTCTCGTTATTTGAATTTCTTACAGCAGATCTTTGCTGAGGAGATAGAAGATGAAGAAAGTTGAAATGCAATGGTTCGATGGTGACTAAAAGGGCAGCATGTTCTTTGGACATGTCTCTGCGGCGTTCGCTGGATTCAAAATTAGACTGGGGAATCTCGGTGCGTCTGTGTTCGTATGTCATGAACAGGATCAAGCCGGCTGTCAAAATCACCAAGCCAATAGGAACGCAGGCTCTCCAAACTATTCCACGGCTATTGTTGATGGCTCGGATTTGCAGCCAACTGGCAACAAATAAGCTGATGGTTGGTACCAAAATACTGAACCAAATGGGAACGCCACCCAACACCATCAAGAAGAACCAGTAGGACGCCAATATCGAACTAACAAGCGTCAGCATGACGGCGAAAATTCGATTAGGAATTAAGTAGGATAGGAATTGGCCCACTGCAAAGCAAAATGTTGAACCGATGAAAGAAAGGGTGATGGCCTTGGTTGACAGCGCCCAAACAGCAACAACCTGTGATTCGTTTTGATTGAAAATGGCTAGCAGATGAAACTCGTATCGTGCGATAATTGTGACGAATGCGAAGAACACCGCAAGAATCACTAAGTGGATTAACAACAGGAACAAGATCCAAGGGATCGATCGGGACAGGAACGTATTCGTCGGCGATATTGCACGAGTTTTCAGGAAGTGATTGGTTTGAGGGTTTTGGTCAGCTGTGCAACCGGTGAGCCCCAAGACTCCGGCAGCAGACAACCCAAGTGGAATGGTGAAAAAAAGCAGGCCCTGATCAATCATCGATACACAAATCGCGAACCCTAAGGTACCGGTAAATCCAAGTAGACTGACCAACCATGATTGGCAGAGGTTTTGCCACATAAGGCGTAGTATTGGTTTGCTGCGTGTGCGAAACGGCTGACTCAAACGCTTGAATGGTTGCGTCAGTAAATTAATAGAACGTTCACGCCTTTCTGATTTGGCTGTAGCTAGTGTCCCACTTAGCCACCGTGACGCGAAGGGAAAGATCAGTCCGATGATTGGTAAGATTAGGAATAGGCGAGTCCGCCAGGCTTGGCTGTAAACCTGCAGGGATGCAAATCCTGGGTGTGTGTCGCGTGAAAGGACGATTGCGATTTGAAGCATCAACGAGGCAATGAAGATCGAAGATAAAGCGGCGAATAAAGTACTGCGACAGGTTAGCGAGAATAAGAGTCCAACAACGAAGAACTCGATCGTGGCAATACCAAAAGCGACAACAAACCCCGAAAACCAAGGCACCTGATTGGCACATCCAAATGCAAACGAAACGGTGGCGAAAACGCAGCTAAATAGAAAAAACAGAATGCACAAAACTGTGGCAGCACACAATTTTGTTAGAACGATGGTCCGTGGTGAAACCGGTAGTAGTTGTAAAATCTTGTATGTGTTTTCCTCTTTCTCCACAGTGAATAGAGTCACGCTGGCCGCAGTAGCAAACAATGCAGAAAAGCAACCGATAATTACCGTGCACATAAACTCGGGATGCGCAAAGGCCAGTGGATTTAGTCGGCAGAACCAGCTTAAAGCCAGTTGTGCCAAGCAGCCAATATAGAACAGTCCGACGAATATCGGTATCAGCCGCTGCGTTTCTTTCCACCACAAGCGTTTGCTGGGCGAAGGTTGGCTGGTTGGTTGTGCGAGGCTGCTCATTGATCGACCTCCTCAGTCATTCGATGGGCGGTAGATGTAGTGGTGGGATTGCTGATTTTACGACCAGAGTTCTCAATAAAAGTCACAAAGATTTCTTCCAGCGACGGGATGTGGACTTCGATTTCTGCGACACAAGGATTGTCGCGAAGTTGCCAAAGCGTTTCGGGGACTGGGTTGGAGACCATTAAACGAACTTGCCGGTTGACGGTACGCCGGGACAAGGTATCTAAATTCAATTCACTAAGGTCTGGCAGTTCGGGGACTCCTTCGGCTGGGAAAATGGTCCACTGTTCCAAGCGACTCTTTAGTTGCTCCAGCGACTCGCATACCAACAACTTGCCTTCGTTGACGATCGCTACGATGTCAGCAACTCGTTCGACCTCTGGGATCTGATGGCTAGAAAGGAATACCGTTTGACCATTGGCAGCAACATCGACCATGCTCTCTAGAAAACTGCGACGAACCATTGTGTCCAAACCAGACGTCGGTTCGTCAAGGATCAGTAGTTCCGGCGTGTGAGCCAAAGACAACGCCAACGAGACCTTGGCCTTCATCCCTTTGGAAAGCGACTTGATTTTCTTTTCCATTGGCAATTCAAACTGGGAAACCAAGTCGGCGTAACGCATTTGATAGCCGTCAGCATAAAACCCTGCCATGAACCAACCTGCCTGTTTGATCGTCATCCATTCGTACAAAGCCGGTTGTTCTGGTACGTAGCCGATCCGTTTGCGAATTTGCATGGCGTTTTTGAAGCTTGGCAACCCAAACACTTGGACGTTGCCGGACGTTTGTTTTTGCAGCCCCAGCAATGTCTGGATCGACGTGGTTTTTCCGGCCCCGTTTTCACCCAATAAGGCAAATACCACTCCTGGGGGTACGTCGAAGCTGACATTGTCCAGGGCTGTCTGTTTTCCGAATCTCTTAGTGACTTGGTCAAATTGAATAATTGGGTTCATGCCTGCCCTCCTCTTTTTTTGTTGAGTTCGGTGAAAAACAGCTTTTCAATTTCGCTGTTGTCCAAGTGACTTTGCCGAGCTTCGTCAATCACTTGCCGCATTCGTAAACGCAAGATTCGACCACGTTCCGTTTTGCAAATCGATTTGGCGCCCGAGGCTATCGCCATCCCGGTCCCACGAATGGGGTCGATGATTTGCTGGTCTTGTAGCTGCCGGTAGGCGCGGGCAACTGTGTTGGGATTGATCGCCAGATCTTTGGCCAATTGGCGAACGGACGGGATCAACTCGCCAGAACGGAGCGACCCGTTGGCTACCGCGAAAGCGACTTGGCGATAAACCTGTTCATAAACAGGCACGCCGTTGGAAGGGTTAATCTGAAAGAACATGCAAACACCTATCATGGGTATGTGTACTGTCGTTATAGTACAGTAAGCATTTGGTGTTTGCCAGTCAATAGTTTTCCTGATTTTTTTGGAGGGTGAACGGAGGTGACGGCAAGCTGCTATGACCAGGAATTAGAGTTCGGTCCTGGATTCGCAGCACTGATAAGGCTCGGATGTCGTCATCGAGCGGTTGGAAGCTGAAGATTTTGAATGTGCCGATACCTGACTTCGATCCGAAGACGAGTACTTTGACCAGCCGTTTGGGGAGGGTAGTTCCGGATTGTCTTTTGTAAATTCAACAATCACATAGCCCCTCCCCGCTCGTTCCTCGCGATCCTCCCGGAGAGGCTGTGAATTTTTAGCCTTGGTAATTTCTTATCTATCGCTGGATGTTCGTAGTACCGGCTTTAGCCGGAATAGAGGTGGTTTGCGGCACTGCATTCCGCCTAAAGGCGGTACTACAAACAAAAATTCACAGCCTCGGAGGGAGCGTATCTGCGTTGGAAGCTAACTCCCCTGGTGGTGCCGTTGACGAAAAGGCACGCGGCGAGGTTGGTGTGTTGGATGAACGTTTAGAAGTTTATTTTTTTCAGTTGTTCAGCGACCTCGCTAAGACTCTCGTCTCCCTCGATCTGAGAAACCAACCATGGCAAGCTCAGTCCGTTTTGCGATAGATAGTTTTCGATGCTGGGGTGGATTCTGCGGTAGGCCATCTTCTCGGCGACCTCGTTGTAGATGGAGTAAAAAACAAATGCAACCAGCAAGATCAACGAGTAAACTCCCCAGCCCTGTAGATTCTCGACCGGGATGCCAAAAACTGGATCCAGCCATGCCTTGTGCAAGGCAACACAGGCGCCGACAACTGCCAACAACATCATCCAGATTAGCATGGTGCCCACATTTTCAAGTCGTTCATTGGCTATCAGCAGGCGACCATGCAGCTCACTGTGCTCTTTCTTTAGTTCGCTGGATTGATCACCACCAATGGAAATTCCGTCTTGGATTGTGTTTTCATACATGAAGGTAGCTCGACCTATATGGTGTTCGGGAGGGTAGTGATTGGCTCGATTTTAAATCATTCGACAGCAGGTTCCAATTATCGATTTTTCCAGAATTTAGGAGCGAACAGGACCAGCACGGGCCAAATTTCCAATCGCCCCAGCATCATCAGGAAGACGAAAAACAGTTTGGTGATCCCGGTAAAGTTCCCGAAATTACTGGTGGGGCCGACGGTGCCCAGGCCCGGCCCGATGTTATTCAGCGTGGCGACTACACTGCTGGCCGAATCCAGAAGCTTGTTCGATGGACCGCCATTCCAGGCAGTGGTTGGTTCGATAGCCGCGATCAGTAGCCAGCTTGTGGCGAACAGCAGAGCCACAATTGCGAAATAGCTAAGGATGGAATGCTTCAGTTCCGTCTCGTCGATTTCGTTGTCACCCTGCACTCGCAAAGGTTTGATGACGCGAGGGTGAAACGATTTTTCGGTTTGCAGCCACAGAATTTTCACCAGCAAAAGGTGGCGAATCACTTTCATTCCTCCGCCAGTACTGCCGGCGCAACCGCCCACGAACATCAACAACAAAATCAACAGGCGACCAAACTGGTTCCAGCTATCGAAATCATTGGTGCCAAAACCCGTCGTCGTGATTACGGAAACGACTTGGAACAGTCCGTTGCGAAACGCGGGTTCGAAACTCTCGAATCCCGAGTCCGAGTTTTGCCAACCGAAGATGACGATGGTCGCCGTGATGCCAACGATGATAAAAATATATGTTCGCCATTCGACGTCGGCGAATAACCGGCCCGGCTGACGAAGAATGCAAAAGTATAGCAACGTGAAATTAGTGCCAGCCATGATCATGAAAACGATCACGACGTACTCAATAGCTGGATTGTTGAAGTGCCCCAGGCTGCCGTTGTAGGTCGAGAACCCACCGGTGGCCATCGTGCCAAACGCATGACAGATCGCATCGAAGGGACCCATGCCCAGTATCAACAGGATGAATATCAAGGTGATGTTCAAGACGACGTAGATACCGGCGAAACGCCATGCCGAATGTTGCATCCGTGCGGACGTGCTATCGCTAGAGACACCTGGTACCTCCGTACGCATCAGCGCCTTGCCGGCCGAGCCCTGTCCCAGCAGGATCACGAACAGCACAATAATTCCCAGGCCGCCAAGAAAGTGGGTGCTGGCTCGCCAAAAATGGATGCACGAGGCAATCGCTTGTGGGTCCTCTAGCTCGGACATCACCGACGCACCGGTCGTGCTGAAACCGGATTGTGATTCGAACATCGCATCGCAAATGGTCATGCGAACCCAGCGGATTCGATAGTTGTTTACTCGATCGGCGGTCGTACTGCCTTCGCCCGGTACCAATAAATAGGCATCCCAGTCCTCGTTTTGATTTAGCTGCCGCAATACTTCTGCGGCGTTATCGATGCCTGACGTCTGGCGTATTTTTGAGAGGCTCAGTCCCACCGAAGGCCGAGGGCAATCGTGAAGGACTTTCAATAGTTCGATTTGTTGGTCGTTCAAGTCGGGACCGCGATCCCATACGTGAAACAACTGAGTGCCCTGCGAGACCAACAAGGGTTGTGTGGATTGTTCGTCGAAACGCAAACTGGGTCCACGCAAAGTGCCGCTCAGATAAAACGGCAACGCCCCCAAGAACGTAGCCAAAACCCAACTGAGCCCCACGACTGCCATGGCCTCTTTGCGGTACAGCTTGCCTGCGCCTTGTTTGCCGTAGCGGTACAACAAAAATCCCAAGAGAAAGCAAACGATGATGCTGGCGACCAAAGCGATAAAGCCGGTCTTTTCAAATTGAGCATTCCGTCCAACGCCCACCAGCGACCACGGTAGGCTGAATATCATGAAGCCGCCGATCAATGCCGACAGAATACCCAGTTGTTTTGCCAATAAGCGAAGATTCATGATGCGTGCGAGCGAAAATTCATGAGCTGGGCTGTTCTTGGAATGCGGCTAAGACGGCTCATCGATAACCTCTTCTGGTTCCAGCGGCGCGGAGAACCAGCGTTCGCCGAACCTTGAGGCAACCACAATCAAAATTGCTGATGAAACCAACATAGCCATCATCATCCACTTGGGAAACTTGGGTTCCGTGATTGCCATTTGTAGAAAGGTTACGATCGACAGAATACTCAAGAAGACACCGTGTCCTGCTTTAGAAAACGGAGCCCAAAAGGCGACTTGCAAGCCGACGAAAATCGAAATCAAAGCGCAGGCGGCGATCAACCACAAACACAACTCGGTTGGGAAAAGCAATTCGGGTTGGTTTTCCCAAACCTTGGCGAACTCATCTTGGTCGCCCCACAGTTCAAAAATCCGCGGAAAACGGATTCGCGAAATTCCCCACATGCTTAGAAGCAAGGTTGTAAACAGGAACACGTACAGGAATATGACGACAAAAAAGCTTTTCAGGAAGTGCGCCGGATCGACGTAGCGTGTTTCGTTCATGCACTCATTTTACCGCATGATCGAACAAAAAACACCGACCGTGTTCGGGCCGGTGTGTGATTCGCAAAAACGAAATGTCCAGGCAGCTTCTTCCCGCGATCGACGGTTCGATTCCATTTACAGAAATTAATGTTGTGTCGTTGGTTCGTTGCCGCGATTGGCGACCGCCGTGGGTTCGTTGACACGCTGGAATACGAACACGGGGTGGCAATCGGCCAGCAAATCATTAGTGGGTGCGACCATGACCGCCACGTCACCATTCTGTTCGAATTGGTAACGAATATTTTTGGTTTCGGTACTGCCACCGGGCAGCATTTCAATGGTCTCAACAACGATTGCATTTTCCTGAGTTTCAATCGGTCGCCAGGTGCCGACGGCGCTATCACGAAAGACCTGGCCGCCTGGCTGGATTTCAATGTCCAAAACCATTTTGCCGTCGGCCGTGTATTGGGCACCGATAGATGTCGTTTGGAATGCGGCCGCCAATTGTTGCAACATCTGACGTTGATTAACATCAGTTGTGTTGTCGAGTTTCAATGACAAGTGTTCCTGGCTTAGCTTGGCTCGCCCGTACCAAGTGCCAACCAAAAGTTCGGCGGGATTGGCATGATGAACGGCTTGGACCGGTTCGGTATTGCTTGTTGTTTGGTGCTGTTGCGTGGCGTTCGATTGAGAGCCGTTACCTTGAACTTGAGCGTTTTGCGAAACGGACTCGTTGCAGCCAACGGCCAAAGCCAATACCAAAATAATGGAACCAAAAGCGTATTTCACGTCCATGTGAATCATCCTTGTGCCTAATTGGGACTTTACTCGCCACGCTGGAAACGAAATTCCTTTTCTAGCACGGCGATGTTTGGTGGAATCAATTCAATCGTGTTGTCGTCAATGAACTGGATGTTGGTCGAGATGGTTTCGTCCTGCAAAACGCACTCGATGACAAGCAGCGATTGATCTGGTTGCCAATCTTGGATCGACCAAGTGCCTACTTTGGGTTTACCAGTCGAGGCCATTGGGAAATCGGTGAAGGTTTCCAGTTTTCCGTTACCGTGAAAAACCAACGACATCGTTCCGGTCGTTTCACCATTGGCGATGGAATTGAACAGGTTCTCGGTGTTGTCGAGTACCTGTTGTGTTGAATCGTCGTTTTGTTGCTCGGAATTCGAATCAATTTGCTCGGCAACTAATAGATCCCAGCGACCTGTGATTTTGCTAGTGGCCGGGTGTTGGCAACCGCTCGCTAGCAACAGGATTGGCAACAAGCAGATGGTTAAAGCACGGGTGATTTGGCGATTTGCATTCATGAGTGATGGCAAGATGATCGTAATATTCCTGGCAAAGTTTATCAGTCGTATCGATTTTGTTGATTGTAGAGAGGTTGAGGAC
Organism: uncultured Pirellulaceae bacterium; assembly: GCA_964543985.1. Classification (GTDB taxonomy): domain Bacteria; phylum Planctomycetota; class Planctomycetia; order Pirellulales; family Pirellulaceae; genus CAJQPP01. The sequence continues at coordinate 9,727 of CAZJBW010000023.1, read as the reverse complement.
CGATATTCAATGGAGAATAGACAATCAGATCGAGCGCGACAGGTTTTGCTCGTTCGCTGAATCAATCAATACAGGACAAGATCAATGCTCCGCGTATTAACACTGACGATTGCCGCGTTGGCGGCTATCGGTACAACTGGGTGTGTGTTTGGTCCCGCCGGATTCGGTGGCGGCCATTGCAACGACTGTAATGGGTTAGCCAGCGGAGGCGTTGTCCCCGGAGCACCCTTAGAAAACTTCCGACAATGGCGGCGTAGCTTAACTTGCGGCTCCGGTTGCGGCGAAACCTATTACGACGAATGGTATTCGACTCCGCCTCAGTGCGAAGATCCGTGCCCTCAATTTGCTGGCGGAGCCGGTGGAGGTTGTGGCCTTGGTGGCGGATGTGGCCTTGGCGGAGGTTGTGGGATCGGCGGCGGATGCGGCGATGGATGTGGCGGAGGTTGTTCCGGTTCATGCGGAGGTGGGTGTGCGACCTGCTTCCCGCGTTTGGCTCCCGGTCTACGGATTCGTCCATTGCGGGCAACGGCGGCTGCGGTCCAAGCGATCTACGGAAAACGATTTTGTGGCCAATGCGGTTATGACCTCGGCGACTGCGGATGTGGTGGAGGTGGTGTAATCGATGGAGGATGTTCCACTGGTGGTTGCTCGACAGGCGGTTGTTCAAGCGGAGGTTGTGCTTCAACACACTCGCCGGGTGGGCACATTGTAGCCGATGCCAACGTGCCTCGGTCAGAAGCCTATCGGCACATGCAGGCTCGCCAACAACCCGTTCAGGAATATTACGAACACGGCCATGGTCAAGTTCGAACGGCACATGCGGTCAGCCAGCCTCAACAAGCCGGTAAATTCTATCGGCAAGCCAATCGCTTGCCGCAAAACCAATCATCGTTTCGACGTTGATTGACTGCAGGCAAGTTGATATCTAGCAACGCCGCTTCGCGATACGAAATCGCCAAGCGGCGTTTTTCGTTTACCTAGTGATACCAAGGGTCGACAGAAGGAATTGGATTCGTCGGGTCTGTTATGATATTGTTGCTAGTATTCCATTGATCCACCCAACGAACTAGTCGGATGTCAGGTAGATGATTCCAAAGAAACGCGAGCTTGTTGTCGTGCTTGTGCTTGCCGCGATCGCCTTCTTGGGATTCCGCTACCAACAACGTGTCAACTTGCAGGTTGCGTCGACAAAGATTCAAGCACAGGGAGGATCCGTTCTTTACGGATTTCAAACACCCAGGGTTGTCAATCTACCTGTTCATGTTGAGAACGCGTATTGGACTGTCAGAGTTCCGTTTACTGTCGCTAACCCAGACGGTAAGACGACCACCAGGATGAGAGAAGAAATGGCTCGTAATACTGGTCACACGGTGTGGACAGACGAGATGCGAGCGAACGACTCAAGTCCACCGGGTTTTCAGCTATCCACTTTTCTACTTGGTTCGCATGATGATGTAGCGATTGCTGCAGTTACCATCCCTGCCGCTTCGGTAAATCAAGATTTGATTAACACGATGTCGGCAGTACCTCACTTAAAGCATGTTGTTTTGCAAGTGGAACGAAGGTATTTCAGTGTCAAATCTTCCAGGCGGAGAACCGAAGCTGAACGAGCCGAAGAGTTAGAACAGCTTGGCCAGGATTTGAAGGCAGCCACCGAACTCATGGAAAGACAGCTTCCCAATGTGAAGCTGCTTCGACGAGGCATCATGCCTATTGCAGAGAGAAAACCTGCCGGGCCTCTATCGCGCTAAATGCCATCGCGCAGAAGTTACTGCTAAGCAATATTCTTAAATCCTGCCATCAGATGAAAATGCAGGTAGTGCGCCCACGCCAGCCAACTAGGGTGTAATCCAAGGCAACCTTTTTCGACTACTGTATTGGGGTGCACGGAAGCGTTTTGAACCTGGACCGACGGTGAGTTGACCGGTGCAAAGCTGTGGATTGAAAAATCAAATTCGCCAGTGGCCGAATCCATCATTGATGGAAGCCACTATTCGATCATGCGAGGTTCTGCAGTTCGAGTATTGACGGCAGAAATTGCAGCCGCCATTGCACACGAAGATGCTTAAAGGCCACATTGCCGAGCAGCGAGACTCGCGCACTGATTGGTGACATGTCTGTCAATTCAGCCAGCGTTCAAAGCTAGTCGTGGGTCGCTATATTCAACCTTCGGTCGTCAAGCCTGTAACTGAATCAATGACCCGCTGTCTCCACGAGCCAAGCAAACCTTCTGCCGTTTTCCGGTCCAGAAATGAAGGCAGGTAGGTGACATCCAGAGTCAGGCGATCGCCGTAAAAGTTGATTGAAAAATTGACAATCACTGTGGCAGCGCATGGGGGCGAGACGTGGACCGATTTGACCACAAAGCCTTTGGGCCCCGAACCGTTGACCATTCTTTCACCATCGCTGTTGGTGGCTAGGTCGCTATCACTCATTACGCGTCCCAGGTTGGTCATGACCGTAGTCGGAGCTATCTGCATCGAGCGGCCTTTTCTCACAAACTTGAGCAGTCTGAAAATCGGCCAAATTCTGACGTACGTATTGATCGACTCGATCCAGGAATACTGAAGGTTCCAGCGCCGAATGAACTTAACCTGTCTGGCAAGGTCCGCAACCAACACAGGATCATCCGGGCGATCGGCTTTTAAGATTTTTCCGCTTGCCGCCAAGTAGGCCATCGACACGCAATTTGCGACAGGCATTGATTGATACCCCTGGTCCCGTAACGAAAACGGAAGCAGAATGCATAGGTTGCGTTTGTTACGCTCAGCTACTGTCGCTGGTGTTTCGACGTTACTTTCAAAATGATCATTCAAAACGTGAAACAGCTGGCCAGCCAAAATCGTATTGGTCGTTGCCGATAGTTTTTTCGAAAGCACACCGAGCTGTCGGGTTTGATCGCGGTTGAACTGTGTCGTGCATAGTTGCGGCAAATCAGAAAAAACATCGCAGACACCACCGTTCGCATTTTCTGTGGGCTTTGGAAAAACTCTAGGTTTGGAAAGCAGCATACTGCCAATTCGTTTTGGACGAATCACTAAGGTGCGCCAAATACGATCAATCGGGCTTAGCTTTTTTGCGGTCAGACGTGCGCGATTGCGTACCCGATATTCATCAGCAACCGCCAATTCATCATCCAACGAAGCAGCTTGCTCAGCCAATAAACATTGATAGCGATGAAACGTTTTCTCTGCGAATTCGACACCACTTTTTCCATCACAGCACGCGTGGTGGTACACGAACTTCATGACAATCCGCTGCTGGTCGTCGACAAGAAAACGCCAGCCATAAAACCGAAATCCAATTTCGTTTTCCAAATCGATGGGCGCAAAATCACTCGGTAAACCACTATCGTTATCTGGATCTCCCGCGAACCAGCGTATGTCTGGGACACAATTCGATGCAGGACGCCAATGGCTTTTTAGATGAGTTGGGCCGACGGTTGCATTGGCTTGCAACAGTGGTTGAAGTTTCAGTTCAGCCAAAATGGCGTCGGCAAATTTGGTTTCATCAACAAACCCAACACAGTCCAGCCGCACAAAAATCTCCATGGGAGACGCTGAGACCTGGTTGCTCATCGACCACTCAAAGGGCGACAAAACGAGCTTGTTCAAAACATCCATGCAATAATTCTAACTCATGGTTGTAGAAAACGCTTGCGTCGGCTCGACTTTAAATTGATTCACGCCAAACGAGCCAAAGACTTAGAACAGCTTGGCCAGAATTTGAAGCCAACCAGCATGCGCGTGGAAAACCGTTTCCCGGTGTGAACCTGTTTCAACGAGGCATCATACTGCCTGCTGAAGCGAGCAAACCTGTCGGGCCGCTAACGCGTTAAATGCCATCGTGGAAAAGTTACTGCAAAGCAATGTTCTTAAAACCTGCCATCAGGTGAAAATGCAGGTGGTGTACCGTTTGACCAGCCGGTTCGCCGCAATTGGAAATGACTCGGTATTGACCACTAACCCCAAAATCTCTGGCCAGCTTCTGAATCACTAACATCAGGTGACCCATTAACGCGGCATCGTCAGGTTGCAGAGCGTCCAAGTTTTGAAGCTCTTTCTTGGGGATGATCAAAAGGTGAGTATCGGCTTGCGGCGCAATGTCTTTGAACGCCAGAACTTGGTCATCTTCATAAACGATGTCCGCCGGTATCTCGCGATCAATAATCTTCTTGAAAATGGATTTTTCGTGGGACACGTTTTGCTTTCTATCGCGAGATCGTGATCTGAGAACCGTTCGACAGGATCCCAAAAACGTCGGCGACATCACGACTACTCAAGCGAATGGATCCGCGAGTATCCGATTGGCCTTGGGCAGGATTCGATTCGTGGATGGCCAATTTTGGTTCTCCAAGCCCAATCCAATATTTGCCATAAGGGTTGTCGGCTGAGCCAGCAGCCAGAGTTTGACCGGTCGACATGACATAGTCTTGGCCTAGCTGTTTTTGTTCAACCATAAATCGACCATGAGGAATACCATTTCCATCGGCTCCCAATTCAATCGGGAAGCGACCGGCGTACATGCCACTAAGAAACAGAGTCATCTCTTGTCGATTCAAACTGATCTCGGCACTAAATGGCCCCTGGATCATTTTCAATTCTGTGCCGGCGGTCAAAAACTCGGTGCTGGGGATCTTCTGTTGGTTGATGTTGTAAATCAATTGAGCAGGGACGTTCCAGGCATTGGCCAACGAGTCCAGGCTGTCACCATCTTTCACAACGTAAGGACGACTGTGCAGGAAGTGTTCAGTCGAATAGATCACTTGACCAGCCAGCATATCCAACCACTCCAGCATCCGCAGACGATCTTCCTGATTCAAGTCGGCATGATAATGCTGAGAAAGTTGTTGTAACGCCTCGCGAACTTGGCCTTCGCCTGCCATGTTGTTGATGCCTTGCCAATCGACGACCTTCAAATCGGTTGTGATAGGTGCAACGTTTCGTTGCAATTGAGGAACCATCTCGCGAACATTGGTGGCCACTTCGCCGATCGTGGAACCTGCGTTTTGAATCAGCTGATTGGCGTCACCTTTTAATTGTGACGTAGCCTGATCAAGAATGTCGGTGGCGCCCCGAGTCGGATTGATCAGTGTGTCTTGAACTTGCTGTTGAGTCTGTTCCATTGCTTGACGCAGTAGGTCGCCAGTGCTTTGAGTTTGGTTTTGGATTTGTTGACGAGCGTTGCTGGCGAACTGGTTTGTTGAGTTGACAACATCTTGCACAAACCCAGTAGGTGCCAATTGGTTTTCTGTAGGCTTGGGGTTGATGGGCCTTAAATTTTCAGAGGGCGGTACAAACGACGAGGTGTCGATCTCATTTTGGGCAAACTGCCCATCGTTGCGAGGCGTTGTTAATGGCGACGCGGTTGGGCTTGGAGGAGCAATGGCTGGTGGAGTTTGGAACGAACCACTCCCGGCAATATTTTGCGTTGGTGGTGGGTTCGTCGGTGGTAGCTTCGGTTGGCTGTTAAATGGTGGAGTTGAAGACGGTGGTGCTAAGGCTGCTGGATCTCTTGAAAATCCAGAGGCCAACGAACTACCGTTACCTGGGTTGGCCGGAGCCAAGTCGGGGACTGTAAGCTCAGGCAAACTCAACTCGGCCTCGGTGTTAGACGAACTCGATTTGCTGAACGAGCCGCTTGAAGGCGGAGTGGGTTGTTTAGCTACAAAGCTTGACGTTCCACTATCGCGAGCCTCTGGTGGAAGCGGTGGGAATTGACTGTTGGACGGCGGAGGCAGTGTGGTCCGCTCGGGCGTGAAGGTCTGGCCGCTGGAATCAATGGGTACCGGGTTTTCGGCAAACATCGAATCGTTGCTTTGTCGGTTGCCATTTTGTATATCCAGGTTCTCCATTTCGGCCTCTTCCAAAACGGGTTCGGGCGAATTGATTACCTGAAACGCGCCATAAGAGACGCCCATTAACATCACAACAACTAAAAGGTTCTTGACAGAACTCATGACTGTCCTCCTGACGGTCGCGCAAATTGCCTGTAAAAGCGGTAGTGCGTCCGCAGACGCACGAAGGGGCGGGATAGTAGGAAAATCACCTTGAACTGGCTATATCAATCAACTTTGATTAAAGAAACTCAGTCGAATTTTCGATCGCTGCGATGATAGCATTCATTGACAGCATCGCCTGACGCTGGTCCGTTACCACTGCACCAATGGCCACAGGCAACCGGCTAAAAACGGACCGTGAAACAAGATTGGCAACGGCAAAATGATCCAACAGATCGTCCAGACTCTTGGCCACCAAGCATGATCGTTGAACCAAGCAGTCTTGGACAACCAGTGACTTTCCAACAACATTGCCGCTCCGTGCAACCCAAAATAGATCAACGGCAATCCGTAGCCCGCTTGCACGGGAACGCTAATTGCCAGTTCGTGAAGTAGTCCAGAAAACAGGAAGGCGCAAAAAGTTGCCGGACCTTTGCCAACCACTTTTTTGAGTGGACGAAAGACTCCCCAAGTCGTCATCTCTGAAAATGCCAAATTCCAACGTCGCCCCCAGAACTCCGACAGAGTTCGGCTATGCAGTGGTGCCACGAACAAAGCATTGCATTTGGCACCGACGGATCGCCAACAGCCGGTAACGATATTGAATATGCCGAAGTGGATGCTCAGACTAAAAGCCAGCATAAGTAAGAACGAGGTGACGATTTGGTAGGCGGAACCGACGCTCGGCAGCAACGTCAGTAATTTGGGTGCGTTTTCGTTATTCGCAGCCTGTGGTAACGCCCATTGATGCCATACTAAATATGCTGCTGCAAACAAAACCAGACCGATCGTCAGACGAATGCAGCCACGTTGAATATACGATCGAGTGTTCTTAAGTGCTGGTCCTGGAACACCCGCGAACAAACTAGGTCGCATGCCAGGCCAGCCGATCGCAAAAGCTAACCATTGAAATGGTGTCAGCCGAAAGCCACTTTTCCCGATCCTGGCCTCGTTCATCACCACCGCTTTCATTGACCACAACAAGGCAATGATGATCAGCAACATCCGCGTGCCGGCTGGTTCTTGTGTGCTAAGCAGATGAGTCCCCAAGACGGCGCCAACCGTTATTCCCCAACACACGATTCGTGACCACACAACCGAACGAAGATTCCAAGCGAAGTATCCAGCCAACGGGATTAAGATCAATGCGATCGCAATCCACGTCACCGAATTCCAATCGTTGATAAAGTACCCGTTCAATTTAGCTGCCCATCGTGTTGGTCCACGCGGCCATTCCGTAAACAATCGTCAGCCCAACAAACAGTCCGACCAAGGCCACCTCGGCCAAGACAAAGATGCGACCTTCCGGAGCATCGGAGCGATCGAAGTAAACGAACTGAATGACGACCCGCGACAGCCAGTAGACTGTGATGTACAGGCTAACGGCCATCGCCAATACCGAACCGTCAGTGATTGAATCCGCAGCGCAAATGGAAAGAAGCGCGAAGCTAAGGTTGGTGGCCCAGATGTAACCAGCGTAGGTCCAAAAGACTTGCCGGGTTAACGGGCGTAGTTTGGCAGTATCTTCCGACCACCGCAAAATTTTAGGGATCGCTAAACTACCAACGACCAAAGCCAACTGACCGAGTCCAGCCAAAAAAATCAAAGTTTCTAACATGACTTCGACCCCTTGCTGCTTCAATTTGTGTTTTTCGCAGCGTGGACTGCGATTGTACTGCCAACTTAATTAGTTGACCGCAATAGCTGTCTAGGACTTAACGACAGCGAAACAAACAGCGGACCTAGTGCGGTGAATCTGTTTTCGCCAAATTTAGTTTTTCTCGAATAGCGACCAAACGTTTAGCCAGTTCTGCTTCGAACCCTCGATCGACTGGTTCGTAGTAAATCTTTTCGATCCCCAGGTAATCCTGAGCGGCTATTCCGTCCGACTCGTTATGCGAATAAACGTAGTCAGTGCCGTGGCCAAGTTCTTTGGCGGCTACGTAATGAGCATCACGCAGGGCCCGCGGGACTGGAACAACACGCCCAGATTGAATGTCGCGTCTGGCTGAACTGATCGCTTTGGTGGCAGCGTTCGACTTCGGCGCACAGGCCAGGTAGGTGACGGTTTGCGAAAGAGTCAACTGGCACTCCGGCAAACCGATGAACTCGCACGCCTGCATGCAGGAAACTGCCAAAGTCAGTGATGTGGGGTCAGCATTGCCAATGTCCTCGCTTGCCAAAATCACTAGGCGGCGACAAAGAAAACGAATGTCCTCGCCACTCTCCAACATCCGCGCCAACCAGTAAACACTGGCGTCCGGATCGCTGCCTCGGATACTCTTGATCAGTGCGCTGGCCGTGTCGTAGTGAGTGTCGTCGTCTTGTAGCAAGGCACGACTAGCCACGGAGTTGGATAGAATTTGAGGAGTCAATTCGACGGGCGCATCGTTGCTTAGCACGGCCACTTCCAAGATTCCCAGGGCTCGTCTAGCATCGCCGTCGCAAATTTTGGCGATCGTGGTTAATGATTCAGGCGAGGCAATAACTTTGTAATTGCCCAGGCCGCGTTCTTTGTCTTCCAGTGCTTGCTGTAAAAGCGATTCAATATCGGAAATGGTATGCGGTTCAAATTGAAAAACTTGGCTACGACTGATTAAGGCCGCATTGATCGCAAAGTAGGGGTTGGACGTCGTGGCACCGACCAAACTAACGACTCCCTGTTCCACATCCGCCATTACCGCGTCTTGTTGGGCTTTGTTGAATCGATGGATCTCGTCAATAAATAGCAGAGTAGCCAAGCCGCCGGAGGCAAGTTCGTCCCGAGCCTCTTCCAAAACGGCTCGCAATTCTTTGACGCCATGCAGCACCGCACTTATTTCGCGAAACTGCCTTTTCGTTTCCGATGCCAACAAACGCGCCAAAGTGGTTTTGCCAGTGCCGGGAGGTCCGTACAGGATGATCGAACCCAAGCGATCACTCTTAATCAGTCTCCTCAACAGACCTTCTGGACCCAGCACATGGGATTGACCAATAAATTCGCTCAAACTGCGAGCCCGCATTCTGGCAGCCAGCGGCCGCGCGGAATCCAGAGCTTGTTTTTCCTGTTGTTCAAAGAGTGACATCAGACATCCGCCGACACTAATCGATTAGACGTATTGGAAACCATTGCAGACAGCCTAACAATTAGCCCGCGCTGCCGGTAGCAAGTGTCCGTCAAATCGGTAGCAAAATTCCCGTATGGGGTGCGACGCCGCTCCAAGTTGCTTCGGCTACCGAAATCGGCATGGAACACAACCTCGGGCTGACTTGCGATCTGGTCGCTGGCTTGGTTCAAATCACTCCTCCACCTCTTCATCTGACTCTTCTTCGTCGTCTAACTCTTCATCTGAGCTTTCTTCTTTTTCCGGAGCAGCCAGCGTCATTATGATCGTATCCGGCTTGAGGATTTGACGATATTGATCAGTAAGCGTTTCACCGTGGGGTAAACGTACAATCGTAATTGGCTCGGCGGCCAGTTTCTCAATCTGTTCAGTAGTGATCTCTTCGCCCGAAGCAAAAGCAAAATTAGCGCCAGCCGGAGGAAAACGCCTTGTTACAGTTGCCGATCGTTGCCGATGCACAGGCACCTGCCGGGTACGTTTTTCCGTACGGACCCTTTGCACAGCAACCGTTCGAGTTCTTGTTTCCTTGCGAAATTTTTGGACCGCTACCGTCCGTACTCGTTCTTCAGATCGGGTTCTTTCGACCGCTTTTTTGTTTCCTTCTTCGTCAGTTACCATTTCGGTA
>CAZJBW010000022.1:59212-63234 GCA_964543985.1 uncultured Pirellulaceae bacterium | reverse complement strand
GCGTCGTTTCGTCGCTTATTGAAATGGCGAAGCGGCTGGAGGGATGACCGTGGGCGGGATAGGCGTGGGCGGGATAACCGTAGGCGGGATGATGGTTGGTGGAACCACTGTTGGCGGAACAGGGGCTGCCGCGGCGGGGGCTGTGGCCCCAGCGGCACCAGCAACATTATCATCGTCGTCACCGATCTCGTCGAAGACTTCAGAAACGACAAACGCAGACAAGCCGGCGCCAACCAATTGTCCGATGGGCAGTCCTCCAAGGCCGCCACCCAATCCTCCACTGCCACCGCCGCCAAATCCGCCTTGGCTAAATCCAAGATCCGGAGCGAATCCGCCGCCGCTCGGTACAAATCCTGCCGGCGCTTCCTCTACGATGGTCTGAGGTTGTTGTTGGGGCGTGTTGACAACTTCGACCTGGTTCCGGTTCTGGTTCTGAATCGGAGTCGGCAACGTTGGTTCGGTCAGGATCGTTTCAAATACTTCTGGTTCCTGAGTTTCACGGCGAGTACTGGCCAACGAAAAGTCGACATCGGAAGAATTGGCAGCCGTCTCATCAGCACCGAATACTTGCAGAGTAATGGCAGCGGCACCGTGCGGGCCACGTGCGGCGAAATCGTAAATACCAGGTTGTACGTTTTGAAATTGGTAGAACCCATCGGCATCGACTGACGAAGATGCGACCACACCACTAGCATTCAACAGGTAAACGTTGTTGCCTGTCATGTCGAAGCCGCTGTTAGATTGGTTCCACATGAGTGGCAGCAAACGACCGCTGAAAATTCCGTCACTATTAAGGTGCCCCATGCTGGGTTGGTTCATCACGATGTACTGTTCCATGGTGGGAACCATCATGTAATTCACTTTCTGCATATCCTGGAAAACGATGTCCCGAACACCTTGAGTGTTGTTGGATGTACCCCAGACCGACATTTGAACCTTTTCCGCCGGCACCGTTTCGGCTTGAACGACGTAGACGCCGAACAATGCGATCGATTCATCGGTGCGAGACATAAATGTGTACGGACCAGGGGAAATGCCGTTAAAACGGAACGTGCCATCATTGCTGGTCATCGTGCTGGTGATTGATTGGCCGTTGAAGTACAAAGCGACTTCTGTGTTGCTGGACCCGTAAACCAAGTCGTCACTGCCTTGGGTGATCACTTGACCGGAGATTCCACCAGCCTCGTCGATTTTCAAAACATGGTTTACTTGTGCCTGAATGTTGTTTAATGGTTCGGCAGTTGCACTGACCAAATCATCCAACGCTGCGATGACTTGAGACGAGTTTGAATTTTCGAGCAACGCCTGTCCAGAAACGACCGCCGTAGCGATCAAGGGCAATGCAGTGACGTAGAGTGCGACCTGCAATGTTTTAAAAACATGCTTCATGACTAGCTAAATCCAAGATGAGGAGAGTTTGAAAAGAGACTGAGAATAGGCCAGCACCCTTTCTGCTGCGCTATTCGCTTTTTCTAGCGACCTTTACTCTCATGCATTTCTCTAGCGAATTCAAGAATCGAATTCTGCAATTCCAAGCGATTGTCAAAATCCAAGTTGTTGCTTGCAGCACAAAACGCGCGCTTCTAGGAAAACTTTGTGCAAGCAAGATGGCTCAAAATCAACCTGAGCTGCGCAGGTTGCCACGACCGCCGAAGCTAACGTATGTCTTCGGGAGCGGCTGAAGATTCCGGAGCGATCATTTTCACAACGATCAAGTATCGTTTTCGTTGAACGGCTGTAGCCTCGGTTGGCGCGTTTGAAGGTTTGTTGGTTGCTTCCTCCGAAGGTTCGTCAGAATCATTCAAGCCCTTGGCGATGCGTGGTACGGTCTGCTTACGATCGTTGCCGGTACCAGAAATCGACAAGGCTTTGCGAGCCACCTGAACCGGATAGATTTGTTGAATGGTCGGACCGGACTCTTGCGACTGCAAACCTTGCGACAAAGATTCCTGTCTGTTGGCCGATTCAGATGGTTCACCATTCCGGCCACCAAAACCGCCACTCCCACCAATACTCTGGCCGCTCTGAAAGTCGGCGTCTTGATCAATGGATTGATTTTCGGCCATTAAGTCCAACGATGCTACTCGCGCCAATTCGCTTTCTAAGTGTTGTCGGTTTGTCTCGTTGATGACCAACATGTCATGATCGAAGGGGATCAACAGGTCGTTCAGTTCTTGCTCAGAAACTTGGATGACAAACGCCGTTTCGGCTGACCCAAACAGAGACTGGACCACGCTGTTGGCCGTGTCTGTTGATTCGTCTTCATTTTCGGCATCACCATTTTCAACCTCGCCACCGCCAGCGGAGTCTCCATTCATCTCGGTTTGCAGTTCGCGTAGCAGTCGTAGGTTGTCGGGTGTGTTGTTTAGTTGAACCACTAGTACTTCGTCCAGCCAAGATGATGGCTCGCTTTTTTTCGCTGTTGTTGGCTGGGAGGCTGACCGACCGGTGTTTGGCTGTTGGGCAAGGCTATCAACATTGGCTTGGCGTTTCCGCGAGTCGTCAGTTTTTGGTCTGGCTGAGCCTTCTTGCGGCGAGCTTGATCCAGGTGTGCCGGATTCATTTTGATGGGCGCGGCGTGGCTGCTGTTGGCCGTCTGGATCAGATAGCACCGATTCGCCGTTATCTTTAGTGAGCCCACGTTTGAAGACACCACCTTCCTGGATGGATTTGCGACCCTTTTCTTCTTGTATTTTTTTGCGGAGAATGAGGTCGGCATCTGCGACATCGCTGTTGGATGAATCCAGTGCTTCTACTTCTACTTCTTCGGCAGGCTTGTCTACTGCTGATTCTTCCGAGTCGGTACTGGCAGATTCTTGGCCAGATTCCAAGCGATTATCGGCGATCGGTTGTTGCGGGTTGGGTAACAAGAAAATTCCAACCAAGATGGCGGCTGCCAGTGCTGCGGCTGCGGCCGACAGTGTCTTCCAATTCCAAAAATTGTTTTGTCGCGAATCGGGTGACGCCAACTGAACAGGCGGTTGGGATTGACTGGATGATTGGGCTACTGGTTGTGTGTCGATGGCCGTTAATACGCGATCAGAAAATCCGGCGTCCAATTTGTATTCTGGTGCTGTTGAAAACTGCTGACGGATCTTTTGGAAATCGCGCAGCATCTGCCGGGCCTCTGCATTTTCCGCCAAGTAAGCTTCCACTTCCTGACGTTGTTGGGCGTCAAGACGTTGGTCTATATAGGCAGTGATTAGTTCTTCGGACCAGTGATTGGACATAATATTTGGTATCAGTTTTTGGATCCAGGGAAGTGGTGGATCCGGGTTGTGTTTGTCAGTTCAAGTATTGTCTTGGAAGTACGCAGCCAGTTCCTCTTTTAGTTGTATGCGAGCACGGTGCAGGCGACTGCGAACGGTACCCAGCGGTTTACCTATGATCTCGGCGATCTCTTCGTAACTGAGTCCGTCTATTTCACGCAGCACCAAAATCATTCGGTGTTCGTCATGCAGTCGCTGCAAGGCGACATGCAATTGACGACTGCGTTCTTCGTGATTCATGCGGTCGCTTGGTTGAGCGTCGGTTCCTTCGATTTGCGATCCGAATTCGCCCAAGTCTCGTTCCACAGAAACCTGAGGTCGTTTTTTGCGACGGCGACTAATGGCCGCGTTGACGGCAATCCGGTAAAGCCAAGTATAAAAGGAGCTGTTACCTTTGAATTTGGCTAACCGCGTGTACGAAAGCACAAAGCACTCTTGGACCACATCTTCAGCTTCGGTTTCATCGCGCAGAAAATGCACCATGCTGTTGTACAGCCGGTCTTGGTATTTCTGCACCAAGCAACCGAAGGATTCGCTTTCGCCAGCAATGGATTTGCGAATCCACTGGGCGTCCTCGTTTGACGGACCAAACTTGTTCATACTTCAGACGGTTGGCCTACTTTATAAGTTCCAAAAAACTCGGTTTTCCTAAGGGTTTCGCAGCCTCGGTAACCACACAATAACGGCGACTTTCTGATTATACGGGCAAATTGGACGGATTCTCAGTTCTTTTTCATCTTCCGCCCTCACAGC
>CAZJBW010000022.1:45723-59112 GCA_964543985.1 uncultured Pirellulaceae bacterium | reverse complement strand
TATACGGGCAAATTGGACGGATTCTCAGTTCTTTTTCATCTTCCGCCCTCACAGCGGTATTCCAAATGCACCTGAACAGGGGTGCCAGCTGTATTACGGTTTGTCATCCTGGTCCGTTACAACGACGGGCGGGCGATTTTCACTGGCGGCCGATTTTTGGACCGGTTCAGGTGCCCATATGAACAGAGCGAACCCGCCCACAATTGCACAAATGCTAACCCATTGCGAGATCGTTACCTCGGTTCCGAACTGTCCGTATTCGTCGGCGCGTACCAGTTCCAGCAAGTATCGAGTAACCGAGTACAAAATGATCAGCAACCCAAAGGCCTGACCATATCGTCGTCTGATCGGTAAGAATTGAATCAACAAGATGGCCAGCACCGCCGCGTTGACCGAGGCCAGAATCTGCGTCGGATAAACGCCGATCGAATGGTCGGGTAAATCGTCGATCTCAATTAACTCCATTCCTTGTTCGTGTTTCAGTCCGATTCTTTGATCCATCTGCAGATTCTTTTGCTTTACTGCGCGCAACACGTTTTCAATGGGTTTGTCCGGTGGAAAAGCGATGCGGTACCACTCCCCTTGTTCAACGGCAAGTTGGTCAGCCAACGAACCTTCCTGCACCTGTTCGGCGTAACGGTTAAGATCCGGCGAGTCCGGTTTCTGGATGTTTTGTTGCTGTAGGTATTCGGGGTTGGCTTGAGTGATTCCTAGCAAGCTGCCGTCGTCCAGTTGACGCAGGTAGGGTGGCGAGCCAGCGGGAAACGCTTGCGCAATTTCCGGGATCTCACAGACTCCGCCGTAGCAGCAGCCGTTTAACAAGCAACCAATGCGTCCCAAGCACAGTCCGATCAGCATGCCGGGCGCCACAACGTCGGCCACTTTCAAAATCGGCAGCTTGTTTCTCCAAAGAAAAAACAACCCACCGGCGGTCGCTCCGATCAAACTGCCATAGACCACCAAACCACCTTGAGTCATGTTCAACACTTGCCACAAGGATTCGGGAAACGGCAAATCAAAAAACTGGTCGCGTTTTTGGATGACGTAAAAGGCTCGAGCACCGACAATTCCACAAATGCACATCCAAATTGCCAAAGACAAGATGTGTTCGTGATGGATGCCTTCCCGACGACCCAGGTACATCGACAGACCCACGCCACCAAAAATCCCCAGGATCATCATCAACCCGTAGCCGCGAACGGCCAGCCCCACATTGATATCGGGGCCATTCGGATCGGCCGGGTCAATATCAGTGATCCCAATCTGCGGGGCGATAAAATAAATCACAGCCAGTCCGACGGCGTATACCGGTAGGAAGTTGAATGCCTCGGCCTTCCATCCATGTTTCCGAACCAGCCAGGCAAAGACTAGCAGTCCGATCACGGCCCATCCGATCAAGATCGGTCCAGTGAACCATTCTGCGGGGATCGTAAAAAGCGTTTGTCGCATGACGTTATTTATTCCACGATGAAGTTATCGAGCAAACGAGTGGTGCCAACTTTCGCGGCCACAAGCAGCACCGCTGGCAAAGTAACCGTATCCATCAATTCCAATGTGTCAGGATCGGCAACGACAGCATAGTCCGTTTCGGTGACCCCGCCTTCGATCAAAGACTGAGTCATCTCGGCCATCAAGGCTCGTCCGTCCGTGTCGCCTTGAACGATGGCCTGTTGGGTTTCGCGAAGCGTGCGGCTGAGGCTTAAACCAGCCTGCCGTTCTTGATCCGATAGATAAACGTTTCGTGAACTCATCGCCAGCCCATCCGGGTCACGAACCGTCGGGCAAACCTGGATGTCGATCGGCACATTCAAATCACGCACCATATGTTTGACTACCAAACATTGTTGGTAGTCCTTCTGTCCAAAGAAAGCGACATCTGCCATGGTCATTTGAAACAGTTTCATCACGACGGTGACGACGCCGCCAAAATGACTTGGCCGGCTTTCGCCTTCTAGCTTTCTTCCGACATTTGGAACCGTGACTCGACACGAATAACCAGCGGGATAAATTTCGTCTTCCGAGGGAAGGAACACGATGTCAGTTCCCAATTGCTCAAGAGCCTGCAAGTCGTCTTGCAATGGTTTTGGATACTTGCCCAAGTCCTCGCCAGCAGCGAACTGTTTTGGATTCACAAAGATGGATGCGATCGTGACGTCGCACTGTTGGCGACTGTGTTCTACAAGGCTTAGATGGCCTGCATGGAGTGCGCCCATGGTAGGGACCAGCCCGATTGTGTTGACGTCTGGGTCTCGCCGCGCCGAACGGACGGCGTCTCGCAGGTCTTTGATTGTTCGAACTTGTTGCATTGGTAGGTGTTTTATCTCGCATTTAGTGGAAGTGATATCGTCATTGATCCACAGAGAGTCTATTTTGTGGGGAATTCGTGCTCAATCTAGCGGCTTGGTAGGTTGGCCTGCAAACCGATAATCACGACATTCGGAAAATCTTATTGGTTGGTGTAGCGTTTCAAAGTGGTAAAATAAAGTGCCGATAAGAAACACAGGTACCTCGAATATTCCAACCTCCACTTCCTCCAAATCGGTCTTGAGAAGATGTCAGGTGTTCCATTGGACGCCGCGGTATCCGCTTGCCAAGACACACTAATCATTCAGGGCATTTGACTGAGGAATCATTATGAATAAAACCGACCCGAAATTCGAAGACGAATATGACGAGTCGCAAGCAGAACAGGAAGAACAAGCAGAACAGGAAGGCGGTCTTACCAGTCGTTTCCTGATGTTCAATGTTATGCCCAGTTGGTTGGTCAGTTTCATCGTTCACGTATTGTTGATCATTATTCTGGCGGTTGCCTACTGGAAGATCCCGGTGCAAACGACGGTTGGTTTGGAAGCCGGCGAACCGTCTCAAGATATTTCTGACTTCGACGATGAACTTCAATTGGATGCCCCCGAAGCCTCCGATGCGTTGGAGAGCACCGAAACGGAAAACACGGCCGAAAGTGAGCTAGAAGAAATTGTCGATTCCTTCGAGGTCATTGAGGATTTCGTCGATGAATCTCTTTCCGAAGAGTTCACGGATGCGGTCGATGTCAGCGCCATCGATGAACAAGCAAACGCAGCCACAGGTGCTTTGGCTGGCGCGGCGGCTCAGATTTCCGGACGCAGCAACGCGCAAAGTCGTATGGCTTTGGTCCGCAAAGGTGGCGGTAACGAGGCCAGTGAAAACGCAGTCAAGCTGGCCATGGAATGGATAAAAAAACATCAGTTGCCAAACGGCAGTTGGAGTTTCGATCACCGCGTAGGACCCAACTCAGGTGAACGCTCGTCACCTAATGCTGGCGATTTCAATCGATCACCTCGCGCAGCCACGGCGATGGCTTTGTTGGTGTTTTTGGGCGCTGGACAAACTCATATTGAAGGCGATTACAAAGAGACCGTTGAAAACGGTTTGGCGTACCTGCTGAAATCTGGCCAGCAAACTCGCTACGGTCTTTCGTTCTACGAAGATGATGGCGGGCTGTACAACCACGGTCTGGTCGCCATTACGCTTTGCGAAGCCTACGCGATGACCGACGATTCGCGATTGGCCAAACCCGCTCGTGATGTCATTCGCTACGTTGAGTACTGTCAGGATCCAGTCGGTGGTGGTTGGCGATATGATCCGAAAAAAAAAGGCGATACGTCGGCTGTCGGTTGGCAGGTGATGGCGCTGAAGTCGGCCTACATGTGTGGAATTGAAGTTGATCCCGAGACCATTCGTAAGGCGCGTCGATTCTTGAATTTCGTTTCCTACGAAAGCGGTTCGTTTTATGGTTACACTCACCCTTTAGGCCCGGGTCAACCCAAACGTAAAGGGTTAACTTCTGTAGGGCTGTTGTCCCAAATATATCTCGGTTGGACAAAAGAGAATCCGGCATTGGGGACTGGCGTGCGTTGGTTGGCGGATCGCGGTCCGTCAGTCGGCAATTGGAAGATTGGTCAAATGTCGATCCCTCAGGCCGACAAAGACAATTTCAAATCCGGCATGTATTACAACTACTACGCAACGCAGGTGGTGCATCAATACGGTGGACCTCTGTGGGAAGAGTGGAATAAAGAGATGCGAGACTTTCTAATCGCAACTCAAGTTACCGAAGGGCCCGCCAAAGGATCTTGGTTTTTCCAGGACGCCGACGAGCTCGGTTACATCCACGGTGGGCGGTTGTACGCGACCACATTGTCCGCTTTGACTCTGGAAGTCTACTACCGCTACCTGCCGCTGTTCAACGAAAAGAAGACATCGGAAGCCGAGTTCCCGTTGAAATAGCGTTTTCCGTAGTCTGAATGGCTACGATCGGCAACGAGTCCTGAACTTGCGTAGCCAAAGTGCCCGCCGACAGGGCCTGGAAAAGGCTTACTTAGTAAACTCAAACAATTCCCCACCCCAGGGCGCACTCGCTAGTCGATTTAACCGTAGAATGGACTGGCGTTGTAATTCGTTTGACTTCCACCGTGTCGATGCCAATGCATTGACCGCGCTGACTTATGAAATTCGAAAACTCCATTCGACGTGTCGTGCCGAATTGTCTGTGTCGACCGGCTTGGTACCAGTCAAGCTCGTTGGTTTGGGTTCTGTTGACGTGTTTGTTGGTTGCCCCTCAAGTTTGGGCGCAAGGTGCCAACGATGAAAACGAGAAACCGTTCGTAGCCGAAGTCGTCGATTCGTTTGGTGAACCGGATCGAGCTCAAACAAGACCTATCAATAATGTGTTGCTGTTAAACAACGAGCAGCAGGCATTGACGTGCGGCGAGGACGGGATTGTTTGCTTGTGGGATATTCCGCAACAAAAGATTGTTCGCCGCTTTGTCGACCTGCAATACGAAATCACGTATTGCATGAATTTGTTGAATGGCGATTCACAGTTGTTGGTGGCGGGAGAGGGACCCGGGATCGCTTTGTGGGATGTCGCTACGGGTGAGAAAATCAAACTGTTTGAACACGGCAGCACGATTTTTTCCATCGACGTGCTGGCCGACGAGCAATCTTTTCTGGTCGGCGATCGCTTGGGCCACGTGACACGATTCAATATCGCCTCCGGCGAAACTATGGCGACCTACCGTAACTCGTCTAGCGATATCACGGCGTTGCGAATTCTAAGTGATCAATCTGGGTTCGTCGCGGGTGACACGGACGGTGGAGTCCACCTTTGGGATTTCGCGGACCAGGAAGATTCAAAAGCAAAATTTGCTGGGCTGAGTAACTGGGTTTGTTGCTTGACGTTTTCACCCGATAACCAGCAGTTGTTCGGCGGAGACTACTCGGGCAACGCCGCGTTGTGGCAGGCCGATGACCAAGAACAAGTTTGGGCCAAAGATGATATTGCGGGCGAGGTGGTGTGGGCTCAATTCGTCGGTGATGATCAACTGATGGCCGTCGATGCCGACGATCACCTTATCAAAGTAGATCGAAAAACGGGTGACGCCGAACTGGTCGACATCGTCATCTCTTATCCTTCGGGGTTTGATTTGTCAGCCGATCAAAAAACAGTTTGGACGGGTGGCACGAACGTGCTTTGTGGGTGGGACATCGCCAGTGGGCAACGAGTCTTTCCCGACGACGAAATCATGCAATTCGCATCGGGAGTCGTCGACGTGGCCATGTACGACAATTATTTGTTTGTAGCGGGAGGACAAAAATTCATAAACGTTTTGAATTGGCGACAAAAACAAACCGAACAACAAATCTCGCTGCCCGATAGCACAGGTATCGATTGGTCAGAGTATGAAATGATGATGGTGCCTGATCAGGGGTTATTGATTCACAATCAGGATGGATACGTGATTGCCGATTTGGCAACGGGCGAATTCAAATTCAAACGCGAATTGCCCAATAGCGGGATAGTGCCTTCCCCACGATCCGGGCACCTGACCTTTGTAGATAATGAACGAGCGAGACTATCGGAAATTGAATTGAGTTCCGACGACATCAAAGAGTTGATGAATATTGAAACTGATTTTGGATTGGATCACCTCTCCTGGATCGATGAAACTCATCTTGCCATTGCGGTCGATAGCTACCCCGACAAAATGCAAATTCGGTCCAGCGACAGTGGCGCAATAATCAGTCAATTGAATGATTCGGAAAATGGTTTTGAGTTTCTTGGCAGTGGGCTACGCATTTTATTGGGAAGTAACGACAGTAACGAACTGGTTGTGTTTGCCAGTGTGGTGGTCGAGCCAGGCACGTCGGATGACGGTTTTAACGAACGTCGGTTCCAACAACTCGTCAGCGAACTGAATTCCAACCAATACCTGCAACGAGAAACAGCGACCCAGGCGTTATTGCAAATGGGGCCAGAAATTATCGAGCGATTCGATGTTGAGAATATATCGTTGGAACAGCGAGCTCGTTTGCAACAAATCAGGCAAATTTTCAATACCGGTATGTTGCCCAACTTGGTCGAACCATTGAGCAGCCAAGAAACGATCACGGCGCCGCAAGCCAACTGTTGTGATCCAGCAGGCGGACTGTTTTTGGTGGCTACGAGAGAAGGTTGGAAATCCAAACTGTCGGTGTGTTCGACCAAGGAGGATCAATGGGTGATCGAATCAGAACTGAATCTGAGATCAAGCGTCTCAAAAATAAGGGCTGTCTTAGATCGACCTGGCCACTTCATCATTGGCTACCAAGACGGCACCCTGGATTTAATTCGTGTCGCTCGAAAGCGCCCATAGTCTTAATTTTTTTTGTTGGAACCGCTCCAGTTCATACAGCCGCAACCTGTTAACGACTGCCACTTCCATTGACCGGTGGACGGGGGATGTTCCCTGAGTCGCGAGTTCCACTTCCGCCGTTACCAGACCCGCTGCCTTCCGTCTGCTGTGTTGTTTGCTGAGGTTCGAGGGAAATTCCTGAGGTTTCTAACTCGTTAGCGAGTCCCGAGATCATTCGGCGAGCCAGTGCGTAGTCGTTCTTTTGAACATCACCACGAACAGCCGCGACGTTTAATTGTTTATTGAGTTGTGACAGTTTTTCTAAAAAGGCGATCGCTTCATCGGAATGGGTGATCTTGTTTTCCCTGATGCTTGTTTCCACTTCTTCCACCAGTTCTTGAAACGCCGGCGCTTGCAGTGCTGACGGCCATTGGATGGTGCGTGTAGATCGATTTAATGAATCCTTACGCAAACGGAAGGGCTGTTGTAAGAAACCCAGTTGAGTCGAGGTGACTCGGTTTAGGTTGAGCGCTTGGAAGTTCTTTTTGGCTTCTTCGAAGGCCAATCGGTTTTGTCGTTTGTTTTCTTTGCCGTTGAGTTGAGTGCCCAATTGGGACAGCAATTGTTTGCGTTGCTGTTGAGTAAATTCGGCTTGCCGTTTTTGCAACTCAATTCGCAACTCAGCTTCACGTCGAATCAGCTCGGCTTGCTCGGCGGCACTCAGTCTTGGGCCGGGATAACGACCGAATCCACTACCGGAGAAGCTGCCACCACCTGCACCAGAGAAGCCACTGCCGCCGGAACGGCTTCCTGATTGGGCAAAAGTAGATTCAGGAAACAGGCCCAGAGCCGCAACAAACACTGCGATGAATAAAATTTGTCTCATTGTAAATTCCAGATGAATTTAGGTCAGTTTCTCCCTTGGCAATCAACTGACGGACGACCTGCAGCAAACTTCCAAACAATCCAGAAACTGAGTTGGAAAATGTGACTAATCGCAGCGAGGCACAGGGGATTGTTTGATTCGCTACGGATTGAATCGTGGCAAAATCGACAAAAGACCGACAAAGAGTTTTATTCGCCCAGTGAATCGGTCACTTAGTGCAGCGTTCGCTCTGATTTTAACGTAGCTGGATTCGCCAGAATTCAGGTAAGTCGGAAAGAAAATGGCGGCTACTGGCGTTGGCTAGAATTCCAAGCAGAAGCAGAGATCAATTTCTAAAAAGAATCCGGATCTTCTTTAGCCTTTGTAGATACACGAGCCCCAGGTCAGCCCTGCGCCAAAACCACACATCAACATCGTGTCGTTCAATGAGGCCGCGCCGGATTCAATCGCCTCGTCCATCAACAACGGGATACTGGCGGCTGAAGTGTTGCCGTACTTTTCCAGGTTGGTAATCACTTTCTCGCGAGGAATGTTGGTGTCTTCCAAAGCGGCGTCAATGATTCGCATGTTTGCTTGATGGAACAACAGGACATCGATATCGTCGATGTGAAGACTTGCCAAATCCAAGATCTCGTTCACGGCGTTGGGGATCAACCGGACGGCCCATTTGAAAACTGGCTTGCCGTTCATTTTCAAAAACTGTTGTCGTTCGGCAACGACCTGCTCCGACGCGGGCATACGAGAACAGGCACCTGGGACCGCTATAAGATGTCCAAGTTCGCCCGAGGTTCCCATCTTGTTTGCCAGGATACCCGTCTGGCAATTCTCCGTCGCCTTGGGGTCAGCTTGAATCAATGCGGCACCGGCGGCATCGCCAAACAGGGGGTAAGTTTTGACGTCTTGCGGGTCACAAACTCGCGACATGGCGTCGGCACCGATCACCAACACTTTGCGACAAGAACCGGTTTTGACAAACTGAGCTGCCACCATTAGTGAGTACACAAAACCAGAGCAGGCGGAATTCAGGTCAAACGAAACGGCCGTGCAATTGAGTTTGTGCTGTACGATCGCGGCAGTCGACGGAGTGAAATGATCGGGCGTCATGGTGGCCACGATAATCATGTCCAGTTCGTCGGCTGGCACGTTGGCCTTTTCCAGGCAGTTCTTGCCAGCCAGGTAGGCTAAATCGCTGGTTGCTTGATCGGGGGCGCAGTGCCGCCGCTGTTGGATGCCGGTCCTTTGCAAAATCCATTCCTCGTCACATCCCAACCGGGCAAGGTCGGCATTGGTCACCACAACTTCGGGAACATAGGATCCCGTGGCCACGATCTGAATGCCTTTTAGGTTGGATTTGGGATGCGAAGATTGTTTGACAGATGAGTCCTGAGGATGAATTGACGCCATTGAGGATCCGTGAAAAAGTCGCTCTCGATAATCAAGATGGTGCACGTTTGGCATTGAATTCGGCAAGGACCGCACGAGGCACAACTCAGTGTCCGCAGTATGCCGAATTGAGTCAATATTTTATGTCTACTCTGCAGCCAAATCGCGAAAACAACAGCCGGTTAACTTATCGAAGCGGTACGGTTTGCCAAGCTAACTGGTTCACCTCGAAGAATTCAGCTGCATCAGTTTAGTGTTCAGGCAACCTGCGATGTTACTGAATGAATGTTCAGAAAGTCGGGTGCTGGCAAACGATATCCGTTGTGGGGAGATATAAGGGGACCCCAATCAACCTTAGTGTTGGAATTTGGCAGGCTACGCAGCAGTATTGCGGCAAATCCGCTTACTGGTCCCCCAAATAGGGGTGTCGAAGTGTTTTATTTGCGGTAAATTGTCGGCTCATCAAGCGTTACGCTTTGATAATCGCTGATTTCCAAAGAGACACAAAATGAGCCTATTGGCAATTCTATACCAACTAGTTCCCGAGTCCCCCATTCTGGTGGCAGCCAACCGCGAGGAGAATTACGATCGAGTCTGCCCGACACCCAGTATTCAATCTGGAAAGCCCAGAATCCTTGCCAGTGTTGACCAACAGACCGGCGGCACCAACCTAGGTGTTAACCAGGGTGGCATGTTTTGCGGCATGAATACTCGCCGCAAAATGTACGTTCCGGCGAACCCTAAGTCTCGCACGGCCCTGTGTCGCGAGATGCTGAAATGTAGTTCTTCCCGACAAGCGGTCGACATGGCCTTAGAGGAACTTCACACGAATCAATATGATGGCGCCAATTTCGTCGTTGCCGACTCCGAGAGCGGTTGGGTCATTCACGCCGGCAACGACATCAACGTGGTGCAACTGGAGGAAGGGCTCAGCCTGATTGGTCAGATGGATACCAACGATCCGATGGATGAGCGAGCCGCATTGGCTCGTCGTCTACTGACTTTGCAGATGCTGGATTCTCCGGTGAAGTTTCTGGCCGTGGCCAGTAAAGTTTTCGCTCGACAGCCAGTGGGTCAAGGACGCCCAAACATGGTGATTCGCGAGTCAAGCTTTGGCACGATCAGTTCGACGTTGATTTCGCTTGGCATGAAGCCTCGCGACGCCATCTATCAATACAGTAACGGTGCACCGGACGAATCCAAGTTCGAAGACTACTCGCCGTTCCTCCGCGATATTCTTAGTCGCGGACTACGAGAAGCTCGCAGCAAGGCTAACGTTTAGACCAGACCGAACAACGTTAGACACAAAGATTCGTGCCAACGTATACCGAGGACTCACAAAAAAGCCGAGACATTGTCTCGGCTTTTGTTGTTTGATTTGCAAGGTCATCCGCCTACTGCGAATACCAAGTTCCCTCAGGGCTTTGCTCAAATTTTTATCAAGGGTGAGCAGTCATCGGGTCAATTTCGAAAGTCAATAGGTAGATTGCCGCGATGGCGATCAAGAAGTAGGTGGTCAATGTGGCTGCGCCAGGATAGTCCTTGGCAACTCGCTGACCAAAGAACAGGCAAATGAGTGACAGGGCCGACAATTGGGCACCCAGCAAACCGATGGTGTTCGCCCCGCTGACAACCAGCATGACGACTCCCACGGCACACAGCATACCGGCGGCCAATTCCAAAACAGTAATCGTGGGTAACAGCATGCCGACCGTCCCTTTTAGAGGACTATTGGCAAAGTGACCAGTCAGCCATTCTTTGTTGCCTTTGTAATCCAACACCTTGTCGATACCAGATTGCAAGAAAAGGATCGCCAGAAAAATTAAACATAGAATCTGCCCAGATACAACAGGGGTTAACAGTTCGGCAATCGTCATTGCAAGGTCCAGGTAGCGGGTGAATGAAAGAACAACCAGATTGATGATATCTACTGGATGGGATACCGCAACACGGCAGGATTGGACAATCCATTTTGAACAGCCAGCTAGATTTGCTTTTTGCCAAAGGCCTCACGCAACATTCGCAGGCTGCGAGGGATAGCCGTGCTGTAATCTTCCTTGCCTTCAAATTCCAAGGAGATGTAGCCGCGATAATCCTGAGCTTGCAAGATCTTTGCTATGTGATCGTAATCGATATCCAGTTCGTACCAGGTACCGCCGCCGAAGTAGGTTTTGGCCTGCACAAAAACGGTTTCAGGAGCCATCAGCTCCAGTTGCTCCTTGCGGCGTTCGAAGAAGTTGCCGGTATCCATGGTCGCTCGCAACCAAGGTGAATCGATTTCTTTGATGATTCGCAAAACGCCTTCCGCTTCGCGACCCAAGCCCCAGTGATTTTCCAAACCCATCACGACTCCGCACTTTTCAGCCGTGGGTAGGCATTCGGTCAGACAATCGATAACCCATTTGAATCCATCTTCGTCTGAGTAGCCTTCCAGGCGAGGCTCGATGCCCTTGTTGGCCATCAATTCATCGAAGCTACTGATCGTTCGCCAGCGTCCAGTGTTTACTCGGATCGTTGGAATGCCCAAGGCGTAGGCCATTTCGATGAACCCAATGGTGGCCTCGACATTTTTCTTGCGATCCTCGGCATCCGGGGTCACGAAACCTTGGTGAGTCGACATGCCACAAAGATCCAGACCGTTGGCGAACGCTCGTTGTTTCAGCTTTTGTAGATACTGTGGCGAATCGTCTTCCATCTGTACCCTCAAGATCTCAACCGCGTCGAAACCCATATCGGCTGCCAAGTCGATGCACTTGGGTATCGTAAACTTCGAGTCCTCGCGGTATCGCCAAAACGAGTAGGTTGAGATCGCGATCCGGTTGGCAACGAAGGGTCTGGCGGTTTCCTGATTTTTCGCGGTTTCCTGATTTTTGACGGTTGGATCCACGACGACTTCTTGAGGTGTCGCGTTTGATCCGCGAGTGGTTGCCAGACCGGCCGTCAGGGCCATTCCAGCCATGCCACTGCGTTTAAGAAAATCTCGACGTGCAAAACCTTGCTGGGGTCTCTTTTTAGTCATTTGATTGCTCCGTTGGCGGGGGAAGCTCGATTATGCCAGCAACCCAAGGTCTCTTCAATTCACACTGAAATAGAAAGTTCAGAATGGCATTCGCAGGTTCGCTAGCGACATTGCGCTGTTCTGACGGGTAACCGTTCGTAATAATATTCATAGCCAAGTACCTGGTTAGTCGATGTTCTAAAAGATGCTATGTATTTACTGGTGATGTTGCCTTGCAAACCCACTTTCTTGTTTATCGAATTCCAAGATCTGTGTGTCGGCGGTTTATTCTGGCGTGCGGCATCATCTTTGGTGTGTCACTGCCAGTAACTTTAACTGGCCAAGTGAACCGTCCTCAACCGACGCCAGCAGTTACTCAGCAGCCGGACGCCAGTGAAACGATCAACCAATTGGTCACCGAGCTTGTCTTGCAACATATGCCTCACAGCTACACTCGCAAAAAAGGCTGGGGAAAACAAACCGAACGTTGGGATGGGATCAAGTGGGAACGGGACGGTTTGCGACTTAAAACGAAGCGTCGCAAAAAACTGGTCAATCACGGGACGTGGCGAAAGTACACTGCCGAACTGATTGATCCTAGCCAACGATTTGACATTACGTTGACCAACCTTCATCGAACGGAAAAGCACGAGTTAGCGTTTCGTTTGAACTTTCGTGCCGGACTCAAGCTACATGCTCGCCAAGCCAAATGGGTGAAAGGCGTTCAGATGTATAGTTTGAGTGCCAATGGCCAGGCCCAAGTTCGATTATCGGTGGATATGGTTTTGGGCATCTCGTTGGATACCAGCGATTTTCCACCAGGTGTTATTTTCAACCCTCGCGCAACATCGGCCGACATCATCGTTGATGACTTTCGCATCGATCGAATCAGCAAACTGGGTGGTGAATTCGCTCAGCAAGTTACTCGATTGGCCCGCCGGGAAATGGATCAAGAGATTGCCGAGAAGGAGGCCGAGTTGGTGGAAAAGATCAACAAAGAGATCTCCGAAAATAGTGACGACCTGCAGCTGTCGATCGGCGAAGCATTGGATTCGAAATGGGCAGATCAAGCATTACCCTTTTTGCCCAAGGAAGTTCAAGATGCGGCCACTACTAATCAAAAGTAGTTTCTTTTTGGCAAAGTGATCAAGCCTCGGTCGCTTTAAGTGCGTAAGTTTTCGTCAAGAACGCGCGTTCAAGTAATGGGTTGCCCGTCCATTCTTTGATTTGTGCTGTGAAGGCGATAGACTAAAGCCTGTTAAATTGCAGGGGAACGCAAGTGCCAAAGAAAAAGATAGTTAAAAAGAAGAAGACGACCAAAAAGAAGTCGTCGAAGGCTCTCGGAAAAACCAAGAGCAAGAAAAAGGTAGCGACCAAAGCCCCAAAAAAGAAGTCGACCAAAAAGAAGTCGACCAAAAAGAAGTCGACCAAAAAGAAGGCCTCAAAAAAGAAAGCTGCAAAGAAGAAAG
>CAZJBW010000022.1:0-45623 GCA_964543985.1 uncultured Pirellulaceae bacterium | reverse complement strand
AAGAAAGCTGCAAAGAAGAAAGTAGCCAAAAAGAAAACGGCTAGAAAAACAAGAAAGGTAAAGGCCCCAAAAGTTGAGGCGTCGGCGCCGCTGGTTGCCGATGCGGAAGGTTGGATCGAGACGGTAGATGGTTATTCGCTTTCCGTTCGAGACAACAAATTGGTGTGCCGAAATAAGAGCGGCAAGCAACTGGCCTCGGTTCCCAAGAAGGTCAAGGACTGTGAATTGGGCGAGCAGTTGCAAGCCATGACAGTCTGGCTAAAGGCTCGACCGGCGGAATGCATTGGGCAAGTCGAATTGTGGATGTTGCGTTCACTGCCAATTCTCACAGACGCCGTCTTGGAAATTTGGCCCGACCAAGATTGGCGAAGTGCTCTGGAAAACGTCGTCGTTATTTCGATCGACGCAAAGGGAAAACGCTCGTCGAACACCGGGATCTTGCGTGACGTCGATGCCAAAAAGGGTCTGGGTGTCTTGGATGAAGATGGCGAAACCCGCTGGATCAAAACCAAACAGTTCGCCATCCCGCATCCCGTTCTAATGGACAACGTCGATGATCTACGCGAGTTGTTGGTGGATCTGAATTTAAAGCAACCGATCGAACAACTGTTCCGTGATGTGAATGAAGTTGAGGGCAAAGAGAAGGCTCAGTCGTCCATTAAACGCTTTGCCAATGCCGAATTCGAGCAGTTGAATTACGCCTTGTCGGCTTGCCGAACGTTGGGCTACCAAGTCAGTGGCGGTTCGGCGATTCGCACGGTTTGGGAAAACGGAGAATCCGTAGAAGCTCGTTATTGGATCGGTGCCGACTATCCCGAATCGCAAGCTTGGACCGGCGATTTGACTTTCGTGGATAGCGATCAAAAAACCAAGAAGTTAGAGGACGTCGGTCCCGTGGCGATCAGCGAGGGCATTCGCATGGCCTCGGCAATCTACGCCAAACGAAAAGTACCCAAGCAGACCGAACCGACGATCTAATGCCAATCCAGGTGCGCCTGGTGCCTTCATTCATCCTATTTGCCGAGTCGCGATTATGTCTATCGATGAAAAGCTGTTGGAAGCCGGCGCATGGTTGCCAACCAAGACCAAGGCCGATGAAGATACGGTCGAATCCATTTCGGCTCGCAAGTACGCCCACCCTGCTCTGCCCGATCGCGTCATCGTGCAGGTCACGGCCGAGCGAACAGGTGTCGCCGAAGATCGCGCGTTGGATGTGTTCGGGTTTCAACTTGAAGGGACTTCTGAACCGCTAGGGATTAGGCGTCGTCGGCCAATGGACTTCGCCGGCTGGGCATTAGTGACCGATCCACAGCACGCCGCCTATGCTTTGAACTTGGTGAAGCGGATGCAGCGTGCCGGACGAAAAGCGAAATCAAAACCAGGACACGCTTGGGACGCCTATACCGAGATGGCAACGGAATTGGATCGCAGCGCCTGTCACTTTCTGCCCGCCTATTGGGAAGAAGTGGGACTGACCTATCGCGGACTGGGCAACGAAACCTACGCCGGTCGGTCGCTGTCCAAGGCTATGGAAGCGGAACGAGTACACGCTCTGCCCGTCGACATGAAGCGGCGTAGCGATATGGTTTTGGAGTTCGCGTTGTCCGGTTGTCTAACGATCAAGGCTTTGGGTGACTTTGCCAAGGATCTACAAAATCTGGTCGATCCACAGCAGGCCTATGAGACGTTTGCGGATCTAGCAGTACGCCGAACATGGGGAGGTCTACCGCCGTGGAACGACTTGTTCGCTCAACTAAAGCGACTGGCCAAAGCGGCAGACATCAAACCTGATCAGGCAATTTACGATTTTGTTCGGCAAACGATCGATGCTCCTTCGATTGAAAAAGCATCCATCACATTTTGGCAGCAAGCGAAAAAAGCGGTCGCCAAGTTATTGGAAGAGAATCCACAACACGCCCAACGCTTGCTGGATCTGCGGTCCGACGGAGAGCTAATAACTTGGGGAAATCGGTTGAATGACGAGTTGTCTTGGTTGGACCTACTACAAGAATGGGACATCTTGCAACACGTTTGGCAGACGGATGTGGATGCCAATCTTCGGCCAGCAGACGGCCCTGGTGCCTGGGTGGGGCGTCTGTTACGCGGTACCGTTTCGAACACCAACGAACGATTCTGGGATTTGTTGCAGAAGGTGACGCCCGAACTGACGGCCGACAATGACTGGCAACTCGTGCTGACTTCAAGTGGCCAGAGTTCGTGGCGTAGCTTCTTGAGTCTCAACGTTGTCGAGTACTGTTTGAAAAACAAAGTCCCGATCGCTGAAGTCTCCAGCCATTACAAGTTCAACATGGATGCTTGGGTGAATGATGTCAAAAACCATCCCGCGCGAACCGTGGATCCCGAGTTAACGGCTGACAGCGAAGAGTTCGGCGAATTGCTGCGAACCAGTGTCAACAACGTGGCCGCCAAACCAGAGTTTCAAACTCAAGCCTTTAAGTTTCCAGTGGTGAATCGCTTGTTTCGCGAGTGGTTGGATCGCAATATTGGTCAGCTGTGCAATGGCGCAGTCCCCAGTATGATCGGCCAAGTCGATCGACTTGTTGGAGGCACGTCGGGGCAAACCTTTGCCGCTCATCCCGATGCATTCGAACAGATCAAGGCTGCTGATTTGTCCGTCTGTCTGCAACGCAATTTGCAGTTCGGTTTAATTGACGAGTACGGCTGGCCGATTCTGGAGGCCGCTTGGGACAAACTGCGTACCGATAAAGAGAACCCTGCGATTGCAATTCAGTTTCCTTGGGTGTTGGTCTACAACTCGACCAACGTCGTGGCTGTCAATCGAGATGCCCAGGTCGCAGAACACGAATTCCGTATTCCACCAGATCACAAAATTGAAAAGGTCTTGTACCTGCCCGAACAGTTTGCGGTCTATCATCGCAACCGAAAAACCGGACGCGACGGATCTTACTACTGGTCAGCCGCTCCCTCTAAAAAATACGAAGAAGATATTTTTCGTACCTCAAACGAGGCAATGTTGGTTGCCTATGAAGATGGATGGATGACGCACGGTGGTGTGGCGCAAGCAGGACAGCATCCAGTTGTGCGAATCGGGAAACTATGGAATCAGGACGGTCGGTTTTGGGCTTACCGCAACGTTTCAGAATATGATCGCGAGGTCCACGAAATTGATCCTACCGGTGACCGCAAACCGCGCAAGAGTCTGCCACCATTGCTGACCGATAACATGCCGACCGAAGGTAAGCTGGTTGGTCGATCGAGTTACGTTATTTCCGTTGCCAACGAAATGAAAGAATCTCCTTTAGGAATCCAGGATGGCACGGTCGGTTGGGCCCAATGGTACATCAAGAAAAAGAAACAATATCAATCGCAAGGGATCGATGGTCGACTAGCAAACGATAGCCACTCGGAATTGGCAGGCTTGATGGATCAACCAGGCACACAGGACCATTGGCACTTATGCCACTCGTCTGGCTATCGCGGCGGCACCTACTTGCGAACGGCCGACAATACCAAGATGAGCGACACTCGCGATAACGGTAATCGTTTCCGAGTCGGACAAGTCGGCGTTTTGCCGATTGTGTTTTACAACTATTTCCAAGTTCGTGATCTGGAAATCAGTCGGCGGCTGCGCAAGATCGATCTGGAAACATGCCATCGTTGGCTGGAAGCGGCCGCAAACGACAGCGCCGAATCAAAAAAACGCGCTGCGGCAGCCACTAGCAAAGATACGGTGACCTGGACCGACCAGCAGACTCGCCAGACAGTCCAGCAAGACTTTGGCGACATGCCCAAGCGTTTACTGGATGGCATCGTAGCCATCGTGCGGTTGGCTGGAGATTCCCGTCAACAACACCTCGCCATGAACGTGACGCATGACCCGGTTCTGGCGAAGCAAAAAACCGAAGCGTCTGAAAAAGATAAGCAGCTGGACATCGTGATGCGATTGCTGCGTTGCCAAAAAGTTAAAACGAAAGTAGCCAATCCGTCTTTAAGTTTGCACCTGGATGCGGTGGCAAACTTTATAAATGACAAGTCGATAGATTCGCAGCTTCCCTCGTCCCCGAACAGTTGGGCCGAGGCATTTCACAATTTGCCAAGGCAGGTTTGGAATTTTTACTGGACAAGGTTTAATCAAGATCAAGACCCTCGGCAAATCGCCTGGTTGGAACCTCTAAAGCAATGGGTCGACCACCCGTTAATGCAACAGGAAGGTTCTTGGAAACGTTATACGGTGACACCGAAAGACGACTACATTGCACAAGAACCCAGTTGTTGGAAACGAGACGACAATTATTACTTGCGGTATGACATTGCTGGTTATGGAATGTCGTCTGTTATCTATGAGTACATTCGTCCTGGTGGCCAATTTCGTCCACCAGAAGTTGCCTTCAGGAAGATGCAATCCTACAAAATGGACTTGGGATGGTCGCACGCCAAGCTGGCCGAAATGCTGCAATTGATGTTAACCAATGATTGGCCACTGCCCCCACAAGAGGAACTGGAAACACAGGCAGAA
Organism: uncultured Pirellulaceae bacterium; assembly: GCA_964543985.1. Taxonomy (GTDB): domain Bacteria; phylum Planctomycetota; class Planctomycetia; order Pirellulales; family Pirellulaceae; genus CAJQPP01. The sequence continues at coordinate 41,125 of CAZJBW010000022.1, read as the reverse complement.
GAGCTTCAAGTCACGCCGGCCGAGGCGTTAATGTTGTGGACCGCGATGGTCAATTGTGATCAGGCTCGAAATCTACGTGCGGCTGCTTATAAAGAGAGATACGGATTGAAGCTTTCTGATTTTAAGAAGGCCACAAAATCGCTAAGTTTTTCGAACCGTAGCCGCAGTCAAATGGTTTTTGAACCGCTGGAATCCGGCGCAGCTGACTTCTTTGCCGACAATCGTGGTCCTGCTTGGAAACGAATTTTCGAAGTCTATCACCGCCTTTCCGAAGGGCAGTTGCGGTTGGGCGCCGATTTGATGGCTCAGTTGACGTTCATTGGAGCCTCGACAACAGAAATGCATCTGGAAGCTGCGGGCAGTCCAGAAGTTGAGATTTGGAATTCTGCAGCCACCGAAATCAAATTGGCAAAACAGGGCGGCTATCGAGCGCAGTTGCGATTTCATGGCAGCCAAGAAGGCCCAACGTTGAATGCGTCTTTCTTGAAATCCCAATTGGGATTGGCCATGTTGCTGAATTACGAGACTCGTTTGCATGATCCGTTGCGGCTAAAGATCCGAGGCATTCTTGAAACCGTGCAATCGGCGCTAAACAATCCTCAAACAACGTTGCAGTTAGCCGGTAGCTACATTTACAAACGAAGCGACGAGACGCGTGATGTCACACTCGAACAGCTCGAATCATTGGTCGGATCGGTCACTCGAACAGAGGACGACCAAAGGATCGCGGACACTCAGTTGCTTATCGGTGCCGCGACAGAATCAAACTACCTGGTTGGATTCCGACCCAGCTTTGCAAAAAACGCTGCTGATTTTCAACGAGTCTGGAATGCCGGAATGTCAACTCTTTCCGAATACGAAACGCGACCAAAGTTTGATTTTGTGCTGTTGATTCAACAAGCCATGATCGGGCTGCTGAAGTCTTTGCCTGACGACATCGACCAAGAACTGGCGACGGCAAAGAAAGTGGATCCGCAACATGATGCTTGGCCACACGACCCTCGCTACTCGGTCCCCGATCTGGTGGACGAGGTGGCCAAAAAGATGAAGGTGGATGCCGATGCCGCGGTGCTGTATTTGCAAATGTTGGCGTTGCCGGACCCGATGACTCGCAACATCAAAACTTGGAATGATTGGACCACCGCTAAATATAAGAAAGCGGCGGAAGCGTTGGAGAAGAAAAAATTGGTTTTCCAAGCGAAGCGGGCTCGGGCAGGTCGCGAATTCTTCCTGCCAGGTGGATGGCAACCACTCAAAAAACCGAATATCCCTCTCGAAATTTGGAAAATGCCGCTGTACGTTTGCGAAACGGAATCGCAGGACGCGGAACCAATGTTCACACCCTTCGGTCGAATCCTGCCTTGGTTTAGCCTTTCAACGTTGTTCAATAAAGCCTGGACGAGAATTAAAAATGGCGAAACGCCCCAGTACGAAGAAGTCCGCAAAAGGTAAAGCAACCGCAGCGGACAAACCAACCCAAGAATCAGCTCAGCGTCCGGTCGCCGAGCAAAAACACGCCGACGAGTTGGCGGTTTTGTGCGCGGCCGATGATGGAGCTCGGCCAACTGGTTGGCAAATGACTCCGGGACGAGTCATCGATTTTCTGTGTGGTACCGACGGTGAAAAAGTCTCGGCTAAAGTTGGCGGCAGTAAAACCTCATTGGCAATCTCACAGAAGTTTATTGGTCCGCGCGACGTGGTCGAACGTTGTGTGGTCACGCTGGCCGGTGAACGAGGCCTTTTGCTAGTCGGGCAACCAGGCACGGCCAAATCGATGCTCAGCGAGTTACTGGCGGCGGCTATCAGCGGCGATTCGACTCTGACCGTGCAAGGAACCGCCGGCACCACCGAAAACCAATTGCGGTACGGTTGGAATTACGCCTTGTTGATCGACCGTGGACCGAGCGAACAGTCGCTCGTGCCCAGTCCCGTGATGAGTGCGATGCAGAAAGGGCGTTTGGCCAGGATTGAAGAAGTAACTCGCTGTTTGCCGGAAGTTCAAGATGCGTTGATCTCGCTGCTTAGTGAACGGCGAATCATGATCCCGGAATTTGGTGGCGATGATCCTGGTGTCCACGCCGTTTCCGGATTTAATGTGATCGCCACAGCGAACTTGCAAGACCGAGGCGTCTCGGAGATGTCTGCAGCACTAAAGCGTCGTTTCAATTTCGAGTTGATTCACCCAATCGCCAATCACGATCAAGAAGTGCAACTCGTCAAACAACAATCACAAACCATGTTGGCCGATGCCGACCTTCAATCGGCAGTGGACGAGACGCTTTTGAATTTGCTGGTCACGATCTTTCGAGATCTTAGGTCTGGGCTGACGGCCGAAGGTTGGAGCGTCGAACGCCCCGCCACGGCTATGAGTACCGCAGAGGCGGTTTCGGTTTCCAACGCGATCTTTCGCCAAGCGACCTTCTTCCGGGAACAAACCGATCCGGTCTCGTTGGTCCCCGGGCACCTATTGGGCGTGGTGCTGAAAGACGATGCTGCCGAACGACAACGATTGTTGGCCTATTGGGATGGTCCTGTGCGGCGGCGTGCCGACGAGGGCGATAAGTTGTATCAACGTTTGTTCGATTTGCGTGATCAAATTACCGACGAGTAAACGGGAAAGTGCAAGTGGATCTAGCAAAGCGATTGGAATCACTGGCCGGCTGCCAAGATCCTTGGTTGATAGGCGTGCGTCATCACTCGGCTATTTTGTCGGCCAAGTTGCCACAGCTCTTGGAGCAATTCGCACCGGAACGCGTTTGTATCGAGTTGCCGAGTGACGTCGAATCTTGGTTACCTTGGATTGCGCATCCGGATACCACTGCGCCGGTCGCGTTGGCCGCATCGAGTGATCAGGGGCAACTGTTTTTCTATCCACTGGCCGACTTTTCACCAGAATTGGCCGCCATTCGATGGGCGATACAAAAAAACGTGCCCATCCGACTGATCGATTTGCCGCTCGGCTTTCCTCGCCAAACCGATTTGGTCGATTCGCCGGAACCGAGAATTTCCGCGAACGATCAATCGCCAAGTGCCGTTGATCCCGTGCCGCTAGATTGGCGTAACCAGTTACAACGAAAGCTAGGCACGAACGATTCTGAAGAACTTTGGGAGCGACTAGTTGAATCACCCGGAGTCGATGATTCAGCCGAGTCCGTTCGCCGGGCAGGCCTACTGTTTGGAGCCACGGTTCGCGACGGAACGTCGACGATCTCGGATCGAGATCGATTGCGAGAGGCTTGGATGCGACGTTGTTTGTCTGAGACTGACCAGCGAACGGTAGCGATCGTTGGCTCGTTCCACGCGCTGGCATTGCTGCCAGACTACAACGACGATCCATTTGACCAATTGGTTAAGGGCCGCGATTCGGATGGTCAAGAAATTGAAGACGAAAAACCCGCCAAAAAAAAAGAGCCTTGGAAAACGGCTCTGATCCCCTACTCGTTCGGTCAGTTGGACAGTCGCAGTGGCTATCCGGCGGGTGTGTTGGATCCTGTTTGGCATCAAGCCATTTGGGAAAGTGGTAGTAACGAAGAACGAGATCAGATAACTGAAAAGTTCCTGATTGAAATCTGTCGGAGTTTACGTAAGAACAAAGTAAACGCCTCCACGGCCGACGCCATCGCCGCGTTGTCAATGACGCGTGGTTTGTCTCGCCTGCGTAACCTGGCCACACTCGGGCGTTTGGAAATGCACCAGGCGATCATCAGTACGCTGGTGCAAGGCGAACAAATCGCGCGACGCAAGGCGGTTGCCACGGCGACTCGTCATGTCTTAGTCGGCCATCGCATGGGACAATTGCCCCAGGATTCGCCACGCAGTGGACTGGTGTCACACATCGAAAAATTGTTCGCCGAATTGAAATTGCCTGGTCCCGAATCGGCCACGGACAAACCCAAGCGGATACGATTGGATTCGCTACGCAACCCATTGGCACGAGCTCGGGCAGTGACTTTTGAACGGCTGCATGTCCTGGGTATTCCCTATGCCAAACGACTGGATGAATCGTTGGGGGCTCGACAAAATCTGACCGAACATTGGGAACTGGATTGGCAACATGGAACCACCGCCCGTTTGTACACTTTGACAACTAAAGGCATTAACTTGCAACAAGTGGCGGCCGCCACCATTCAAGGTTGGCACCGGCCCGAAGCAGCATCCAAACCCACACCGGCGATCGCTTTGCAGCAATTGGTGGCCGCTGCCAAGTGTGGGTTGGGGGCCGAGGTGATTGCTGCTGCAAAACAAATCAACGAGATTTATGCGGATTCAGCAAACTTGCCGCAAGTAGTTACCGCCGCGCATTGGTACCAGCAGATTTGTCGTGGGTTAGTGCCCGGCTTGCCGATTCAAAACGACGATGAAACCTCGACCGCCAATCCGCCTCACGTCTTGATGTTCGATGCGAAACAGTTGCAGGATCGCAGCCACTTGTTGGCCACGGCGATTGCCCGACTGCAGGGTGTCACCGGCAGCGAGAACGTCGAAGATGGGCGGGCGATTCTTGAACTGACCTCTTGGATTGAATCCGGGTTGGAACGTTGGCCAAGCGACGGAGGCCTGCGGTTCCGGCAGTGGCTACAACACGCGACCGAAACTGGTAGCCCGTTAATGCAAGGTTTGACAGTTGGTTGTCAGATGCAACTGCAGATGCTTCAGCCGCCGCAAGTGAACGCGATCGCCGTTGGCTGGTGGGATCAAGCCAGCCATCCAACGGGTCGTAAGCAATTGGAAGGCCGTCTTACCGGTTGGCTATTTGCCGTGGGCGCCAGGTTACTTAGTGACTTGCAGTGGTTGGAGAGCCTTAGTCAACAAATCGAACAGTCGACCGACCAACAATTTTTGCACCGACTGTTACCTTTGAACCGTGCGTTTCAGACTCTCTCAAAATCACAACGCAACCACTTGTTGAATCTCAAGACACAGAACGTTGGACCGGCCACGATGGTGGTTCCCAGTGACCCATTAAAACTAGCGGCCAACCGTCAATTGGACGAACAGGCTCGACAAGCGATTGCACGAATTCTACCGGCGTTGGAGATTCGCAAGTTGGATCCCTCTTCGTTACAACAAATCGAAAAAACAGTGCCGATCAAAAACACCGTACGCAGTGACCAAGAACTGACGGTGGTTGATCGCTGGCATTTGGTTTTAGGTGGTGTACCTAAATCGAAAAAAGGAATACAGGTACGTGGCGGTTTTGCCGAGCTGTTGGATGGTCAAGGTTCAGGGTTGGGCGACGACGATTTGGTTGACTTCAAAGATCGCAGCGGCGGTGACGAGGCGCCGCAAGTAGACGCTAGAGAATGGGCCAAACAGTTGGACAAGTTGCTGGGCAGCGAGGTGGCACAAGAGGTCCTGATCGAGGCAGCAGCCAAAGGGCGTCTGGCCGTTTTCAAGGTCATCAATCCAAATCGGACTCCGCCCAGTGCGGATCTTCTGAAGCAGATTTTGTCGATGCACTCGCATGCCGATGGATCCTTACTGCAACATTTGCGACAGATCGCCAAGAACATTTCCGATCGTTTGGCTCGCCTGTTGGCCATCCGCTTGAGAACTCACTTGACGGGTCTGATGACAATGCGACCTCGCAGCCGCCCTAGCCCGCTGTTCGATTTGCCAAGAACGTTGCAACGAAATTTGCAGCACTCGTATCGAGACGCTCAACAGAAGACGCGGATCGTTGCTGCCCAGCCAGTGTTTCGATCACCAGCGACTCGGAATATGGATTGGTCGATCCATCTGGTTGTCGATGTTTCGGGCTCGATGGAAACCAGTACCGTTTACGCGGCCTTGGTCGCCGCAGTGTTTGCCAAACTGCCGGCGGTCGATTTGCAATTCGTTACGTTCAGCACCGAGGTGGCCGACCTAAGCGAACATGCCGATGATCCGTTGTCGTTGTTGACCGAGGTGCGTATCGGGGGTGGGACTCATATTGCACTGGGGCTTCGCGCGGCCCGCGCAGCCATCCGCGTTCCACAACGAAGTATCGTCGTCCTGATCACTGACTTTCACGAGGGCGTTTCTGTTCCCGAGCTGCTGGGCGAGGTGCGAACGATGGCTACCAGCGGTGTCAAGTTATTGGGGCTGGCCGCATTGGATGACGAAGCCGATTGCGTTTACCATACCGGGGTCGCAGGCCAGTGTGTTGCTGCCGGGATGCCGGTCGCTGCACTCAGCCCGGAACAGTTGGCCGATTGGGTGGCCAAGAAGATTCGAGGTGGCGGATGAGCCGACCAAAAATCACCTCGCAACTATTGTTGGCCCTAACATCTGCGGCGCCGTCGCGAGTTCAAAAACGGCTGGACAAGAATCCAAATTTGGCCGCCGATTGGAATTGGTCGACCACCCAATTGGGGTTTCAAGTCGAAACGGGGACTCAGGTCGTGACGATTTCGGCCGAGCATGGTGTGCTTTCTCAGGCCGACCAAATCACTTGTGATTGCTTGTTGTCGCCGAAGTGTTTGCACGTTTTGGCTTGTGTTACGCAGTTGGCAATTGTGGATGTTGCGGATGGTGGCGATCCCGAATCTAAGGAACCCGATACGCAAGATAACGAAAGTCGTTTGTCCGAAGCGGCAGGCACCAACCAAGTTGCCACGACTTCGGTTCCGTCGGCAACCGTCAAGGTAGCCGACGAATTGTTCGCGGCCACGAGTGATTTGTTGGCGGTGGGGTGCCAACGAGCCAGCACGGTGTTGTTGGGAAGTTTGTTGCAGGCCGCTCATCATGCTCGGTCCGACGGAGTGCATTGGCCGGCCGCCGCTGCCATTCGATTGGTCGAGGGGGTTCGCAAACTAAGAAATGATGCCAAGGATTTTGACCTCGATCGATTGCAACTGGACTTGTTTGAGTTGTTGTCGGCTTGTTGCATGCTACGCAACCAAACGGACGGTTGGCAGAACACGATCGGCACGGCTCGTCGTGCGTATCGCCCACGCCCTGATGCACTCAAGTTGCATGGTGTTTTTGTGGAACCAATCCTAACCAACGATGGTTTTGCAGGGATGGTCGTGTACCTGAAAGACGAACAACATCATTGGTACACGATTTCGCAGGTGCGACGGACCGTCGAATCGTCTGATCCATCGCAACAAGTGTCGGCCGAAGAATTATTGGCTGCCGGTTGGTCGGGCGGCATCACGGTTGGAAAAACCCACGTGACGGCCAAACAGCTGATGGGTAGTCGCGTGCTGATTCGAGGCGGAGGTGTTTCGGATGACGGGCGATTGGGGTTGGGTACCAAGTGCGAGTTTGCCATGCAGGACGACCGGTGGCTGACCGATTCGTTACACCAGTGGTTGACTGAAGATTTGGCAGCTCAGGTTGAACGAGTAGCAAGTTTTCAGGCGACTGCCGAGTTGGCTCGCCCGGCTGGTTGGAATCTGGTAGGACTGCATGTCGAGGTTGTGGCGGCCAACAAAGCACACTTGATTGTCCGCAATTTAGGTGCCGATCAACTGCTGCCGTTGGGTGTCTATCAAGAACAAGAGATCCTTGAGTACCGTCGCAATTTAGAACGACTGGCGACCGTCCCCGGACTGCGGATGTTTGTCGTAGCCAAGTTGGATTTGCAGAGACCCGAGTGTCTATTCCCTTTAGTCATCGCACCGGCGGCGGAGTCTGCTGATCAAGAAGAAGATGCCGTTACCCGGCCCAAACTTATTCTTCCGTCCGAAGAACCTGAATGTTGGCAACTGGGTTGGCAGCGTTTGCAACCAGAACACCTTTCAAAAACTAGTGAACCCACTCCATTGCAGGACCAGTCTTGGTCGGCCAAACAATCTGCTCTTGGCGGAGTGTTACAGCAGCGGATCCGGGGATTGATGCTGGCCGGACACTACGCGATTCCCGACCCCAGTTCCGATGTCGTGCAGATCGAGGCCGCTCGATTGTTGGAGGCTTGGTTGGAAACGCCGGCTTCTTTACTAATGGAGTTGGCGTCAATGGGTGCTCAATTGCGTACGGCCGATTCGCGAAACCAAATTCGTGAGGCAACCGAGTCTCTGGCTGAACTTTGGACGGCCAGTCATGCCTGGTCAACGGAGATGAATCTGCGAACCGCATTGCAAAGATGGGCGCGTTAAGGCGATGTAGCTGAATTGGCAAACATGGGGGTAAACATGGGGCAAATATAGGGGCCAGATCGATGCCGCTTGTGCGGATCCATCTGCGTCTCTTTTTGCGACGACAGTCTCGTTGCGAGACTTGAAGTTGATCTTGTGAGAGTTTGCCCTGCGGAACTCGCAATTTTCAATGCGAGAAACAGGGGCTTTAGTTTTTTTGAGAGTGATTCTGTTTTTGGCACGCGGTCTGCATTACTGCTATGTCGAGCCGAATAAGGAATCTTCCTTATCTTTGATCTCCCGAAGCTATTGCCTCCTTTCCTTCTTTATTCGGCTCATCCCTTACCTACCAAATCGGGTTACTTTACAACCCTCAAAAGCCGAATTCCAGCGTCTCTCTTCTTGCTCCGTCGCTTGCTGGACTCGGCTTTTTCTTTTTTAAAGACGCCCGGTTAGTGCGAGTAGAAAATTCGATGATCGAAGATTCGATCAGCTGGATCAGCGGGATGGTCTTCAGAGGCCAGAGTCATGAAGTTGGACGAGGCACCGATGCGAATTTCGTGATCGAAGCCAGTTACTTGATCGCCGCCACGACAAGCCCATTGATACAGCAACGATCCACACGATTGGTCATTGGTGCACAAGACGGCACGTCGGCGTTGGACTAGTCGCTGTGCGTATTCCAGCCATCGTAGTTCTTCGTAAGGGTCAACGGTGATGTGCGAATCGCTGCCGATCGCCAACGCCCCGCCCTGCTGCAAATAATCTTCGCTACGAAAAATTCCATCGCCCAAGTTAGCTTCCGTTGTCGGGCAGACGCCGACGACTGCTTGAGACTTTGCGATTCGTTGACACTCGGAATCGGTTAGATGCGTGGCATGTATCAAACACCAACGCTTGTCGACTGGCATTGAATCCAATAGCAATTGGACCGGTCGTTTGCCATTCGCCTGAACACAATCCTCGACTTCCTTGGTCTGTTCGGCGACATGAATATGAATTGGGCATTCTGGTAGAATCGTTTCGACTTGTTCTATAACGTTGGCTGCAGTCTTGATCGAGACGGCGCGTAGTGAATGCAACGCGACCCCCAAGCGTACGCGTGGATGTCCGCCCCAGTCTGTTTTTAGTTTCGTCAGCATTTCCAGATACAAGTCGGTTGACGATCCAAACCTTGTTTGTCCACCCACCAGCGGGCGGTCGTCGAATCCACCGCGTTGATACAGGACCGGCAACATGCAAATATCCAATTCGCAATCGATCGCCGCGTTGATCAACGCGTCAGCCATGGCATTGATGTTGTCGTATGGTTTACCGTCCGGACGATGCAATAGATAGTGAAACTCGCCGACCGAGCAATAACCGGCTTGCTTCATTCTGCGATAGAGTGTCTTGGCGATCTCGAAAACTTGATCCGGTGTTAGCGATTCGACGAACTGGTACATCAACGAACGCCAAGTCCAAAAACTGTCGTGTTCGTTGGTGCGGTATTCACTGTGTCCGGCGAAGGCGTGTTGAAAAGCGTGGCTATGTACGTTCGTTAAACCTGGAACGGCGAACTGGTTAGTGACCGTGGTGTCGGTTGTGACTTGAGCGTTTGGTTGGATATCGACGATCGTGTACTCGTCCGTTTCGATCATGACTTGGTCATGCCAACCGTCCGGTAGAAGAGCTTTATCGAATATTCGTTTTTCAGACATGCAGCATCGACTCGGTGGCAAGGTAACGGAAACGTGTCAGTTTCTTATCGGTGATCCACAATGACTTGGCCGTCTTTCAAGACCAACTGGCACGGGTTGTGCCCGATCCCATAGGCCAACTCAGCCGGAGAACTCGCTTGCCAACCGACCAAGTCAGCACGCTTGCCAATTTCAATCGTTCCAACTTGATCCTCGATAGACAGTGCCCGGGCGGCGTGACGCGTGATGCCCTGCAGTGCTTCTTCGGCAGTTAAGCCGAACAGAGTACAGGCCATGTTGGTCATCAGTAAGAGATTGGCCACGGGCGAGCTACCAGGGTTGGCATCGGTGGCAATCGCGATGGGCACATGGTGTTTTCTGAGCAAATCGATGGGCGGCTTTTGAGTCTCATGGATAAAGTAAAACGCGCCCGGCAACAGAACGGCGACCGTGCCGGCATCGGCCAACGCTTCGACTGCCGCCTCGTCCAGGTACTCCAAATGATCGGCAGATAGAGCGTTCATTTTGGCGGCTAATTTAGCACCACCCAGGTTGGATAATTGCTCGGCGTGAACTTTGATATGCTTACCCGCTTTTTGAGCGGCCTGGAATACTCGGCGAGTCTGATCCAGGTTGAAACCGATCCCTTCGCAAAAAACGTCAACGGCTTCACAGTGATCGGCGACGGCCGTTAGCATTTCACCACAAACCAAGTCGATGTATTCGTTGGGCTGCCCTTTGAATTCGGGCGGCAACGCGTGAGCTCCCAAAAACGTACGGTGAATATCGATGGGCATCGAATCTCGCAGATCGGTGGCGACTTGCAACATTTTCAATTCGGTGTCGCAGTCCAAGCCATAACCGGATTTGATCTCTAGTGTGGTGACGCCTTGTCGCATCAAGAACTCGACACGTGACCGAGCGGCGGCATACAGTTGGTCGGATGTGGCTTGCCTTGTCGCTTTGACGGTAGACAAGATTCCGCCACCCTGGCGAGCAATCTGTTCGTAGCTAACGCCGCTCAACCGCATCTCCCACTCGTCGGCTCGGCTGCCGCCCCACACCAGGTGGGTGTGACAGTCAATCAAGCCAGGGGTCAGCAACATCCCGTCGCCTTGAATGACTTGGGCATTTGGCGGTTGACTTGGCAGTTCATTTTCGGGTCCCAGCCAATGGATCCGACCGTCCTGAATTACGATGGCTGCGTCCGACAGCCATCCGTATGGATCATCTGATTGGCACATCGTCAGGCAGCGAAAGCCTTTTAGTATCACATTCACGTCGGGCACAAGTTGGGTTCTCAGCGGTTGCGATTTTTGAGTTGTTTTTCGATCCAGCCGACGATCCCTTGCAGAATGGACTGCAAGACTGGGCGAGTTTGTTGGGCAGAATCATCATGCCACTTACCAGTCGATTCGTCCATGTAATTGACTTGCGAAAGTTCCAATTGCACGGCGTGAATCCCTTGTTCAGGTTGTCCGTAATGCCGAGTAATATAGCCACCAATGAACCGTCCATTGATCACGTGACTGGCAACTGTTTGGCTTTGCAAAACGGCATCAATTGTGTTTTGCAGATCAGAATCGCAGGCGGCTCCGTTGTTTGTACCAATGTTGATATCGGGTAATTGTCCTTCGAACAATCGAGGTACTTGCGATCGAATGGAGTGGGCATCGAATAGAACCACGAAACCGAATTGATGCTTTAGCCTACATAGCTCTTCGTAGAGGTCGTCGTGGTACGGTCGCCAGTACTCGGAGGTTCTTTGGCCAACGGTAAATTCGTCCGGTTCTTGACCCGTTAGGTAAATCGGTCGACCGTCGAAGCAATGCGTTGGGCAGAGTTTCGGGGTTGGCTGACCAGGGTACAGGTTCACGCCGTCAGTCGAACGATTGGGATCGGCGACATACCTCGAGAAATTGGCAGCGATTGTCGAGACACCCAGTTGCGTCACGAAATCGTAAAGGCGAGGCAGGAACCAATCCGTGTCGGGAACGGACCTGCCCGCGTCGGTCATCGTTTGTAGAATTGATGGCGGAATATCCGTACCGCTATGGGGAAAACTGACCACTAGCGGAATGCTGCCGGATGTTAGTTTGACTTTCATTCATTAAGCGTACCGTCTAAGGCTGTCCGTGGGTACGGGCTGGTTTGGTCACGGCCATGGTTGCCAGCGGGATACCCATTGGGCACGCAATGAATCATAATCGCGACACCGGTTGGAACAGTCTGAATTGAATACGGGGTGACGAAATGGCCACTGCAAATCGAACAATCAAGGCACCTCACGGCAACGAACTCACCTGTAAAAGTTGGTTGACCGAGGCACCTTTACGCATGTTGATGAACAATCTGGACCCAGGAGTCGCTGAAAATCCGGATCAGTTGGTCGTGTACGGAGGGATCGGACGCGCCGCCAGGAACTGGGCCTGTTACGACAAGATTGTGGAGTGTCTGCGTAATTTGGAAGTCGACGAGACCTTGTTAGTTCAGTCCGGAAAACCAGTCGGCGTATTTAAGACGCACGAGGATGCTCCGCGAGTTTTAATTGCCAACAGCAACTTGGTACCGCACTGGGCGAACTGGGAACACTTTCACGAGCTAGATCGCGCGGGTTTGATGATGTACGGTCAGATGACCGCTGGGTCGTGGATCTATATTGGCAGTCAAGGAATCGTTCAGGGGACGTACGAAACATTTGTATCCGTTGGCAAAAAACACTTTGGCGGTGACCTTAGCGGTAAGTGGATTTTGACGGCCGGTCTTGGTGGCATGGGTGGCGCTCAGCCGTTGGCTTGCACGATGGCCGGCGCATCGATGTTGGCGATCGAGTGTGACAAGTCGCGAATTCAAATGCGATTGGATACCGGTTACGTCGACAAGATGGCTGTCGATTTAGACGAGGCGATGGCTCTGATCGATGCCAGTTGCCAAGCAAAACAAACGATCTCAGTTGGCCTGCTCGGCAACGCGGGCGAAATTCTGCCCGAGATGGTCAAACGTGGAATTCGCCCTGACGTGGTGACTGATCAAACGTCGGCGCACGATCCGCTAAATGGATACTTGCCGATCGGTTGGTCGTTGGACAAGGCTCAACAAATGCGTCTGAGTGATCCGGACTTGGTTGTTCGCGAGGCCAGTAAATCGATGGCTATCCACGTGCAAGCGATGCTGGACTATCACGCTATGGGAATCCCAGTTTTGGATTACGGCAACAATATTCGGCAAGTCGCCAAGGATCAAGGTGTCGAAAACGCGTTCGATTTTCCAGGTTTTGTGCCAGCCTATATTAGACCATTGTTTTGCGAAGGCATTGGGCCGTTTCGATGGGCCGCTTTGTCTGGCGACCCTGAAGACATTTATAAAACGGACGCCAAAGTCAAAGAGCTGATTCCGGATGACCCTCACTTGCACAACTGGCTGGATTTGGCCAAGCAGAAAATTCATTTCCAAGGACTGCCCTCGCGGATTTGCTGGGTTGGATTGGGACAACGTCATCGACTGGGCTTGGCATTTAACGAGATGGTTCGCAATGGTGAATTAAGTGCTCCCGTTGTGATTGGCCGCGACCATTTGGATTCAGGTTCGGTCGCCAGCCCCAACCGGGAAACGGAAGCTATGAAAGATGGCAGCGACGCCGTTTCCGATTGGCCTTTGCTAAACGCTCTATTGAATACAGCGGGCGGAGCCACGTGGGTCAGTTTGCATCACGGAGGTGGTGTGGGCATGGGTTTCTCGCAACACTCGGGCGTCGTCATTTGTTGCGACGGTACCCAGGCGGCTGACAAACGAATCGAACGAGTGCTTTTCAACGACCCTGCGACAGGGGTCATGCGTCATGCCGATGCTGGATACGAAACCGCGATTCAGTGTGCTCGCGATAACGACTTGAATCTGCCAATGTTGGACTAATAAATACCGTTGTCGGATGTCGCCAGTCGGCACGCTGCTCAATCCACCTTTGCCGCTTCCAAATCGAACAAACATGAATTTTATTATCCAGCCTGGCCAGTTGAATTTGGCAGACATTGCTACCCATTATCGCAGTTGCCAAGATTTTTCGCTGCACGAAGATTGCTGGAAAGACGTTCGAGCAGCACAGAACACGGTGCAAAAGATCGTGGATGATGACGAAACGGTTTATGGCATCAATACCGGGTTTGGTTTGCTTGCTCAAAAACGAATTCCACCTGATGAGCTCAAGGAGTTGCAGGTAAATCTAGTGTTGTCTCACGCAGCAGGTACGGGTGCTCTGTTGGACGATGAGACCGTGCGTTTGATATTGCTGTTAAAGATCAATTCTTTAGCTCGCGGTCATTCGGGTGTTCGGCCGGTGGTGATCGAGTACCTGTTGAAGATGCTCAATCAAAATGTGTTGCCACAAGTTCCTTCTCAAGGTTCTGTCGGCGCGTCTGGAGATCTCGCGCCACTGGCTCACCTAAGCTGTGGTCTATTGGGAATCGGCGAACTCTCTGTCAATGGCCAGGTGGTTTCGGCAATGGAAGGCTTGAAACGCTTGGGGTTGCAACCCATTACGTTGGAGCCCAAAGAAGGGTTGGCGTTGTTGAACGGGACGCAGGTTTCAACTGCGTTAGCGTTACGCGGTTTGTTTTGTGCCTACGATATTTTTGCGGCAGCGATTGTGGCGGGCGCGATGAGCATCGATGCGGCGTTGGGCAGTGACGCGCCCTTTGATCCCAGGATCCATGAAATCCGGTTACATCCAGGGCAGCAGGATTGCGCGAGTGCCTATCGTCAGTTGTTATTGGGCAGTCAAATTCGTAGCTCGCACACGGATTGCGAAAAGGTCCAAGATCCCTATTCTTTGCGTTGTCAGCCACAGGTCATGGGCGCTTGCCTGGATCATATGCGGTATGTCGCCAGCGTTTTGCAGCGCGAAGCGAATGCTGTTTCCGACAACCCGTTGGTGTTTTCTGACAATGGCGATGTGTTGTCGGGTGGTAACTTTCATGCAGAACCGGTCGCGCTGGTCGCCGACGCCTTAGCGATCGCTATCGCCGAAGTGGGTGCTCTTTCAGAACGACGCATGTCACTTTTGATCGATACTCACTTGAGTGGTTTGCCGCCGTTTCTGGTCGAAGACGGCGGAGTTAACTCGGGTTTCATGATCGCACAGGTGACGACAGCGGCATTGGCTAGTGAGAATAAATCGTTGGCTCATCCGGCCTCCGTCGACAGTTTGCCGACCTCGGCCAACCAAGAAGACCATGTCAGTATGGCCACGTTTGCCGCCAGAAGGCTGCAGCCAATGAACCAGAACACGGCCACGATTATTGCGATCGAGTTGTTAGCTTCTGCTCAAGGTATTGATTTTCGCAAGCCCCTTAAGACGTCTCAGCCACTACAATTGGCTCACGAGATGGTGCGCAAGCGAGTCTCGTTTTACGACCACGATCGCTTGTTTGCACCGGATATCGAAGCGATCAAGCAGTTGGTACTATCGGGAGCCTTCCAGGACGAAGCGTTTTTTGTCTCTCAATTTTCACTCACTTAGCATCCTTCGGTGCCAAGTTTTGAAGTACCAGGTTTTGAACTGTCGAGAGGAATATGTTGGCCAGTTCATAATTTGATCAGGAATTCATCAAGGATTTGAAAGCAATCGGCTAACCAGTGCGAATACCAGATTGTTTTCGTGTAACCTTGTAAGCGGCAATCGTATCTGTTGTAGGGCAGCCAAAATTACAATCGCGGAGAATAAGAAATGGTCCATTCCAAATTGAGACAACAAACAGTTTTTTCGGTTCTGTTGTTAGCATGTTGTTTCCTGCCGAACGATCTACGAGCTCAACAGAGTTGGACTCAGTGGGGCGGTGAAAACGGTAGAAACTTTTCCGCTAACGATTTGGATCTCGCCAAAGAGGTCTCGTTCAATATCGATTGGAAACGTGACTTGGGTAGCGGCTATTCAGGCATTCTTGCAGAAGGTGATCGACTGTTCACTCATTTTCGCGATGGCAAGGAAGAAGTGGCCATCTGCCTGAATGCGACCAATGGTGAAACGGTTTGGGAACAACGCTACGAGGCAATCTTGCCCGAAGAGGCCAATAAGGATTTCGGCGAAGGACCTAATTCGACCCCAATCCTGGCTGGTGATCGAGTGATCACGGTCGGCTTTCTGGGTGATATGATTTGCTTTGACAAAACGTCGGGTGACGTGGTCTGGAAAACCAATTTAGGGACCGATCACGGGGCCACGGAATTGGGGTTTGGCTACTCGGCTAGTCCATTGCTTTACGACGGCAATATCATTCTGCCGATTGGTGGTGAAGGTAAGTCGTTGATGGCGTTTAAGGTTGAGGACGGTTCGGTTGCCTGGTCCAGCTTGGATTATCCCATTAGCTACTGCACACCGTTGTTGATCTCGGTCGACGGCGTTGATCAATTGGTGATGTCGTTGACTGAGTCGGTGATTTCGGTCAACCCAAAAACGGGAAAAGAGCTGTGGTCATTTCCTTTGAAGAACCAATGGGATACTCACGCCTTCGTGCCAATTTGGAATGAAGCAGAAAAAGTCCTGTTCATTTCATCGTTCCGGCAGACCCACGCATTGAAGTTGACGACATCCGATACAGGCGAAGTAAAATACGAATCGCAATGGGGTATCGAAAACACAGGGATCGGATTTACCAATGCCGTGCAAATCGGTGGATCTGTCTATGGAATCACCGGCAGTAGCCGATCACCTGTTGTGACCGCTTTCAATATGGAATCGGGTGATGTGACTTGGAAAGAACGAGGATTCGCGACGGCAAACTTTGTGTCGCTGAACGGCGAACGACTGATGCTGTTAGACGAAAAAGGCAACTTGGCAATCGCCGATCCAAACGCTGAAGGGCTGAACGTAGCCAGCCAACAAAAGGTATTGGATTCGGATAAGGGTTGGACCTTTCCTACCGTAATCGGTAACCGGGTGTATGTCAGAGACCAGAAGCAAATTGCCGCCATCGATTTGAAGTAAGTGTGGTCGTCAACTGTTGTTTTAATTCGAGATCTAGGGTTGGTAGCGATGTTTCGGACGAGTCACAGAACTTGGTTGCTTGGATACTTTCTGTTGGTTGGTATGTGCGTCAACGTCTCTGCCCAATCGTACGGGCAACAGGCGGGGACACCGATCATGTTGTTTGACGGTCAATCGATCAATGGTTGGACCAAAGCCAACGGCCAACCTCATCCCGGATGGGTTGTGGAGGATGGCACTCTGTTTCGAAAAGCAGGTGGCGGCGATCTGTTCCATGAAGAAACTTGGCGAGACTTCGAATTACATTTCCAATGGAAGATTTCCAAAGGTGGCAATAGCGGGCTGAAGTATCGGGTCAAGAAGTACGGGAATGCTTGGTTGGGTTGCGAATTCCAATTGCTGGATGACGCTAATACCAAAGAGAAAAATAAAACGGCCGGCCTGTACGCGGTTTACGATCCCGTTGATCACAAGCCAATCGTGCAGCCGGAAGTTTGGCAATCTAGCAAAATCGTGGTCTGTGGTGATCGCATCCAACACTGGCTGAACGGAGTGTTGGTCGTGCAGGCGAACGTGGGAAGTGCGGATTGGAAATCACGAGTCGCCGACAGCAAATTTCGCGACCGCCCAGGGTTTGGCGAGAATCGAGACGGTCGTATCTTTTTGCAAGATCACGGCAATCCCGTATGGTTCCGTCAAATCATTCTGGTTCCACTAAACTGTGACTCTGCGGTTGCCCAGTCGACTCCGAACATCAATCAGACGCCAAGTATTCCGCTCCCAAGTCTTCCATCCGCTTCGGAAGCCTGGGTTGCAACTCCGCCAATCCAATCCCAAAGTTTGGTAGTTAGCCCCAGCTTGCCAAATGTTTACAGCTCGGCAACGATTCAAAAATCTCCAATCGTACACAGCTCGGCAAACTTCGATGCGTGCAGTGGGCAGCAGGCAGCTTGCCAGCCGACGGTAACGACTTGCAGTCCGTCGTGCTGTAACAGTAGGCGAACGCTATTTCCACTGCGAAGACTAATGGGTCGTTGGTCAAAATTTTGAGACCAAAACCGTTTCATTGAAACTCTAACCTTTTCTTACAACTCTAATATTAGGAAGGACATCAAGTATGTTCGAAAATGAATCCGTACTTAATGAATTTAGTTGCGACTATCTAAAGACGATTGCGAACGATTTGACCGATGACGATCTGGATACTGCGACCAATGGCAAGACGCCTCGCTGGATCCTGGGGCACTTGCGACTAGTCGCGGATATGCCACGACAGATGGTCGGATTACAGTCGCAATTGGACGAGACGTGGGGCGCAAGTTTTGGCCCTGGTTCAAATACAGAATCCAGCGACTCACCGGCGTTTAGTGTCCAACAAGTGGTTGCTGATACCGTCGCCGCCTATCAAGAACTGGTCGCCGCTGCTCAAAAGGCTGATCCCGAAAGTTTGGCTCAGCCGCACGGTTTAGAGTTGTTGGCTAACACTGCTTTGAAGACTCGCAAGGATCTGATCAGCCATCTGCTGGCGACCCATATCAGTTTCCACTTGGCACAATTGTCGGCCTGCCGCCAAGCCAAAGGTCTGAATCACTTCTTTTAATCGCAGTCAGTTGAGGCATGAAGCGTTAGGTTCAATGAAGTAGTTGTCGAGCATTCTTTCGATGTCAAAACGGGTTGATCGAAATGGTGTTAACTGCAAATGATTGAATCTGGCCCAGTCGACGGATTGACCCCTGCCCATTTGGTTAACCAGTGCCGCCAATGGTCAAAGGAAGAGCCTTTGATTCAAGTGCCAGCAATCGATTCTGTATCGCGATCTTTGCAACGACCTCGATTCGCTGGTCGGCAGTATTTCTTCCAAGCAGTCGGCGAAGACGGGGACACGAAACTTGCACAAGTCATTGCCATGTCCTCTCCGTCGCTAACTTGCCAACACGGAAAGCCACTTGGCATGCTGGGATATTTCGCGGCCACGAACCACCCAAAATTGGTTACTGAACTGCTCCATCGTACTGTCGATTGGTTGCGAAGTCAGGGCGCTGTCACTGTTGTCGGCCCAATCAATGGTGACACTTGGCACACCTATCGCATCAACAACGGACCATTTGAAACGCCGCCATTTCTGATGGAGCCAACTAACCCGTCGTGGTACGAATCGCTTTGGACAGGGGCCGGTTTCGAAGTGCTGGATCGCTACCATTCTAAGGTCGTTGACGATGTGGAATCCGCAGCCGCCCACACTCGCAGTGCATTACATGCTGCCGAAAATCATGGTTACCGATTTCGAACACTCGATCGGACCAGGTTCGAATCTGAATTGAAAACGATCTACCAGATCAGTTGCCGTAGCTTCAAAGACAATTTTCTATACGACGAGATCAACGAGTCCGAATTTCTGGAACTGTATCGACCATCGAAAGCGATTGTCGATCCGCGACTGGTGCTGTTCGCCGAAGACGCCAATAGCAATCCGGTCGGATTCCTGTTTAACGTGATCGATTATCAGCACGCAGTCGCTTCGATGAAGGGCGGAAACGGATGGTTGGCAAAACTACGGTTTTTGCGAAACCGAAATCGTGCCGAGGCCGTCAATTTCAAGTCGATCGGTATCCTGCCAGAACACCGTCGCAAATCGCTGGCCGGTGCACTGATGCATTTAGGTTACCAGGCAGCTATCGCTCTTCGTTTTCGGAAGGCGCACCTTTGTCTGATTCGTGATGGAAATGCGTCAACAAAACTGGATGGCGGGCAGGGAAAAATTCTGAGAAGATATTCGCTTTATCAATTCGCGGGCGAAACGTAGCAGTAAAGTTGACAGCTACTGCCAAAACGACGAAGCAAAAAACGTTGAGCACTCAAAACGAAAACGCGAACGTCTGCCAGCTAATTGCCGATGTCGCCAACGACAACCAACGCCTGGCGTTAATCATGCCCGGCCATGAATCAACTGATTCGATCTGCTTTTCGGAACTGTGGAAATCTGCCTGTATACTCTCCGGCAATCTAACGCACGCCGGCCTGAAATCAGGTGACCGGGCGATCATCATGATCCCAATGTCGATTGACTTGTACATCACATTGTTGGCGATTGTAAAAACTGGCGCGATCGCCGTATTCGTGGACCCCTGGATCCCGGCCAAGCGAATGGCCAAGTTCGCAAATTTCGCGGAACCTTCTGCGTTTATTGGGATTGGCAAGAGTCACTGGTTGCGATTCATGGAACCAGACTTGCGAAAGATCGACGTGACCGTGACCACTGGACGACGGTTTGCAGGCTTTCCTGCCAAATATCGACTGGCAGACTTAAAAAAAGGGACTCCCGATTGGTCGCTGGCAAGTGTTGATCCACAGGACCCTGCTTTAATCACTTTCACGAGCGGTTCCAGTGGCGAACCCAAAGGCGCAAATCGAACTCACCAATTTCTGGCATCGCAGCACCACGCACTCAATCACGAATTTCCGTACCGTCAATCTGAGATCGACATGCCAATGTTTCCGATCTTTGCATTGAACAACCTTGTTTCGGGGATCACCTCGGTCGTGCCCGATATGGATTTCAAGAAGGTCGCGGACGTCGATGGAGCAGTCATAGCAACACAGATGCAAAAGCACGCCGTGACCACCTGCACCGCATCCCCACCCTTTATCGATCGACTCTGCGATCATGTCGAATCCAGCAGCAAGCCTTTGGCGCTAAGGCGAGTCCTAACGGGAGGTGCTCCCGTTTCGAACCAACAACTTGAACGATGGCAACATGTCTTTCCAAAGACGGAAATTGTGGTGGCCTATGGATCGACCGAAGCCGAGCCGGTGGGACATATCGAAGCTACTGAACGACTGAGCTTGGATCCGAATGAACCGGGATATTGCACTGGAAAAGTCTCTGAATTGGTCGAGGCACGGGTTATCCGGATTTGCAAAACGGTCGACGATCTAAACGGTGAATCGCTAGATCGTTTAACACTCGGCCCAAACGAGATCGGTGAATTAGTGGTCAGCGGGCAACACGTTTGCCGAGACTACTATCGCAATCCACAAGCTACCGCTGAGAATAAATTGCGCGACGAACAGGGCAAGGTTTGGCATCGAATGGGAGACACCGGGCGGTTGGATTCGCAGAATCGTTTTTGGTTGGCCGGTCGTCTACACTCGACGATCGTACGTGATTCCGTTCACCTGCACCCGCAGTTGATTGAACAAGTGCTGTACCACTCGGTGAATGACTTGGTGAAAGTTGCTGCGGTCGGCGTTGCTGACGAAATTCTGGGCCAGGCTTGTTGGATCGTGGCTCAAGTTGGTCAAAGCGATAAACAAAATTCGGTAACGATCGCGCAGATCAAGACTCAGATGTCACAACACGGATTCGCCTGCGACAACGTCGTATTGATGGCCAATCCATTGCCAGTCGACCCTCGCCACAATTCAAAAATCGACTACGACGCTCTTCGCAAACAGTTGGAGTCGACTAAGGCATGAGTTTCCAGAGCGACAAATTGTCAACGGAGTCACCGTTTGCATCCCGTTTTATTGCGTGGATGAAAGAGCGGTTTCCATTGATCAGCCACGGAATCTTGATCGTCAGTTACTACTCGTCCAACCAGTTCTTGGCAGAAGTTTTGACGCGACCGGACGAGCGATTATTTTACACGCTCGGATCCTTACTGGGCGCGTTCACACTGCTTTGCATTTTCTTTCACCTACGCATATTCGATGAGCATAAGGACTACGAAGAGGATTGTCGAAATTATCCGGATCGCGTTCTGCAGAAAGGACTGATCAGTCTGCGGCACCTGAAAATTGCCGGAGCCATCGTGATTTTTCTGGAATTGCTATGCGCTGCGTGCTGGATGCCGACCGGCAAACCAGCTGCCTTGGTCGCCGTACTTGCTACGCTCGGTTTTTCATTGTTGATGCTAAAAGAATTCTTCGTCCCCCAGTGGCTGAAGAAACACTTCTTGATCTACGCTATCAGTCACATGATGATCATGCCACTGATCGCGATGGTCGTCTTCTCGTTCACCACGGGCGAATACTTCTGGAATGCTCCCGGCTGGTTTTGGCTGTATGCGTTCGTTGGATTCTTCGTGACACTGAACTGGGAAATCTCACGCAAGATCCGCTCACAGGATCAGGAAATTGACGGGGTCGACAGTTACACTCGGATTTTTGGAGTTCGTGGAGCAGCTCATGCCGTGTTGATTGTACGAGTGATCGACACGTTGCTGGTTGCTGTGGTCGGTTGGCATTTGCAAGCCAGTGTCTGGTTTTATGTCGCTTTGATTGTTTTGTTTTGTGTTTGTCTGACCGGTTACTTCAACTACTTGAGTGACAGCAACGCCAAAAATGCCAAACGCATGGAAACCTATGCCGGAATATACATAATTATGTTTGACTTGATATTGGCATTCGAGCTGATCCGTAGTCACGGCGTTTCGTTTCAGTGGTGGCACTGAACCACATTCAATCGCTAACTTTCTCCCCGATACTCTATGCACGTTTTTGGATGCGACGCCCCGGACAGATCCAGTCAAGCATTGCAGCACCTTCAGCTTGGCGGCAAGGCACGAAATCTGATTCGCTTGACGGAGTTCGGTTTCCGTGTGCCACCGTTTTTTGTGTTACCTGCCTCTACGTTTCAAGACGTCGTCGAACAATCACCCGAGATTCAAAAAATGACCACCGAGCTTGCCAATCGGAACGGCGACTCACAAAAACAACTGTGTCAGGAACTGCGAGATGTTATTGCCAATTACCAGTGGCCGACAGAACTTCAAAACGATTTCTCAATAGCGTTTGGCAAGTTGATAGGATCGGCGAGCGAACAAGACACGCGGCATGTGGCGATCCGCAGCTCAGCCACGGACGAGGACGGTGATGATCATTCGTTTGCCGGGATGCACGATAGTTTTCTTTTCGTAGACAGCGTCGAGGAAGCGATCACAAAATCGAAACAAGTTTGGGCCTCGGCATTCAACGACCGAGCCATCGCCTACCGTGTGCAAAACAATCTGAGTGTCGCTGAAATCGCAATCGGCGTCGTTATTCAAAGAATGATTGATCCTTCGGTTTCGGGCGTCTGCTTTACTTGTAACCCGGCCAATGCACGCACCGATGAAATGGTCGTCAGCAGTGTTTTTGGTGTCGGCGAAGGACTGGTCAGCGCCGGTTTCGATGCCGACACGTTTACGGTGAACAAACGAACTCGTGGCTTTGAGTGCAATATCGTTGAAAAGACTCGACAACTGGTTTTGGATGATTCCAGCGGAAACGGTTTGCGAGAGATACCAGTTGATCGCGACCTGCAAAACGCAGCCAGCCTGAATGAAGAGGCGCTCCACACGACCGCAACCACTGCGCTGGAAATCGAGCAAGCATATCGTCGTCCTCAAGACATTGAATTCTGCTTCGACAAGAATCACCAGCTGTTCGTACTTCAATCGCGACCAGTGACTGGTCAACAAAAATTTGGCCCGGCATTAGGTAACCGATTGGTCTGGGACAACTCCAATATCATCGAAAGCTACTCCGGTGTTACCACGCCGATGACGTTTAGTTTTATTCGCCGCGCGTACACGATCGTCTATCACTGCTTTGCAGAAGTGATGGGTATCCCCGAAAAAAAGGTGAAAGAAAGTCGTCACGTTTTTGAAAACATGTTGGGACTGATTCGTGGGCGGGTCTTTTACAATTTGCAAAACTGGTACCGCTTGATACGGTTGTTTCCCGGGTTCCAATACAACGCATCGGCGATGGAATCGATGATGGGCCTAAAAGAGTCTCTGGTTCTTGACGATAGCGAAAATACATCGCCTGGATTCTGGCGGAAGTGGTTCATCGAATTTCCGGCACTGATCAAACTCGTCATGCGTACCGGATGGAATTTCCATCGAATCAAACCGCTCGTACACAAATTCGAAACCAACTTTCGTACACTTTACGATCGCTGGGACGCACTGGACTTTCACGCTCAGTCGCCTCACGAACTTATGAAGTTGCACGACGAAATGGAAGATTCGCTGCTGTGGAATTGGAAGGCGCCGATCATCAACGATTTCTACGTGATGATCTATTTTGGCTTGCTAAAAAAGCACTGCCAAAAATGGGCACATGACAAAACGGGAGCACTGCAAAACGACTTGATCTGTGGAGAAGGTGGAATCGAGAGTGCCGAACCGGCCAAGATGTTGTTGCGTTTGGCAGGTATTGCTAACGAAACGCCGGGGTTGGCCAATGAAATTTGCAGTGGCGAACTGGACGACTTGCCTGAACAAATCGCTGAGCAACCGAAATACGACAAGTTCAATCAGATGATGGAATCGTATCTGGACCTGTACGGGTTTCGTTGCATGAACGAGCTGAAACTGGAAGAGTACTCGTTGCGCGACAAGCCCGAAATGGTTTACCAAGTATTGCGAAACTACTTGAAGTTGGAGGACCAATCGGTGTTGGACGTTGATGCGATGCATCAACGGGAACAAAAAATTCGTCACGTGGCCGAACAAACCGCCTTCCAGGCAATTGACGGCTTTCGTTTATTCCCGCGCAAAACAATTTTCAAACATTTCTTGAAGTGCGCTCGGCAAGGGGTCAAGAACCGCGAGAACATGCGATTCGCTCGCACTCGAATCTACGGTTTGCTTCGTGAAATTCTTCGAGCCATGGGCAAAAATTTCGCCGAAGACGGAATTCTCGACGATCCAGAAGACATCTTCTACCTGACCATCGACGAGGTTTGGGACTTCGTCAAAGGAACCGCCGTCACAATCAGGTTGAATGAATTGGCCACCTTGAGGCGAGCCGAATTCGATGAATACCGCAAGCAGGACGATCCTGACGATCGCTTTGAAACATTCGGCTTCGTCTACCACCGTAACGACTTCAAAGCCGACGAAGATGATCGAACGGAAGCGCTGGATGGGCAACTTCAAGGGATCGGTTGTTGCCCAGGAGTTGTGGAAAAGAAAGTCCGCGTCCTGAAAAGCCCCTCCGACAACTTAACACTTTCCGGCGAAATTCTGGTCGCCCAACGAACCGACCCTGGTTGGGTTCCACTGTACCCTGCCGTTTCCGGAATCTTGATTGAACGAGGCAGCGTGTTGTCTCATTCCGCTGTGGTCGCACGAGAAATGGGCATACCAACGATCGTCGGAATTAAAAAACTGTTGGAGCAAGTCAAAGACGGCGATGTCGTAAGAATGGACGGCGCGTCCGGTGTGGCCGAGGTTATTCGAGATTCAAGCGAAGATTAGCGATTAAGACACAAGCATCCGGTCTCGACATCTTTCCGGCCACTGCATGCCAAAGGCAACTACTGAGGCAGCCAGCGCAAACACAAACCTATTTGCTGCAAAATCAAAACCGCAACGGCCGCGAAAATTGACAGTCCAGCCCGGATTCGTAACCAACGTTTCGGAGCATCGCCGGGCGGTAGCGTCGGAAACAACTTAGCACTGCCAACCACGATCGAACAACTAATCAAACACAGCAATAACAGTGATACCCAACCGAAACAATCCTGGCGAAACATCGAAATCAAAACCACCGTCAACGTTACTGCCAAAGTCGCGACCATTGCGATTGCGTACCGCGCTGTTTGTTTTTTCCTGAATTTCCACGACGCCAAGTTCGATATGGCTTGCCCTAACGAAACGCAACTGGCCGCCAAGAACGCACCGAACAATTGATGATAGAGATCCATTCGGTTGTTATTTAACAGAACGTTGGCTAACGCCAGCACCAACATCGGCGGAACCAAACTATAGGTCGCCGCGCGAACTCGGATTTGCCAAGGCGTTTTAACCCACCACGCAATCGTTATGTAAAAAGTAAAAGCGATAAAGAATACGATCGCCCAATCCAGCGAGCCCATGGCCCATAAACCGTATGCGGCGAGACAGCAGACGAGCGCTCCGCCGACATTCAAGAAATTGCTGGCGTTCCAAACCACCAGTAAACAGATCAATATCGCTACGAAACTGCCATTCTGAAACATCAAGTCGAGGACGTCCGTTTGAAACGTTTTGGTCAAAACTAACCAGGTTCCCAATGGTACCCAAAGATTGTCGGCACCATGCAATGACACGATCTCCATGCAAGTTATTAGCAAGCCGAGCAAACATGCTGTCAGAAAATAGTGGGTGAGCGCCGTTGAATTCGCTGCCATTGAATCGTTCAAGGGTTGCCAAATCAACAACGGAACCAAGACAACTAAAAAGGTCACTACAAAAAACGCCAGCGAGCCTTCCATGCTCTTCTGCTCTTCTTCGACAGTAAATCGATACTTGCCAAAGCGAGTCCCAATCAATGCAGCCGCAGAATCAGAAACTGCCAGAACCAAAACGCAAATTACGAATTGCCAATACTGATCGGCAGTCAGAACGAACAACAACAAAATCACAATCGGGTAGAACTCGGTTCCCTGGCTGGCTCGTTCCACACCGTGTATGCTCTGTAACCAACGGTGCTTTTTACTGACAATAAAAATGCCACACATCCCGATTGCCAACGCCAACACGATCCAAAACGAGTGGATCAGCAACGGCAATGCAAGACACAAGCCACCGCCACCAAAATGGACCAGCTTTCGAGTCCACTCGACTGGCGGCTGTTTTGTTCGTCGCCAGAGTTCCGCCAAGCCAATGACAGTGACGAAGCCGATCGCGATCAATACCGCGTTGCGAATCTCATCGGCAGTGATTGAGGACGTAATACTGGCTGGCAATTCCATCATCGAGCCCCACGATACTGCTCGACGACAAACGCACTATAGAACCAGGCCTTATCCTGAAACAACAAATCGTCGGCCAATGGCTGCAACGATTCGACTTGGTCTGCCAATTCTTCGGGACAAGTGCGTGGCACCAACATGTTCCAATATGCAAACCGAGCGTTTGGACGGCATTTTTGTAACAACGCAGCATAAATATTGTGGCAAATCTTCGGATCCAGGTATTCAAAAATGTCTGACAAATTGAATCCATCGAAACCAGTGTCACCGTATTCAATCGCAGCCTTCTCGAACGACGTTTGAGTCAGCGTTAGGTTGCCCAAGTTATTTTGGATGGCGGCAAATCGTTCAGGTTGCAAATAGTGCGGTAAGGCATCGCCGTAGTTGCCGGTCAGAATATATGTCAGAAACGGGTTGTTGTGTGTTTCCAGTTCCGTGATGGCGTGTTTGGTGCGATCCAAAATTCGATCCGCCACCGAGCCCTCGACATAGCGAAAAAACTCTGGGTCACGACCCAGTCGGCCCATCACAAAACGGCTGAAAAAAATCTTGAACAACAAACGCCAACGAAAAGTATTCCAGCGTCGATTAAAGAAATCGATTCGTTCCTGGCGGGATTTTGGTTGCAGCAACTGATGGATCATTTTGCGAGAATGAACCAGTCGTAACGCCTTTCGACGAAACGTTGCGAAGTAGGACTCAAACTTGCCGTCATGAATGAAACCGTTTTCAATCGAGTCCGATTTGCTATCCCAGAATTCTCGTGCGGTCCGAGGCAGGCTGTCACGAAGCGATTGATAGACTTGTGCACGCGATTCAGATTGCCGAACACCTAGAAATTTTAACATTTCGGTGTGATCCAGTTGGGCAAACGCAGCTTTGCGAAGTTCGACGCAAGCCAGCTGCGTTTGACTGAGATCGACCGCGATCACTTCGGCGCCGTGAGATAAAAGCGAGAACGAGTTATCGCCTGCAGATGCGATGGATAGAAATCGTTTTCCGGCAGCTGGTTGCAAAGCTTGGCACAGGATGTCTGCGTCTTCCCAGCAATTCGCATAGCGTACCAAATCGAAGGCTGCGCGGTCTTCAATATGTTTCGCCATCGTCTCATCCTGCTGACTGTTATTGGTAACGATCCGTTACTTTTTTCGTCCGAATTGTTCGTGTGCTTTGGCGAAATCTCCGGCGGCCATCGAACCGATGATCGACAGCTCGCCGCACAGCACCATCGCGCCACAAATCTCGGCGAACTTCCGAGCCTTGTCGGCTCCGTAACAATCTATCATTTCCAAACATTCTCTTGTGGTTGGCAACGACGTGCCACCACCCACGGTACCACAAATCAAATTGGGCAGTGCCACCGAGATGTAAAGATCGTCGTCGGAGGTCAAGTCAACACGAGTGATCCCCACGGCCGCCTCGGACACACAAGCGACATCCTGCCCACAAGCAATAAACATCGCGGCCAACGGATTGGCATAGTGCCCTTGGATTCCGATCGATCCACTTTGCACGCCGCCCATCGCCGAGACTTGCCAGTATCGAAACATCATCGCTGGGTCAGTATGCAGAAAACGCTTAACCAAGCGGGCTGGTATGATCGCTTCGGCTACCACCTTTTTACCTCTCGCGTACGCGAAAGCCTGCATTGTGGCCTTCTTGTCACCCGAAAGATTTCCATCCACAAACCAATGGGTTGGCTGGACCGGAGACTGATCGATAATCCATTCGCAAATTTTCTGTGTCGCGATCGTCACCATATTTTGACCTCCCGCATCACCCGTCGTGTACTCGAAATTCAAATACACTTCCTTACCCACCACGCTGGTTTTAACATCGATCAGTTTGCCATGAGACGTCGTTTGTTGGACGACACCTTGCAAGTCGTCAATGGACGGCAACAACCAAGCCAAAAACTTTCCGGCTTGCACCATCGACTCAAACATAAAGCATGGCGCCCGATAAACCGTCTCGGTAAAACAGATTGAGGTTATTCCACCACCCATCCCAGCCACCAGCGCGCCACGTTGGCAGGACGCAACCAAAGCGCCTTCGGAAGTCGCCAAAGGCACATAGAAATCTCCGTTGGCTGAGCTACCGTTGACTCGCAATGGCCCAACAACGCCGACGGGAATTTGAGCCATGCCAATATAGTTCTCAATGTTTCCTTGTAGGTTCTCGCAATCCGTATTGGCGGCGGCTTCCGTCAAACGATCAACCGAGATTCCGCGTTGTTCCAACAACTGCCGGCGCTGGTGCCAGGCAGCCTGCGACCAGTCCGCCGCATGAGGCACTCTTGGCGGCAAGGGGTGCGTCTTCAAGTCTTTCCTTGACAACATAGCTGCCGACTGGTCCGTCGTTAGTTTGCCAAGCAAGCGAGCCATAATCGCTTGTGCATGATTGTTCGTAATTGCCATAAAGACCGTATCTGTTTGTTAGTTCGTCAATTTGGTGAGGGAGAATTACGAGAGTTAGACGTTACACGTTCGTGTGACTCGTGCTAGTGTAATGCGTTTTCGGTTTATTCGGGACTAGCCTTGTCCGTCAACCTTTCCCGCCAACTGGGAACCGATACGTTTTTGACGTGAAGGTTGGCTGTTACGTCGAACCACCTAGCGGTTAATATAGAAGGCGAAAATTCAATCGGTTTCATTCATCGTGGCTTCTATTGAGTACTCCTTCTAAACCGTCATCACTGCCTACTCCATTTTGGTTGGCTCTGATTCCAGTGGCCACGCTGGTCTTGTTGATTGCCTATGGATTAGTCGTTCGTCCGTTGGCTTTGGAGCAACCTCCGTTGCCGCTAGAGTTGATTTTCATCTTGGCAGCCGCAACGACTGTTTTACAGTTGTTTCTGATGGGGCATCGCTGGGTGGAGATTCAAGAGTCCATTATCGGAAAGTTTCAGAAAGCGCTACCCGCTTTTATGATTCTGTTTTGCGTTGGGATGGTGATTGGAAGTTGGATTCTTAGCGGAACCATCCCGATGTTGGTCTACTATGGCCTGCAAAGTATCGATCCGGCCTATCTGTATTTGATTTCATTTTTAGCGCCGATCATCTTTTCATCGTTGACTGGAACCAGTTGGGGTTCGGTCGGGACAATCGGGGTTGTCTTGATCGGTATCGCCATTGCCTTGGAAGCGAACCTCGGTATCACAGCGGGGGCTATTATCGGTGGCGCCTATTTTGGTGATAAGCTTTCCCCGTTGTCAGACACGACGAACATGGCGGCGTTGGGTGCAGATGTCGACTTGTACCAACATATTCGCTCGATGCTATGGACGACTTTGCCATCGGCCTTCGTGGCGGCGGCCATTTATTATTGGATGGGTTCGGTCTATCCGCCTGAGATAAAAGGGGACGAGCTAGACCAGGTACAGCCATTCCTTGTCGCATTCGATTCGATGTTTCATTTTTCATGGTGGCTGTTGCTGCCGCCGGTCGTCGTGCTGTTAGGGTCGTTGTTTCGAATGCCGACTGTTCCGGTGTTGGTGGCGTCGATCGTGATCGCTTGCGGGCTGGCAGTCTGCTTTCAGCAATTTACTTTGACCGATATGGCCAATTGTTTGCACAAAGGATTTAACGTCGAAATGGCGACGTGGTCAGGTGTTGTGCCGCAGAAAGTTCAGGTGCTATTGAACCGTGGCGGGCTGTATGAGTTAAGCGAGCCGATCATCATTGCATTTATGGTTTTTATCTTCATCGGAGCGATGGATCATATTCAGGCTATGCCGACGGTCGTGCAATATTGTTTAAGTGCGGTTCGTACGCCGCGTCTAACCGTACTGGCCACGCTAATTCTGACAGCCGTGACTAACGCGTTGACATCCAGTCAGTACGCAAGCTGTTTTATACTCGGCGATGCATTTAGGGATAAATATGATCGGCAACGTTTGCCGCGACACGTATTGTCACGCTCGTTGGAAGATACGGGCACGATGATTGAATCGATTGTGCCTTGGCATCCGGCGGCGATCTTTATGGTCGCAACCTTGGGTGTTGAATGGAGTGAATACTGGTGCTGGCAATTACTTTCGTTGATCAACATCGCTGTTGCGTTACTTCTGGCTGTCACGGGGATCGGAATTGGTATTGGCCAGCGAGTTGGGCAGTTGACGGATGCCGAGTAGATAAGATCGGCGAGATTCAAGTTGTGAGTTTGGCGCCGCCCGGTTTGCACGAAAAAAGCCACGCTCGTCGAGCGTGGCTTGGAATAACTTCTTAACCGCTAAAAGTGTTGGTTACTTCCAGTCGGGGATTTTGCGACCGGGTGTCCATGGAGCGCCGGCATCATCCAGCTTTTGCCGTAAGGCGGGGACGTCGGTTTCCAGAATCTCATTCAGAGTTGTTAGGGCCTCTTCAAATTCTGATTCGATGATATCGTACTGACCGCGATGGGTACCGGTAGGTCCTTCGTACGATCCCATTGCTCCGAACGTCATCGTACGGATCCGACTGGCAAAACCTGGGTAGGCGGATTCGTTGCGACGAGACTTGGTTGGGTCGCCGTTAAATTTCTCCATGACATCCATCAGCTTGGTTTTGGCTGCACGGATTTCATTGAGCATCGTCAGATCTAATTCCGGATTAGCCGAAACAGTGTTTTCCATTTGGTCCAACTGGCCTTCCGCTTCCGTGGCCATGGAACTGGCGGCATTAACGGCTTGAGCCAACTTGTTGGCCTGCTTGGAGAACTCGATGATCTCTTGACGATCTGGTTCTTCGAAACCTTCGAAACCGATGGGTTCGATTTCAAATTCGGTAGCTTCAACCAACTCGGTTACTTCGCCGTCAACCATCTGAACGATCTCGACGGTGTAAGTACCCGGCGCGGCCAAAGGCCCGCCGCCTCGCCCACCAGCATGACGGAAATCCCAGGTCGTGCGACGCATGCCTTGAGATGTGCTGCCGTTAAGTCGGCGAACAATATTGCCTTCACCGTCACGGATGTTCAGGAAGACGGCCGGAGCGATCTCGCGATCCTCGGCTTTCAAATCTTCCCAACTTGGGTAGAAGACGTCTTTGCCAGCTCGCTTGTTTCGCGCGTCAGCCGCAGCACGCTCGCCACGTTTGGTCTTTAGCGAATCTTTCAAGTGATACGTGAAGACAACGCCGAGTGCGGGGTTAGGTGCCGTGTAAAAATTGGCGCCTTGGAAGGCACGAGTTCCGCCAGCCATGGGTGCTGACGGTCGATACATGATGCCCTTTTTGATCGAGAAGATCTTGTTTTCCTTCTTGGTTTCCGGAGTGAACTCGCGCATTGGCGAGTAGTCGTCCAGGATGTAGAAACCGCGACCGAAGGTGGCCAAAACCACGTCGTTTTCACGAGCTTGGATTTCGATGTCTCGCACTGCGATGGTTGGCAGACCCGAACTAAGTTCGCTCCATTTGCCACCACCGTTGAAGGTTACGAAACAACCAAATTCGGTCCCACAAAACATCAACTCGGGTTTCACATGGTCTTGCTTGACCGTGTAGACACTACCACGGCTGGGAAGATCACTGGTGATTTCAGTCCACGTTTTACCGCGATCGGTCGACTTAACCAGGTACGGTTTGAAGTCGCCACGTTTGTGGTTGTTCACGCAAACGTAAACGGTATTCTCGTCGTGCAGGTCTGCTTCGATGTCGTTGATGTAACCAAATTCGGGTACATCCAAGTCGCCAAACTTACCAACTTTTGTCCAAGTTTCGCCACCGTCTTCCGTGACCGATACCATTCCGTCATCGGTGCCGACATAGATCAGGCCTTCGACCAATGGCGATTCGCTAACTGAAACAATCGTTCCGTACAACGAGGTTGAAGCGTTCTTAGCTACCGCGTCAACACCCCAGACTCGCCCCATCACCTTCAGCTTGTTGCGGTCGATGTCTCGCGACAGGTCTTCGCTGATGGCGGTCCAGTTGTCACCTCGGTCATCACTTTGGAACAGAATCTGCGATCCGTAGTAGATGCGTTTCGAATTGTGTGGCGAGATCAACAAGGCCGAGTCCCAGTTCCAACGCAGCGCCGGTCCACCTTTTTCTGGTTGAGGCTTGATGTCGATGTTCAAACCCGTCTTGCGGTTGTAACGAACCAGGCCACCGTACTGCCATTGGCTGTAAACGGTGTCCGGATCTTCCGGGTCAACGGCTGGATCAAATCCATCGCCGAATACGGTAATGAACCAATCACTGTTACGGATACCGTGCGTGTTTGTCGTACGCGATGGTCCACCTTGAGTCGCGTTGTCCTGTGTGCCACCGTAAACGTAGTAGAACGGTTTGTCGTTGGAGACGGCGACTTTGTAGAACTGAGTCAACGGCAAGTTGGCTTTGAAGTCGTAGGTGCGACAGCGATCCCACGTTTCGTAGACTCCACCATCGCAACCGACGATCAAGTGATCGGCGTCGTTGGGGTCGATGACCAGAGCGTGATTGTCGACGTGTTTGTCAGCTTCGCCGGCTCGATTGAAGTTCGCTCCACCGTCTTCGGTTACTTGCAGGAATGTGTCCAGCGAGTATATGCGGTCAAACTTGTGTGGGCAGGCGACGATTTCGTTGTAGTATTGAGGGCTGCCAGAAACGTAGCTGCTCATGCGACGCCACGAGGCACCTCGGTTGCTACTGCGATAGAAACCACTCTGTCCCGATGCCGCTTCGACCACGGCATACAGAACTTCCGAGTTGTGCGGGGAAATGGCCATGCCGATTTTACCCTTGTCACCTCCCGGTAGACCTCGGTCGGCACGGTTCCAGTTGTCGCCACCGTCGGTGGACTTGTAAATCGTTGATTCAGGACCACCGTCGATCAAAACCCAAGTGTGTCGACGACGTTGGTAGCTGGATGCATAAAGCGTGTTCGGGTCATTGGGGTCCATGTGAACTTCGTTGATCCCAGTGTTTTCACTAATGTCCAGGATCTTTTCCCAACTGTCACCACCGTCGGTCGTACGATAAAGTCCTCGGTCGCCACCGGAACGCCACAAGGGTCCTTGAGCGGCAACGTAGACGGTGTCGCTGTCTTCGGGGTGAACGATGATCTTGCCGATGTGTTCGCTGTTATCGAGCCCAACTTTTTTGAAAGACGTGCCGCCATTGGTCGACTTATAAAGTCCGTCACCGTATCCAACGCTACGTTGTGAATTGTTTTCGCCCGTGCCAACCCAAATGGTAAAGCGATCACTTGGGTCGATCGCGACACATCCAATCGAATACGATCCGTAGTTTTCAAAAATGGGTTGCCAGGTAACTCCGGCGTTCACGGTTTTCCAAACACCACCCGATGCCGCAGCAACGTACCAGGTACTGCGATGGGCTGGATCAACGGCAATGTCGATGATGCGACCAGACATAAATGCCGGTCCAATTCCGCGAAAACTGAATGGCGACAACAAGCTGGAACTGATCGATGGTGAATCGTCAGTTGGCTCGTCAGAATCTTGCGCCAACAAGGGTGGCCCTGTCAGTAATAACAGTGAAAAGAGTGCCAGTAAAACGTGGCGTAATCTGAGCGGCATGAGTCGTAGTCTCCGAGGGCAAATCTAATGGTCTCTTCCAAGCCTACATTTTACTTGGAATTTAGCTGAGTTGAATCAACCCTTGGTAAGAGAGTGCTACAGATGCCTAGTGATTTGGACCAATTTTTCCGGTTGGTGCGGGACGCCAGTGCGAAAATCTATACTGATTCTGTCTGCCAGCGATCGACGACGGGCGGCTACAATCTGGTACGTGCCCAAATTCAGGTTGAAAAGGACGTAGTTTTGAGCAAATTCATCATCACAGACGACAACCAGGTTTCGCGATGTTGGTGGTGTGGCAGTGACCCACTGTATGTCAAATATCACGACAAAGAATGGGGAGTGCCACAACGCAATGACCGAAAGTTGTTCGAAAAAATTTGCCTGGAAGGTTTTCAATCGGGTCTAAGCTGGATCACGATCCTACGCAAACGCGAGAACTTTCGATTGGCATTCGCCAAGTTCGAAATCCAGAAGGTCAGTCAGTTCGGCGACAAAGATGTGAATCGGCTGTTGCAAGACGCTGGTATCATCCGTCATCGCGGCAAAATCGAAGCCACGATCAATAACGCTCAACGTGCCTTGGAAATGAAAAAGGAACACAAGACGTTGGCCAACTTCTTTTGGCAGTATCAACCGTCCAGCAATCCCAAGTTTGATGCCAAGCGAGCCATCAGCAAAGAATCGACGGCCATGAGCAAAGAACTCAAACGACTCGGTTGGAAATTTGTTGGGCCAACGACTTGCTATTCGTTTATGCAAGCGATGGGATTAGTCAACGATCATCATCCCAAGTGTCATCGCCACCAGCAGGTGTAAGAGAGTGCGACGTTGCCAATCCAATTCTGCCCAATTCAATCGTTTGACTGGACCAGTGAAAGCAGTTTTGGCAAGTCGACACTCGCATCACAAATACGAATCGCTTGCATGCCTGCCTGTTGTGCGGCAAAGGTTTCTTTGATCGTTTCGGCGACAAACAGAGTTTCCCAGGGTGAAACGTTGGCGTGATTGATGGCCATATTGAAGATCCCAAGACTCGGCTTCTCGACTCCGACTTCGGAAGACAACAGCACCATCGATTCTTCGAACCAGTCGAACGAGAAGTCGTCCGGTAGGTAATCGCTCAACAAATTTTCGCGAATCAAGTTGCCCGTATTGGAGATGACTCCCAAGCTGATCCCAGCTTTTTTCAGTTTGCCGAGTGTCTCTTTCGCTGATGGCAGCCAGTCCTTTCTGGTGACCAATGTATCGCCCAGATCAAAGAAGATTACCTTAATAGCCATGAATCGCTTCCCACTTTGCAACGACAGGTGATTTTGACGAACAACCAAAGTCATAAGCCAGAGGTAAGTCTCCGATGTCGTTTAACGGTTCGGTTTTATTTATTAACGGTTCGATTTTAAGAACCCTGCAGGTTGGCAGGTGGGTGGCGCAATTAATTTTTACAGTTTTCATCAAATTCCAAAGCCATACCAACTGGAAACTATTTCCAGGCAACACCCAGCGAACTTTGCGGCAAAACAACATATTGCTTGATTTGGCAGTTCATCGCGAGGGGTTCATCCCGAAATCGACTCGTTTGTTCGCAGTGGATAACAAATCTTTTTCTAAATATCTCGATGCGTTGGAGATCGAAATTGGATCGAAACCACTCGAAAAGATCGCCAAGACGATACTCCAGCTCGCAATTGAAAAAGGTCTGGCCCAGTGACCAAGAAAAAGAACAGGACTGGTAGCTTTGAAGCGCTGGTGGATTATCTCCATATCAAAACGGAGACGATCTCATCGCTTTGGCCGTGCGGTCACCATCAATGAACTACCGAAGGGCATTGGCAAGCGGGATATGGTCGCCTGTTCAAGTCGACTCAGCGTTTTACAGACGAAGTTCACTATACGAGACGGAACCGTAGGCGATTTTGCCTCTCCGCCGAGCATCCATTCCTTGAGTCGAATCATTAACTTGACAGGACAAGTCCAATGGAACAGATAGCGGGATTCAAGGGAGCCAAACCCAACATTTTTGACCAGTGGGCAAAACGTTTTCTTGGTGTAGCGAATGTAGTGGTGGTTTAGATCATCGTGGCTTGTCCACAGCGAATTAAAAGCCGGCACGGTTGCGATCAGAACGCCATTGGGCTTCAGCAGTGTATGTGCGTGCTCGAGAGCACCGTCAGGGTCGGGCATGTGCTCGAGAATATCCAACATCAAAATCGCATCGTACTTGCGATTAGGTGCAAATGAATTGTCGAACAGTCGGCAATGAATCTGCTCACTCCATTTACCGTTTTTGGTCATAGTGTTGGGATCGGCTTCGACCCCCTCAACGGTCCCAAATTTTTGAAGCTGGTCAAAAAACAATCCATCGCCGCATCCAACATCAAGGATTGCCGCATCATCGCGACCCGACAGATGCTTCTCCAGCTGGGCAACAATTTCGACTTCGCGAGATCGCCACCACCAGTGGCGCTCATAAAGGTTGCGGTATTGAGTTGCGTAAGCTTGATCCATGATGTTTCAAAGACTTAGAAGTTGATCGGATTTGAACAATCGGCGGAAGGGACTTCGACGATTGGAAACGTGGAATTGCTGGTCTCGCTCTTTGATTCGAGCGAAGCAGTTTCGACAGGGAAATTTTCATCAATCTGAGCGTTGGTCGCGTCAACGACCTTCTCAACCACGTACATGGGACGCAATTTCACTTGTTCGTAGATGCGACCTACGTACTCACCGATAACGCCAAGAATGAGCAACTGGATCCCGGCAAACATTGTTAAGCAAGTTATCAAAGCAGTGAAGCCTTGCGGCGAGTGGTTAAAAAACAGATGGGCAACTATTGAAAACACTGCAAAGGCGATCGCGCTGGCGATTGTTATAACACCGATCAGCGTCGCGGCTCGCAGCGGCTTGACCGAGAACGAAAAGATCCCGTCAAACGCCAACTGTAACAGCTTTGCAAAACTGTATTTACTTTCGCCAGAATGCCTGGCGTCACGCTCAACGATAACGCCGGTTTGGCGGTAGCCGACCCAATGCCGAAGACCACGAAGATAGCGGTGCCGCTCTGGCATCGCGGTCATGCGCTGCACGACTCGTTTTGAGAGGATCGCGAAATCACCAGTGCCTTGGGGTAGACTGAGACTCGAAAGTGAGTGGATCACTTTGTATGCGCCGGCGTAACATGCTTTGAGCCACCAAGACTCTTTACGCTTTTCCCTCACCGCATAAACAACATCATATCCCTGGTCGAATTTCTCGAGAAACCGGGGGATCGTTTCTGGCGTGTCTTGCAGATCACCATCCATCAGCACAACCGCGTCGCCGGTTACGTGATCCAAAGCTGCACTGAGCGCCGACTGGTGGCCAAAGTTGCGAGAAAAGAAAATGGCTTTTACTCGTGTGTCGGCAATCGCGAGCGCAGACAGCATCTCTCGTGTCGAGTCCGTACTTCCGTCGTCAACAAAAACAATCTCGTGCTCGCCACCGGGAACTTCGTCGATAACCGCGCGTAGACGACGATAAAGTTCGTCCAGAACGGTCTCTTCGTTGTAAACCGGAATCGCGACTGACAATTTGAAAGTCGGATCAGCGGTCGTCTTTTTTGAAGGTTGTGCCATGTTCATTGTTTGAGTGTGGATTCTGATCGGATAGAAGGCTTTTGATTCGCCTTTACACTTTTGGTTTACCTTTGAAATAAACCATGCTCCACAACACCACTCCGACTTTCATAATCGGATACGGTTTGAATTCGACCGTTTCAAAATGCTTGCTGAAGATGGGTTCCCACCGCTCAAGCGGGCGAGGATAGTCACCACGATCCGCAAGCGCTAGAGATCGTGCGATGCATGTTTCTGAAGGCAAAACGAGATCGAGAATGTGGATGTGACCATCATGCGTAAGCTGTTTTGCAAGCTGCTCAAGAATTCGGTCTGTGTATTGGTCGTCGATGTGATGAAGCAAGCTATTCATCAAGATAAAATCGAACCGGTTTTCAGGTTCGGCTTGGTAAGTGCAAACGTCGGCGACTTGAAAGTCACGCCCGAATCGTTTGCGAGCCTCAATGATGTAGTCTTCATTGATGTCGAGACCGAGGTACTCGTTGTCTTCAAAGAACAATGAATTGGTACCGGGCCCACAACCAACATCAAGAACACGACGGACTTGGGACATGTCGTTATGCTCGATAATGGGGCGGAACTTCATATCCGCGAAGGGCTGTTGCCAAAGCCGATAGACTGTTGGATTGGCCATGATGCCAGAAAGTTTCTTGATTACGCCCATCTCAGTTTCCGTTTCCACCGTGTTGAGTTGCTTTCCCAAGGCAGGAACTCTGGATCAAGTACGGCTGGGTCGAATCCAACCAAGCAACCAGGAAACCTGCTGGAGAAAGATACCACGCGGCAAAGTCGACGTTATCGCTTTTGATGATTCGACGCCTTGGTTTCGAAAGTAGGTTGAGGATATTGCCGATTGTCGATCAACACGATCAGACCAAAACGCAAAAGCCGCAAACTTTAACATTTGGCTTGATCCATAATTTCAACTTCCTGCATTGAGACGTTTTGAGTTAATACGAAATCAATCGTTGGATTGAAGTGGAGTCAACTATAAGACGATTTAAGAAATGAAAGTCGATCTCAGCCCGGGCTCTGGCGCGCAGTTGCGAAACGGCACCTGGTGGCGAAATCCCAAGTCATTGACGCGCAGGCGGGAATCTACTGAACTGCCAGCAATGGACTCCCGCCTGCGCGGGAGTGACTAAAAAAGTGGCGCTATCCAACCAGGCTTCTTTTGACGATCGGGGGATCCAAGTTGGCGGCCAATGCAACCGAATCGAAGAGCCTCTTGAATGAGGATAATATGGCTAACCAGGAATCCAAATTCGAAAGCTCGTTGCAGGCTCGGTTTTGGATCGGTGTCGCCGCTGTTGCCGCTGGTGCGCTGATCGGTTGGCTTCGGCTGGGCCAGGGCTGGTTTCCCCACGACGAAGGGCAACTTGGTCTTTCGGCGCTCAACGTTGGAAACGGCTTGCTCCCGCACCGCGACTTTGACGAGATGTACACCGGTGCGCTTTCATTTCTAAACGCACTCAGCTTTAAACTCTGGGGCGTCAGTTGTCATTCAATGCGCTGGATGATGTTTTGCTGGTATGTTCCCTTTTTGGTTTGCGTTTATTCAATTGCGACGCGATTCGTAATGCCGCTTGGAGCTGGAGTTGCGACGGTCCTGGCTGCGTCATGGTCGATCCCGATTTACTCCGCGCCGATGCCGTCTTGGTACAACCTTTTTATGGCCTCTGTTGCCGCCTGGGGTTTGATCAAGTTTGCTGAATGCAACGCGAAACAATATTTATTGCTCGCTGGTGCGGCGATCGGCGTATCTGTCTGCTTTAAAGTAAGCGGCCTTTTTGTGCTTGCTGCCGCTTTGTTGTTTGTGCTTTATCGAAACCAGCTCAGCGCGAATCAGGATTCGACTTTCCTTTTGCAACAACCCGAAAAAGCAATTGAAAAAGAGCCGCAAGAACGAAGCTGGTTTTTCGCTGTATTGATCTCGGTCGCGTTATTAGCCGCGTCGGCGTTAAGTTTTGTGTTTGTCAATAAGACCGACACAATGATGCAAATCATTCATTTTGTGATTCCGTTCTTTGCCCTGACGTTGTTCGTGGTTCGCAAAGAAATGGGCGGCGTAAAGGGTTCATTCGCCTTCCGTGCTCGAACACTCATAGCGGATTGCCTTCCGCTGCTCATTGGTTGCGCAATTCCAATTGGATTGCTTGCCGGTTATTACGGAACCCAAGGTGCGATCAGCGATTGGTTACATGGAACATTCGTCATGCCGGGCAAGCGGGCTTCTGCTGCAACGTTTCCATTTCCAAATTTATATAGCTTTCCCCCCAGTCTCATATTAGCGTGCGTGGTGTTTTTGGTCGTCCCGAATTCACCTCGCGAGATCTCGAAACCAAAGAGTTCGATTTGGGTCGTGGTCGCGATTTGCATCGCATTGGTTCTCCTTACGTTCACCAAGTTCGGGTTTACTATCGTTTTCAACAGCTTCCGAAACCTTGGTCCGATTTTGATCGTCGGCAATGTTCTTACTTTGGTATTCCGAGGATCGGAGTTGAATGAAGTCGAACGTCAACGGTTTTTTATTATCACGGCTGTCGCCTTTTTCGTCAGCCTGATTCAGTTTCCCTTTGCTTTTCCGATTTACTTCTTCTACGCAGCACCGGCTTTTCTCTTGGCTGCTTGCGGAGCATCAAAACTGCAAAACGCGAACGGCAAACGAGCGTTGTTCATTTTGGCCTGCTTTTTTATCGCGGTCAGTCTTGTCCGTTTCCAAACTCCGAGCCCGGGTAGTTGCCTAAATGCGAACTATGTCGCCCCTGAATTTGCAAAGTTCCAATCCAACCGCTGCCGGTTGCTGGTCGGCGCCGATGAAGTTGACGTCTACAAACGGATCATCGATTTGGTCGAGGCAAACTCGGAGCAGGGCGACACAGTGTTTGCTTTACCTGACGCTCCCGAAGTTGCCTTCCTCACGGATCGAAAACCGTTCAATGGCGTGATGTACGAATTTTTCCATCCAGAGCTTTATGCTGACAAAGATAAATTGCGAAACGGACTGCTGGAGAAAAATGTGGACTTGGTGGTAATCAATGAGTACCCATCGTTTTCAACCAAAATTTCGGACGGCTTGCGAAACTCGATCCTCTCCGACTTCGAAATCATTGACGAAATTTGGCAAGAATCTGGCGACCGCAAGCACAAAATCTTTACCGTTCTGATTCGCAAATAATGACAACGCTGGATCAAGTGATTAGGCACTGATTGTTAATTGCAGCGGTAGGGCGCGAGCCGTCCGGTAAACCGCGAAAACCCGAGGGCTTGCGCCCTTCGGCTACAGTTGATCGACGAATTTTTGAATAGATAAACAGTGCCTATCTAGGCTGCAGCTTTCATGTGTTGGGCGAGTTATTTGGCCAACTGTTTCGCTTCCTTTCTCGCTTGAGCCCAGGTGTAGTCAAAGAAAAAGATGTCTCCGCTTTGCTGTGCTGCTGTAATGCGATCGAGCAACGTCAACAAGATCTGACGTTGCAACTGATTATGATGTGGCACGCCAAACAAATGGCCCATCATGAAAGGCAGAAACATCGCGCGAGGCGGTTTGGCGTGCTGTGTT
>CAZJBW010000021.1:49443-65401 GCA_964543985.1 uncultured Pirellulaceae bacterium | reverse complement strand
AACCGGTTTCATTGGAACGAATGATTGTTGACGGCGAGGGATTATTTCCCTGCAAATGGCATCAACACGTTGAACAATGGAATGCGAACCCTTTTAACGCTGACATGCTGATCGTTCACTACGAAGACCTGCACAGTGATCCGTTGCAGCAAATGAAACGCATATGCCAATTCATGGGCTTAGAACGAGACGACGAGTTGATACAAAGATGCATTGATGGTAACTCGTTCGCTATGATGCAGAAAAAGGAAAAGGAATTCGGCTGGGACAACCCCGACTGGAATCCGGAACATTCGTTTGTACGCAAAGGTAAAGTCGGCGGTTACAAAGATGACTTTCCAGAGGACTTGGTTCTTAAGTTCGAATCAGAAGCGAGTGAACAGTTGCTGGCTTACGGTTATTCGTTGAGCGAAACAAAGGCTTAGTGCTTACCTTCTAAAGCACTTTCGCAACTGGCATGGTATAACGATGGCAACGCTGCCCGACAGCGATTGCCAGTTCCCATTCAAACGCAAAACTCACCGTTATGGATCAACGAGTCGCTACTGCCACCGCCCGTTTGTTAGAGCGTCGTTTTCAGCGCACTGCCAGCCATATTGCCTGGGCGCCTGGGCGCGTCAATTTGGTTGGCGGTCACGTCGACTACAACGACGGGGTGGTATTGCCGGCGGCCATTGATCGCGGAATCTATGTTGCAGCAGCTGCCAACCAGTCGAACTCGATTCGCGTATTCAGCGAGTTACTGGGTGCTGACTTCCAAGTAAACGCTCAGGAAAAGATCGAGCGTGTTCCTCAAGCTCTTCAAAATTGGCAGAACTATATCCGAGGTGTCTTTTCGGCGTTTCAACAACAGGGTCTGGATTTACCTGGTTTCGATGCCGTGATCTGTACAACGTTGCCTGCGGGCGCAGGATTGGGCAGTAGTGCGGCGGTCGAAGTCGCCTTTGCAACTTTGCTAACTGAATTGTGTCAATGCAGCATGTCCCCTGTTCAATTGGTTGAGCTATGTCGAAAATCAGAGCACCAATTTGCCGGAGTACCGTGTGGCATCATGGATCAGTCGGCGGTCGTGTTTGGAAAAACAGACCATCTGTTGGCATTGGACTGTCAATCGAACACTCATCAACACTTGCCGTGGCCAAACAACGACGCCACTTTGCTTGTAATCCATTCCAACGTTAGACATCAACTTGCAGACGGATCCTACGCTGACCGTCGACAACAGTGCGCCGATGTCTTGAGTCAATTGAATGTCGGTTCGTTTCGCGAACTAAAGCTGGAGTCCCTACCCGAATTCGAATCGCAACTACAACCGTTGGAAGCAAAACGATTGAAACATGTAATGACTGAATTCCAACGTTGCCAAGTGGCCATTGATGCGATCGGCCGCCACGATCTTGCAACACTCGGTCAACAATTGTTTGCTAGTCACGATTCATTGAGAGACAACTTCGAAGTAAGCTGCCCGCAACTGGACTACCTGGTCGATTGCGGCCGCAAGCTGTCCGATTCGGCTGGCGGAGTCTGGGGAATGCGAATGACGGGCGGTGGGTTTGGTGGCTCGGTGATTGCGATCGTGGAACCTAAGAGAACAGAAGCGGTGGCTAGACAAATCACAGACCAGTACCAGGATCGGTTCGAGCAAATCACTAGCTGGTTCACGGTCCGGCCCTGTCGCGGTGCCGAATGCGTTCGTCTTTGATACTTGCGCCCCTTTGGATCGACGGCTACTAACGTGGCCAAGAACCACTTCATTCGGCCAAAATCGGGCATTTTGGTGCCTTTTCTCCCCAAAACCTGCAAAAAGTCTTGAACGTTATTTGGAATTTGATTCCAATGGTCAGACCCCAGATTCATCGTCTGGGTCTTACAATGATTGCCAGCAATCGCAGCAAGCCAAAAGGACCGGAAACGGTTACTTTCTCGCCAGCCACGCAGCGGTAGTCCACTGATAGAAAAGTCGGTGTGTCGTCGTGGCCTTTTATAACCAACGCAGGTTCGCAGTTCGCGAATGCTTGGTTCCGTTCTCGCTCACGTTGATCCATCGGCCAACTGTCTCGACTCGCGCACATTCTCCGTGAACAGCTTGAAGGATAGGTATGAAAACGCTGTGTAAGCAGAAAAAGAAAGCGAAATGCAAGAAACGGAATCAAGAACGATTCTGTTTAATCGCGACCCATCGCTGCAAGAAATGCAGTCGATTGGCGTGCTCCAAAAAGGCACTTTGCAAAGCTCAAAAAATCTAAAACCAACTATGTTAAATCAGTCTTATAAAATTTCCGTCTGGTCAATCGTTGCGCTGCTGGCTTGTATCGTTGGCTGCACGAATTCAACTAGTAACGATTCCGCGAACGCTGGAATCACAGTCATTGCGACCACTGGGCAAATCCATTCGGCGCTGCAACACATTGTCGAAGGCACACCAACGACCCTCAAATTATTTTGTGGACCCGGCGTTGACCCGCATTCTTTCAGTGCCAGTTTCAACGATGTCCAGGCGATGGTGGATGCCGATTTGATCGTTTACAACGGCTATCATTTGGAAGCCAAATTGGACGAGCATTTACATGGCACCTTCAAAGAGAAGTCATGGTCAATGGCATCGGCGTTTCCTACATCGAATCGTCTGGACTGGGTCGAGGACGGCAAGACGGACCCCGCTGCACCATTCGATCCACACGTTTGGAACGATCTTCCAGGTTGGGCGAAATCCGTTCAGGCGTTGA
Organism: uncultured Pirellulaceae bacterium; assembly: GCA_964543985.1. Lineage (GTDB taxonomy): Bacteria > Planctomycetota > Planctomycetia > Pirellulales > Pirellulaceae > CAJQPP01. The sequence goes on along the minus strand of CAZJBW010000021.1, from coordinate 62,675 downwards.
CCGACCACTTGGTCGAGATCGATGGCCAACACGCTGCGTTGTATCGCGAAAATAGCACCAAGTACATTGCCAAACTTAAGGAGACTCATCAGTGGGCCAAAAGCAAACTGGACAAAATACCGGAAGACCGTCGCACCATCATTAGTGCTCACGATGCCTTCGGTTACTTCGCGAAAAACTACGGGATGAAAACGAGTGCTCCGCTGGGTGTCAGCAATGATGCCGAGGCGGACATTCAAAAGATTCGTGAAATCGCCCAGTTGATTTGCCAAGAAAAGATTCCGGCGATCTTCTTGGAAACTATCACTAACGCTCAGGTCACCCGATCGTTGTCCGAGGCCTGTGAAGCACGAGGCTGGAAAGTCAACATCGTGCAACAACCTCTGTACTCAGACGACTTGGGCGAGTCGGCTCCGTACAACACCTTCCTGGGAGCGTTCCGTTCGAACGTGGATGTCATTTTCGCAGCTTTGTCAAACGAAGAAGATGCCGAATGACTTTGTCGATTCCCGCCATTGAGACTCGTGGACTTTCGGTTGCCTATGGCGCGACCAAAGTCCTACAGTCAATCAACCTTTCCATACCGCAACAGACGGTGATGGGATTGGTCGGCCCCAACGGTGCCGGGAAAAGCACACTATTGAAATCAATCCTTAGCCTGATACCCAAGACTGCCGGCGAAGTATCCGTACTGGGCAAGCCTTTTTGTGTGACTCGCAAGCTTGTCGGTTACATTCCGCAGCGTAACACGATCGACTGGGACTTTCCGATATCGGTTCGCGATCTGGTAACGATGGGAACCTATGGACGGCTAGGTTGGTTTCGCCGCCCTCGCAAAAAGGAAAGACTACAAGTCGACGCCGCTCTGGATCGTCTAGGAATCGCAGAATACTCACATCGCCAAATCGGCAACCTATCGGGCGGTCAACAACAACGAGCGTTTCTTGCCAGAGCGTTTGTGCAAGACGCGCCCATTTATTTTCTGGACGAACCGTTCAATGGCGTGGACGCAACCACGGAAGCGACGATCGTAGAATTGCTTCACGAGATGCGTGACCAGGGAAAAACCATCATCGTTGTTCAACACGATCTAAAAACTGCCTGTCAGTATCTGGACGAGGTGACGTTTATCAACGGCACCGTGATTGCCACAGGCCCCGTCGATTCGACATTCACCGAAACCAACGTGAAGGCCACCTACAACGCTCTTTAAACAGGCCAGAACGTTTTGACATTCTTTGAATTACTGACCGACCCAACGTTTCAGACGGTCGCATTGGGTACCAGCTTGGTTGGCGCGATTTCTGGTGGCCTGGGCTGTTTCGCCTACCTACGTCAGCAGAGTTTAGTCGGGGACGTGATCGCTCACTCGTCGTTGTTCGGCGTCATGATCTTTTTTTTGGCCAGCTATTGGTTGACAGGGCAGGGCAGCAAATCGTTGTTGGTGTTAGTCCCAGGTGCCATCTTCGCCGGAATCCTATCTCTAGTCATCAACAGCTGGTTGCTTAGGCACTGTCGTGTTCGTCCAGACAGCAGCTTAGGTGTTATGTTGGCTCTGTTTTTTGGCGGAGGCATCTTTTTATTACGGTGGGTGCAACGCACCACGCCAACGATACCCGGCAAATCAGGTTTGGAAGGGTATCTATTTGGGCAAGCGGCCCTGATGACTCGCAACGACCTAACAATGATTTGCACCATTGGCCTGATCGCCGTTGCTTTGATGTTGATATTCTGGAAAGAATTGAAAGTCTTCACTTTCGACCCAGTCTTTTCACAAACATCTGGCTATCGATTCAACTTACTGGATTTGCTACTGATCACGTTGACCGTCTTGGCCATCGTGATTGGTATCCAGAGCATCGGGGTTGTGTTGATGATTGCGATGTTAATTACTCCTGCAGCAGCCGCCAGACAATGGACGAAGTCGCTGGGCAGCATGGTCTGCCTGGCAGCAGGCATCGGGGCCGTTTCGGGTTGCGTAGGGTCCGTCCTAAGCGCCTCGATCAATAATGCGCCAACGGGCCCGGTAATCATTTTGGTATGCGTATTTTTGTTTGTGATTTCCATTTGCCTGGCACCACAACGAGGCGTCATCTCTAGCCGCATTTTCAGATCACGTGCTGCGGGGGATTCGCCATGACCCCACTGTTGTTTTGGACATTCGCGATCGGCATTTTGACAGCCATGGCTTGCGCTGTTTGTGGCACTCTGTTGGTCGTGAAGCGCGAGGCGTTTATATCCGAAGGGCTCAGTCATGCTGTGCTACCTGGGATCATTTTGGCTTACATATTTATTCCCGATCGCAGTTCGCTGTTATTGATTATTGCGGCCGGTTTGAGTGGTTTGATTATGGTCGGCTTAGTACAAGCAATTGCCAGTACTCAATTGGTCCATCGTGACGCGGCATTGGGGATCGTGTTTTCAGCATTATTTAGCGTGGGCGTAATTGCCAGCGCTACTAATCTCGGCAACGTTCGCTTTCATGCCGATTGCATCATCGACGGTAATCTGTCGCTGGCAGCTTTGAACGAAATTCAACTCGGCGGTCGATCGTTTGGGCCTCGAGCGTTTGTAACGATGGCGTTACTGTTTGGTGTTTTGACTTGCTTCATCGTGACATTTTATAAAGAACTAAAACTGATGGCGTTTGACGAAGCGACAGCCAAGCTAATGGGGTTTCGCCCCAAGTTACTACATGCGGCGTGGCTGGCGTTGGTCTCAATGACAACCGTCGCCGCGTTTGAAACCGCCGGCACGATCTTGGTGGTCGCCTTGATGATCGTGCCTGCCGCCACTGCCAACCTGTTGACTAAACGGTTACCAACTATGTTCGTGCTGGGTCCTCTGTTGGGGGCCGCGGCTGCGGCCTTAGGCGTTTGGTTGGGCGTGGCATTGGACATTTCGCCAGCCGGCCCCATCGCTACGACCTCGGGACTTCTGTTTTTGGCGACAACCGGAATCGTCAAAACCGTGAACAGGTAACCGACAACGCGAAAAAACATCGTGTTTGGTTTTGCGAATCAAAATCGGTTTCTTCAAATCTGGTTTCTTTAAATTTGCTTTCCAAAAGCCAAGTCAGCCGCTTTGACAACGTGACCAATGGCGGCTTCGTCGTGGGCAGTCGAGATAAAGGCGGCTTCAAAAGGTGAAGGTGCAAAAAACACTCCCGCGTCTAACATCGCCCGAAAGAACTTTTGAAACTGGTCGGTATCGGTTTGGCTGACCTCCGTCCAATTCTTGGGTGCCTGCTCCGCAAAAAAGAAGGTACTCATCGTGCCCACTCGCGAGATAGACAGTGGCACGTTGTGTTTTTTGGCAGCCAGACGGACACCCTCGTCCAACATTTCAGCGACTTTTGCCAACCCATCCCAAACCTCGTCATTGGCAATCTTTTCTAGTGTGGCGATGCCGGCAGCCATGGCCAATGGATTACCGGAAAGTGTGCCCGCTTGATACATGGCTCCCGCTGGGGCCACGTGCTCCATGATTTCACGACGACCGCCGTAGGCGCCGACGGGCAAGCCGCCGCCAATCACTTTGCCCAAAACCGTTAAATCAGGCGTCACCGAATACAGTGCTTGAGCGCCGCCCCGAGCAACTCGAAAACCTGTCATCACTTCATCGAAAATCAACACGGCTCCGCATTCCTGACAAAGCTGTTTCAGACCTTCCAAGAATCCGTCTTCTGGAGCCACCAAACCCATATTACCGGCGACGGGTTCGACAATGATGCTGGCAATTTGTTGTCCGTGTTCTGCAACGAGCTGTGTGACCGCTTGAAGATCGTTAAACGGTGCAACCAAGGTGTCAGCGGTGGTCGCGGCAGTAACGCCTGGCGAATCGGGCAGGCCTAGCGTGGCAACACCGGAACCAGCTTGAACGAGCAAAAGGTCAGCATGACCGTGATAACAACCTTGAAACTTGATGATTTTGTCTCGCCCAGTAAAAGCGCGGGCCAGACGCAATGCTGACATCGTGGCTTCTGTTCCTGAATTGACGAACCGCATCATCTCTAACGACGGCATCTCGGCTTGAATCAACTGGGCCAGACGTAACGATTGTTCATGAGGCATACCAAAACTGGTACCCGTGCTTGCCGTTGCCTGAATCGCTTGCATCACATCAGGATCGCAATGCCCTAAGATCAATGGGCCATAGGACAGCACAAAATCGACATAGCGATTTCCGTCGACATCAAACAGGTAGGGGCCCAATCCCTTTTCGATAAACGGCGGCGTTCCACTCACCGCCTTGAAGGCCCGGACCGGCGAATTAACACCACCGGGAAATATTTTTTTGGCTTTATCAAAAAGAGACTCAGATTTACTTACCATTGCTCGCTTAATACTTTTGTAGACTCATTTTTATGTTCGACTGATTATCGACTTCGCTGTTTCCTCGGCAACCCGTATGCAATCAGGAATCCCGACCCCTCGATAGGAAGCCCCGGTAACGTAAAGACCGTCGTATGGTTGCAGAGAATTTGCTATCTGACTTAGCAGACTCGGGTGCTGCATCGTGTATTGCGGTGAACCTTTCACCCACCGGTGCACTCGAAAACCGACGGGTGAGGCTTGGATTCCCATTGTCCGTGCCAGCTCGGCAATTGCGATGTCCGCCAACTGTTGGTCCGATTGTTCCGGGTCAATTTCGTTTCCGGATTTTCCCAAGTAAGCTCGAATTAACTTCACCGATTCGGGTGCTCGTCCGTAGTGTTTCGAGGAGGTCCAGGTCGCGGCCGTCATCGTTTTTTGTTGAGCACTGGGAATCACAAACCCGTAACCGTCCAACGAGTGCTGCAGTCGATCATCGAACCACAAATTGACGGTGGCGGTGGTTGCGTGCGGGATCTTCAAAAGAGACTCGCCAATCGTCGGATCCAGACCAGGCAGCAAGCCAGCCGTAACGTAGGACGGCGTCGTGATCACCACGGCATCGTATCGATCGCTGGGGACGGTGTCTTTGGTTTGCCCCGTCAGCACCCATTTGCGATCAACGTGATCAACGTTTCCAACTTTCGTGTCTCGATAGACGTTGGTCATTTCCAGTTGGCTGGAAACTGCCTCGATCAGAGTTGACATTCCCGAATCGAACGTAATGAACGGCGATTTTTTGGAGTCCGAGTCACTGGATTTCGCTTTTTGAGCTCGGAGCCCTTTAATCAAACTGCCATGTTCTTTCTCCAGCTTTCGCAGCTGAGGAAACGTGGCTTGCAGACTAAGTTGATTTCCATCGGCACAATAAATTCCACATAACAACGGTTCAGCGATTCGTTGATAAGCCTGCCGACCGATGCGTCGCGAGATAAACCGAGCCACCGACTCGTCTTCATCAGATTTCTTGGCAGGCAAAATCAAATCGGCGGCGATTCGAATTTTACCAAACAGCCCCAACAGTTTCGTCTTTTTCAAGCTGGCCAGATTGGCCGGGATGAATCCACTTAACCCCTCGGGCAATCGATGAAGTTGACCGTTCTGCCAGATAAAGGTTTTGCGAGTCTCGGGTCGGGTGGATTGTAAACGGGATTCGATTCCGAGTTCGCGACAGAGTTGAATGCCCCAAGGTTTGCGTTCCAGAAAGCTCTCGGCACCCATCTCCAAAATCAAATCGTCCTGGCAACTCGTAAAGATCTTGCCCCCCAAGCGATCCGAGCTTTCGAACAAATCGATAGCGTCAAATTCACCTTGGCTGGCTCGCTTCTCCAAATAGTAGGCAGTGGCCAGTCCAGAAATTCCACCGCCTACGATTGCTACTCTGGCACCCATTTTACAAACCTAGCTGGACGCTTCGTGGACGTAGTCGACCAGTTGCTTGACGGATTCGACTGGCGTTGGCGGCAGAATGCCGTGTCCCAGGTTGAAAATGTGCGATGGCGTTGATTTACCGGCCTGCAACACCGCATCCGTTTGACTCTTCAATTCTGACCACGGCGCTAACAAAGCCGTCGGGTCCAAGTTTCCTTGAACGGCGACTTGCTTGGTCGGGTCCGTATTGATCGCTGAATTGGCGGTCTCCAACGAGATTCGCCAATCGACCCCCACAACATCGCCACCACATTGGGCAATCGTTCCTAAATGGGTAGAGGTGCCGGTACTGAAATTGATCGTTGGCACATTCGCCTCTTGGATCAGTTGGAACAGGCGAGTGTTGTGAGGTTGGATGAAGCGTACATAATCCGTTTGAGACAAAACTCCCGCCCACGAGTCGAACACTTGCAATGCCGACGCGCCATGTTTGGCTTGCTGCAACAAATAGTCGGCTACAACATCGACCAACTTGTTCATTAGCTCAGCCCATGATTCTGGGTGAGTGTACATGAACCGTTTAGCCAACTCGTAGACTTTTGAGCCACTACCCTGGATCGCGTAGCATGCCAAGGTAAAGGGTGCCCCTGCGAAACCGATCAGCGGAATCCCTCGCGGTTCCAATTCCTTGCGGACCAATTGAATGGCCTCCAAGGTCGGGCCCATGATGTCGACAGCCTTGGGCACCTTAAGTGCGGCCACGTCTTCCACCGATTCGATCCGTTTGTTCAACTTGGGACCCACTCCCTTCACGAAGTCCAGATCCAAGCCCATACCGATCAGCGGAGGCAGGATGTCGGAAAAAATGATCGCCGCATCCAGATCGAAGGCGTCGATCGGTTGCATCGTAACTTCAGCTGCCAAACGAGGCGTTCCGATGACTTCTAGCATCGAGTGATGTTTGCGGATCTCGCGATAGACGGACATATAACGTCCGGCTTGACGCATCAACCAAATCGGCACGCAGTCGACTGGTTCGCACCGACAGGCTTTCAGGAACCGGCTGTTTTCCAAAGAGTTTTGCTGTGACACTTGCACGTTCTCGGTTTGATTTTCGGCCATCGTTTGGTTACTTCCAATCACGTTCGGCACTGGTCTGCCAGACGACGCGGCCGATAAAAAAGGGACCCATGTTTTTAATGAACTCGCTGGTCTGCCGAGTGCGTCGCATTCGTTGCACGAGCGCCGAAAGCGGAAACAGATCTTTACCCAACAAACCAACAATAAAGTCATTGTCTTCTTTGTTCAGTCCGTGAGCGGCCAAGCGGATATCCGTGGCATACCCGGCCTTACCAAACGCGTGACCGATCCCGCCGTGTTCCATCAACATCTTCTTTTGTTGGTCAGCTGATTCTCGTTCGAATTCACCGCTACGACGCACGGGGTACCAAATGCTCCAAGGCAAATCGGGATTACAAACGCGAGTCACCGGTCGTCGAATCAACACCTCTTCCAGGTCTGATTCGTAGCCGATCGAGTAGGTTCGTCCTAACATCGTGTATTCGGGTTTGACATGACAGTCGGCAAGCGCCGGCTGTGAAAACAACGAATTGATCGTATCCAACAGGTAGTCCGCGTTTTCGCTGAACAACAGCAACCCCAAGCCGGTCGGGTCATGCAAGTCTTGATACAAAGTCGCTTGTGGATTTTCAGCAGTCAACATGTCTGTGACGGCCGACACGTTGGGACAATTTCCAAGCGCCATGAACTGCATAAACAGACGTCGATCCAATGAGATCGGTTTACCGTCCGCGCCGCGTCCCCGTTCGGCGACGTTGATTGTGGGTAGTTCGGGTGTTTCTACTGGCTGAGCCATTGGCAGATATCCTTGGCGTGATAGGTGATAATCAAGTCAGCGCCGGCACGCTTCATTCCAATCAAAGTTTCCATAACGACCGCTCGCTCGTCCAACCACCCGTTGGCGGCCGCCGCTTTAACCATCGAGTACTCGCCGCTAACGTTGTAGGCAACAATCGGCATCTCAGGAAACCGTTGTCTTAGCTCGCTGATAACATCCAAGTAGGCCAATGCCGGTTTGACCATCAGGAAATCAGCACCTTGTTGGACATCCAACTGAGCCTCCTGAATAGCTTGGCGTTTTTCAGCAGGGTCCATTTGATGAGTGCGCCGATCGCCGAACTGCGGAGCACCATCGGCGGCGTCTCGAAACGGGCCATAATACGACGAAGCGTATTTTACGCTGTACGACATGATGGGTGTGTTGTCCAAGCCATGCTGATCCAGTGACTCGCGAATGGCCTGCACCATCCCGTCGATCATGCCGCTGGGTGCAATGATATCGGCCCCGGCTTTGGCTTGCGACACGGCGATACGCTGTAAAAGCTGTAACGTCGGATCATTCAACAAGTAGCCACTATCAACATCAACCACCCCACAATGACCATGGTTGGTGTATTCGCACAGACAGGTATCGGCAATCACTAGCAGCTGCGGAAGCTGCTTCTTAATGGCTTTTATCGCTTGCTGAACAATCCCCTGGTCGGCGTAGGCGTCACTGCCCATATCGTCTTTGGTCGCAGGAATGCCAAACAAAATCACAGCTGGGATGCCAAGTTCAAAGGCCTCTTGAGCTTCTTGGACCACTCGGTCAACCGAAAACTGAAATTGACCCGGCATTGATTCAATTGGACGTTTGACATCGTTGCCGTGAGTCACAAACAATGGAAAAATCAAGTCGTCGGTTCGGATCTGGAATTGTTGCAACATACGTCGCAGCGCCGCCGAGTGTCGCAAACGCCGTGGACGTCGGGACAGTTTGCCTGCCGCTCCGGATGGATCGTCAGTGGCATCAGTTGGCGTTTGGTCTTCCAAGGTCATCGTTTATTGCGAGTCATTTCTATTTGATTATTTGTTGGCTAACAGTTCCGGCAGACCTTCGATTAAGTCGTTCATGGTAGCGTGCTGTGGCGTTTCCGTTACCCGAAATCCCGCAGTTTGAGCAACCGATTCAGTCGTCTTACCAATACAAACGGTCATCACTTCTTGTTGAATTTTCTGGAACAGGTCGTGCTTGCCTATCTGAGCACAAAAACTGGTCACCGCGCTGGGACTGGCGAACGTCAACACATCCACTCCTTCACGCAATTGCTGAATGGACGGTTCCGCCATGTCGACAGCAATCGTTTCATAAATGGGCCACTGCACCACTTCACATCCGAACCTAGCTAGTTGAGCGGGCCAATCGGTGGCAATCGTTTTCGCCGAAGGATACAAAAACCGCCGACCTTTCATGTCCGATTTTTCCGTCGCCAATTCGGCCTGAATGGCAGAGACCAATGAGTCACCATTGTGACAGTCGGGCACCAAACTTGCTTGATGGCCAAACTGCGATAGCGTGGCTGACGTTTTCGATCCAACGCAGGCGAAGCGTACCGAACAGTGGTCAATCGAGGCTCCTGCCGCTTTTAGTCTCTGAAAAAAGAAACGGACTCCGTTGGAACTGGTGAACACGATCCACTGAAAACTAGATAGTTGTTGTAACGGATCGTCATCCTGCGCCGGCGACTCCAACGCTTGAAAGCGAATCACGGGTATCGAAATAGGATCGGCACCCATCGCTTTTAGCTGCTGATGATGACCGACACACTGCTCCTGAGAACGAGTCAACACGATGCGTTTACCGGCCAACGAATTCTTTGTTGCAGTCGTCATCACTCTGGATTCAGATAACAGCTCGTCGACGTTTTGTTGATGCAGCAAGTGAGCCAGCTCCGACACCAAACGTTCAGGGTCATCGCCGACCACTTGCGATGTCAACGCCGTCTTGCCCTGCATACTGCTGACAACAACCTGCATCTGAAACTGCCCATCGGTCTTGGTCGCTGCGATACCAATAGGTGCGGAACACCCACCACCTAGTTTCTGTAGCAACGATCGCTCGGCCTGCACACACTGGCTATCGATTGGATTGAAAATGGTCTTCAGCAGATCAGCCATAAACACATCGTTGCGGCGAACGGTGGCGGCGACCATCGCTTGTCCAGCGGCAGGCAAAATCTCCTGGAACGAGAACCATTGGCTAATGTGCTGTTGCATTGCCAGACGCACGATACCTGCCGCTGCCAAAACGGCGGCGTCGTATTGACCATCTAGCACCTTTGCAATTCGCGTGGGGACGTTGCCGCGGATCGAGCGGAAATTCAGGTCGGGACGGATGCTCGCCAATTGAGCTTGCCGTCTGGGACTGCTGGTACCTACCGTTGCCGCAACCGGAAGATCCACCAACGCTGAACCGCATCGCGACACCAAAACGTCGCGAGCATCCTCGCGTTCCATCACCGGAACGATCGCCAAATCCAGATCATGCTCGGTAGGCAAGTCCTTCAAACTGTGAACGGCGATATCGATTTCCGAGTGCTTTAATGCATGATCCAGTTCCGCAGTGAACAGACCTTTGCCACCGATTTCGGGTAGCGGCTGATGCAGATTTTCGTCGCCGCGTGTACTGAACTCTCGAACTTGAAAGTCGATTTTTGGAAAGTGCCCGGCCAGTCTTTGCTTGACTTGATGGGTTTGCCAGAGTGCCAGTTTGGATCGCCGAGTTCCAAAGATTACTGTTTTCGGCGCATCGAATCCGTTTGATGGCGAGTCGCTGCTCGTCGAATTCATCCCCGCTTGGCCTCGGCACGGGTCGGTTGGGCCACGTCTTCCGTCAACCCAAACAACTCACGAATCGCCTCGCCGTGATCGACGGCCGATCGCGAGCCTTCCAGTTGCCGCAGTTTAACCGTCGGGTCATGCAACAACTTGTTCGTCAGCGACTGTGAAAAACGCTCGATCACCTGAGCCGTTTGCGGATCTAGATGCGGCAAAAGCGACATCAAACGCGACCATTCAGACTCTCGAATTTGTTCGGTTTTGCGACGTAGTGCAGCGACCGTTTGCTCGATGCCGACACTACGGAACCAAGCAACGAACCGATCGACTTCTTGTTCAATGATTTGTTCGACTTTGGGAATCGCCAACTCTCGCGACTGCACCGATTGCCCAGCAGCAATTTGCAGGTCATCCATGTCGCAACGCTGCACGTTCGGAATGTGATCGACACGCTCATCCACATCGCGTGGCACGGCGATGTCGAGAATCGAAAGCTGGCGATCTGGTCGCTCACGCATCGCCATCGCCACCATTTCCAGAGTAACCAGAGTGTGCGGAGCACCTGTTGAACTAATCAAAATGTCGGCGTGCAACATCACATCAGCAATTTGCTCGAATACATACGCCGAGCCCTGATACTGGTCGGCCAATTGTTTCGCCTTGGCGATCGTGCGATTGACGATCTTGATCTCTTGCACGCCTTTTTTGACCAACTGAGCCAATGCCAGATCGGCCATATCGCCGGCGCCCAACAGCACGACCGTCTTGTCTTGTAACGATCCCAACTGCTTCTCTGCCGTATTTACAGCCAACGTTGCAATGTTGGAAGAGTGCACACCGATTTCAGTTTCAGTTCTGGCTCGACGTCCGACACCGATCGCCGTTTGAAACAACTTTGAAATAATTGGGCCGGCACTGTTCATAACCAGGCCCATCCGCATGGCGTCGCCCACCTGTCCCAAAATTTGGGGCTCACCCAAAACAATGGACTCCAGACCAGCGGCCACTCGCGCCAAATGTCCTTGCACCGTCGGACCGTGATACCAGCGAGCCTGTTGCTGCAATTCCGCCACGGTCATGCCTCGGGCCTCGGCCACAAATCGCAACAACAACTGTTTTTGAATTTCGACGTTCCGATCGTTCAACATCAGGAACGAATCAGCACAAATAGAATCTACCGATGGTTCATTCGGCAACGGTTCCCCGACTGCCTGAAATTGGTCGGTTGCCGTTGTCGTCTCGCCTGCGGTTGAGTCACTGCAGTAGGCGTAAATCTCAGTCCGGTTGCACGTGGAAAGAACTGCCAACTCCAAGAATGGGTTGGCCGGATCGTCGCCGCAGCGAAACCGAGCGCAGGCATTGGCGACGGCATTTCGATCAAAATGAATCTTTTCCCGAAATGCGATCGAAGTATGTAGATGGGAATAGCTAAGGCAAATTAATCCCATATTTCAAATGCTCATTTCCATCGTAAACTGACGTCCAGAATGCTCGTAATACCTAAGGAGCATTCTAGAGCAAGCCAAAAAAAGGTCACGCCTTTTTGTCTGCGACAAAATGACACGGACCCCAAAAATCACGTTAAAACACACGTTTACAACCACCAACCCCAAGAGTTCTGATGAGTGAGTATCAAAGTTTACTGGTTGTGTCCTTTGGAGGGCCTGAAAAACGTGATGATGTCATGCCCTTTCTCAAAAATGTCCTACGAGGCCGGAATGTGCCCGAGGCCAGGATGTTGGAAGTTGCGGAACATTACTATCAATTCGACGGCCTCAGCCCCATCAATCAACAAAATCGCGACTTAATCCAAGCACTCCAACAGGATTTTGATCAGCAAGGGATCGACCTACCGATCTATTTCGGCAACCGCAACTGGCATCCTATGATTCCAGACACGTTGTCAAAAATGAAACAGGACGGAATAAATAAGTCGCTGGCCTTTTTTACGTCTGGCTACAGCTGCTACTCGGGATGCCGCCAGTATCGCGAAGACATCATCAATGCACGGCAAACGGTGGGAACCGACGCTCCGACCGTCGATAAATTGAGAGTCTTTTTCAACCATCCCTTTTTTGTGGAAGCGTGCGGCTTGAGACTGCAAGAAGGCATGGCTCAGTTGAGCGATCCCGGTGACTTGTTCGTCGTCTTTACTGCTCACAGTATCCCGCAGTCGATGGCCAACGGCTGTCGCTATGAAGCTCAACTACAAGAGGCCAGTCGACTGGTCGCCGACCATTGCCAAATCGCCAACTGGAAACTGGTCTACCAAAGCCGCAGTGGCCCGCCACATCAACCATGGTTGGAACCCGACGTTTGCGACTACATGGATCAAATCAAACAAGAAGGGTTCAAACGCGTCGTCGTGATGCCAATCGGATTCCTATCTGATCACATGGAAGTCATCTTTGACCTGGACGTCGAAGCCAAAGAAAAATGCGAAGAACTGGACTTAGAAATGGTCCGCGCTAAAACCGTTGGCACTCACCCCAAGTTCGTCGAGATGATTCGTGATCTAATTTTGGAGCGAATGAACAGCAGCGAAAAGAAGGTCATCGGCCAGATGCCCGCATCGCACGACGTGTGCCCCACCAACTGTTGCCTACGGAGTTCTTAACAAAACGGCACCGACAAACCGCTTCGAATCTTTAGTAAAAAACGCTCGCCAGAAAACTGGCGAGCGTTGAATTTAGTCAATGCTAATTTAAATCATGCGAAGCGTATTACTGGCCAGCTGATTTTGGACGTTGCGGTCGCTCAGGACGGCTGTCTTGACCTCCACCACCACGAGCACCGCCGCCACCGCCACGG
>CAZJBW010000021.1:42714-49343 GCA_964543985.1 uncultured Pirellulaceae bacterium | reverse complement strand
TTGTTGCAGTGTTGGCAAGCCGGTTGTGAACTCCTCTTCGCTCACTGCCCCATCTTCGTCTTTATCCAAAGACATTAGACGCTCGGCAAACTGATTTCCTTCCAATTCGGCTGCCGTGATTTTACCATCGCTATCCGAATCGAATTGCTTGAACATATCGGCAGGAGTTCGGCGCTGAGGACGTTGGCGAGGAGTTGCTTCTTCTTCAGCTTCGCCACCTTCGTCTGCCTTAGCCATCAAGTTATCAGCCGCATCAACGGTCTCGCCCTTGTTGGCAACGCAGTACAGGTAATTCGAACTACGAAGCAGCATTTTGTCGCCGCTGATAGCAGGCGAACCCCAGAAAATCTCTTTATCGGTGGTAACTTTGTTTAGAGCTACTTGCTCAATATCTTCGCCCAACGAGTAAACGAACATTTGACCACTACCGTTCATGTAGTACAGGTGGTCGTTGGCGACGACTGGCGATGGATAATCCAACGAGCCAAAACGACCGCCAGTTTGCTCAGTACCCTTCAAACGCTGTTGGTCCAATCGCTCACCAGTTTCGGCGTCGACAGTGTATAGAATGTTGCGGGTCACGAGGAAAATTCGGTCGTCGTGGCGAACAGGTGACGAATAGCTGGCGGAATCTCGCCCAGTCCAAACTTTGTTAGTTTCGCTAACGTCTCCGGTGCCACCAACATCGATGGCGACACTTCCGCCGCCGCTACGACCGCCCATGAATGCGTAAACTCGTTTTCCGTTTGGAATGACGCTTGAGTAGGCTTGAGTCGCCGCTGTTGCTTCTGAGTACCAAACCAATTCGCCATTGTTTGGGTTCATACCCCACATTTCACGAGCCACGCACATTACCAAGTCTGTGCGCTCGTCGTCGACCTTAACCATGGTAGGAGTGCCCCACATGTTATCCAGTCCGCTGGCTTCTTGACGCCAAACTTCTTTGCCCGTCAGTTTGTTAAAACCAATGACTGATTGACTTTCGCAAGCGGCCACAACGATCAACAAATCTTCGTGCAGGATAGGGCTGCAAGACGAACCCCAACGGCGCGGGTCAGATTCTTTACCGACCTGTGCTTCCCAAACTTTGTTTCCATCCATGTCGTAAGCATGCACGCCACTCTTTCCGTAGAAAGTATAAACGTGAGTTCCATCTGACACGGGAGTGTGCGAAGCGTAACCGTGCGCGGTCACACCAATGCCCGTGTAGGTATCTTCGGGCATCTGAACAGGGACATCCTTTTGCCATAGCTTTTCGCCCGTTTCCAACGAGACACAAACCAAGTGGCGAACTAGATCTTCGATTTCGCCAGGATCTTCCTGAGTGATTCCGTAGCCGGAGTAGCATGTCAAAAACGCTTTGCCACCAACAACGATCGGACTGGATGCACCAGGGCCAGGCATCTCGGTCTTCCAACCCAAATTGGCTTTGGGTGACCACTCTACTGGAACATTGGCATCGCCAGCATTGGCGGCTCCATCAGGCCCCCGAAACCTTGGCCAGTCCTGCGCTAACAGCGAACAAGACAGGCAAATACTAAGAACGAACAACATCGACGAGCGAAACATATTTTGCCTCGAATTAAAGGACAGAAGTTTTGGAGAAATTCTAGCACAAACGCAAAGTACTTTGTGCCCGCCAGAATGCCAGTTTTGTAGTTTTAGACTAGCTATCTGCGCGAAGTTACACAGTAGCTGAAACACGCCATCACCCGATTTGTTGCGAGCAAATCGGCAGTTTCCCAAATTATTGAGCGTTCCTGGGGCTGCCACCTCTGTTACCGACGATTGGCACAACTTGTGCATTCCACGGAACATTCTGTTATTTCGTGGTTTTTAGGAGCGGCCCTTGCTGGCCGACGGCACTATGCGAAAAAAAGAGTTTCAATCTGCGGTGAGTTTTGAACGCTTAGAACTCAAAAGACTGTTAGCGGCCGATTGCGGAGCGGCCTTCACACCTGATTTCGATACGGACGCGACCATTCAGGTCGCATCGATGGACACCAGCGACCAGCAATCAACAACCGATTCTGCCGCAGCCGAAAACAGCGAGTCACCTGTTGTGATGCTCGATCTGTCGGACGGAATGGACGGTTTTTTCGGGGTCATCGATGCCGAAAACCCATCCTCAACACTGCAATTCACGGCACCCGCCGATGGAATCATCCAAATCGCCACTTCTTCGTCGCTGGCTGAATCCCACGCGTCGCTGCAATTGACCGGCCCTGATGGTGAAGCGTTGCATACGACTGAAACTTCCGTCGTCGGATTTGACATCCTGACCGTCGAAGTCACAGAAAACGAAACGTATCAACTGACGATCACGGCATCGGATGACGACTGCGCGGGTCACGTCCAAGCCACCGTCGGCTTCAACGAACATGTGGACCAACACGCCGACGAAGTCTCGGCAGAATCCACGGAACTGACTCTTGAAAATGGAGCGACCGAATTGAGTGGTCGGCTGGAACAACCAACCGATATCGACACGTTTCGTTTCCAAGCCCAAGGCTCGGGCGACGCGATCCTGCAGCTAAATGAGACGGTACCAGATTCACGAGTCCCGTTGACCGTGGGAATCTTCGATGACGCCGGCAATCTGCTGGCCGAAGGGCAAACCAACGAGTCCTTGCAAATCGGTTTCGATGTTGAAGCAGACCAGCAGTACTTCATTGCCGTTTCAGCAACTCAAGAATCAACAGGCACCTACCAATTCCAGCTGACTTCGCCAGAAGCAGAGGTCACTGAATCGGACGATGCAAGTCAAACACCAAATGAAGAACCGGTTGATTTGGTTGACGAGCAACCTGTTGATGAAGCACCGGTTGATGAAACGGCGGAGGTCGAACAACCGGAACAGTCGACGACGGAGGCACCGGTTGACGAAGTACTAGGTGCTTTCGATGAAACCAGCGATATGAATGATTCACCTGTTGAAGCGACGGACGTTTCGCTCACTGAAACAAACGCCGACACGGATCAAAACGACGCTTTGGAACTGCCCAGCGAGGACTCGAGTTCCATTCTCGATTCTGAAATCGATTCTGAAATCGATTCTGAAATCGATTCTGAAATCGATTCTGAAGCCGAGATCGATCCCGGCATTGGCTCGGAGAATGATCCGGTCGCCGACTTACCGGATGCCGAGCAACCCCAACTCACTGCTGACTCGGATTGCCTGACGTCGGAAGGCGTAACAACCGCAACCGACTCGCCAGCGGATTTATTGGAACCGGAAAGTGATCCTGGCCTTACCGATGACCAACAGGATGCCCGCGAAGTAGCGAGCTCCGTTATTGATTCAACGTTGGATTCGCTGGACAGCTTGTTCGCGAACTACGAAGGCGAATTGGATTTGAATTTCAATCTCTTCGTTGGCACCAATGGCCTCGGCGAATTGAGTCCGTTCTTTACAGCACGTCGTTAATGGCGACTGTTGACCGGTCGCTCGAAATAGGCGGATAGACCGTTCTACTCTTGTCACACTATGTGACGTCTTTTAACCAGCCGCCAGGCGCTTTGCAGAATCAACTGCAAAATATTCACTCGCAAACGAACTTAGCAGGTTCGGAGAACAGGATGTTCTCGCGCGAGCCCCGCCCGATCGCGGACGACGCGTCTCGATCACATCCCGTAAAAGGTTGCGGTTCAAGAATTTCAATGGGCTCAACTGCTGGCCAAAGAAATAACGCGAGAAATGCGTTGGATGAGTCGTTCGCGAATAGGTTTGGCGGCGTCGGCGATCGTGCGTTGCGCCTGTTCGTACTCGGCGCGACCGGCGGCCGTTTCGATGCGGATCGGTTCGAAGCCGTCCAATGGCGTCAAATCGTATGGGCTGGCCCGCATATCTACCTGCCGAGCTTGCATTGCTAAATCGAAGCACTCGCGAAGCAACTCGCTACCCACCCAAGGCATGGACTTGAACGCCCATTTGTACAAATCCATGTTGGCGTGAATGCAGGCGGGTTGCTCAAGTTCTAATCGCGATTCCATCGTAGGAGAAAGACGATTGAGCGGACGAGCCTCCTCGGCAAAAAATCGATAGGCATCGAAGTGCGAACAACGGATCGGACGGCTACGCACCAATTCGTCGATCTCCGTTTGAGGCAATCGCAAACCGGTCGTCTGTTGGTGACGCACATCGGTGCCTTGATATACCATGGCCCACTCGTGCAAACCCAGACACGAGTAGTTACCGACAGCCTGGCTGGTGTTCTGCAATAACTGCACGATCCATTGCAGTCGCCGCAGTTCCTTCTCGCTGATTTCAGTCGGCTGACACCAAGTCTGACGACCTTGCCGATGATAGGGCCACTGGGAAAACTGATCGTCCGAACAATCCAACAACACAACGTCCACACCCGGATGCCATTGCTCAAGCTTGGCTGGCGAATACTGGTAGTAGACAAACAAAAAATCGTGTACCGGATGCGACTTCCCAATACGCCGTCGCTGGCGAAACGGTTCCGTCCAGTGAACAATCGCCTGTCGATGCTGCTGGGACACCGGCAACCATTCAGACCGTTCCATTTCAGTTTTCGTTTTTATTGGTTCGTCAATCATGCCCTCAATTCTATCACATCCGTTGTCGACGCCGATAAAATTCGATAGCTTGACCAGCGAGCCCACAAAGCCAGCATGGAAAACCAACGCATGACCAACACTCCATCCATCGCAGAGCTAAGCCGTGAAACGTTTTGGAATAACCTATGTCCGGAATTGAACATTGACGCGGTGACAGCTCTGCAAGACCTAAGCGGTGTAGGCTACCAGCAAGATTTGGATGCGACATGGGAACAGTGCAAACAGGTGCTGCATACCGACGGCTACTTCGCCTATCCGTCTTGGTTTTCTGAGACTGACTTGCACCAGCTGCGTTCGTGCATTGAGAAACTGGCTGAGGTCAAGTTACCGCCAATCTTTGCTTTCGTCTTTGATGAATTTTGGGAATTGATGGTCGGGCTAACTCCTTTGATGTCCGACTTGTTGGAGGACGAGTTCCAATTTTTGCCCGCCATTTGGGCTTGGCACGTAACACCCGAAAATCAAACAGCCTTTGCCCCGCATCGCGATCAAGTGCAAGACGCGGACGATGATCCTTTGGATTACTTGACCCTGTGGGTTCCGCTGACCGATCTTGACCATCGCACCTCGTGCATTTGCGTCCTACCAGCCTCGGCCGACCTGGACTACCAATCGGGAGTCTCCCAAGCGACGGTTAACAACTTGCAAGACGTGCGAACTCTGCAAGGCCCTGCCGGTTCCGTTTTCTGCTGGACGACGGGCTTAATCCACTGGGGGACTCGGCAATCCGTTTTTGGGCAGCCACGAATGAGCGTTGGCTTCTACGTGCAAAACCCGGATGCCGAATGCCACTACCCACCGCCGTTGGATTTTTCCGAGCCGCTATCTTTGAATCAACGTCTGGCGATCATTGGTCAACAGATTCTGTTCTATTCTCGCGAGGCCAAAGATGACGAGCTGACGTTGGCTAAGAACTTGGCTCAGATGAAATAGCCTTTTTCTGTTAAGCTGTGAACCTAGCGAGGTCGGTGACTCGACGTATCGGCAGGTTTGATTATTCTGGTACGCTCCACCCCACCTTTGCTGGCCCTCTTTGTGCCTAGCTCATTCACCTCCATTGCTTCCATGTCCATTCCCACCTTGAAGATCTACGGCGAACGCAACACCGGCACGAATTATCTAAGCCGCTTGATTGCCGCCAATCTGCAGGTCAACGAGTTACCTGGGATTGCGCCGCGAAAAATCGTTCAATTGCAAAACCGTCTGCCGGGCAAAGAATGGGTCAAGGATCTGTATTTCCGCATGACGCTTGGCAAAAACCTGGGGTGGAAACACACTCGCGTTCCATCGATCGACCGCCTGCAGCGACAACCCATTTGCCAATCACAGATCATGTTTGTGACTCTCACCAAGAACCCCTACTCGTGGTTACTGTCATTGCACAAACGACCCTACCACAATCAACCAAAAACAGACGGTGATGATTTCGAAGCGTTTTTGGTCGAACCCTATCAGCCCAAAAGCCGCGATAACCTAAGTGGTCGCTTGGCCAGCCCGGTCGACGTTTGGAACCAGAAAAACGCTTCCTACCTTCAGTTCAACGAGTCACTGCCGGCCGCTCGATTGACCTACGAACAGCTGTTGGCCGACCCTTGCGAAACACTGACTCAAATTTGCCAACGCTTCGAACTGGACTGGGACCGTCAAAACTTCAAGAACTACGACGCCTCAACCAAAGACAGCCATAAGAATGCCGAGTTCTACCGGCGGTACTATTTACAAGAACAGTGGCGCGAAAAACTGACGCCACGCGCCATCAGCTTAATCAACGACCGAGTCGATCAATCGCTAATGCAAGAGTTTGGCTACGAGTCGATCGAAGCCTGAAAATCGCGAAGTACTAAACAGCTTTCGCGACCAACTCGGTCAGCTGGCTGTGGTATTGGCCACGGTTTTCGTCCGTGTCCGTGGGAGCGAATGGTGCGAAGTCGCCCGGCTGGAACGGTTGGTAGGGACCGGGTTTGGTTTCCAAAAACACCGCGTCGTTAGAGAGTGACACCAACGAGTGCCATGTTCCGGCAGCGATCTCGCAGCCCGTCACACCG
>CAZJBW010000021.1:22523-42614 GCA_964543985.1 uncultured Pirellulaceae bacterium | reverse complement strand
GAGTGACACCAACGAGTGCCATGTTCCGGCAGCGATCTCGCAGCCCGTCACACCGGACCGCGTTAGATGAACGACCTGGTCGATCTGCCCCGAATCTTGAAACGTTACAACAGCCAACTGGCCAGAAATACAAACGATGCATTCGGGTTTGTCGCTATGTCGGTGAGGCGTGATGTAGGAATCAGGTTGCACGGCGACCAACATTCGTTGACTGGGATCATCCAGGTTTTCATGCAAGTTCAGATTCATGCGGCGACGCGGATTCGCAGCAGCTTGCTCGATCAAGTTTTGCAGAAGCGGATCGTCGAAAATCGTAATCCCAGACATAGTCTCGACTCAACTATTAAACATTCTGAATTTCTTGGGACGGCGTTTCGCTTAAAACGACATCCTGTTGATCGATTGTGGCGTCTGGCTGCGACCAATCTGCATCGTTCGGAATCCCTGTCACCTCGCTAAGCACTTGATCCAGCAAACGAAACTGTTTGTGACTATCAAAATGCTGGCGACAGAAATCCTTTCCGTTGTCGCCCATTTGTTGCCGTTGTTCTGGCGACAAACCATATAGTGACAAAACGCATTTGGCCAAACCTTCGGGATCTTGTGGCGAGCAGCTAACGCCTGCATCCGCTTCTTTGATAATGGCCGCTCCGTCACCACCCATCGAGGCGATGACCGGTCGACCAGCTGCCAGGTAGGCCTGCATCTTCCGCGGGACAGTCAATTCAAAGACAGGAGATTTTCGCAATGGCAACAACAAGGCATCCGCTTGGTCGTAAAACCACGGCATCGTGCTACTCGGAAATCGACCCGGCAGACTAACACAGTCTTCCAAGCCACGTTTTTGGATCTCTTCGCGAACCCAATCTGCTTCCCGACCATCACCGACAATGACCCATTGAATGTCCGCGCGATCTTTTAATAGCTCAGCAGCGGACAACACCGTTCCGAAATCCTGAGCCGTACCAATGTTACCTGTAAAAACGACTCGAAAACCTTCGGGCAGCGCAGGCAGCTCTACGTTTTCCGGATTGCTAAATACGGTTTCCGATTCATCGATCCAATTCGGGAAATAGGTGTACTGGCCCGAGTAACCCCCGACCTCTTCGATTTTTTCCTGAAAACCTTTGGACGAGATCAAAATGCGATCGCAGCGACGATAGATGAATTTCATCATCCGCCGAATGGCGCCCAGGATCCGTGGATTCTGAATCGCAGCGGTCGCCGAAATATTCTCGGGCCACAAATCCAAAACCCACATGACGACTGGGGTCTTGTAAATCGCCCGCATCAAAACTGCGGGCAAGCCAACCGTAGCGGGTGAAATGTTGAAGACCAGAATCGCATCGTATTTCTTGCGACCGAACCACAATGCAGACATGCAGAAGCTGACAGCCGACGAAACGTAGTTCAATGCCAACCAGCGACGGCGACCCGACCCACGCGGCACCAACGGTTTACGATGAATCTTGACGCCATTTTTAACTTCGTACCGTTTGCGAAAAAAACCGTACCCATCGTAGAACTTGCCTTTTGGGTAATTCGGAATCCCCGTCATCACGGTGACATCGTGTCCCTTTTCAGCCAGCTGAAACGCCAACTCATTGATCCGAAAATCTTCGGGCCAGAAATAGTTACTGACAATCAGAAGTTTCACAGAATTGATTCCTCGTTGTGAGGCTCGCTACTGGATACGGGGCCGGGCTTCCGCCAAACGTTTCGATTGATGTAGTCGGTGTAGCTAAGAATGATCCTGACAACCTTTTCGGACACGTTCGGGCATTGGTAGTCGGCCACTGGTCGCAGTAGGCGAGATTCGCCGCGAGGTTGCTGCAAAACGATCCCCAGTCCCTGTCGAACACGTACTGGATTCAGACCAGTCATCATGACGGACGCTTCCTCCATACCTTCGGGCCGCTCGTGTGCTTCTCGAATATTCAAGGCCGGGAAGTTCAGGATAGAAGATTCCTCCGTGATGGTTCCACTGTCAGATAAAACCGCTTTGGCTCGCATTTGCAGATGCACAAAACTGGAAAAAGGCAGCGGTTTTGAAAGTTGGATCAGTTCATTGAACTGCACAGATGACTCGTCAATTCGCTTACGAGTCCTGGGGTGAGTCGAAAAAATCACTGGCCGTTGAAACTCTTCAGCAATCATGTTCAGACTGGCGACCAGATTGTGAAAATTCTCGTCGCTGTCAACGTTCTCTTCGCGATGAGCACTCACGACAAAGTAATCTTGGCGACTAACGCCGAATTGTTGCAGGGCTGGCGAGGCATCGATGCGAGTCCGATAGTGCTGCAGTATCTCGAACATCGGGCTACCCGTCTTGATGACTCGATCGGGTGGCAAGCCTTCTCGCAACAGGTATTCGCGAGCGATATCGCTGTACGGCATGTTGATGTCGCTGATGTGGTCGACGATCTTACGATTGATCTCTTCAGGAACACGTTGATCGAAACAACGGTTTCCGGCTTCCATATGAAACACTGGCACCTTGCGACGTTTGGCGGCGATGGCTGCCAGACAACTGTTGGTATCGCCCAGAATTAACAGAGCGTCCGGTTCGTGTTCAGCGATGGCCATATCGGTACGGCTAATTGTGTTACCAATCGTTTCAGCCGCATTGTTTCCAGCGGCTTCAAGAAACACATCCGGCTGGCGAATTTCCATGTCCTGGAAAAAAATCTCGTTCAATTCGTAGTCGTAGTTTTGACCGGTATGCACCAAAACCAAATCGAAGTAGCGATCGGTAGCATGAATGACGCGAGACAAACGAATTATCTCAGGCCGGGTCCCCACAACGATCATTAATTTTAGTCGGGTCATTGGATGACTTCGTCGTAATAGGTGTCGGGTTGATTTGGGTCGAAAATTTGATTTGCCCAGAACAGCACAATCATCTGCTGGTCGCCAACATTTTCGATCGAGTGCGTGTAGCCAGGTGGAATGTCAACGATGCGTATCTGTTTGTCGTCGACCGGGTAATCGATGATTTCATCAGAATCGATGTCTCGAAACCGAATCACACCCTGTCCTTGAATCAAACAGAACTTTTCCACTTTGGAATCGTGATAGTGGTTTCCGCGAGTGATCCCTGGGTGAGTCGTCGATACAAAAATTTGCCCAAACGATGACGACTTGATCAGCTCGAACAACCAACCGCGATCGTCTGTTCGCATGTTTGCTGGGTAGGAAAACTTGTCTTCATCTAAAAACGACAGGTATGTGGGATACAAACACTGATTCAATTCGTCGTTTAAATCTGGCATCTTGAGCGATTCTCGAGCATCGTGAATCTCGCGAACCCTTTGGGCCAAGTCCCCTAACGTTACATGAAACGTTCGATCGATTGATGCGTTAACCGAACCGGCGTCAGAATCTAAGTGAGTCAAAAGATGCCGTACCACATCATCGATATAGACCAATTCCAATTCATGACTGGCATCCGAAATCGTGATCTTTTGGCCGCGAGCGATATTGTGACAAAAGGTTGCCACGACCGTGTTGTAATTCGGTCGCGACCACTTCCCAAACACACCGGGCAGTCGATAGATCGTGATTGGCACACTGCTGTTTTGATTGGCATCCAACAAAGCCTGCTCGGCCGCCAATTTGCTGCGTCCATAAGCGTTGTCGCGTGCGGCTTGAGTCGACGATGTGAAAACAATTTTTGGCTGAGTATCCGCCGCGCTGGCTTGCTGGATAATTTGCTCAGTCAGTCCAAAATTAACTTCCTGAAATTCTGCATCGTCCTGCGGTCGATTGACACCTGCCAGGTGATAGACGACATCGGCACCTTGAATTTTCTGAGGCAATAGCGTGGCCGCAGCATCGGAATCGAAAGTCTCGATCGTCACGTCATCACGACGACGCAACGCCGTCATCAGATTTCGTCCGATGAAGCCGCGCGAGCCCGTAACCAATACTTTCTTTTTCACTTGTTGGATTTACGCGAAGAATGCGGTGGATTGTTGTTGATGCAATTGCTGCTGAACGTAGGGCAAATTCAACAGTTTTTCTTTAATGTCTTCGATAGACAATCGCTCGGTATTTTCCGAGTTGTAATCGTCGGCGATGGAAACTTCGGTTTCACCTTCGACAAAGAACTTATTGTAATTCAAGTCGCGAGTATCGGCGGGGACGCGATAATAGCCCGGCAAATCTTCGGCTCGTGACATCTCTTCGCGAGTCAACAGAGTCTCGTGCAGCTTTTCGCCGTGGCGCGTCCCAATGACTTTCAATTCGTTCTTGGCGTCGAACAATTCTTGAATGGCAATCGCCAGTTCACCAATCGTGGACGCAGGCGCCTTCTGCACAAACGTGTCTCCCTGCTGCCCGTTGGCAAAAGCGTACAGCACCAGATCGACCGCGTCGTCCAATGACATTAGGAAGCGAGTCATCCGCGGATCGGTCACCGTGATCGGCTCGTCCTTTTTAATCTGCTCGACAAACAGCGGAATCACTGAACCTCGCGAGGCCATCACGTTGCCATACCGCGTGCAACACAAAATCGACTTTTCGGAATTGGTATGGCGAGACTTGGCCACCACAACCTTTTCCATCATCGCCTTGCTAATCCCCATCGCATTGATCGGGTAAACGGCCTTGTCCGTGCTGAGTGCTACGAACCGGCTAACTCCGCAAGCGATCGCAGCGTTCAAAACGTTTTCAGTGCCTTGCACATTCGTCTTGATAGCTTCCATCGGGTAGAACTCGCAAGACGGCACTTGCTTCAGTGCCGCAGCTTGAAAAACGTAATCGACACCGTCCATCGCGGGCATGATGCTGTCGCGGTCACGGACGTTGCCGATGTAAAAGCGAACCTTGGGGTCCGCCAAACGAATCCGCATGTCCTCTTGTTTCTTTTCGTCGCGACTGAAAACTCGGATCTCTTTAATGTCCGTACTCAGAAAGCGGTTGAGTACCGCGTTCCCGAATGAACCGGTACCGCCGGTTATCAGCAACGTTTTTCCGTCTAAGTCACTGGTTTGTCGAATCATGGAAGGCTCAATAGGTGAAAAGCTTGTTGTAAATATGTTGGTGTGATTGGCGTGGGATTACCAATTCAAATCTGATTCGTAACCGAGTCGTATCAATTGCTCGCCGGCAACTTCTTTGAAGGCCAGTCGATGTTCTTCTGTGAAACTGTTGGCCCAATCACCGATTTGCCCTTTGCGGAACGTGCGGCTCTTTTGCGTAAATACTCGTTGGCTGATTTTCTGAAGCTGTCCGTCATCCAAAGGTCGTTGCACCGCCTCGGAGATCTTGCGAACTTCCGTCCGTTGCTCTTCGTCACTGCCGCCACCGCCGCTACCTACCAAGCGTTCGAAGTAACAGGCCGTGACTTGAGGATCGTCCAACCATGGCAAGTAATCTTGAATGCGTTGACCGATGGGCAGCAGACCGCGAGTTTCCGACGTTTCGGGCAAACCACGAATGGCCGCCATAATTTTATTCTCGACAGTGACCAGTTTTTCATTGAAGTATCGACAATGAAAATGACGTGGTTCGCGAGAAACATAATGAGCATACGAGACAACGACATCGCGAGGATCTCGCAACATCAAGATGGGCTTCAACTTGACGTCATGAATTGCTTTTTGCAATTCTGGCTTGGCCGGAAAATGAGCGTACATGTACTGGCCCGGCAAACAACGTCCCAAGGTCCGAACCAATAGATCGTGATCCAACTCGGAATTCTGGTGATAGTCGCCCGATGGGTACAGGATCGTGTCATCCAGGTGCAATCCGGAAAACATCATACTGGGCAAAGAACTTAACAACTTGCCTAACAAGTGAGTCCCCGCTTTGGGCATACTTAGTGCTAACACTCTGGGTTCGGGCAGAAACACGCACCGACGGGCATACATCCGGTACATCGGGATTCCGATGCGGCGTACAAACGGGTTACGAGTCAGTTTCTTCATGGTGTTAATCTTCGGCGGCGGATTCTAAACAGTCACTGCATTTCGCTGCAGCGTTGTCTCGTAGAACCGCAAGAGTCGTTGCGCAATATGTTCCCATTGAAATTCCGACTCCACGAATCGTCTAGCGTTATGACGCATTTTTTCAGTAGATTCGGGATCACAGATCAGTTGTGACAGTTGTTCCGCCAAATGGTTGCTGTCCAAACGGGCAAGCAATCCAGCGTTGACGTCAGCTACCTGCGCAAAATGACACTGTTCAGAAATTACGACGGGACAAGAACAAGCCAACGCTTCCACGATGGCGACAGAAAAGGATTCGTGATCGGAGGGTAGGCAAAAGCAGTAGGCATCCACCATGGCAGCGAATTTGTCTCGCCCCCACAGTGGACCCGGCATTACCAATTTATCACGGCAACCTAGTTGGTCAATTCTCAATTCAAATTCTTGCTGTGCCCCTGCATCCGGTCCGACCACAACCAAGCGTAACTCAGGGAAATCATCTGCAATTTTGGCAAAAGCCTCTGCCAGCAAATCGAGTCTTTTACCGGGATGCAAGCGAGACAGGAACAAAATGAAGGGCCTTTGAATCCCACCTGCATTCAACTGAGGATACTGTTGACGAAACTCTCCAACGGCAGGCAGCGGATCGATATCATCCAAGTCCACGCCGTTGGGTATCGTGACGACTGAGGACTGGAAGCCCCAACTTTTAACACAATCGTGCTCGTATTCGGAAAGAGCATGAATGCCTTGCGCTGCATGCACTTGTTGCTTCACACCCGCCAGCAACGCGGCCTTTTTGCGAAGCGGTTTTTGCTGCAACGCCCAAGTATTCAACATGCCATGAGGCGAGATCACGTAGGGCTTGCCAACCGTCGGCGCCAATCGCATTGCACGATAGGGCACTCGCCCCCAAATCCCGTGCACGTGAATCAGGTCCGCTTCGTGGAAGGCCGCAGACACCGTTTCCTGAAAAGGAATATCACGTAGGCGGTCTTGAACTCGTGGTGCCGGCACCATCAACAAATCATTTTCGGTAAGGCCCGCAGGTAACGGCACGAGTTCCTGGCAAGGGTCCTCAAAGACCAACTGAACGTCGTGGCCCGCTTGTCGTTGCATGGCAACCAACCGCGTCACCACCATCGGTGGTCCGCCAACAGTGGCTGCCAAGGATCGGATGCAATGGACTATCTTCATTGGCCTGCATCCTGACCAACCACGTGATCGCTGGGTTGCTGAGCGTCCGTCGATTCGTCCGTGGCTGGATTCTCAACAGACAAACTTTGGAACCAATCGCGATCACTGACGTAACCCAAACGTTGCAGTACTTCGCCACAGTGCTGATCGAATACTTTTCCCGCTTCACGCGTGAAATGGTTTTGCCAATCTCCCACGATCCCTTTTCGCATAAACGAATGGTTGTCAACTTGCCCAGGCTGGCGACCTGATTGTTTCGAGAACGAGTTTTCTTCAATCACTTTTGACAATCGCGAGCCGTCAATCGTTTTGCCAGAATGTGTTGGGATCACTTTCTCAAGAGTTGCCAAGCAATCATGTCGCAAGGACTCGTACGAAAGAGTAGCAACGTGTGGACGATCGAAAGCCCATTGTCGTACGTGGTCTGCCCAGGTAATTCGGCAGCCCATTGGGTTGGTCGCCCAAACCGAAATAAATTCGGGCAGATGTTGCCAAGCGGACTCGGCCGTCCAATCTTGAACTGCGGCAGCGGGTAACTTGCCGCGATAGTAGTTTCGCATCCCTTTGTTTTCTTGGTGCAACGCTCGAATACAAAAGAAGTACATCGACGTGCAAACATCTCGTCCGTCTCGGTACAGATAAAAGACCCGACGCAATTTTGACGAGTAACCCCAGTGGTTGTGTATCACCACGGAACGCATGCTGGGTAGCACCGAGTGTTGTGGCAATGGAATTTCAAAGTAGTCGGCCAACATCTGTCCCAACCACGTGCCGCCCGACCGCGGGTATTCGCTGACGTAGTAATACGGGAACAGGTTGCCGGCGACGACCGCCAGGGCCTGCGTTGAACGGGTCCCAAAACGACGAGCGAGTCCGTTTCTCTTGGTGCGGTATTTTAGTTCGCGACTCATGTTAGCTCGGCCACTCGTGTTGAAACCGTAGATTGCGGCAGCAGATCCAAAAGATCGCGGTTTAGTGAATCAATCGTGTCTTGCCAGCGAAAGTGCTGACTGACTAATTCGCGACCCGCTTTTGAGACACTCATTAATCGCTGAGGATCCTGCAGGGTATCCAACAATACTTGCTGCCATTGTTTGGCATCAGCGACATCGAATCCGTGATGACCATTGGAAAACCCGGTGAAACCATTGAACACACTGGCTCCGCTACACGGTACGCCGGCTGCCATCGAGTCCAAAACTTTGTTGACCAGGCCAGTTCGCATAAACAACGGAGCGATCGACATGCTGGCGGTAGCGAGCACTTCCTCGACCGAATCGACGAACCCAAGAACTTCAACGCCAGGAACTTCCTGTAACTTGGCTCGATCTTTTTCACTGACTTTTCCAGCCAGTTGGAAAGTCACATCTGGCAACTTGGCTTGCAACGGTCGGAACACTTTGTTGATAAACCAGTAAACCAAATCGCCACGATTGCGGGCCACCGCACCAATGTGTAACAACCGTTGACTGGCTGCCTGTTGCGGTGTGTATTGCAAATCCAACAACGATTCTTTAATCCCATTGGGGGCCAACCGCAATTTGTCGGCGTAGCCTGAACCACAGTCCTTGATGATGGCCTGCTTGTCTTTTTCTGTCTGCACAAGGACTCGGTCAAAAGGAGCCAACAATCGTTGTTCCAAACGGCCCATGTACAGCGCTCGAAAACTCTGTAGCAAATGTTTGCAGGATGTCTTGAAAGAAAGTACTCGTCGCCGGAACAAATCGTAGTCGCGACGGAAACGATCGGTCACTGAATCATTCAGATTGATCACCATCCGCGGTTGACCCATAACGGCCTGAGCCACCGGCTGAGCCCAACTGGACATATTTGACGGAGACACGTAGACGACATCGTAGCGTTGGTCGTTTAGTTGTTTGAGTTCGGAAACATCGACGGCCGGTTCCACGAAAAACGGTTTACCAAACAACATTTCGTCACTCATTCGCCGCCGCACAGTGCGCGGTGCGGAAGCATTGACCTGAAACACGTTGGTCGCAATATCTTGATGGGTCCTGGATTCAAAACCGTGCTTACGCCCCGGTCGATGCACTTCCAGAATATCTACCTGCCAATCAGCAGCCAAACCAGCCAACTGCGCCGCAATGGGATAGCTCTTTCCATCCGAAGCCGGAAACGGATTCTCAGCTAGAACAGCCAAAATTTTTGGGCGTGACATCATGATTCGACCCCCACCTGTTTGGTGGCCGAAAGTTGAGGGCGAGAATCGTAAACGAAACTCCTTGCAATTAGCAATCCGGCGGCTTGTCCCATAACGATTACAAAGTGTGCCAGGACAAATCCGATCCCACCTGAGATCATTAACTGAGCTATGTAGTAAAAGAAGACTGTGTGAAAGACTATATAAATACCTGGGTCACGAATCGACTGCGCCAATCTGAAAATCATTCCCAGCAAAAATCCGATTATCAACGACCCCAACCACTCGTTGCCGTAAGACATCAATGTCAGAGTGCCAAAAATGCCCACGCCGCCACTGAATTTAGCATTGCGGTCGGCGCCGTTGTAATGCACGGCAATCGCTTTACCAGTGGTCATCGTGGCCGGTGACATTCCGGGGACGATTCTGGCGATCGTGTTTCGCAAGATAACAGTCGGGACGAAGCTGCGGCGCAATTCGGAAGGGCGAGAAATTTGTACGACTAACTGGCCATCGAATCCACACATCCGTCCGGTGAAATCATCAACGGAATCTGCCAAGTTGACCTCACCTGAGTACTCGGAAACGGCTGAAACGGCCCGCTCGAAAAGACCTTGATCAGCATCGCCATATCTAATTCGATTGGATAGCGAAAAAGTCACCAAACAACACAACACAAACGCTACGCCCAGCGTAACGGCTTTTGTGAAGCTGATTTGAAAGTCATTCTTTCTGGTCAACACGACCACAAACAAACTGAAGAAAATCAACGCCAAC
This sequence comes from uncultured Pirellulaceae bacterium, assembly GCA_964543985.1. Classification (GTDB taxonomy): domain Bacteria; phylum Planctomycetota; class Planctomycetia; order Pirellulales; family Pirellulaceae; genus CAJQPP01. The sequence continues at coordinate 32,549 of CAZJBW010000021.1, read as the reverse complement.
CCGGCCTTTGAGCCTCGCACTAGCAACTCGAAACAACCAGCGGCTATCAAGTAACCCGCAACGCACATGCCGATACTGGATGACAGTTTCTTCCGGTACATGATCAGCAACACCGAACAACTTGAGATCATCAACAGGGTCGGCACCAATCTTAGAATGAACTGAAAATGAGGAGACGTTACCTCAACGTTTTTCAAACCGATTCGAAAGAAGACAGCCAATGCCAAATTCACAGCTAAGGCACCCCAACCGACCAGCACAATCCACTTCGAGTAATCCACAAGCAACGATTTCGAATCCGGCTTGTTTATTCGTTCCTTGGGTGCGACCAGGTAGATGGCCACCAGAATCCCGGCAATCACACCGCTCATTAAGATCGACAATTCGTACAGCCGATCGACGATATCTGATTTTCCGATAAACGCCACCGTCGAGTATTTGAAGTAACTTACGTCGGCCAACAGCACCAACGGTCTCAACAAGTAAGCCAGGTAGAATGAAATCGAGGTGAACAACAAGAAGAATCGATAGGGATGTTTAACGCTCATCAGGAAAAGCGGAGCAGCCAACACGCCGGCACACAACATGTACGGCAAGCCAGCCTCGGGGTGCAGAAAAAAGGCACCCGCGGTACTAATCATCAACAAAAGATAAAACAGTTCTGATACGCGAATCCCGTTCACTGCTCATCCCCTTGCCCGGTGGCGGTGGACGGCTTGCGTCGACCGTAGATTCCGGTTCTCAAAGCATGAAACATTCCGTTTTGCCGTAAACCCGATCGAATTCCAACCGGAACCAACAGATACAAACGGTGCAGTAGGTCGGCGGCCCAACCTAATGGAAGACAAACCAGAGTCGCTAACATCGCCACCCAACGAGGGAACTTTCGCGAATATCGACACCTGTCCAACCATCGCCCAGCCACTCCTTCGAAACACAGCACTCGGACGTGACTGGATTCTCGTCGCCAACGTTGCGAGTCCTGCTTGGGCTCGGGCAACCGAGACAGTTTTGTGTGCAGTTCCTGACTAACAACCTGAGCCCGAGCGGCGTCACTATAGTCCAGCATCGACGATTGATATTCTAAATTCAAAAAGTCGCAAACACACTGCAACTGCTCTTCCACGTTGTCCACTAAATCTTCATAGCGAACTTGCATAAATCTTTGCGAGCCCAGCTTGGCTCCATCACTTTCAGCAGTGGCGACACACTTAGCCCAGTATTTAGCCCGTTGAAACTCAGTCGCACCCTTCCACCCTCGGTCGCGTAACGAATTGCTGACGTCTCGGCCATCTCGCACAATATGGATAAATTGTGCCGTTGGAAAAACTTCAGCCAGTCTTTTCACATGCTGCATGTAGCTTGGCGTTTTATCGCCCCAGCGAATGTTTGGTTTTTCGGTCGTGTCGGTCTCCAAACGAAACAAAACCTCAACGATCGCACCGAGTGTTGGGGTAGCCAATTCGGCTACCGCCTGACGCAATTCTTCTGGTTTCGTTTTCCAGGGATCGAATCGTTTGTGATCCAAGATTGAATCGCAAATAGCTTGCACTTGTTGGTCGTTCAGAGTTTCCTGATGATGGTACTGATTGATTAGCGGCACCAAAAAATGGGACTCAACCGGGATCTGGATTTGCGGATGAGCGTTCAGCATTGAACGCAGCAACGTTGTGCCTGATCGATAGACACCTACAACAAAAATGGGGCTTGGATTCATGCTACCTGCTTCCTTGGGTAGACAAACAACAAATAGGTGTAAGCCACCAAACCGAAACAAACAGCGCCCACCAACATCGACATAGCCACTCCCTTGGCATCAAAGTGAGTCACAAAAATCGGTGCTAAGCCGACGGCCAAAAGACCTCGTGAAATACTCAAGCCAAATTGCAGCTTGTGAGCTCTCAGGCAGATCAAAAAGCGGGCACTCACAAGGTTTGGCCCCAACAGCACACACCAAATACACAGCCACTGAATACTCGGGATCGCTGCCTCCCAAGTGGAACTCAGCAACCATCGGATGGCGATCGGTCCCAACAGAAAGATGCCCACCGCAACGGCCGAAGATCCGATAAGCGAGAACCCAGCAAACTTCCAAATGTACATGCTAAGTTGATTTGGCTGGACTGCTTGCTGACCGCTTGTGATAGCAGCGATCTTAGGAGCCATCAAACGATCGACTTGGCTAATAAACAATTGCCCCAGACTGACGACACTGAAGGCCAGTCCAAAATTTGCCAACGCCCGGTTCCCATGAACTGCGTCCAATGCCAATTGAGACCCTTGGGTTGCCAGAGTTCCACCCAGCACCGCACCAAAAATCCACACGTTTTCGCGAAACAACCAAGCGATGCGTTTCCGATTCCACCCGTTGTCCCAAACAAAAGTCTTGCGAGCAATCCACCACTGGGTGCAACAACCGACAACTCGAGACATCAACCAACACAAGCCGACGCCAAACAAGAAGTGCGAATTGGCGAACCCCAAAATCCAAAGCAAACAACTGCCGGCAAAGGCAAACTTCTCCAACAACATTAAGGCGGCGTGGTGGTGCATATTGTAGGTCACATCGAACCAACCTTTGGGCGACAATGCCATACAAATTCCCGCCAAGGCACACATCCATGCGATCAACAATTTGGTCGTTGACATCTCAACAGTGAACGTCGCGATCAAACCAAATGTCAATGCGATAAATACCATCGACATCCTTAGGGCAATCGATGACGACATCATTTGCGCCGGATTCTTGGCATGAATCAAGTCTCGCACCATGGATCGATGAGAGCCAAAATTCACGAAAATCATGACAAAGGTACCGATGACGATTCCGTAGCGAAAGGTACCGTAGCCAGTCTGCCCTAACCGTTCAGCCAACACCAAATTGACGACCATCGTTAAGACCGCCTGAATGTAATTGGTAACGACCAACAAGATCGCCGTTCGACGCATTTTCTTTTTGGAAACCGAGACCATTTGCTGGTCAGAAACATCTGCCAGAATCCCGGATCCTTGGGACTTCTGCGGTTTCAAAACGGAAGTTGGTGATGCGTTCATAGGACTTCAATCGGGGCCAACGATTTGGCTACCCGTTTTTTGCCATCCGTTTCTTACGTCGTTCCGACGTGAGAATTCGACTTCGTAAGGTTGAAAATCGCGAAAGGGAGAAAAAGGAAGGGAGAAAAAGGAAGGTGGCGCCGCCCCCTAAATCGGCGACGACGCAATAGCTTAGTGAGCGGTCAGCAGTCTCAATTCAACTGGCTGCCGATTCACTCGGCAGGGTCGAATTTTCGGTCTGTAGTTCGCCGGACTTTGGCACTCCGTTTGTTCGAGTGTCCGGTCCTAAATCCGAAGGTTCTTGCGACTGCGACGTTTCGTTGTCGTTGCCTGACTGAGTTTCCTTGGCAACGATACGACGCTTGGCTTTCTTACGCTTCTTAGACGAATCATTGTCGGAAACGGATTCTTGGGTGTAGCCATAGCCGTACCCATATCCGTAAGAATACTTGTGACTACTTTTGGCGAAAGCGCTATTGGGGTCAACGTTGTTAACGACCACGCCGAGCAGTTTCCCATCGACGCTACCCAACAGTTCTTTCGCGGTATGAGCGGCCTGCTTAACGCCTCGCTGAATTCGCAGAGCCAAAATGGTTCCATCCACAATGGCTGCAACAGCACAGGGGTCAGTGACTGCCAGGAGCGGCGGGGTATCGACGATCACGAAGTCAAAACTTTCGCGAAGTTGCGACAGCAAGTCACTGAATTCCGGAGAGGAAAGGATTTCGGAAGGGTTTTCGATGCGAGCTCCGCAGGGCATGACAAACAAGTTTTCAGCTGCGGTTTGCAACTCGCGTTCATCAAATTCCTCTTCGCCCGTGACCACCAATGCCAAATTCGAGGGCACGTCTTTATTCATTCCAAAGAGCTTGTGGATCGTGGGACGACGAAAATCCGCATCGATCAAGATGACTCGCTTACCCGAGTTAGCAATCATGAATGCCAAGTTCGAGGACAGCGTAGATTTGCCATCACCCGGTAGTGGGCTGGTGATCTGGATCACCCGAGCGTCTTTGTCTTTAGCACTGAATAACATCGAAGTTCGCACCGCGCGGTACGCCTCGGCAAACGTCGAGCCTTGCTTGTGTGCACTCACCAAAATATTCGCCAGCTTGCTGTACTTTTTCGCTTTGCCAGACAATGCGCGTCGCGGCATTTTTGGAATTCTACCGATGATCGGCGCTTCCATCATTTCGCGAATTTCGTCCGTGTTACGGAAACTGACTTGAGCCATATCAACTAGAAAACAAAATGCCATTCCCATCAGAGTGCCCAAAAATCCGGCGATCGCCATCGTCTTGATCAAACCAGGGGCAACTCGCTTACCCAATTTGGGAATCGCCAACATACGTGTGCGATAACCACCATAACCGCTGACCAAATTGATCTCGTCCAATCGAGCAAGCACGGAATCAAACAACTTTTGAGTCCGGTCTAAATCCGATCGCATGCCAACATCTTTTGCAATAAATGTTTGCAGGTTGTTAAACTTCTTCTGCTCAAGATCGACAACGTTGTTCATCTCTTGAATTTGCTGATCTATCGAATCAATATTCTGCTGAAGCGATTGGGCGTACATATTGACAAACTTGACTGCCGGGTCTACTTGGCCATATTCTTCACCATTTTGCTCGCCATCTTCTTCACCATTTTGCTCGCCATCGTTTTCAACAACTGGTTCGTTCCTAAACGGCAACATGGACAGTTGAGCTTTTTTGATATCCGATTCAATCGTGGCAATATTGGCACGCAATGTAATCAAGTCGGGGTGGTTGTCACCGTATGCTTCGGACAATCGCGTTTCTTCGATCTTCTGATCGGTCAATTCACTTGTGAGTGTACGAATCCTTTCTCTGCTACTTAGGAACTGATCGTCTCGCAATCCACCAGCGTTTAGTTTGGCAATGGCCTCGAAATAGATCGCCGTCAGGTCACCACCTTCGATTGACGAATTGACCTGTCCCAGTTTTCCGACCAATAACAAACGCTCGATATCGAGGTCGGCACGCGCTCTTTCCAATTGAACCAACTGCAACTGGTGCGGGTTCATGCCCTGACCGTCTTCACCCCACAGCAGCGGAGCAGTCTGTCGGAACAACGCATATTCTTCTCGCTTGCGACGCAGTTCGGGGCCCAATTCGTTGCGAGCTTTCTCGATCAAATTGGTCGTTTCGTCACTGATGCTTTTAGTCGCTTCGTCCAGGAACGCGAAGTATTGATCAACTAACACGGCAACAAACTTATGACATTCGTCAGGGTCTTTGGATCGAAACTTGACGATCAAGACGCCTGAACCAAGTTCTTTTTCATCAACCGAAAGATTCTCCAACGCAAAATCAACGGGCAAAGCATGACCCTGGAACGAAGGTAGGTTCTTTCGCCCAATCTTATTGATGGTCCGCTTAACAAGCTCGGGACTCAGCAAGATTTGAGTGTGACCTTCGGTGGTAATTTCACCACTGTCCGCTCGGTCCTGAATCGTTTCCGATGAAAATGCAGGTGACTGTCGTGACTGCACAAGAAGCTCGGCGGTGGATTGATACGTGGGAGCCGTCTTTACGAAGTACAAGACGCCAAGTACCAAACAAAGCAACATTACCGTTGCGAAAAACAACGGTCGCCGAAGTATTGCGGCGAGGATGTCGCGTGAGGGATCAAATGTTCTTTCCATAGGTGTTATTCCTGGGTGACCGTCTTTGAAAACTTGAACCTTAAATCCGCATAGGATTTAGGCGCGTACTCCGCTCTTGTCGGTGACACTGAAAAACTGAGTACCGTTTTCAAAATTGAATTCATGGTTGTGTTGAAGTGTGTAAGCAAACGAATTCCCTTTTCCATGGGCTTTCCAACAAACGTAAAACCATACATTTATCAGTGATTCCAATGGGGGAATTGCGTATCTTGCCCTTGTGCCTTCGTATGGCCGAAAAGGCTTGTGGCCAAAGGGTAGGGTTGGCAAATGCCATCCATGACAAGTGGTTTGGATAGCCGACAGGCTGGTCCGGAGGGGGAGTTGAACTCAATTGTTGAGATCAAGCCTTAGTATACTAGAAGTTCCTAAATTTGGTGCAATAAAAAGCCCTTAAGTACCACTCGCACAAATTTCGTGTGAAAATGACCATTGAATTCTGAAATAACCGCTTGGATCCCGGTTCTAGCTGGCTCAGACAGCAAATCCATCCCTCAGAATCATCGCTTGCAGCCGATCTTTGGGTTGTTGATTGATGCAGGCTGATTGTATGTAGGCCGCACGGGAGCAAAACCCGAGAAATCAAGGGGTTCAGAGCGCTGCTGAACGATGGATCGTCAATGCCGCGATCGAAATTTGCGATGCCAGAATCAAAAAGCGCAACAAAATAGGGCCGGCGAACGCCGGCCCAAAAATGTAGGCAAAGCAACAAATCGAACACTTAAAAAGCTATTCTTTCGTCAATGGCCAAAGCTTTCCGCCTCCCCGTCCTAGCGTTTAACAAACACTTTGGGGTCGTCAATCACAAACTCCGTTGACCACGTCCGCCCATCATCGCCATTGCAAACGTTAAAGAAGAACGAGCGAAGATGCTGAGCACGATAGCCGAACGGGAAACTGGAACCGACGTGGTCTGCCGGCGTCAGGTCCTCGATACCCGGCTTGGCATAAAAGTGAACTCGACCGTCCTCGGTAACACTCATTCCCATCGTCCACCATCCCGAGACAGTGATCTGCGGTCCACGCATTTGCCGACCGTCGTCCGTGGCCTTGATCCAAATGTAGGCGGAATCGTGCGGTTGCCCGGTTGCGCCGCGACCTTCCTTACTGTTCATGTGAATGAACATTCCTGGCCAATAGATCCCGTCGAATTTGTCGTTACGAATTCCACCCTGCATCGTTGCGTTGGGATCGGTGTGTAGTCCCACGCGAAACGCAAAATGACAGCCCGTACGATTTTCCCACTGGTCAATTGGGGGAAGCCAAACGCGAGTCACCACACTAGGTGACTGACTGACCGAAAGCTTGCCCACCCGTTCTGCGACGTTCGCGATAAAGTCATCTTGTTGTTGCTGATGGCCAGGATATTCGGCTCCGCTTTTCAAAGTTTTCAATGCCAAAGCACCTGTGCTACCCGCTAGTCCACCTTCGGGGGTTGGCACGCGACGCACCGAATCGGGCTGGCCGCGTACTTGCCCTTCGAACCAACGCCCATTGGCTGCTGCGCCCAGTGGGAAGTTCTTGCTTTGAGTCGAATCTTTGTGGTTATAGACCTTTGGCAAGTTGGGATTCCAAGTCCACTTAGTACTCTCAAAATCGTCGCCGACCTCGGTGATTTGTTGACCACTTCCGGGCACCACGCCATACGCTGGTAGCGACCGACTGGCAATGTTGCGAGCTGGCACTGTGGTTCGCGGACGAAACTGTCCGTAGGCAGTGGAAGCAACACAAGCCAGCAAGGTGGTTACGAAAAGCTTTTTATAAAACATGACTTCTTCCTTGAAAGTTATCTTCTGGAACCGTCTTTATCTTCTTCGACCGAACAGGCCTCGACGCACGGGGTAGGGGTGTGGATTATTTGATGGCTTTGAAAACCGAGCATTTTCCACTCTGGGACGCGATGAATCTGGTCCTGTTTGTTTAGGTGGATCGGCTTGGGCAACGTTGTTCAACAATTGGCCGTAATCCGACTTGCCAAAGACTCGCTCCTCGTACATTCGCAAGGCGTGCAGAGCGTGACCGCGTGGACCAACATCCAAATCATGGTTGGGGGCCGCCATCATTAAGTTCAGCACAAAATCCACAGTCTTGGTTACTCGTTGGTCTCGCAACTGATCATCGGGCAGCGAAAAGACCAACCACTCCAAAACATGTCCTGTGGTATACAGCTGCACTTTGGCATTCTTTTTCGCTTCCCGTTTTTTAAACCAGGCCGTGCTAAAACTGCCATTCGGGTTGTGGAAATGCCAAGTGTATTCCTGGAAATCTTGAATGAACTTGTGAGCACGAGCCCATTGTCCGTCTAGCGGCAACCCAGCCATCAACCGTTCACGACACGCAAAGCTAAGCGACATTAACCGGTGAGTACCTCCGCAAGCCCCCTCGGAAACTGGTTGCTTCAGTTCCTCTTTGACGATCCTGGAAACGCTCCAATTTTCTCCATTGTCGGAACGCCATGACTCTTGCGAATCCGCGTAGTACGAAATGCCAATCAACTTGAAAGTCAGCTCGCGATCAGCACGGCAAGTCCTTTTTTCGTACTCGACCAAATCCTTGACCGTGAATCGGCGACCGTCCACGTAAAGCGGTTCATCGATTCCTACACCGACCTGCGCCAACATCGCCAACAACTGACCTTCGTGACCTTGATAGCCCGGGCCAACATGAGTTTGCAGGCGACCATTTGATACGTACAACAACCGACGATCGTCGCCGATACCGTTGGCACAAAGGTATTTGACTGAAGAATATGCCTCGCCACCAAACTGCACCTGGGTGGCTTTCCCAAACCCGATCAAGCCATGCATGACACTCCAAGGACGTAGCACGTTGGCGTCAACCTGCTTGGTGTAGTAAATGCTAAGGCAACGGTTTAATAACCGTTTGCGGCTTTTTTGTTGGTCGGTTAATTCTGGCTCGTTGGACCGATCGACCAAGAGCTTGGCGACCCGTGTGTCGCTGGGCAGGTCAAGTTCGGGCAGAATCTGCAGCCCAAATGCCGGTTGATTCAGCACTTCGTTTTCAGCGAAAAACAACCGACCATCTTCCGTCAAACTCTGCAGAGTGCGTTCGGCTGGCCAGCTGACGTCGGCTGCTTCTTGCTGTCCATGCAAATATGAATTGCAGGAGCTACACAACCAAATGAAAAGCAGAGTGTGAAAGTTCAAAAATGCTTGAGTCCAAGATTTCATTCTTGAAACGCAATTTGTACGGCAATAGCGCTGAGACAACATGCTGATGAAGTCTTCCCCTCCGTGATTTAGTGCGGCCCTAGCTTTGTGCTTCCAAGCATCGCTAGCGTAAAGAGGATATCGGCCAGCTGAATTCAGGTTTTGAAGGTCCTTGAAAACATCAGGTTGAATGGATCGTAATGCAACCAACAGGTGACGAATGCGAAAGTTTGTGGCTTTGGCAAAATCTCGGGGTCGTGCCGAAGTTAGCAGCAACTAGCAAAGAAGGCGTAGAAAACTAACGCTAGGCGGTGCCAAAAAAAGGCCGAGCCACGAATGGCTCGGCCTTAGTTGTTTTGAATAATGAAGGTTGCCATAACCTTCACTGGTCCATTCTACTCATCGTCAGCATCTATTTATCGTCAGCATTATTGCGAATCAAGTTCACCAACCCAGAGACCGAAGTGTATTCGCCTTGAACGGACGTGGAAGGGAACAGCAGCTTCGGGACAAGTCCTGCACCTTGCAGACGATAAAGCTCGACATGCTTGGCAATGTATTTTCGGCAAGACTCTCGACTTAACTCGTCATCCAGCTTGTCTTTGCCAACCAACTGTTCGACTTTAAACTTTGCGTTCGCATAAGTTGGGATACTGGCACCTTCAAACATCCAATGATGAAACTCTTGGAACTTGGCGGCATCAATTCTCCAACAAGCGACGGCCAGGTGGGCCATGTCGCAAGACTCGCCAAAATTGGCACCCGTCACCGTAATGTTGGAATTACAGTTCGAGTTAAGAGGCACTGGCAGAACCAAGACTGCAACCTCATCACCCATCGCTTCCGAGGCACCTTTCACGGCTTGGTGAGTAGCTCGGCAATGTGGGCAGGCGTAGTCAAACATTTCGACATAAATGTATTTTGCGTTTGGTGAACCTAGCAGTGGCCATTGGCGAGCGTCCAGTTGAACGTTTCCTGGGATCGTCACTAGGCGGCGTTCAGGTTTCGAGTCAGAACCTTCTTTGGATTCGGAACCCTCTTCTTGTTTTGCCTGCGAGCCTTCTTCTTGTTTCGCCTGCGAGCCTTCTTCTTGCGGTGAGTAACTAAGCAGCG
>CAZJBW010000021.1:0-22423 GCA_964543985.1 uncultured Pirellulaceae bacterium | reverse complement strand
CCTTCTTCTTGTTTCGCCTGCGAGCCTTCTTCTTGCGGTGAGTAACTAAGCAGCGTCGTGTTGATATTTAGAAATTTCAACAAATGCATCGATGACATCGAAACGGAATTTTCAATATCTTCTTTTACGTTAGTCGCTGGCTCGTTGGAAACAGAATCGGGAGCCTGAAAGACATTGCTGTCCTGTTCGTTTTCGTCGGGGGCCGAGAAGAATGAACCATCTTCATCCATCGGCGGCGCGAATTCGGTTCCTCCGGTGTATTCGTCTTGAGCAGGAACAACTGGGTGCTCGATGATTTCGTATTTCTGTTTTTCCTCAGCCGAAACTTGGCCAAAGATCAAAACACCAATTCCAACGCCTGCCAAGCCGGCAGTAACCAAGGTTTGCTGGGTACCAAAGGGACGCTTGATAAGCAGTGCGATCGCAATGATCGTGCCACACAAGTGGGCTCCCAAGCACCAAGGGCAGTAATGCTCCAAAATGAATGCCTGCACAGAAACAAACCAAACGGCAGCTAGGCCAGCCGAAATGCCACACACACTGACAACCGCCCATGAAATCCGACGCACGATATCGCTGACGCCAGAAGAACTGATTAACAGTAGCGAAGCCACCATCACGGCATACACACCGGCCGCCATCAAGCTGACAGGCAAACCCATCCAACTTGAATACTTGGAAGTCAACACATGGCTACAATCAAACAAGCCTGTACCACATCCAGCAATTTCGGATGCCGTAACGGATACGTAACCCAAGTAGCATGAAATGGCCAAGGCAATCACCGAAGGCACTAACAGGAAGTACGAGAATATATTCCCGGGCGTCGGTCCGCGCAGAATACGTCCCCAGAAGCCTTCGCCTGCTTTGACGATCTTGTCCATTTGCTGAACAGCTGCTTGATCAAGGGACTCGGCAGCGAAGCCACCCGCTAGACCTGATGAGTTGATTGAATTTTTTGAGTTAGTCACTGAGCGATCCCGGTTCAAAATGAACGCTAGAAACAAAAGGGGGAGGTAACGGGATATGTTCTAGTTCAAAGATATCTTTCTATCTTACGAGACAAAATGCAAAAGTTTCCGTGAATTGCCCTGATTCGCTACAAGAACTACTATGCCAGCATTCGATTAACACGGTTAGGTAAAACACGTTAAGTCTGCTGGCAGCCGTTTTTGCCGAAACCGCACAAACATCACCTCAGCCGAGCGTCTTCGTGCCTAAGGGATAACGATTCACCGATTTTCCGACAACATCACTTCGGCGAATGGCGGTTTGAATAAGCCTTCCCCCAGTCCGCACAAAACGCCACGGTCATCCACAGGATATCTATTATAGACACAGTGAGAACTGGATTAAGTGCGTCAAAAAAACGAGAAATTCGTGAAAAACCATCCATTCCCCTTAATTTCGTTCGTTCGATGGACGAACGGCCACTGCCTGCCATTCGGAGACACTTAGCAGTTTTGCTGAATGAGCGTTTTCTGAATGTGCGTTTTCTCAATTCGGCGAGCACAAGTTTGCGGACACCAAAAAAGAAGGCCTTGCGACGACCGCAAGACCATGATTTGATTTGAACGGTCAATGAACCATCTTCAATTGCTTGCGGTCATTACGCCAGCCGACCAATGGCAAAACCTTTGAAACGTTACCAACGTGGCCATTTCGGCAGCTGTTGACACTCGCAATTTGATGTAGGCATTGCGACGATTTTTTTCGACCGTCTTAACAGATACGTCCAAGCGTCTGGCGATCGACTTATTAGGTACGCCTTCAGTCGCCAAACGAATGATCTCGACCTCGCGTGTTGACAAAGAGCGAAATCGAGAGGTGTTTTTTTGCAGTTCATAAAAATCATCTGCCAACCGCATCGCTCGGTCGATCACGTCGCCCAACTTTTGACTTGTGGCCGATTCGTCAACCGAGAACACTGAATCAAATGGTTGACTGGATCGGGTCAACGGAGAATTCTCTTTGGCCAAGCAGACGATTGGCAAAAACAGTTTGGACAGTCGCAACTGGCTAACCACATCTGCTACGGAAAGACCTGACTGGATCAGCTTCGATTCCGAAATCACCAGAATCGGTCTCAACCTCAATTCATTCAGATTTTGACTTGATTCTTGAAGGTCAGATGCACCAAGAATTTTTTCTACCTGGCAGTCTGGAAGGTGATCTCGAAAGAAATCAGAAAGATGCTCGAACTGCCAATCCTCTACAAAAACAACTGCGCGTCGTCGCGTAATCACGTGCCAGCCTCCCTGCCTTAAAATCGTTCTTCCATTACCTCGTCGATCAAAGCTGTTTTGCGCATCTTGCCCGTTTAATCTGCAGCAATCCTATTGTTGCGCGCAAACCACCCGTCCCCAGTCCCATTGGAATTTACTCAATTGCCTGCCTGTATCCTCACCAAATTACCATCTTGGCAAATGCTAGAGAATCAGTCTTGCGTGATGAAAACCCTTTTGGGAAAGAAGCCGCGGATCGGCCAAACATAACAACTCTACTCACAATTGTTATGGACATGTATGCAACGGAAGTGCAAAATAATTTCCGGGTAGACACAAAAAAAGGAATCAACATGGCTGGTTCAATTACGTATTGGCTGCATTTGCTTCGAGCCGGAGACAACGAACCCGTTGCCAATTTGTGGCGACGATGGTTTTCCCGCCTCTGCAATCAAGTTGCACCTTACACCAAATCGCTGTCAATTTGTGACGAGGAAGATGTTGCACTAAGTGCGATTCACGATCTATGTGAATCAATCAAGGACAACAAGTATCCGGATGTCGCGGACCGCAACGAACTTTGGCGATTGCTTTCAGTGATCGCTATGCGGAAAGCTGGTGATTGGCGTAAGTACGACACGGCTGAGAAACGTGGCGGTAGCGTCGCCAAACACTCATACTTCGAAAATCTCAACGGCGAACCAAGCTCGGCAACTGATTTTGAACATCAGTTCCAGGAACATCTACACACGCTGATGAACTGTCTTGGCGATGCTGAACTGAAGAGGGTCGTACGTCTCAGGCTGCTTGGTCACACGAACAACGAAATCGCTCAATCCATTGGCTGTTCGCGCAGAACGGTTCAATACATGCTAAAACGAATTCGTGAGGCTTGGGCCAACATTGCCCTGGCAGACTAAAACGACAGTTCGAAGAACACCATCGCCTTTTCCCACCCGGCGATCCATCGTGAACCTCTTCTGCTCCTACGAGCGAAGCACTCCTCTCACAGAACTGGAGCAGGCAGCCATGCCGAGCAATCTTAACGAACATCAGGTGTTGCGCGATTTTGAATCGGCAATGCACTACAAGACGACCAGCGCGTACGAATTCATCAAAGCGAACAAATTATCATGCGGCGCCCAACTGCAAGAGGAATTGATTGCGATCGAAATCGAAATCAAACTGCTTTTGCAAATTCGTGTCCCAACGGAGCAGCTGAAAGAACAGTTTCCTCATCTGCTTAATCGAATCGACCGCATCTACGCAGACACCGTTCTTGATTTTGTGCGCGAACACTGTCCCATTCGCGAAATCGCCGGAACACTGCCAAACGAATTAGACGGTTACCGAATTATCGAAGAGATAGGACGTGGCGGAATGGGTGTGGTGTACCGCGCCAACCAACTTTCGTTGGATCGCGAGGTCGCATTGAAGGTCTTGTTTTTCTCACCAGAGAAAATCGCTGATGAAGCTCGCAATCTGGCTTCGCTGGAACATCCCAACATCTGCCGAGTCTACGATGTCGGGAAATTGAAGGGCCTACCTTTCATGTCCATGCAACTAATCACAGGACAACGCCTGACGGACTGGATCAAAGAGAAGGCGCCGGTAAAACTGGAATCGTGCATCCGACTCGTCGCCCAAGTGGCACTCGCCATGCAAGAGGCCCATGATCTGGATATCGCTCATTTGGACATTAAGCCCTCCAATATCCTTTTGCAGAAAACGGATCGACCCGTACTGACCGACTTTGGATTGGCCGGGCAATCAACTGAGTCTCAACCGGCTCTATTGGGGACACCGTCCTTTTTGCCGCCTGAACAGATTCGCAAAGAAGGCCCCATCAACCCAAAGCTCTGCGACATCTACAGCTTAGGAGCCGTGTTTTTTGAAACGTTAACCGGTCGACGCGCATTCCATGGCACCGTGGAACATGTCATCGACCAAGTATTAAATGATCCACCTAGACGCCCTTGCGACTATCGCGCCGATATTGATCACACCCTGGAAACTCTCTGCCTGAAAGCGATGGACAAAAACCCTGGAAAGCGGTTTCAATCGATGGTCGAGTTTCACGACAGCTTGATCAGCTACTTAAACCGAAAACAGCACTAAGCAGGCCAATCGAGTACTCGAAAGAGCTCCTAACGGTCAAAACCTTGTTGCGTCAGTGCCTCAATCGGCCGAACATTTTAGCCGGGTTTCCCCGCCTGAACATTCGACCAATGGCAAGTGAAAACTCTCAAAATCCATTTATTACTGGATTTCATCGTCGGGTAGTCTCTCTTTTTGCAGAACGGCAATTCAAACTTTGCACCCTAATTGCTTGACTACGGTGTGAAATCGTTACAGAGTTTTGCAGACCCAACCTCATGCAAGGGAGAAACATGAGCTACACCTGCCATACGCAACAATTTGCGAACATCGTTGCCGAACTAACGCAAGCCGAAGACCACTATCATCCGAAACGCACTGAACGGCGCTGCGTTCGCAGCCTTTCATTGCGAATCCAACCGTTGGATTGTGAATTGAATGAAGACGGCGAGTCCTTTTGGTCCATCTCTCGCGACATTTCGCGACGAGGCCTGGCATTTATCAACTCAGAACCATTCGACCACGAGTACTTGCGAGTTGGACTTCTGGAACACGATGCCACGGTGATCGCCATTGTCCGACATGTCACCTCCATCGGTGACCACTACCCACTTTACTTGGTGGGAGTCGAATTTATCCTGGCCGAAGAATAACCGCGTTGCCATTCACGTGCTGGGATTCTGACAAGTCTCGTAGTCAAGGGAACTTCTCGCGAATCCTTTTTGGGAAGTAAATGCTGGCAATTTCATGGCGGTAGCCGTACTGCGACAACCGACCCGGGCGGGTATATTGTTCAACTTCTTGAACATCCGCCCGAGGTCCTCGATCTTTGAATGCTGAACACGAATCAAATCGTTTGGGACTACTGGGTGCTACCAGTGTAGGTGTGGGTGCGATCGTTGGTGGAGGTATTTTGGCATTGGCGGGCACTGCCTTTGCCGCCACTGGTCCGGCCGCCATCCTGGCATTCTTGTTGAACGGTATCATCGCGTTGATGACCGCTTTAAGCTTCGCCGAGATGGCATCACGCTTTCCCGAATCGGGCGGCACGTACACTTTCTCAAAGAAAGTTCTATCGGTTGACGCGGCGTTTTCTGTGGGTTGGGTCGTCTGTTTTGCCTCTGTCGTGGCCGCGGTTTTGTACGCATTAGGCTTCGCTCATTTCCTGATCCTGGGCGTATCGCAACTGTTTCCGGCACTCCAACTTCAATCGCAGGGATGGCTAACACCTGCTCTGGCCATCTTCGCAGCCTTGGTCAGCGGGTTGCTGTTGTCGTTGAAACCGACTGATGGAGGTCGCTGGATCAACGTTGCCAAGATTGTTGTGTTTATGATCCTGGTACTGGCAGGTTTATGGGCAGTCTCGCAACAGAAAAGCGGCGACACGGCGGCCGCGTTGAAACCATTTTTTTCCAATGGCTTTGCAGGCCTGGTCCAAGCGATGGGCTACACCTTCATCGCGTTACAAGGATTCGACTTGATTGCCGCTATCGGCGGTGACGTTAAGCAGCCAGCGAAAAATATCCCTAGCGCGATGATCCTGTCGTTGGTCATTGCGCTTACCATCTATTTGCCGTTACTACTGGTCATTTCGACCGTCGGTACGGCTGACGGAATAGCGATTGATGTCGCCGCGCAACAGAATCCGGAAGGCCTGGTTGCCGAAGCTGCCAAAAATTACTTGGGCGCCTTTGGCTATTGGCTAGTGATTATTGCATCGATTCTGGCTATGTATTCGGCGTTGCAGGCCAACTTGTATGCCGCCTCGAAAATCATGTTCACGATGGCGCGTGATCGCACGTTACCCACCATCCTAAGTCACGAATCCGCCTCGTCGATTCCCAGGTTCGCCGTGGCGTGTTCGACCATCATGATCGTATTGTTGGTGTTACTGATCCCCGACGTTGGGACGGCCGGCGCTGCATCCAGCCTGATATTCTTGGTGACATTTGCATTGGCCCATGGGATCGCCATTTTGGTGCGTCGCCGAACGACCAGTCGCCCGCCTCCCTTTCGAACACCATGGTTCCCCGCCATTCCAATCGTGGGAGGCTTGGCCTGCCTTTCATTAGCCGTGTTTCAAGGATTGGCTGTACCGTCGGCTGGCGTGATTGCCGCCGTCTGGTTGGCACTGGGCACGATATTATTTGTTAGCTTGTTTGCTGGCCGAGCCAGAATCCGTGACGTCTCGGCCTCGACGATCAATCCTGAATTGATGCGATTGCGAGGCCGGTCGATGTTGGTTCTGGTTCCGATCGCCAACCCCAACAGCGCCGAACCGCTAATCACCTTGGCCAAGTCGTTGGTGCCTCGTGGATTTGGGCGAATCCTACTGCAAAATGTCGTCGTTGCTGGCAAGGACTGGAACCCCAACCAAGACGATGCTCCGCTTCGCCGATCGCAAGAAGTCATGCGAAAATTGCTGGCGATATCGGCCGAGCAAAAAGTCCCTGCCGAGACTCTGACCTCCATCGCAGAAAAGCCGATGGTCGAGATAGCTCGCGTCGCATCGCTACACCAATGCCATTCAATCGTGATGGGCCTGAGCGACTTAAGCGATCAACGCAACATCAAAAGAATGGAGCGGTTGTTAGCCGTCTTGGACATCGACGTGGTGATTTTGCGAGCACCCGTTGAATGGACCATCGGTCAAGCCATCAACGTTTTGATCCCGGTCGCCGGACGAGGCGGCCACGAAAACCTACTTTCACGTTTAGTCGGCAGCCTGCAACGTGACTTTCAGTGTCAATTCACTTTTGTCACCATCGTGCCCCCCAAGTCATCTGCGGCGGCCAAAAAACGGGCGGAACGCAACTTAAGCCAACTGGCCGGCGATCTACTACTGAAACATGTAACGGTTCAGATTGTGGAACACGCAGACGCGGCCGAAGCGCTGGGCCAGGTTGCTGACCAACACGACCTATTATTACTGGGTGCAACTCGGACCGAAAAAAGCGATCGGGTCCTGGGACAGTTCACTCAGGAAGTCGCATCCATTACCGCTTGCCCCTTGGTCGTGCTAAGTAGCCGCGAACTATAACAGCGTTGCCTACCTGATCTAGGAGGAAAACAGCAACGCAATCATAGAAGCAAACAGGATCAAAATCCCAATTACCCAAGGCAGTAGACCGACGGCTGGTTGTTGCTCAGTAGACGATTTTTCCTTCGGTGAAGTCTTGGAGACATCAATCAGGCGAGTCACATCCAACCCCTTCAGCGCTTCGGCAACTTCGTTGGGCGAGTCGTATCGATCGTCGGGTCGAGGCGCCATCATCTTGTTCAGAATTTCAGGTAGACCCACGGGCAGATCAGCGCGAAACCGAGTTACATCTGGAATGCCGCTTGGTTCATTGGGTGGCATTCCATAGTAGGGCGGGCGATTCGTCAGCATAAAGAACATCGTGCAACCCAAGCTGTAAATGTCGGACCGAATGTCCACCGACCGCGCATCCGCGGCTTGTTCGGGGGCGATAAATCCTTGAGTTCCCAACGAGGTATTGTTGAGCGTCAAAATGGTCTCGTCAGCGACGGAATCGTTTTCACCCAGTTCCAAATCTCGTCGAAACTTCGACAAACCAAAATCCAAAATCTTGATAACGCCGTCCGAGGCTAACATCAAATTCTGCGGTTTGATATCGCGATGCACCATCTTTCGCTCGTGAGCATGTTGCAAGCCCAGCGAGGCCTGACAGGTGTAGTCGATAGCCCGGTCAACAGGTAGAGGCCCTGCCTGGTTTACCAGTTTCGCCAAGTGCACACCCTCCACGTACTCCATCACCAACAGGTGCATGTCGCCGGCCTGTTCGGCATCGAACGCGGTCACAATATTAGGGTGAGACAGTCGGGCAGCCGCACGCGCCTCTTTGGCGAAACGCTTGACCGCCTCGGGATGATTCAACAGTTCGGGACGGATCGTCTTCAAGGCGACGGTCCGCTTCATCATTTTGTGCCGCGCCTTAAAAACTTGACCCATGCCACCTTCACCGACCTCGGCAATCAACTCGTACCTGGATAACTCGTTCAGTTCAAACGGATCGTTGGATGTGCGAGGGCCCTTTTGCCCTTCGACAAAATTGATTTTGCTTAACCGATTTACTAAAGGGTCTCGATCCGATGGATTTCTATTCGCTGCCTCTGTCAGCAAGGCACTGCAGGTCGTGCAGCCGTCTAGATGGTCTGCAATGCAGGACAGCCGGCTGGGAGAGACGCGACCATTGATGAAGTTTGTAAGTTCTTCCCGAGTCGGACAGTCCATGGATCCGTTCTATTTTCGTTAAGTTCCGCCGCACATTTAATTACAGCGTTGTATCGTCGTCCCAGTCAACCAAACCTTCGCTGACCTTACGCAATTGGCTTAACACGCGAGACTTGGCAACGTAGACCGCATTGACCGAAATCCCTAGTTCTTCGGCAACACGATCGGCCGTCTTTCCGTCCAGCGTGACACCGCGAAAGGCCTCCCAAGTGGACTCGCGAACGGTCGGTCTAATGTTCTCTAGCAACTGCTGCAAAACGTATTGATCGTGTTGCTGATCCCACTGGCGACTCATTTCGCTGCCAGGATCTTCCAACTCAGTCATCATTTGGCCAAAGTCGCTGCCACCGACGCCCGCCTGCCTATTAATGTTCTTGCGTCGGTAATTCTGCCAACAAAAAATCGTAATTGTCTTTAACCAGTTACGGAATGAACCCGTTCGCTGGCGTTGGAATTCCGGCAAACGTCTTAAAACGACCGAAATAACCTCTTGCGTCACATCGTCGCGTTCTTGTTCTCGCACATGCTGACCGCCCAGCCAAATGCGAATCAACGGCGTGTAAAGATCGACAAACTGTCGCCACGAATCCGAGGCGGCGTCTGCTTTTAACGAATCAAGAAAGCTAACGGAGGTTTCGGCCATAATGTTTTCAAAATAGTACGCACTGATTCGGCTTCAATTGTATGTGTTTGCCCAGTAAATCACACCATCTGCTGCCAATTTAGCATCTCAAAAAAACTTCAAAAAACAGAAAAACGCTGAAAGATCACGATCGAGACAAACATATATGAGTGTGTCGGACGAATGGAGCAAGCTAAAGCCACAGGTGCCAATCGGTCCTTAAAACCGATTGGCACCCGGCATCGCAACGAGCGATGGGCTCACTCACAAACCCGTCGACTGAGGAAAACTGACCTCAATCCAAGGAATACTAAGATGAGCGTGAAAACTGAGCCGTTGTTACAAGAAAACACAACTCTTGATTGGAATCTGATGCTAGGGGCGTTTTTGATCGGCAGTTTCGCCGTCAATTTCTTGTTCTAATTTTGGTCTAACCAAGCCAAATGACCACTCGCATGGCTGACCGCCCGCATTTGCAAACGTTTCATCTGGCCCTAACAGCGTGGTACACTGCTTGCTCACTGAGTTTGTTTCATGAGGAGCGCCAACCATGCCGATCAATCGTCGTCAATTTGTTGCCGGAACATCTGCTTCCTGCCTGCTTGCCAGCAGCGTCACAGCCCGCTCGAATCATTCCGCATCAACGACCCTAACCGCTGCTACCCAAGGTCGGTCGAACGAAAAACTGGCACTTCTAAAGTCCTTGAAAATAAATATGGTGGAAGTCGAAGGGGGCTTGGTCGAGAAATTCAAAGCAGCCCAAGCTGCCGGTTTCGACGGCATCGAACTTGATTCGCCAGGCTTCACTGTCCAGGAAGCACTTCAGGCCATTCGCGAGACGGACTTGCCAGTCGAAGGAACCGTCTGTTCCACGCATTGGCAGATTCGACACACGGACCCTGATCCCGAAACACGTGCCACGGCGTTGAAACATTTGACCGACGCCATCCGTGACACTCATGCCGTCGGCGGAAACACCGTGTTGCTGGTCGTCGGTCACGGCAAAGACGGACCCGAGCAAGAAATCTGGGATCGCGCAATCGAAAATATCTCGAAAGCCTTACCCGTGGCAGCGCGTTACGGCGTCACCGTGGCCATCGAAAACGTGTGGAATCAATTCCTTTATGATCATGACGGACCTGCAGATCAGACGGCCGACAAGTTCGCCAAGTTCTGCGACGATCTGAATTCGCCCTGGGTTGGCATGCAGTTCGACATTGGCAATCACTGGAAGTACGGCGATTGCGGACAATGGATTCGCACCTTGGGCAAACGAATCGTCAAGTTGGACATCAAAGGGTACTCGCGAACCAACAACGACTGGGCCAAGTTGGGCGATGACGATATCGACTGGTCGGACGTGCGTGCCGCACTGACCGAAATTGGTTTTCACGGTTGGGCGGCGGCCGAAGTCCGCGGTGGTGGACCAGACCGACTAAAAGAAATTGCGACAGCCATGGACACATGCTTGGGCCTTTAAGCCAACGTCCTAGCTGTTTGATAAACCGAATCTAAGCAAACAGGTCCAGTACGGGCACGCCCTTACCGTCTTCGGTTAGGTAAAACGGACGCTGTTCAATGTCGATCGATGTGTCAGGCGGGATTCCCAGAGCGTGAAAAATGGTCGCGTGCAAATCCATAATGGACACTGGATTTTCGATAGCCACACAGGGCCTTTCGTCGGCGGTTCGACCGTAGACTTGGCCTCGCTTGATACCACCGCCAAACATCAAAACAGAACTTCCACCGGTGAAGTGTCGATGCAGGCCATACTGTTTCAACTCGGCCATCACGTCGGCTTTGGCTCGCGATTGATCTCGCGCGTTACTGCCGGGCACTCCCTCAATCATCATGTCGCGACTAAATTCGCTGGCCACGATGACCAGCGTTCGATCCAGCAATCCACGCTCGTCTAAATCGAGTATCAACTGCGCGATTGGCTGGTCGATTTCGGCCTTCATTCGCTTGGCCGTGGTGTGTCCGTTTTCGTGAGTATCCCAGTGCAAGAACGGCACATATTCGGTTGTGACCTCGATAAACCGAGCGCCCGCTTCCGCCAAACGACGGGCTAATAAGCACCCTCGGCCAAACCGACCCGTGTCATATTTTTGACGAGTCTCAACAGGCTCTTCGGACAGATCAAACGCCACTCGCTTTTCGGATGTTAGCAAGCGGTGGGCGTTTTCCATTGATCGCATCATGGATTCTTTTTGGAAATCGGAAGCCTGATCGCCCAACGATCGATCAACCATCTGGCGATACTTTCGATACCGAGTCTTAAATCGCTCGTCGGTCATTTTGGCGGGCGGTCTGACCGCTGCGGTCGCTTTGGCAGGGTAGGGCAGCAAAAATGGTCCGTACTCGGCACCCAAAAAACCTGCCGTGTGAAACGCTTTCAATTCTTCTTTTTCGCCAACGCCTTCCAATCGCTGTCCGATGTCGATAAAGGCCGGAATGGCAGGATCGCGAGGACCCAACAAACGTGAAATCCAGGCTCCCAAGTGCGGAGCTGCCACAGTTTGCGGAGGCACATAGCCCGTGTGCCAATGATATTGATGACGAGAATGCAAAATGTGGCCGAGGTCTTTTTGAACGTGACTGCGAATCAAAGTCCCTCGGTCCAATACTTCGGCGATCCGCTCGAGGCCCTGTGAAATTTTGACTCCATCCAAAACCGTATCGATCGCGGGAAAGGTGGAAATAATCTTCTTGGCTTCCAAACCTTGCTCGAAAGGCAAGTATCGTTTTGGATCAAACGTTTCTGGGGCTGCCATGCCACCAGCCATCCAAAGCAAGATACAACAGTCGGCAGATGCCCGACGCGGACTTGATAAAGCCGACAATTGACCCGGCGTCACCGTGCCAGCGGCCGCCGCAGCCAGCGACATCGCCTTCAAGAATCCACGTCGAGTTTGTCTGGAAGTAGTTGGCATCATCAATCAATGTTTCTCTAGATTCAGTTTACGAATTGAAACTCGGGCAACATCAAAACAATCCAAATGGCATCTTCCCAATCGGATCCCATTAACAATCTCAGTTCTTCGTCACTAGGTTCACGAGTCAACGATCGGCGGAACAAGTCTCGAAACAATCGTTGGTCGGGCCAAGCGTCTTTCGTGCTTCGCGTTTGCATTTGCTGCTTGATTTTCTCGATCAGTGGTGACAGTGAAGAACCAGTGGTAAGTGTCAACGCTTGCAATGTTGAAAGTTCGGTGGGTCGAGTCGTCACGACCTGTTCTCGGTTCGGTCGCCCGAGAACTCGCATCAACGAATCGGCGGGAACCAGAGCGGCTCGCACACGTGTATCATCTTTGGCGAGCCCCAACGAATCGGCGGGTTTGTCTGGATATTGGTCGGCCAACCACCAAACCGCGTCCACAAACTGCTCGGCCGTCAGCCGTTTTGGCTGCACGCCTCGAAAACGATAAGCAGTGACACTTGCAGACTGCGTTGCTTGCTGAGCAACGGCTTGTCGACGATAGATTTTAGACGTCACCATTAGACGTAAAGTCCGTTTTAGATCGTATCCGTGTTTCACCAGATCGACGGCCAAACGGTCCAACAGTTCTTCATTCCAGGCAGAATTGGCCATCACATCAATCGGCTCGATCAACCCGCGCCCAAACATTCTTTGCCACAAACGGTTGACGATGGTGCGGGCAAAGCGACCGTTCTTCTTATCGGTCAGCAAGTTCGCCAATTGCTGCAACCGTTGATCGGGCGTCGCGGCATGGTCGATCGTTCCAAGTTCGGGGAACAGAAAACGGCTGGTGGCCATTTGACCGGTAGGCACATCACATCGATGCATTTCGAGCGGGCTACTGGCAATGATCGCCGCCATTGAGTAGGCGTCTTCCAGTTTCCAGTGATCGATAAAGCTGTCGTGACACGCGGCGCATTTCATGTTCACACCCAGAAACACTTGCGAAACATTCTGTGAAAACTGCAGCGGTTGAATTTGGCTAGCGTTGACATTGCCACGCCATTGGATGCCTTTGATAAATCCTGCCGCTGCAGGTTCAGGATGAACAAGCTCGCGGACAAATTGGTCGTACGGTTTGTTGTCCATTAACGATCGGTGCAGCCAGCCAGAAATTTGCTTGCGACCTCCGTCGATATACCCAGTCCCCACGTAGTCGTTTCGCAGCAGGTCGTTCCAAAACGAGATCCAGTGATCCGCATAATCGCGGTCTCTGGCCAATAACTGGTCAACCAATTGTTCGTCGCGGGCCAAATCCGTATTGGCGACAAACTGATCCCACTCCTGAATCGTTGGCAACAGTCCAAGTAAGTCCATTTTGGCACGACGCAAAAACTGGCCGTCATCCAATTTGGCAGGGTAGGAAATCTGATGCTCGCCAAAATAACGCCCGACAACCACATCAATTAGATTTTCTTCAATCGGATCGAACTGAGGCAAATCCAAGGCACGCCGAAAACTCTTTTTAGCCAACGAGATCTCTTCTGGCCACGGCGAACCCTGATCGATCCAATCGGCAATCAATTGAATTTGCTGCGCTGTCAAAGGCTGACCTGCGGGCGGCATCCGCGTTTCGGGATCGTCATCGACAACTCGCAAATAGAGTTCACTGTTGGCGTGGTCGTTGGACTCGATGATACTCGATTCCAATAGACTCTGACGTGTTTCCAAAGACAGTCCGCCTTGATAAGTGCCATTCGTGTGACACTCGGCGCAACGGTTTTTTAAGATCGGCAAAATATCGTGCGCGAAATCGATTGGTTCTTGAGCGTTAACTGCAATGCTGGAAAACGCAACCAACAACACGAACAGGTTTAGATAGCCAGCGCCAGCATGAACGTCCATTTAGGGACCCATCAGAAACACTTTGGTGACACGTCGATTCTACACTAACAGAAGCGGCATACGAAATAAGCCATGGATTCAGCAAACGTTGAATCAAGATCACCTATAAACAGCCGAAATACCGCTGCCGCCCCACGGAGCGATAGATGTGGCAGTGGCTAACGTTGCGTGAGCATGTTTCGCGTGGCACCCGCGTAAGACTTAGCTCTGGTTTAACAACGTCTTTACCAGATCGTCTGCGTTCCAATAGACAGCCAGCACACCCAGTGTGATTCCGATCGCGGCCACGGCGAACACGATGAATAATTCCGAGACGATCAACGAAGACATCATGCCACGACCGCAACCGATCTTGAACATCGTCGCCATTTCGCCGGCTCGCAGTCGAATCGAAAGGACTACGACCAAGAATAACAGCAACAACGTTGAGACCGTCACCAGAATGGCATTGGCATCGAAGAATTTTTTGACTCGGAAAACCAGACCCATCAATTCCTGAACCACCTCGATCGGTTCAGACATTTGCGACCGAGAAGCGGTGCTCATAAAATCGCCCAGCAGTAATGTTTCCGCTCGTTGGTCTTTTGGCACCACGATAAACGCAGTAACTGGAAACTCGTCGACACTTCCGTGAAAGTGAAACAGATGAGCGTTTTCGTCGGTGATCTCCAAAAACGAGCGCACGCTGGGCGCTGCCTTAATCGCCCCCTCCTCATTGGGATTCAAACGATCTGCCGCAGCTAAATCCGCAGCCTCGTCATGACCGTGTATCAGCCCCTCGATAACCCACGACGTGTTGATGTCGACAAAGATAACGTCGTCATCGGGCGAATTCGATTTGGTTAACACTCCCGCAACTCGCATTTTCAACGGTTCGGGACCTGCAAACGCGAAGATATTTTCAGGATCAGTCAGCAGAGAATCACCTACCTGGACTGCCAACTTTTTTGCCACCCGATGCCCAAGTACACAATCGCCCAGCCTGACCAAGCCAAACCCTTCGGCCAAACCGATGCCTCGGTATTCAAAGTAGTCCAAGCTGGTCCCAACGACGGGGACCCTTTGAGACGTCACGCGAACATGCAGCGGAATCGCCAACCCACGATCGCCCACCTTCTTCTGTTCGCCATAGGGAATGACATCGGGAGCTTTCGTACGAAAGTACAAACCGTGCATGGTCAAATCGACACGACTTCCTTGGGCTCCGACAATCAAAGGAGTGGCCTCAGCGCGAGCTACAATTTGCTTGTTAAAACTGGACAGCAAAATCGATAAGGCGATCGGCATCAACAACGTCAAGACGATACACAGAACCATCAATACGGTTTTGAATTTGTGATGCCAAACGTAGCGCCAAGCTAGGCTTAAAGACCTCATTTCACATTCTCCCGACTAGCTTCTCCAGCATCAGGACGTCGAAACTGCTCAAAATCAATTGTGCGATCAAAACCACTCAGGATGTTCGTATCGTGAGTCACCGCAACTAGCGTCTGTCCATTCTCGTCACATTGCTGGAACAACATATCCAGCACATTGTTTTTGTTTTGCACGTCCAAATTGCCGGTCGGTTCATCAGCCAAAATCAACTTCGGTTCGGGCAACATGGCACGACAAATCGCCACTCGCTGTTGTTCCCCTTGGGACAACTGAGTCACTCGGCGATTCAACTTGTCGGCAATCCCCGTCTTTTCTGCCAAACGCACAACTCGATCACGAACTGCGGCATTCAACTTTAACGCCGAATTGATCCAATAAGGCAACAACATGTTGTCGCGAACGTTCAGATAATCAACCAGTTCGAACTGCTGAAAAATGGAACCAATTTGAGTGATTCGAAAGTGCCGCCTTGCGGCATCACTCGACGGGACCTGATGCTGTAACACACGAACGGACCCTTCCTGCGCAACGCTAATTCCGCAGATCAAATTCAGCATCGTCGTTTTGCCGGACCCACTGGGCCCAACGATCGCCACCTTTTCGCCTTGCTGGATCGTCAGGTCGTCAATCGCCAACACAAAGCCTGATCGCGGGTAGGAAAATCGAACATTTTGCAACTGAATCATTCAGCCAGTGCCTAATACGTAAAATCTAAATTGACGAAAATCTAAATCGAGCGAAACAAAATTGCATTCGTTATTGAGTATGTGCGCGACGTTGGCAAACTTCTTTTGCTGTTAATCACAGAACTAGAATCGTTCGTTTTGGTACGGTTAATCAGTCCAACGAAACCAGCATAACGCCAACGAGAAACAGGCAATGCCCCACAACGACATAATCGCGATCTCCGGCCACAGATCGACCAAAGTGCTGCCCTCCAACATGACGGCACGCAAAGCGTCGATCAATGGCGTCAAAGGCAACCACTTGATTACTGGCTGCATCAGGTCTGGAAATCGTTCGTACGAGAAAAAGATCCCACACAACGTCCACATAGGCAACATTATCAGATTCATTAATCCGGACACGGACTCCAATGTTTTGGCTCGCGAAGCCACCAACAATCCGATGCCCGAAAACTGAATCGCGCCCAAAAATACCAAAAAGATAATTGCCCACCAACTGCCGTAAATTTCCACACCGAACGCGTAGTGAGAAAAGACAACCAACAAAATCATCTCCGGGATCATAAACACCAAGCGACTGGCCATGACCGCCATTAGAAAGTGAGTCCGTTTCATGGGCGTCGCCAGAAAACGTTTCAATAGTTTGCGGATCCGCATATCAACGATCGCAAAACCAACACCCCACAATCCACCGCCCATCAAACCCATTCCGATCAACCCGGGCACCAAAAAATCGATATAGCGACCACCCGACTCGTTCACTTCGTTATTTTTTGCCGTGAGCGGATCTTGGCGACCAGCAGCGCGTTGCAGCAATCCATCGACGGTGTCCCGCGCCACGACGCTGCCGGGTCGGGTTGGATCGAAAAAATATTCAATGGACTTAGATTCCAGTGTCAAATAGAGATCCGACTTGCCGGTACGCAATCGGTTTTGACACTCTTCTATCGGTAACAGCTGAAATTTGATGCGATCATCCTGCGCAAAGGTCTCGGCCAAGTTTTCGCTGCTTGAGGAACGCACGGCATCGATCGTAATCCGCTCAACGGGTTTATTGCGAAAGGCGATTCCTAACGCCAGGACCATCAGAAGAGGAAAAAAGTAGACCCAAAAAACGGCCTCGGGTTGACGATAAAATTCTCGCAATCTGGTCAGAAACAACTGCCAGAGTGCAGCGAACCCGCTACTCGTTTTTAATTCCGGTTGCGACACTAACCACTAACCTTTTCGATTCGGGATCGCTTCATGTTCAAGATTCATTCAGTTGCCGACCGGTCAAGTTGATAAACACATCTTCCAAGCTGGCATTCCGAGTACTGAGACTGGCCATTCGCAGATTGCGTTCGGACAGCGTCTGAATCAGTGTGGCCAACACGTCATGTGGTTTACCAACGGACAATCGTATCTGTCCTGCGATATCGTCGACAGCGTCGACCCCCGACAATTCTGCCAACCAGGGCAATTCTTGCGAAGGGATCGTATCGACTTGGTCCGCGTCGCTGTCCATTTTTTGTGCCGTGAATTCCACAACGTGCTCGGCGCCCAACGAGGCGATCAATTCGGCAGGAGTGCCCAACGCGATTACTTGGCCTTGGTCAAAGATGGCGACTCGGTCACACAACCGCTCGGCCTCTTCCATATAGTGAGTCGTTAACAGGACGGTCTTGTTGCGTCGGCGAAACGAGCGAATGATGTCCCACAGCTCGCGTCTGCTTGCCGGATCCAACCCTGTCGTCGGTTCGTCCAGGAACAGCAACTCGGGGTCGCCAATGATCGCTGTCGCCACAGCCAATCGCTGCTTTTGACCGCCAGACAATTTTTTGACCCAACTGTTGGCTTTCTCGGTCAACGAGACCATTTCCAGGCACTCATCAACACTGTGGCCCTGGTGGTAGAAGCTGCGAAACAAATTGAGCGTTTCTCGGACCGAGATCCGTTCGCTTAGCTTGGTCTCTTGCAACGAAACACCAATTCGTTGCCGAATCTGGTGCCCGGCCTGCTTCCACCCTCGGCCCAAGACTTCGACGCGACCGCTGGTGGCTGGCAGCAAGCCTTCCAATATTTCAATGATCGTTGTTTTTCCAGCGCCGTTGGGGCCTAACACTCCAAAGCACTCGCCCGTTTCAACTTCAAGATCGATTCCTCGAACCGCCTCCACTGGCGGCTTCCCAGAATAGGTCTTTTTCAGATCCCGACAAACGATGGCTTGATTCATTTTGGTCGTGGCAGATGACAGACTTGCAATATTCGGCGAGCTATGAAAACGCTTTACGGACTTCCGGCTTTCCTAACTTCGCTAACCCCATCATGCCAAACGGAATCCCAACAACTAGCAACGGCGATAGAACAGGAATCAGAGCAATTATGCAGGCCAAACGACACAGTTTGTAATTTTTCCGCTGGCCCATTAGCACGCCTGCAGCAACGGCAAACATGTAAACCGCACACATGGCAAGCGACAAAATCAGGATGCCACCGATGACCAGCAACAAGACTGTATCACCTTGCTTTTTGCGACGGATCTCGTTGGCTTCTTTTTCTTCCTCAGAAAAACTGCGGCGGCCATCCGGAGGTGATGGTTCGGGACCGTAAAACTGGAACACCAAATCCTCAACGATGGCATCCGTTTGCACAGAACCGTAAAGCAATCCACCCGCCATAGCCATCATCGTTAAAACCACTGACAGGATTCCAGTGATTAGCAGTCCTTTGGCAGGTGTTTTCAGCATCTCTTTGATCGCGTCATGGTCAACATCTCTTTTGGATATATCGGAAGGACGATGCTTGAATTGTTGACGTTGAAATTGCTGATTCCCGAAGTCGCCGCTCATTTTGTTGTTGCACCTGCGTAAAAATAGTCCGATTCCATGTGCTATTATGACCTGCCTTGGCTGTTTTTGAACCGGAAATTCGAATTCAGCAACAATCTATTGTTTACGCGGGTTGGTTAACCCAAACACGTAACGCCACCGACAGCTTAGAAACGCCTATTTGGACGTGGATGAAGACGCGCCCACGCACGGTGCCGACCCAACAAACTTATTGCCGCTGAGTGCTTGCTGCACCTGCTCAATGCTAGAGCCCGGCAGTCCCTGATCGTCGTACAGGGAATCCAGACCAAAGTCCTGAAGGATTTGCGAGGCCTGGCCTTGTTGCTCATCGGAAAGGATGGTTTTCCAGCGAGTCAACGGGTTTCCTTTATCCGTAGCGCGCGTGGTTTTCGAGCGGACATCTACCAAGTCCAGCACTCGTTGATCAAAGTCTTTTCCAATGTATTCGAACAGGCCGGCGATCTGCTGCTGTGGGTTCGTCACTAAGTCCTCATAGCGAAGATGCTTGATCTTGGAAAAATTGAGTTCTACGAGCGGAATCAAATTCTCGACACACCAAAACGTGATTGCTCGCAAGAACGGATCACTTGGGCATTGATTCAGGTGCTGCACCAATTCCGGATATTTGGCTCGAAATTCTGGCTGGCGACCAAACGATGTCGGATCCAACTTCCAATTCCCTCGCACGGCCGACAATGCTTGAGCCAATGGATTGCGTAGCAGAAATATGCATTTCGAACGAGGAAATTTTTCGGTGTACCCCGCCAACGTCAAGTTGCCACGAATCACCTTCACGAGCCGACGATCGGGATTTCGTTGAGGATTGTATTGATCAATCCAAGGGTTACTTAACGCCCCCGAATAGGCATCAGAAACGTCCTTCAACAGAGCGGCATTGTCACTGCCCGCTGGTAGATACGGCTGCTTGGGTTGGTTGCCAAACTGCTTGACCCAACTGGGATGCAGCGGCTCAAACAAATATCGAAACTGTTGATCCCAATTTAGCAAGCCTGCCAGAAACGTACTGCCTGATCGACCGCTCGACGCCAAAATAACGGAATCGTCGGGGTCGCACGCATCACTTAACGGCCGGCGATTGCGATACCTGACCGCGCGGCGCAACGGCGCCGTTCGTCGTTTCAATTGAATCAAAAAACTGGTCATATCGTCTTTGGCAGAATCACCCGGATGGGGACTTTGGAACAGGCAAAATATTCGTAGCAACTGCCGATTATACTTGAAATCGAAACTTGTACTTCCGAATCGCCACAACCTATCTTAGCGAACTGCCGGTCCCACCACGATTCTTTACTCGTACACTGGGCTCAAACCTTGCCCGTAAGATTCCATCCATCTTCTGGCCTTTTCGCCGCTTTCGGGCAGGAACTCGTCGATCAGATGGCAAATCAGTCCATCAGAAAAGTGCAATGTTTGACATGCTGATAGCTCAAGAACAGGGCAATTCGGCGCCGCATAACGACCCAGCCAAGTGAACGAGACGCTATCACCGTCCTCATGTGGCCCTTTCACCACAGAGACTTTTCTTTGCAGCTGTCGATCAAACCCGTCGAGCGATTTTTTGAAACCGCGAACAATGTACTCGGCTCCAACAATTTGGCAGTCGAAATCTGTATTACGCACCTCGTACTTCGCATCTGGTGCAAAGTGTCGCTGTACGTCATCCCAACGATCGGTTTCGTAAGCCACCTCGAAATCCATAGCATATTCCAACAGACGCGACGTCAACCGCATGCCAATCATCGACAGCCCGAACCTAAGAACGGGCTTGAACGTCGATGGCGCCCAGAGTGCAAAATTGCTATACGAAGAGAGTGCCCATTGAGGAAGTTTCATGGTGATGTCCTTGAATTGGTCACGCCTGTGCCTCGGCACTTCCGCATCAAGGCACCTGAAACCTGTATCAACCACTTGAATTCCGAATTCAGTTTTCACCGATTGATTTGTCGAGGCGAATCAACAACTGGTGGATTTTACGCAAACCCTCAAGGCTTTGCGAGACAACCATAGTGTCGCGGAGGAAAGTTATCGATGCAGTGCCGCCAACCTCTCTCCAGGAATCCGGGGCAATGGCCGTTTGAATAGCTTGTTTCAAACTGGCAGCATTGCTGCTGACTTTTCCGTCATAGGCTGATTCCAACAAATTTGACAAATCGAATCTCCAGGAGATCGTGTTTTCTTTCGCGTAGTCCTTCGACACGACCAGCAGAGCTTCATCCTCAATCGTAAGCGTGCAATCATACGGCGACAGAAAATCGTTTAGCGCGGCATACAAGGTCACGTCTTTCAAAGAGATGCTGGCGATGGTACTAGCCAAAAGAGCATTGTCTGTTGCCGATTCATGAATCTTAATTGGGATTTCATAGGTTCCAGAAAGATCTTGCAACACGGTTCCAAATCTGGTGTCGCGGTAGTTTACATTGGCTTGCTTTTCAATCGCAGAAACAATCTTGTTGACGGCTTCCACGTCATCGGCAATTCGCAATTCTTGCTTGCCTTCGGACTGACCATAGGCTGTCGTGTTGAATGTGTTATTGAACGCGAATATCAAAGTCGAAATCGTGACCAGGCATAGAATGGTTTTCATCACAGGTCGCCTTGTTTTGTGAGTACGGGTTTGACAATTTTCGAAAGCAGATTGCTTTGTTTTTAACCAGCTGATCTCTCGTCTATTCTTTTCATCAGCTGTTCGATTTCTCGATGGTTGGATGCCGACTGCCGAATTATCAGCACACCGTCAAAATGACTGACCGAAAATATTCCGCCGGTAGAATCCCAGTTTTCGGGATCGATGTTTCGTTTTAGCGAAGCTATCAATTTGCCAGCATTTTCAACTACGTCGCGGTCACCGATTCGATTCAACATTTTTGAACAATCGTAAAGACGAACGTCTAGTTGTCCATAAAAAGCGTCATCGGCCAGGATTACCAATGTTTCATTGTGAATAGAAATTGTGACCTCATAAGGTTTCAGCATTGCCATCAGCAAGGCTTGCCAGGAAGCATCATTTTGACTGAACGTGATTAACGTTTCCTCATCCAGGCTGTTATCTATCGCAGATGAATGCAGTCGTATATTGATGCCCAGATCTTGACGCAACTCCGTCAGGATGTCACCCATTCGCGACTCGGTGTATTCAAAACTGCCTTTTTCCCGAAGCTTTCCCAGGATCGCGGTGCCAGCATCGGACAACGCCGAAACGGTGAATGTCACCTCGGCCAGCTCCTCTTCCGATTGCTGTGCTTTTGTTTCGAGTGACAATAGAATGCTTGAAACAAGCGCAAGTATACCCACCACTACCGACTGAATTCTCATCGGTCTCTCCAAAAAAATGACAATAGAAATTGTACGATCCTGGAAGTGGTCGCAGCCGTAAGTGTCGACGATCCGTAGCATAAAGTCAAACAACAAAAGCCGATAATCTGCCTTTCTCATGTCAATGGACTAGCCGCAAGTGCAGGCAAATACGAGACGATCATCCCTGAGC
>CAZJBW010000020.1:46067-66687 GCA_964543985.1 uncultured Pirellulaceae bacterium | reverse complement strand
GGCATCCGCCGCATCACCGATGGCATGCGTCCCCGTTGCACAGGCCATCGCGAGCGATATGTCACTGTCTGAAATGTCTGAAATCGTGTCTGATTTTGTACCTAGGGGTCATCTTATTCGCGTTCGAACGTCATGGCCAGCAACAATCTGAAAGGCTCTGATGTCGCGAGTAATGAGCCGTAGCCAATACGCTCTTCAATGAGCAGGCATCTTAAAATTCGGGGTGATCGATGCACCAAGAACCGTCAATCTGTTTGAAGTTCCAAGTACAGGTATAGCCGTCGAGTGTTGCGGTACCGGTAGCCGTTTGCTCAGAAATTTCGATCCCCTTAATCGAGGACTCTTCAATCATCGGTATTGGACTCTCCGCATCGGGCATATGCAGATCCATTAGGCCCATCATGCTGGAAACGAATCCTGGCTTATCCGTGATAGAATCCAAGGCCGCTGTTAGACCATCGTCTTCTGCCAGCGGGTCGATGTTTTCCAACAACTGCTGATTCAATCCGTATTGTTTTAGTAACTGCATCACCTTCGCAGCACTGGCCTTCAGTTTTGCGGTCTCAGGTGTATTGACGGGCATGCGAGACAGCTTGTTCAACAACGTTGCTTGACCAAGCATTTCCGATGCCATGTCATTGAGTGTGTCCGGCGTTAGCAGAGCGGCCATCGCTTGATAATTTTTGGCCTTGGTCGCTCTGCAGAACTGTTCAAAAGCGGCCTCGGGTGTCGCCGCTCTGACACTCTTAGACGTGTCACTGTTACAACCTGAGAAGCTAACCAAGAAACAAGTGGAAACGAGACTCGCAAAAGCCAGTATTGAAATTGATGTTGAGCGATGTGGCATACCAATCCTTCTAGTGCTGAAGCCATTTATTGAGCATCGAAGTCCTACCAGACTTCGCTCAAAATCAAAAATACAGAGCGATCCCGTGTCGCCGCGACCAACCTAAAATCACGGGTTTAAATAAAGTGGCTGGACCTAAATAACGCGGGCTTAAATGAATCGATCAATAAATCGAGGATCCAGTGGAATGTCGGCAACTTCGATGTCGCCGATCAAGTCACGGTGCAACTGCGAATTTTTGTCCATCATGATTTGACCGACTTCTGCCCATGCCGCCTGTAATTCCGGCGAGGACGACAGGCCCTTCATTCTTAGCTTGGCTTCAAGATCAAGCGCTGCTGCGACTTTCAAGTATTCAGGTTGCGGTTTGTCCAATGACAAAGCGAAACACATCGAGGCCATGCAGGCACAAAGCTGATCGAAAATCCCACCTTCGTCACCTAGCAGAAACGACTGGTCCATAAATTTCTTTTGGTACTTAGCGATGATCATCAAGATCTTACGACCGAGGACTCGGTGACGCTTCAAAGCCCGTTGAATATAGGTTCGTTTTTCGGGGAACAGATTTTCGACACCAGACAGGTCGCCGCCACCAAACAGGGAACCGGCAAACGTTTTGGCAATGTACATCCCGAACTTAGCCTTTGCTCCTAAGCCAAAGCTGCCGTTGACTTCGGCGACACCGATCGGTTCCAAATATTTAGCACGAATGTTTCGAGTCATCGCGTTAGGCGCGCCAACATCGGCCAGCACCGGGTTGGGCCCTTCGTAAACCGTCGCGATCGTGAACTCGTGCATATTTTCGCCGATGTAGTTTTCGATGGGATGCTCAGGCATTTGACCTTCAATTCCCTGCGCCTCAAAGCGACTGTACTTGCGACGCTCATCGGTATGCACGGACCGTCCACCTTGGATTTGGTAACAGTTGATAGCCGTCTGTAATAAACCCTTGGTGGCGTAGACTTTGGCAATCATGCCCTGAGTTTCATCTCGAACGCCGTTGGCTGCCAATCGAAAACAGAGGTCGCCCAGTACGCGGCCCGCCAAACCGTGACAAGTCGCGCGGCCAATCCAGGTTTGAATACGCGGAGCACAACCGATCGGTTTACCAAACGTGGCACGAAACGAGGTCCAACCACCACCGTTGGGCTCGCCAGCTTTATTCTCTTCGTCCTGTTGCTGTCCAGTTTTTTGAAACTCGGGATCCAGAATAATGTGAGCCAGTAACTTGAAAGTCTTGGCAGCACTATTGACCCCAATTCCGCCACGACCTTTGGCCAGCGAACTGAACGCTTGAGCCAGCCCTTTACTTGGCGGACCCAGCAAACAACTAGTCGGCACTTCATAATCCATCAAACGGAACCGAGCATTCCACAGGTAGTCGAATGCCGTTAGATCATTCCGTTTCATACTGAAGTTGGCGTTGTCCTGTTTCGGGACCTCGAACACGATCATGCCCGAATCGCGACCCTTCTTCAGATCATGACCTTCCAACTTAACGATCAAAACGCAAATGCCTCCGTAAATGACGTTGGTGATTGGCCATTTCACACCATTTACGACGTACTTGTCACCTTCCAAACGTGCCGTCATCGACAGCTTGCTGGGGTCAGCACCTACACCGGGTTCCGTTAAGGCAAACGATCCCAACAGTTCGCCGCGTGCCATACGTGGCAGGTAGTTTTGTTTTTGTTCCTCGGTACCAAAGTCCAAGATCGGCGTGACGGGGCCCAGGAAATTGTGAACCTCGAACATCACGGCCAAGTCCGGGTGCACAAACGTCAGTGCTCGTAACAGTGGACCAAGATCGCCTAGCTTTGCGCCACTGCCGCCGTATTCTTTTGGGATCGCCAATCCAAAAAAGCCAACGTCCGCCAAACCTTGAATGATCTCGTCACGAAACAGCATCCGTTGATTGTCGAATAGAGTGCCGGCTTTCTTATTCTTCATCAAGAAGTCCAGCGAACGCCCCATCACGTCAGCCACCTCGGCCGAAGGCGAGAACTCGCCAGCGTAGAACTCACGAGCCTTCCCTTTGCCAAACAACGAGGTCAGGGTCGGGGCAGCTCCGGAAAACTGATTTTCGGCCGAGCGATCCGCCTCGTCCAACGTGCTAAGCGCCGCGATCTCGTCCGCCGACTTACCCGCTTGCTGCAGGATCATGGCCACGGCATCCTTGGCGCCCGCGTCGTCGTTTTTCGCTACCTCTGAATCAGTTTGTTGTGTATCGGTTTTCAGCATTTTATCTTCTGGTATTTGATTGCAGGCTAGGAAACGAGGAGTTGGCGAGATTTGCTTAGATTCTACACCAAATCGGAAAATCTTCGATTGTTAATCTGCACCGTGAAATCGTCGCTTTGATAACCAAAACAGCCAAAATGCACGGATTTAAACCGTGTTTGACTGCTTGTTAGCTGGTTCGCTATGCCGCAATCCCGAACACTTGCTAAAACCAATCACGGCACGCAACTGCGCATCGTGTTTTGCGTTGGTCTGGCTTGCCCCCGCCAAGTTCTTAGTCAGTGGCTTCCAAGTTGGGAAACGCCTCGTCTAAAATATCGCCATGAAAGTCATCATTCGAATCGCTGACAAAATTCTGCAGCGAATTACCCCCGACCCCTTCGTCATTGCCATTCTGCTGACCGTTGCCACCTACTTGTTGGCAGTCGGCACAACCGACAGCAACGTTCAAGAATCGATTACGGCGTGGGGCGGTGGGCTGTGGAACCTGGCCGAATTCACTCTGAAGATGGCCATGATCCTGCTCGGTGGTTTTGTGGTAGCCAAGTCACCTCCCATGCAAGCGTCGCTGCGGTACTTGATTCGCTTCATCACGACGCCCAGTCAAGCCGTACTGTTTTGTACCCTCGCTTCATTACTGGCTTCCTGGATCAATTGGGGCTTTGGTCTAGTGATCGGCGGGGTGGTGGCGTTAGAGGTTGCCAAGCAAGTGCCCGCGGCCTCTTTCCGAGTCCTGGTGGCGGCAAGCTACAGCGGCTTCCTTGTCTGGCATGCCGGACTCAGCGGATCGATCCCACTGGCTCTAAACACCGAAACGGACACGATCACGGCAACGGTTGTCGGCCAAGTCATCCCATTAAGCCAATCCACCTTTGGAACGCTGAATCTAATCGCCTTAGCAAGTATTTGTATCTTGTTGCCATTGGTGAACTTGTTGTTGATGCGATCGGTGGGTGACGAGCCGGATCCGTTCGACAGTGCGGACCTTAAAAAGGGATCAGCCGCCCACAAAGATCCCGCCGTTGGCAATTCGTCGGATCAGCAGGACCGTTCGCTCATTGAAAACAATATCCTGTTGGCTTTGGCCTTAGGTGGTATGGGTTTGTTTTACCTGGTCACTATTTACCAGGCTGGGCAATTCAAATTGAATCTAGATTCCGTCATGACGATTTTCTTTATGCTGGGTTTGTTGCTGCATGGCAGCCCACGCGCATTTCTAAAATCAGTTGAAGAAGCCGTCCCAAAGATCGCGCCCATTCTGATCCAGTACCCGTTGTACGCAGGTATCATGGCATTGCTTGTCGACACGGGTTTGGCGCAGCAGATTTCCGAATTCTTCGTGCGATCGGCAAATTCCGACACGCTACCGTTGTTGGCGTTCTACAGCGCAGGGCTGGTTAACTTGTTCGTGCCTTCCGGTGGAGGCCAGTGGGCCGTGCAGGCACCCGTAATTATTCCTGCCGTGGAACAACTGGGGGCCGACATGAACAAGACCGTCATGGCTGTGGCTTGGGGCGACGCTTGGACCAACATGCTGCAACCGTTTTGGGCTGTGCCATTGCTGTCCATTGCCGGTCTAAAGATTAAAGACATCATCGGCTTGTTGTTGATTGTTTTGATTAGCAGTGGCATCGTCTTGAGCTTGATTTTTTGGCTGGTCTAACAAACAAAGTTCATCCCGGAATTCAGTGGGTGCCATTTACGCGATCAGAAATGGTTGTTTCAGGCCAGCCAGCCACGCGAAACATGCTCACGCAACGTTAGCCACTGCCACATCTATCGCGTAAGCATGTCTGTGCTGGAACCAACAAGGGCTGACTGCTGTTTAAGCGGTCTCAAAAAGAAAAAGCCGCCAAGTGAAACTAGGCGGCTTTCGTTATTCGTTAAATCTGGCCGAGCAATTACGGCTCGAAACCAAACATGCTGATGAACATATTGGTGATCGTACTACTAAGTGTGGTGTCAGCTGGTTGCCACATGTTACGGGCCAAGTCAAATGCTACGATCGCACACAAGGTGACCAAGAACAAAGCCAGAGCCAATGACAGCACGTTCCACTTAGAATACGGTGTTTCAGGGGGAGCGGCAGGAACGACGGCATCGCTACCAAACGAGCTCTCTTCCAGCATGACAGGTGCTGCACCGTCATCGAAACTGACGCTGTCTTCGACGCCCAACATCGTGGGTGCCGAATCGTCGGTATAAATCGCCGAGTCTTCCAAAGCGATCACTTGCGAACCGCTGGAAGAATCCTCAATAGCACTGTCTTCTAGCGGTGTCAGATCAAAGTTGTCGTCGGATTGCAATAGCGTGGCCGAATCGGGTCCCGCTGATTCTTCCAAGGCGATCACTTCGTTGTCCGGTAATTCCAGATCATCAATGTCCGATCCGCCAAGTTCCAAAGGCTCGTCTAAAGAGATGCCACTTTCGTTGGGGGCAAGGTTGATTCCTGATTCGGCAGCATGAACTTCCAGGGCGGGATCTTCGCTGGAATCACTGTCTTCCAGAACCAGGTCACTATCTTCAAAGTCACTACTAAGGTCCGAACTGTCGATCAAGGCTTGACTGTCTTGCAACGAAATCTCGTCGTCAAACAGATCATCTTCCGACAGTTGTAGATCGGCCGAGTCGGCCAATAGTTTTCCGGTGTCCGAAGGCGAATCTTTTTCGGAAGGTTCATCGTCGGCCAACACATCCGAGGCCGAAGCCAAGGCTAGGTCGCTACTGCCAAAGTTCAATTCTTCGCCAGCCAAGATATCGACGGAACTGGAATCCTCAAGTAACTCGGCAGAGCTACCAAAACTTAGTTCCAGAGACTCGTCTGACAATTTAAAGTCAGATGCATCGCCTACACCGGTCAGCGAGATATTTCGGTCGTCGGCGAATCGTTGCAGTTCGTCCAGTTTGAACTTCCAGCTACTGTCCACTCGCGTGCCGAAGATCTCGTTCTTGAGTCGCATGTCGTTGAGCTGATCGGGCGACATCCCGAGCATCTCGGCTGCTGTATCTAACGAGACTAATTCAGACATATTCCAAAACCCCCGGAGTGCATCCGTTTCGCTTCTAAAAAACTGCTCACGCACAGTTCACATCAGACGATGCGAAGGTGGTGACAGTGAATGTTGTTCTTCTACGATAAAACTAGGTCATTTTTATTGTAAAAGCGGGAATTACCGATTCAAGACTCGCCTTTTACGCAATCTGGGAATTTCCCAGGGTTATCCCAAACCGAACCGAATTTTCCGTGTATGACGATCCTACGCTGGAAACGGACCCGGAGCACGGAAAATCGATCGATTGGCGCAAAACGAGCCTCGCCAAACGACTAGCAAAACCTCGTATCTGTGAAATCGACTAACTGCTGGCACTGCGATAGCTCGATAATGCCCACCGGAATACTCGGCGCGACACCATCAAACTGACCCCCGAAAGTACCACCAAAAGCAGAATCAACCAGTTCTCCCACCATCCACCACCCTGTGCCCGTAGGGGTTGGGCCAGAGTTCGCGCCGGAACATTCGCCACAACCAACACTGGGATCACAAAGGTAAAAAACCCCCACAGACTCCAGCCAATCGCACCTCGCTGGTAGATCTCCATCGGATAGCGGTAAAAGTTGGTCAGATAGAACCAAATCATGTACAGGTTCTGGTTCCGGCCTAGCCAAACGCTTGTTGATGCCAGGCAAATCATCACGCTGTACATGATCACGACGCCACACCCAATAAAAACCAGGTATAGAATGACGTTCAGTGGAGCCAGCTGTAGAGGGTTTTCCTGCTGCCCCATCAGCGTCATTGTGTAGTAAGTCACGATCACGAAGCCCAGCACCAGGTTGGCCAGCGAGGGCCAATTGAGTTTTGGGAACGAGATCAGGAACTGGGTGTCGATAGGTTTCAACAAGGCAAAGTCCAGATTGCCAGTCCGAATCAGCTCGCTGAATTCTTGAGCGTTCGGCATAAAGAACGCTTGGACAATGGAGTTGATGATCCAGACGGTGCCCAGAAAGACGAAGAACTCGCTCTCGTTCCAGCCGGTACCCTGACCAATGGCGATGGACTTGCCTTGCCCAAAAATGATTTTGAAAAAGGCCCAATTCATCATGGCCCACGACACACTGGTCACGCACTGCAAAATAAAGTTGGTGCGAAAAGACAGGTCGCGAACCAACGAGTTGCGAGCAAACGTCAAAAAGACTCGGACGTAGGTCATCAGGCCTAAAGTCACACTATCCTCCGAATCCACTGTAACGCCGCACACCGCGATTCCACAGCATCCGAGACAGGATCATGAAGAAACAGACCCACATGATCTCGATCCCCAATCCGTAATACATCTCGGATTCATCGACCTTTCCCAAAAAGACAGCCGCCGGAAAATAGGCCAGGTACTGGAACGGCAAGATTCCCACGACCCAGGCAATCCCGTCTGGCAACCAATCCAATGGAAACATGTGTCCCGACAGAAAGAAGTTCAACAACATGTAGATGAACGTCAACGAAGCAACTTCTAAATACCAAAAGGCGATCATGCCGATGCAGGCTTCCAGAAAAAAACCCAACATAAAAGCCAATACCAAAGACGAAATATAAACCGCGAACACGTGCCAGCCCGGAAAGCCGTCGGTGAAACAGTTGCGGAAAAGGAAGAACCAAAACGCGAACGGCAAGAACGCCATCACGTAGTAAACCAACTTGTGGGCAACCCGTTGCACAAACAAAAAGCCGACCATGTCGATCGGTTGGATCAGATACTTTTTGACCTCACCGTTTCGAACACTATTGGCGATACCCGAACTCAGACCCGGCATACTACTGAATGCCCGCGTCACCGTGACCAGCAACAGGTAGGCGATCAGGTTATAAAAGGTGTAGCCCGAGATACTGCCGTTCAGGCTGCCGTCGGCATTGGTGCCCTCTTGCAACGTTTCGTAGATCGCCCAATACATAAAGACTTGCGTGGCGAAGGGTAAAAACCGCATCATCACGCCCAGCATAAAATCGCCTCGGTAGACCATGCGTTCTTCCAGTGAAACGCGGAAGAAAGTCCACCAGGTCAGGATTTTGGTATGCCAGCTATTCGTGGATGGATTGGCTGTGCTCATGAGGTCGAGGCTCCTTGCGCAACCGTCTCTGCGGACGACTGTTGGGAGGCCTGAGCAAACATCTCGGCAATGATCTCTTCCAACGGCGGATCTTCAACCACGACATCTACGACACGGCGTTCGTCCAAGACTTTCGAAAGCACTTTGGGTACGTCTCCACGCGGGACACGGAACAACACCTTGGGTTCTTGTATTTTTTCAACGGGCGCAAAACGATCCAACCCGTCAAACGACTGGCCCTCGGCCAGTTGCAATGTCATCAGCTTATTGTTGTTGAAGCGATCAATGATCCCTTTCAAGGATCCGTCGTACTGGATGGTGCCATTGGCAATGATAACGACTCGTTCGCACAAGGCTTCAATGTCTTGCATGTAGTGGCTAGTCAACAGGATCGTGATTTTTCGCTCCTGTTGATAGAACTTCAGGAACTGTTGAATATTGTGCTGGGCCACGACGTCCAGGCCAATGGTGGGCTCGTCCAAGAAAAGCACGCGTGGCGAATGCAGCAGGGCGGCGATCAATTCCATCTTCATCCGCTCGCCCAGCGAAAGTTCTCGCACCGGTTGGTTCAACAAACGCTTGACATCTAATAACTCGGTCAGCTCGTCCTGAGTCTTCTGAAACTGGTCGGCCGGAATCCCATAAATATGTTGGTGCAGACGAAAAGACTCCTGAGCCGGCAGGTCCCACCACAACTGGTTCTTTTGCCCCATCACCAAAGCGAATTGACGACGGTACTCGTTTTCTCGTTTCCAGGGCACATGGCCCATCACGTTGGCGGTCCCCGAGCTGGGATTGATGACACCCGACAACAGCTTCAAAGTCGTCGTCTTGCCAGCACCGTTGGGGCCCAAAAAGGCAACGAATTCCCCCTCGCGGACCTGCAAATTCACATCGCGCACAGCTTCCACATTTCGGTACTCGCGGTGAAACAAACCGCGGACCGATTGCCAAAGCCCCTCTTTTTTCTGGTAAAC
Organism: uncultured Pirellulaceae bacterium; assembly: GCA_964543985.1. GTDB lineage: Bacteria > Planctomycetota > Planctomycetia > Pirellulales > Pirellulaceae > CAJQPP01. The sequence continues at coordinate 57,518 of CAZJBW010000020.1, read as the reverse complement.
CCGGTACGTTTTGCACAGGTTTTGAATGTCAATGATTTCCATGTGGCGATTATAGGTACACCCGTTGTTGGTCGTAAGGCGACGACTTACTGAATGGTTCCCGTATCGTCGGATTCTTATTAACGCTATGGTGAGTGGTGTTACAAGCGAGTCTTTCTGGCACGAATATTGGACTGAGTCTTCGCTCGGATGAATCCTGAAAACTTGAGAATCGGAATCGGTCATGACACCCACCGTCTTGCGGCGGGCGGTCCACTGAAATTGGGCGGGATCGACATCCCTTTCGAAATGCATGCTGTCGGGCATTCCGACGCCGACGCCTTACTGCACGCCATCACGGACGCCATTCTAGGAGCCGCCTCGCTGGGCGACATTGGCGAGCTGTTTCCTGATACGGCCGCCGAAAACGCAGATCGAGATTCGGTCGAGATGCTGCAAGTGGCGGCGACCAAAGTACGTGACTGCGGATTTACAATCATCAATCTGGATTGCATCGTATTCGCTCAAAAGCCAAAACTGTCGCCATTCAAACTGCAGATTCGCGATCGCGTGGCCCAAGCGTTACAAATCTCGGCCGATCGAGTAGGAATCAAGGCGAAGACTGGCGAGTCCGTTGGGCCAGTCGGCAGACGCGAAGCCATCGTGACCCAATGCGTCGCCCTACTGTACCGAACTCAGGAAACGACACCATGACCGGGCAACGCGTACTTGGTATTGACCCCGGCTTAAACGTCTCGGGCTATGGTGTCATCCAATTTAACGGCGATCGCGACTTCCAAGTGATCGAGGCTGGAGTGATACGCGGTGGCAGCGCAAAACAAAACACGATCGGCAATCGTCTGCTGGCGTTGCGAAAAGGTTTGCTGGATGTGATCCAAACACTGCAACCTGACGTCGTTGCTATGGAAGAACTTTACTCACACTACCAACGTCCGCAAACGGCGATCTTGATGGGACACGCGCGGGGGGTGCTGTGCTTAACCGCCGCCGAAAATGAATTGGATATCCATCACTACTCGGCAACTCAAGTCAAACGCATTCTGACTGGAAACGGCCGTGCTCCTAAGGCACAAATCCAATTGGCCGTTACCAAGCAATTGGAATTGGACGGGGTCCCCGATCCGCCTGACGTCGCCGATGCTCTGGCAATCGCCATTTGTCACTGCTTCTTGAATGAACGCCAATCCGTTTTGCGAAAATCGTAGATTGCCGCTTTGGCGATTCTGTCTGGACGGCCCATAGCCAGAAACACGCTTTCGTTTTACCATCATGGACGCCCGAACACGCAGCCAGGAAGCGACTTCATGATCACTAAGATCCACGGAAAACTAGTTCAATTGGAAGACGAATTCTGCACTCTAGATGTGCCGCCATTCGAATACCAAGTATTGATCCCCGAGTTCACTCGCCGACAACTTCAAGCACTGACAGGCCAGGACATTAGCCTGCACACGCTGCACTATATGGAAGGCAACGCGGCCCAGGGTGGCAAACTGACGCCTCGCTTGATCGGGTTCACAACGGTGATCGAACGCGAATTCTTCGAGATGTTTTGTTCTGTTGACGGTGTCGGTGTTAAAAAAGCGTTACGAGGCATGGTGCGTCCAGTCCAAGATGTCGCTCGCGCCATCGAGCAACAAGACGTGGCTAGTCTTAAGTTGCTGCCCGGTATCGGACCGGCTACGGCCGAACGAGTGATCGCCAAGTTGCGACGCAAGATGGCCAAGTTCGCTTTGATGATTCCTCAAGACGGCGAGCCGATCAGTGACATCGAACGCGATATCGCCGAAGAGGTTTACCAAATCCTGGTGACGCTGGGCTGGAGCGAATCGGATGCTCGCCAAATGCTGGAGTCCGCGCTGCAGGACAAAAAGAAGTACAAAAACGTTGACGACTTGCTACAAGTTGTGTGGGAAAAGCAGGGCAGTTAATCGAACATACAAACGAAAAAAGCCTGCTCCTTTTTTTGGTGCAGGCTTTTTTGTTTCAATTTTTCAAACTGGATTCTAGAAGACGTCCAGCAGGAAGTGGTGGCCAAAGTGGTAGCGACGGCTACTGGGGTAGTAGTTGTGCCATGATCGATTGTAAACCGGGATTCGCATCTCTTGCGGGTACCGGTGATACAAACTGCCGTTACTGCGGTAGTACTCGCTACCCCAATAATTGTGAGGGTAAGTCACGTATGGGTAGTGGTAAAAACGTTGCAAGTTGTGGTTACCTTGCTGAGCGTACGAAGCTGCAACGTTGTGGTCCTGAGCGGCCAATTCATTGGTTTGCGTAAACGCAAAACACGTCACGGTCATAGCGACCGCTAACATTAGTCGACGAAGCATTGATTCCCTCCTGCGAAGACCTGTTCCAAAATGGGTCAATTGATTTGCTTTGCAAATTTATCTGACATTCACGAGAGCTGCTTCGCCACGGGTCGGCAAACCAGTCTTCCATCTTTTCGGCATCCTTAGATTAGGGATTGAAAGAATATTCCTTAGAAGCGGTACAACGCAGGCAATTCTTAGAATGCCACTATATTGCGTTCCGGTTCAGTAGGCATGGTAAACTTTGCGGGCCAACTGCTTGCTAGCGACAAACGAGATCGCTCGTCCCGATCTCCAGCACAACGCAAAAGAAAAAGACGCGACTTGCAAAACAAGTCGCGTCCTTCCGTGCACAATCACGTTCCGAAAAACGCAATCTAAATACTATTGAGTCGTACGCTTAAGCAGATGTACGCGTACCCTCGTTTAAGTTCTTTATTGCCCAGTGGCTGGCTTGCGATAGCCAGCATTTTGAGTCGTAGGTGTCTCAAATCGCAGCGACTGCACCAGCGAATTCACTGGTCCGCTAAGTGCCTGTGCAGCACCTGGTTCGCTGGTGAATACCAATTGCACACGACGCCCATCGTTGTTGGTAATGGTGAAATAGGTCCATTTCAGGTCGACATCTTTCGACTTGCCCGTCGCGTCCACTCGCAAGACATTCAAACCGGCATTGGTTTGTGTCTGGTTGCCGCCTGTAATGACCACGCCGTAAGAAGCCAACTTCTCTTTGACGACCAGCTTAAACTGCTCCAGCGACTGGGGCTGATTGTTTAACCGTTTAGGCAGGTCGATGATGTCGCACTGCCCCAACATTTTGCCTTTGGACAGATAACGCATAATCGTGCGTTGGCTGTGATCCCCGATGACTCGCCAATCGCGAACATGCATCAGTGATACAGCGCTACTGGCAGGTTCCAGGATCAAGCTGTCGGTGATTTTGCCGGCCGACTGACGCAAAGCGGCAAGCCCCTGGTCGGTCAACTGAGTCGTCTTGTCAGGGTTAGATAGTCGAGTAGACAATTTGAAAGTGGCTTCCAAGCCGGGGGCCATCAAGCCCATATCCCGTTGCTGGGAAAGGTTGAAGCGACTTTGCGTCACCAAACCACGTTTGACGTCAAAGCGAACGGAACCGTTCACGTCGATCTCTGTGAACGCACCGTCGATCGAGCCAGTCACTTTGCCCGACATAACTAAATTGGCAACATTGTTCTTGACAGACTTCAATTCGATTTCCAGTGTCGAATCATCGACTCGATCGATATTCAAGAACTGAGCCAACACGGTGGAATCTGGTTTCCACGTATCGTCTGGTCGAGCATTTTGACGCTCGAAGATTTCAGACAAAATCAAAGTGTTGGCTGGAACATTCAGTAATTCGAATTCGTTCTGAGACAACGGGCCGCGTAGCGAAGCGATTTTGATTGGTTCGCCGGGGCTGCCCGTTTGATTAATGATGATCTTGTTTTGTTTGGTCAGTTGATTGGTACTGGTGTGTTCGCCCAACTTGATTTTGGCGTTGGCGGTGTGGTATTGGCGGATCGATTTCAGGCTGCGAGCCCGAGCGATCACTCGTTCGTCGTACTGAAAACGAGCTTCCAAATCCAAGTTCATGGTCTTTTCTTGGTCAGGAATCACGACCCCGCTACCTTCCAGCCAGGCCTCCACTCGCACCACCTGACTGGTGGATGTTGAGGGAGTCAAATTGACTTCTTGGGCGGAAATTGGGGCTGAGAAACAGGCCAGCAGGACGAAAGTCCCGGTCCATGGGAAAATATTCCGATTTTTCATGTTTTTTATCCAATATCTGGCGGCAGCGGACGAATAAGGGGCGGAATTCGGCGTAATGCCATGATCGACGCGTTCCTGTCGATGGTTCCAACCAATTCCTCCTCGTTCTTCTGCTTTCACAGATTCCCAAACTTTGAGTACAGGTCGTAAGGAAAATACAAATTCTCCGACAAATCAAGGTAGTGGAATACGCCCTAAAAGATGCTCTGATCGAATAAATTACTCGAAAAGGCGTCCAATTGACGAAAATCGTTGCGAACTAAGCACTTACCAAGCGGTTCCTTATTGGGAATCGGGTAGAGTTGCTAGAATCGATTTTCCCGCAGGTAAATTTGGGTATCCCAGCCAACTATCGGATGGATACGAACCTGCACAACAGAACCTTCGTATAGAAAGCGAATTGAGGCCTGTCACTCCATCGTCCGAAGTGAATTTTACCGGAACGGCTCGGACTGGATGTGGATCGGAATCACCATTTCCACGACTCCCCCAAGTGGTGGTCGAGCATGATGCTCAACGACAAAAGATCCATGTTTTATTTGGGTGATGTTTGCTCCCCCGCAAACAACACACGGAACACCAAATAAACCGATTCAGAAGAGGTCAACAAATATGCATACTGATTATAAAAGCAATCTTATTCAGCAATTACGCGACCAGCAGGTTCGTTTCGCTCCGCGCGAAAAGAAACTGGAACAGCTGGAACGCGCCGAGCGTCTGCTCCGCGAAATTGATTTGAAGAAAACATACAGCTACGAATACGTCTGTTATCGCGTCACTACCTACCGTCCAGAGGCGGCCCCGATCGTAACGATGTCTGGCAATGACTTGCGTTACGACCTTTCTTGCTTGATCGAAGATCTATCTGAATCGGCGAACATTCGCGCCGATGAATTGGGTCAACCGGTCCATACAGTGGACCAGTTAAGCAAGATGTTCAATGTCTCGACCAAGACTATCAGCCGTTGGCGACAACAAGGGTTGGTCAGTCGAAAAATCATCTTCGACGGTGGACGCAAGCGAGTAGGCTTTTTGCACTCCAGCGTCGACCATTTTGTCAAAGACAATCGCGAAAAAGTCAAACGTGGCGAACGCTTTAGCCAATTGACCGACACCGATCGTGAAGAAATTATCGACCGAGCCAAACGGCTGGCCCGCAGTGGTGGTTGTCCGGCCGAGGTTGCCAGACGTATCGCCGACCACATGGGACGCAGCGTCGAAACCATTCGCTACACCATCAAGCAGTTCGACGAGAAGTATCCCGAACAGGCAGTGTTCCCGGACCAAACTGGCCCGTTGAACATGGAAATGAAAGAGCGTATCTACGCCGACTACCTTGCTGGCAAGAACGTCGATTCGATCGTCCGTCGCTACTGTCGCACCAAGACCACGATTTACCGAGTGGTCAACGAGATGCGAGCGCGTGCGATCTTGGAACTACCGCTGGACTTTATGGACAGCCCGGAATTCCATCGCAAAGCAGCTGACAAAAAGATCTTGGGTCCACTGCCCGAGCCCGAACATACACCGCGTCGCGTCCGACCGCCGTCTGGCCTGCCAAGCTACTTGGCCTCGCTTTACGAAACCGCCTTGTTGACTCGCGCACAGGAAGGGCACTTGTTCCGCAAGTACAACTTCTTGAAGTTCCGCGCCAGCAAACTGCGTGAAAAACTGGATGTGACGAATGCTCGAGCTTCTGACATGGACGAGATTCAACGTCTTTACAATGAAGCAGTCGAAGTCAAAAACTGGATCGTGCAAGCCAACCTGCGATTGGTTGTGTCCATCGCCAAGCGGCACGTGAACGCCAACGAAGACTTCTTCCTGCTGGTTAGCGACGGCAACATGTCACTGATCCGTGCGGTTGAAAAATTCGACTACACACGTGGCAACAAATTCAGCACCTACGCTTCGTGGGCCATCATGAAAAACTACGCTCGCACCATCCCGGATGAGTACAAGCAAAAAGATCGCTTCCGTCCAACCTCGGAAGAAATGTTCGTGGCTACCGAAGACGCCCGTTCGGACCGTTACCTGATCGAATCCGCCCAAAAGGCGCGGTTGGCTCAAGTCGGTCGGATTCTGGCAGCGTTGGATGATCGCGAACAAAAAATCATTGTCAGTCGTTTCGGTTTAGACTATAGCCAGGAACCTTTGACTCTGAAGCAGGTTGGTGCAGAACTTGGTGTTACCAAGGAACGCATCCGCCAAATCGAAGCTCGGGCACTCAACAAACTGCGTGCCGCCGCCAAAGATGAGAACATCGAATTCATCGAGTTCATTGAGGAAAGTTTCGAAGAAAACTAAGTCAATGTCCCCGCAATTAACGCGGGACTATCATTGCAAGCCGACAAATGGAAAAGAGCTGACCGAATGGTCAGCTCTTTTTTTGTTTGTGCCTTTTTTGGTTTTCGTACAAGCAATCTAGTTGGTCTTGCCTACCTGCAACTCAAAGTCACTGAACAGGCAGGAACCGCCACTGATGGCCGCGATCCCGATACCGCCTTGCCCCATACGACCGTTCCCAAAACCAATCATGTTTTGACCATTCACATAGACATCAATATTTTGGCCATTCTCACGAATCTCTAAATGTACTTCGCTGCCTTTGGCGTCAAACGTGCTACTCATTCTTTCGCTAAAACCATCAGCGTTTCGATCAAAAATTCGCAACGTATTGTCACTGTCTACGACAATCAAGAAGTAGCTTTTAGGATCTTCGTTGAAACCATAAATCAGTCCACCCATTCCTTTTTCGTTCACATCAACGGTCACTTGGCATGAACGACTTCCGTGGTGCTGCGTATCTGTATCCATCCAAAAATACTTGATATCGCCCTCTTCATTGCTTGTTAAACGAAAGTCTTGACCATCCGTTTCACAAATCCAATCACGATCACGTTCATTCGTTAGAAGGGGTGCCAGCTCGCCCATCGATTCGGCAGTCAAAGGCGCTGAATTGGCTTCCGACGGCGAGGTCGCTCCACCTAAAACACTACTAATCCCTTGAGCGTTCACTTGGCTGGAACTAGCCAACAATACAAATGAGGCCGCGACGTGACACATGACGAGCTTGATTGAGATCGATTTCATTGGTTTGAACCTTGTATTTGAGTTTTGAGTATCATCGGGCTTTGAGATTCGGTTTCACTCAATACCGACGACCGTTCCATTTGTGACATCGATTCTCAAAAATTCTTTTGGCCAGGCTGAGTCGCCGTTTTCGACCAACTTCAAACGGTTTATTGGACATCATTGCTACCAATTTCCCAGACAACTTGAATGCTGGCCGCGGACGAACCATGTGCGGTTGGTTTGGAGCAATACCCCGTGTAGACTTGCCACCTAATCATTTCCGCTTTCAGCAACGACGGCTCATTGTGGCAATCCGCCGATTCGATCCATGTCGTTGCCCTCTGCCAACTTAAGAATTTCGTTGATGTCTCACTCGTCCGTCGTACGCATCTTTGCGACCACCCAACAGCCTGATTTCGATTGTCCTTGGCAGGCGTTACCACCTTCATCTGGAACTGGCTCGGGCGTTGTCATTGAAGACGGACGTGTACTGACTGGTGCTCATGTCGTTGCCAATTCAACATTTTTGCAAGTTCAAAAAGTTTCCGATCCCAAAAAGTACGTTGCCCAGGTGGTGGCCATCTGTCACGACTGCGACCTGGCCTTGTTGTCGATCGAAGACCAAGAGTTCATGAGCGGCACCCAGTCTGCCAAGATCGGGACACTGCCGACATTGCAAGACCGAGTATCAGTTGTTGGATTCCCTGTGGGTGGCGAGGAGATTTCGATTTCTGAGGGAGTCGTCTCGCGAATTGAAGTTCAACGGTACAGTCACTCGCAAAGACATTTATTGGCCGTCACCATCGATGCGGCCATCAATGCAGGGAACAGCGGTGGTCCCGTTTTCAAGGATGGAAAAGTTGTAGGGATCGCGTTTCAAAAACTGACCAAAGCCGAAAACATTGGCGAAATGGTACCGGCACAGTTGATCAAACGATTTCTGGCGGCCAAAGAAGACAACATCAAGGTACACGTCCCGGGGTTGGGAATTTATACGCAGAACCTCGAGAACGCCGTGCTGCGAAAACATATTGGCTTACCAGAACAACGCAGTGGTGTGCTGATTCAGAGTGTCGACTACGGCAACTCGGCATGGAACATCTTGCAACCCGGTGACGCTTTGCTTTCGTTGGGTGGATTGCCGATCGCTAACAATGGCACGGTCCGATATGCCGACACGCATCGCACCAGCTTCCGCGCGATACTGGGCGAGCACTCAGTCGGTGAACAATTGGAATGCGAAGTCTTGAGAAACGGTCAGGTCTGCTCGTTCCACATCCCATTGAGTCCACGCTGTCGGTTGGTTCCCAGTTCGCGATACGAGCGTCTACCGTCATACTTCCTGTACGGTGGTTTGGTGTTTCAACAGTTGTGCCGAGACTTCCTGAGCACCTGGAACGATGAATGGTGGAACCAAGCCCCCAAAGAATTCCTGCACCATTACTACCTTGGCGTCCGAACGGAACAGCAACACGAAGTGGTCATCTTGTCTTCGGTACTAGCGGACCCAGTCAACATTGGCTACCAAGATTTGGGCAATGAGTGCGTAGAATCCGTCAATGGCGTCTGCCCACGTGACATGAAACATTTCGTTGAGTTGATCGAAGGTGCCGATTCGATCGTCGAGCTGCGAATGTCCAGCAGACAAGTCGTCGTGCTCGACCGACAACAAGTCACGCAGGCGACTCCGTCTTTAATGAAGCGTTACCATGTCCCCAGAGATCGCTCCGGGGACTTGGTTTGCCAGTGAGCGTATTGCCAGGATGTAAAATTCGGGGCAAGACCGTAGCCGGAGTCGCCAGACTTCGGTTTTTGGGACTAACCTGAAACTGACCTGAATTCTGGCGAATCCCGTTACGCTGAAATTAAAACTGACGCGATTTTTTTCCGCATCTTGCGAACTACTCGACGGTGATTTTCACACTTCCTGAATGGCTATTAAATTCGGGAGCGTACATGCATTGCAATTCGGCAATCCCCGTTTCGTATTCGCCACGATGTTGAACGCGTACCGAGTATTCGAAAACGTAGGTTCCGCGAGGCAGGTAGTCGATAAAGAAGTGACTAGCCGTATCCTTCGTGGACTCGTAATACGCCAACCCGTCCTGAAACTTGTACTGTGAAAGAACGTTAACAGGCTCGGTGCCACTGCCACGGTAGTCCTTCAGATGCACATATTCCATGGCTCGATCGACTCGCAATTCAACTCGCATGACCAATTCGTCACCGACTTCTACTGGGCCATCGACTTCGCTGATCACCGGACCTTGATCGGTGTTCTTTTTGATGAACAGCTTCTTCTTCAGAGTCAGCGGGGTGCCTTCGTACGGTTCGATTTTGGAAACGTCTTCCAGGTATTGCCAGTGGATACTGCCCCAGGCAACGCCCTCGTCCGACTTAACCATTTCGATTTGTCCCATTTCCGGTTGGATCTCGGCGCGGACAAACTTTTGTTCGTAGAAACCAGTGCCAGCCTCGACATCCTGCGGTTTCAATTCGGTACCACCCAAACTGACTTTGACTAAATTGTCCGAGGCCAACAGGTTAGTCCCTTTCAGTAGCAACCCGTAACAGGCGTCGGCGGTAGCTTTGGTCGTCTTCCAATTTTGAGTTTGCTTCTGTTTCAACAACCAGATCTTTAGCTCTTCAACTTTCTCGGCGTCCCCAGCGACCTCATCGTAGGCTTCGATCATCAAAGCTTGTGTCTCGATCGGTGCCTTGTACCACCACCAAGACAAGTCACCTTCTCGCCAAAACATACCGAGTTCTTCATCTTGCAAGCTACGTTCGGTCAAGCTTGCCATGATGTTATTGGCAGTCTGTCGATCACCGATACGTTTCAGACCGATGGCTAAGTGGCCTTGAGACTGTCGATTTTTCAGCTCGAGACTATAGGCTTTGGCTTGTCCCACCCAGAAGTCAAAAGCGTCCTTGTATTTCGCGTCTACGGGTTTGTCATCCAGGAAGAAACTGCGACCGTACAGGTACAGGCAGATGTCCGGCGACAGGTTGTTTTGTTCGACATTTCTATCACTCAGGATTTTCTTGTAGCGTTTGTCGACCCACCAATCCAATCGGTCAACCGCTTTGATTGCAGCCGCCATATCGACTTCGACGCCCAAGTGACGCAACCGTCCGAATCCGGTTGTGATGTACAAAGTGATATAATCGTTGGCACGTCCACCTGGGAACCATGGCCACGACCCATCGGTGTATTGCATTTGCACCAGCTTGTTCAACGTGCTGCGCAATTCATTGTTCAGGCGATTCTGATCAAACAGTATCCCGACATCGCGTCGCGCTTGGCTTTCCTTTTTGCCAGCCAACAACCAAGGCGATTCAGCGATCAACACGTTCCGTAAGTCGTCATTTTTTTCTAGCGGACTGTCCAATGCGTCTGTGCCTCGCCATTGTTCAAAGACCCTTTCGATCTTTGGATCGCTTGACACAATGTGTTTACCCAAGGCATTGGCATACAGACGATTGAAAGTTTGCTCGCTGCATTCGTGTGGGTATTCCATTAGGTAAGGCAACGAAAGAACCGCATACCAGGCCGGGTTGGAAGTGACTTGGACGGTCAACGTTTGATTTTGCAGCGAATCGCTTTCGCCGGCCAACTTCAGCCGCTCGAAATCAAATTGCTTAGTTTGATTACCTCGAATTGGCAAAGGCAAAGACTCAGTCACCAAAATTCGTTTGGACAGTACGGGCAAGAAGCCCTCTTCACCATCCGAAACGGTTTCGGTAGCGCCGACGGCTTTGTAGGTTAGGACTCCGACGAAATCGGGAACTCGAATTTTCCAGAACAAACTTCGCGATTCCTGCGCTGGAATTTCGAATGCCTGATCCAAGGTTTGGTTGCCGAAGGACTGATCGACACTTTGACCTGTCCTGGCATCAGCAAAGGTTAAACGCACTTCTCCTGACTGTGCATCATCTGAGCGATTAGTGACCTTTACTGAGAATTCCAACAAGTCACCTTCACGCAAAAATCGTGGCGGGTTGGGTTGCACCATCAAGTCCTTGCTGGTGATCATCGTGTCCTTCAGCAAGGCGGCTTTCAATTCGTTGTCGTGAGCGAAACCAAAGAAGTTCCAAGTCGTCAGTGCTTCAGGAATCTCGAATTCAATCTTTACTTGGCCCGACTCATCAACTGTTAAATGTGGGAAAAAGAAGGCGGTTTCCTGCAGATTCGTGCGAGCCGATACTTGTTCCAGATCGACGCCTGGCTTAGCAGGTTGCCCACCCCGACCGTCCGCAAAACCCTTGC
>CAZJBW010000020.1:37213-45967 GCA_964543985.1 uncultured Pirellulaceae bacterium | reverse complement strand
CCACCGTTTAACCCAATTTCGGGATTAAACGCCCGATAGGTCCAATAGGTCGATCGTTTTGGAAGGTTGAAGTTGTGTTCAAGCACATTGAAATAGGTTTGCCGATTGGAGAATTCAATACCTACCGGCGAGTAGTTTCGATAGAAGACATTAAAGGCGCTAACCCAATTGTGAGGTAGAAAGGCATCCAGTGAGGCGTCGTAAAGACCGGCCACCATTTCAGCGACAGACTTTTCAGCACCTGGTCCGGATACAACCGCCGTCCAGGTCTCTTTGCCACCCGGTGTCAACTTCGAGACGAAGTGCTCCCACTTCACCGTCAGTTTCTTGTTCGACCACGGCACATCGATTGCCTGATTAACGATATAGGCACGGTTTTCTCGAACGTAGGTGACTCGCAATTGAATGCCACCGCGATGCGATTCTTCAATCGGAAAACGCAGCATCTGTTGGGTCGCACCCGATTCGGTCCAAAAGGACTTGATGACTTTTCCGCGATGTTCGAATTCGACGAAGGCGCGCCCAGAATCGTATCCAGTTGCCCAAACGGCTTGAAATTCCTGACCCGGTTCCACCGAATCGGACTTGGTCTGAAAATAGGATGGAATTTTGATTCCGAATTGATCGTTGTCCGGATCATGCACGACGATCGGAAATTCAGACGTTACTTTGTTGCCCGCAGGATCGTTGGTTTCAAAGACCGCACGATAGGCACCGGCCGCCAAGCGAACTTCGAATTTGGCCTTCCCAGCACCATCAGTGGACAGCTCCTGTTCGGCAATGGAATCGCCTAACGACCAAGCGTTGATTTTTGAAAGATCGGCGCCCGCGTCCGTCCCGACACGCCACCGAGGATTCAGAGCCGCCGGTTGGACCTGATCAGGAGACTTCAAATTGTAGATTTTTAGCGTGCCATTGGCCTCTTGGCCTTCGCCATCCAAGGTTGTCACCAGTAACGACAACTTGACGTCTTGGTCAGTCGTTTGCCATTGCTTGCCAGTAATCTTGGCCTCTAGCGATGTGTAACCAACACTCGTTGTTTGCTGGCTACTACGGGTCTCGCCCGTCGTGTCCGTTACATCGACATAAATGGCATAGTTAAAGATCGGTTCGGTACGACGGTCGACGGTGGTGTCAGGCAATGCTGGAAATTCCAACTGGTACTGGCCTTTGACGTCGGTCGTTGTGGTCCCGTTGGCGATCTCCTGACTGTTACTGGAAAGATTCAGATACCAATAACGCCACGTGCACCAGTAGGGATAGCGAACCGTACGGACGACTCGCCATGTGACCTTAGCGCCGTCAATTGGGGCACCCGTATAGGCCGTTGCGTTACCTTCGATCTTTACTTTTTGACCCAGTTGGAACGCCTCTTTGGGCTTGTCAACTTCCACTAAAAATTTCGGCCGTTTGTATTCTTCGACTCGTACGACCGCCGTACCAAATGTGCTGACCAAGCTCATCGAACCGGTAGCTCGGTCTCGCGGCGCGGTAAACGTACCAGAAAACGAGCCGAATTCATTTGTGCGAAAGGTACGCGTTTCAATCTGTTGTCGATTGGCGTCCATAAATTGCAAATCGACGGACATGTTCGGCAAGGTTTGGTAGTCGTTGAAACCATGACTGGATCGGACCATGATCCCTTTGAATTGGACTGCTTGCCCAGGCCGATAAATCGAGCGATCGGTAAACAGGATCAAACGATTGTAGTCAGACGTGGTGTTCCAATTGCGACTGTAGAATCGATCGACCAGACCCAGCCTTTGCCCGTTATGCTGGAATTCCAGTTTTGAATAGGAGTTGTTTCGTCCCAAGAATACTCGGCCATTGGCATCGGTTTGGGTGTTCGTAGCTGGGCTTTGGCTGCTGTTTCTACCGTTTCGAATCCAGGATCGGGTCGTTACCTGAACTCCTTCAACGGGTTCGCCCGTTGTTGAATCCAGCACAAGCGCCTCGGTGGCGCGTGCATTACCATCGATTTCAACTCCGCGACGAATCACGACCGACAGATTGCTGACCCAAACCTCGTTAACTGCCAGGTATTGAGGTCGATTGGACTCATGCGAAAAATTTCCGTCTGTGCTGGCTAATAGTAGGTAACAACCCGATGCCAAATCGACGTCGACGGGTAACGATTCTTGGCGAACCTTATAGTCATCGGTGCTGGGTAGATCGACCTGCCATTCTTTGGCGATTGTGCCGGCCGAGCCACGCTGCGTTCGGTACTGATACTGCGGGCTTCGATGCTGACCCCATTCGGACCAGTTCTCATAGTCGAAATTGACCAGTCGGAAGTGAACTGTCTGCAAGTTCTTGTAGGTCAAATCGATGGATGCTTTGTCGGCGTGCCACTGCCGCTCGGACGTCAATTGAATGGTCGGCTGTTTGATCGATTCGATCAAACCGAAACAGATTTTACCGCCTTGGCTATCGGGAAACCGATTGACACCTGTTTCAGCAACCGTCAACGCCTCGACAAACTTTTCCTGAGAATACAAGGACGTGGCCAAGTGACTTAAGGCCATCGAGCTGAGTGGATGAGCGACGTGTTTATCTGCGAAACGCCGCATAGCCGCTTGGTATCTAGCTGTCTTTTCGTCGCTGTCGCCCGAGACCGCGCCGTTGGCAAACAACAGTCGAAGGCGGTCAGCATCCAAAAACGCAGCCTTGTCTTCATCGTCTTTGTGAAAACGCAACAAATCTTGAAACAGTTTGACAGCCACCAGAAGGTACGAGTCTTCGTCTTCCGTTTCCGGTGTCCAAGCCAAGAATTGATCGGCCGAGGCAAAAATGGGGCTGTCAGCGGTCAGGCTAAAAGCACCTTGTTGGCGGATAAACTGCTCGTCCAACGAATAAAACTCAAGCGCCTGGAAGGCAACAAAGTCGTAAAGGGTAGGGCGGTAACCGTCGTCCGATGTACCTTCGACGGTTAAGAGTTCGTATTCTGAAATCGGAATCGACTTGAGCGTCTCGCTTGAAGCCAATGCGTCGCGAAACAATTGATCGATCTGTTTAAGGATGGTGTTCAAGTCCCAGGTCTCAAAATCTTCACCTGGCACGGACGCGGTTTGTGACCGTTGAGAAAAACGCCAACGGTTTTGTTGGAAGTAGGCGAAGTACCATTTCGCCAACATGACTTTGGCGACCGGACGAATCTGCTGCGGCAACGTATCGGATTCAGCCTGTAACTTGCGTATTACATAAGGGGCGACCGGTTGATCGATTTGGCCCTCGACAAACAGCTTTCTGGCGTAGGCGTAGGTCGCTTCTGGAATGGCTTCGTCAGCCATGGCGCTATCAAAGATCTTTTGCAAGTTGGCCACCGCCGACTTGGGAAGCCCCTTTTGTATGTCCTGTGCGACTTGTTTCCACAACGCTTCGCGTTCATCTTCGACCATATTGTTTGCCCAAAACGACGTCACAAGACTGACCACGAACACGAAACTGATTAGACGCACCATGCGAATACCCTCTCTGGGAAATTTTGAAGTGGCGTTCAACCCTTCTGCGAAAAGAACTGTCCGATCCGCTATCGGAATGAATTCTGACTTTGGACGCAAGTCAACATCCAACAGTTCCTGAAAAAACAAGGTTTATGGTTACCCACGAAACGGCAGGCTACTCGATCTAACGCTCGAGACCATCCAAGTGTTACAAAATAAATGCCAGCAGGCCTTTGCAGGAACCTCGACGTTCAAAATCTTAGGATACCAGAAGAATCCTTGCCCCCGTCGCCGGTCGGACGCGAACCTTGCAAACCTAGCCTAGTGAGCGTCGAGGTCGTTTGAAAGCAGTTTGTGGCGGCCAAACCGAGTGTTTTCTTGGTAACGTGCTTCGCCGAACGAGCAAATCGTTAATTTGAGCGGTTACTGTAGCTAAAGTCATTCAAACGAGGTGTTTTCTGGATTTGAAACGGTATACAATTTGAGCACGGTAAATCCTGCGGGAGAGATGCTCGTCGGCTGATTTTTTCAGACCGGCGGCACGCCGAAGGCGCAAAACCATCGCCCGGAATCGCTCAGGCAAATAGGACCTCAGGATCATCACGACCGTCTCTGGAGAGCGGCCTCGTTACAGCGTGGCCCACCGAAGGGGTAATCTCTCAGGTAACCGGACAGAGGGGCGATCAGTTCAGCGTCATGGCCGAGCAAGCAAGGTGTTTGTTCGGCGCGCGTTATTCATTGGTCGTTCCATTCATCCACAGGATTACCGCATGTCCGGTTCACTTTCTCCGTTTGTCGCGCGTCACATTGGTCCTCGCCAAGACGAAATTCAGAAAATGCTTTCCGTTCTGGGATACTCGTCCTTGGACGAACTAACCTCGACCGTGATTCCCGAATCAATTCAGGTCAATGACCGCATGGACATTTTGGAAGGGCTAAGCGAAGAGGCCGCATTGGCCGAACTAAAAACTTTGGCGGACGAAAACGTTATTTTGAAAACGTGTATTGGCCAAGGGTACTACGGCACTCATACGCCCAAAGTTCTGCAACGCAATGTTTTGGAAAACCCGGCTTGGTACACCGCCTACACGCCCTACCAACCCGAAATTTCACAGGGTCGCTTGGAGGTCTTGTTTTACTTCCAAACGATGATCGCTGAACTGTGTGGATTGGAAATCGCCAACGCTTCGTTGCTGGACGAGGCCACCGCTGCCGCCGAAGCCATGGCATTGGCTCACCGCGCATCCAAAGGTAAGAAGCGACGTTTTCTGGTCTCGTCGTTGTGCCATCCGCAGAACATCCAAATCATTGAAACTCGCGCCGAACCAATGGGCATCGAAGTCGTCACGTTCGACGAAACGCAACCGGTTGCCGATTGGGACGATGTGTTTGGCGTGATCCTGCAGTACCCGGCAACCGATGGATCCATTGGCAATTACGATTCGCTGATCGCCAGCGCTCAAGAAAACAAGGCGTTGATTATCATGGCCACCGATCTGTTGGCGTTGATGTTGTTGCCCAGCCCCGGTTCGCTGGGAGCGGACATCGTCATCGGCAACTCGCAACGCTTCGGCGTGCCGCTCGGTTTTGGTGGGCCTCACGCCGCATTCATGGCAACCAAGGATTCTCACAAACGAACCATGCCGGGACGTTTGGTCGGTCAGTCGGTCGATTCGCACGGCAACCCGGCCTTTCGGTTGGCTCTGCAGACTCGCGAGCAACATATCCGCCGCGAGAAAGCCACTTCCAACATCTGCACGGCGCAAGCGTTGTTGGCCATCATGTCAACGCTGTACGCCTGCTACCACGGGCCAGATGGCCTGAAAGCAATCGCCAAACGAGTTCACGGATTCACCTGCGGGCTAAGTAATGCCATTCGTCAGGCCGGGTTCCAAACCGCTAGTGACAATTTCTTCGATACCATCGTGGTAAAAGTCGATGACAAGCTGGAATCGATTATGCAAGCGGCGACCGAAGCCGGATTCAACCTGCGACGTTTCGACGATACACATGTCGGAATCGCACTGGACGAAACCACAACGGCCCAAGACGTTGCGGCATTGGCAGGTTTGTTCGGTGGAACGCCGAGTGACTTGACGGCTTGTGCCATCAAACAACAACGTTCCGACAAAGTCCTGACTCAGGAAGTATTTCACAAGTATCGTAGCGAAACGGAGATGATGCGTTACTTGCGGAAGTTGTCCGAAATGGACATCGCCTTGGATCGAGCGATGATCCCGCTGGGCTCCTGCACGATGAAGTTGAATGCGGCGGCCGAGTTGACGCCCATCACTTGGCCAGAATTCGGTGCGATTCACCCGTTTGCACCGGCTGACCAGTGGAAGGGTTATCGTAAGATGATTGATCAACTGGAACAGATGTTGTGCGCAGCAACCGGCTATGACGCCATTTCTTTGCAACCCAATGCAGGTTCGCAAGGCGAGTACGCTGGTTTGTTGGCGATCAAAAAGTATCACGAATCACGCGGCGACCACGATCGCAACGTCTGCTTGATCCCGAGTAGCGCTCACGGCACCAACCCCGCCAGTGCTCAGATGGCCAACATGAAAGTGGTCGTCACCAAATGCGACGACCAAGGGAATGTCGACCTGCAAGACCTAGAGGCCAAGATCACGGCAAATGCCGGCAAAGTTGCGGCCATCATGATTACCTACCCGTCAACTCATGGCGTGTTTGAAGAGCATGTGATGGCGGTCTGCGAAAAAGTTCACGACGCGGGCGGGCAAGTTTACATTGATGGTGCCAACTTGAATGCCTTGGTTGGGGTAGCTCGTCCTGGCAAATTTGGTGGCGATGTTTCACACTTGAATTTACACAAAACCTTTTGCATTCCTCACGGTGGTGGCGGACCAGGTGTGGGACCGATCGGCGTTGGCAGTCATTTGGCTCCCTTCCTACCTGAAGATGGAACGAATGCCAGTCGTGGTGGACCAGCTGTCAGCGGGGCTCCCTTTGGTAGCGCCAGTATCCTGCCGATTTCGTGGATGTACATTCGCATGATGGGCGCCGAAGGGCTTCGCCGAGCGACTCAAGTAGCGATCTTGAACGCCAATTACGTGGCCCACCAATTGAAAGGCAACTACGAAATCCTGTACACCGGCGACCAAGACTTGGTGGCTCACGAATGCATCATTGATACTCGCCCTCTTGAAAAGGATGGTAACGTGACCGTGGATGACATCGCCAAACGATTGATCGATTTTGGATTTCATGCACCGACCATGTCCTTCCCAGTTGCCGGCACGTTGATGATCGAGCCAACCGAAAGCGAATCCCTGTACGAACTGGATCGATTCTGCCGAGCCATGAACATGATCTACGCCGAATTCGAAAAAGTGAAAGCTGGCCAATGGCCTGCCCAGGACAATCCGTTGCACAACGCTCCGCATACTCTGGGGTCGATTATCCAGGACGATACCAATCGCACTTATGCTCGCAAGTTGGCCGCCTGCCCGGATCCAGATTTTGACTACTCAGTAAAATACTGGCCGCCTGTGGGACGCGTCGATAATGTGTACGGCGACCGAAACCTAGTTTGCAGTTGCCCGCCAATGGAAGCGTACGAAGAGTCCATCGAAGACCAACCCGAACCGGTTGGTGCCTAGTACGTTCAGTACATGCAATTCGTCTGCGAAAAATCATCAAACCCATCGAGTCGCGATCCGACTAGGTGGGTTTTTCTTATGTCTTCCGGCAAAACGCATGGTGCAAATCAGGTCGTTGATTCGCTATGTTTAAACCAACGAAATGCGACCAGTAAACTGCTCGCTACCAACTACTCGATGCCCGTTCTAGAAATCACACTCAAACTTCACTCCGGAGATTTTAATGAGTTTACGAACAATTGGACCGTTACTATTGTTGATTAGTTTTTTCGGTACACCGTACTGTGTACAAGCACAGACCGATTCGACGCTGTTGGCTCCATCGCACACAGCGGGCTTTTTGATTGCCACTGCAGAAACTGACGAGCAGAAAAACATAAAGATCTTGCTGTCACAGAAGACGGTCGTCGCCATCGGCATGGATGAAGAATTGAAGCCTGGCGACCAGTCAATCGAGACCGAAGAAGTCGAGGTAGGTAACGATGGCATGTACCACGAGCAATACACCATTTCAGTGCCTTACGCCGAACGAGTGATGGTCAAAGATCAAATGGTTACTATTTCGAAGATGCGACAAGAGACACGCACAAGATCCTTGAAAATCGACCCGGAACAGCAGAAAGTGCTGACGTTCCAAAGCGAACAAGTATTCTTTCACACCACTGGCAGTGGCTACACGCCGTTCTTTAATTACTCTACCGTGACTCAATTTCGCCCGGTGCAGAAAGATCAAAGATTGGTCCATCGAAAAAATGTCGTGCCTGGTGAATTCAAAATGGACCAGTTGAAATTTTTTAGCATCGACGGGACTCTGTTAAATAGCGAAACAGCCGAGGAACGGTTTTTCGAACGAGCCCCAATTGTGCTCATCAATAGTCCGGAAGGTAAAATTGATTCGTTTTATCATGCATTGTTAAGCGACAATGTAACCTTGGTTTACGTCGCGCCTGAAGACTGGAAGAAAGCACTCTCTCCAGAAGAAGATTAGATCCAGCCCAAGTACGTACTCAGATTGCGTTTGCAAAAAGTGCAGACTCATTCCGTATCTCGGCGATCGATGTGAGTCAGTTGTTGGTCGACCATCGAATCGAATACCTGAAGCAAGGAATCCAGCCCCGACGTTGCCGGCTCAAGATGTTTCAGCATGTAGACCAACGCCTCGATCGTCGACAGGCAGCCGTTGGCCGGTTGCTTGCGGATCCGGTAGTTGCTTTGCGTGTCCGGGCGAATGACAACGTGCGGCAAATCGTGTAGCCAAGCGTTGACTCGATACATTGCAGAAGCCTGCGACCACGTACCGTCCAACAGAATCAAGTGGTTAGGCAGTTGCGATTCATCTAGTTCTTCCAGCGAAACTGCTTTGGCGTGAGGGTAAACCAATGCCGTACGGGCCAAAATTTCAGGACAGTGATGCGGTGTGGCGATGGATTGATTGGTGACCTGCAGTTGGTCGCTGCGTTGGGCAACCCGCACGTCGACGTTGCTTAGCCCCAGTCTGGCAATTCGAGCGGTGCCGATGGGATGGAGAACTTCGCGGTGATGCTGCAGAACGATGACCCCGGTACGGTTGTTGATTCGAGGCAGGCGGTCACAAATGCAAACGCTACGTGCGCGAAAGCAACGATAGCACTCTTCTCGAAAAACAGGTTGGTCGACGGATTCGGGCATATCGTTTCACTTCAGCG
>CAZJBW010000020.1:32859-37113 GCA_964543985.1 uncultured Pirellulaceae bacterium | reverse complement strand
TCTTCTCGAAAAACAGGTTGGTCGACGGATTCGGGCATATCGTTTCACTTCAGCGGTGCACCGTTAACAATACAGGTCGCCAAGAATGACCAAACTTTGGCCAAAAAAACACCCGCCAACTTCCTCAAAATACTTCAAGGACCTGCCGGCGGGTTTGTTTTGGGCACAACCGAAGGATCTTTCGACGGTCGTCTAGCCTTCTTCAGCACACTGTTTCTTGTAGGCAGCATGATCCATCAGAGATTCTGGAGCCGCGCCATCCATTTTGACTTTGGCGATCCAACCTTCTCCAAAAGCATCGGACCCCAAGACTTCCAGGTTATCTGGAAGCCCAGTGTTGACCTCGATCACTTCGCCGCCCACGGGACAATACAGCGAACTGACCGCTTTAACGGATTCGACTTCACCGAACTCGTCACCAGCCCCCACGGTCGCTCCAACTTCGGGCAATTCCATGTAAACCAAGTCGGTCAGTTGTTCGACAGCGAAATCGGTGATGCCAATCGTAGCGACGCCGTCATCGCCGACATGCACCCATTCGTGTGACGGCGCGTAAAGTAATTCTTCCTGATTCAATTCAAAACTCCCACTTCGGTTATCAAGGATTGGTGGCTTGTGGCGTAAAGTGCCGATTAACCACGGCTATAGAATGGCAGTTGGCAGACCTTTGCGGGAAGTCGCTTACCCCGCACGTCGATTTCGACCGCTGTGCCAACGTCAGTATGTTCGGATTTAATGTAGCCCATCGCAATAGGTTTTTGCAGCGTTGGCGAAAAGGTCCCACTGGTGACCTCGCCGACCTGTTCGTCGCCAATATAGATCAAGCTGTGTTCGCGTGCTGGGCGTTTGCCATCCATTTCTAAACCGATTCGACGCGGTAGCGAGGCATCTTTTTTGCCTGCGACAATCGTCGACCGACCAGGAAATTCGCGATCTTTCAAGTTGATGGCAAAGTTAACATCCGCCTGGGCTGGGTTGATCGATTCGGTTAGTTCGTGCCCGTACAATGGCATCGCGGCCTCCAAACGTAGTGTGTCGCGAGCCGCCAAGCCAACCGCGCTGCCACCACAGCCAGAACTTTTTTCCAGGATCGTGGTCCAGATCTCTTCGGCTTTGTCGGCGGGGACGGTCAATTCACATCCGTCTTCGCCTGTATAACCAGTCCGACTGACAATTGCCGTGGCACCACAAATTTCAATGGTTGTACCGGTGTAGTACTTTAAGGAACTGGGAGCCGTGCAGCACAACGGGTCAACCGTTTCCAATGCCTTTGGTCCTTGAACGGCAATCATGGCCGTTTGCGTTGTGCGGTCTTCGAAGCCAAATTTTTCCAAATCGCCGTGTTGCTTCAACCAATCGTGGATCTTCGTGCGGTTGCTGGCATTGACGACCATAAAGCAAAACGATTTCCCTGCAGAATCCTGCAGGTGATAAACCAAAACGTCATCCAACACGCCACCGGCATCGTTGGTCATCAACGAGTAGCGAATCTTTCCGGGCTCCAAAGGATGCACTCGACGCGTAGTCAGAGTATTCAAAAATTCGCAAGCAGCCGGATCTTGGAAATAGAAACGACCCATGTGCGAGACATCGAACATCCCGACCGCGGTACGGCAAGCATTGTGTTCTTCGATGATCGACGTGTATTGTACGGGCATCGACCAACCGGCGAAGTCAACCATGCGGCCTCCGTGGTTTGCATGCCAGGTGTGCAAGGCCGTTTGCATTAGTTCCGAAGTGCTGCTCATAGGAATCTGTTAAGTTCTAAATGGTTCAAAAGCGAGTATTTTCAGTGCCTGATGGCTAACCCCATTCTATCGGATGCCTTGATCGCTAACAGGCCGCACAAACCTGGATTTTTCCTGCAATTATTGGCTGCATTGAACGAATACTTAATAGAACGTTTCCTGTCAGGTTGTATTCTTAGATCTATGAAACCCAACGATAAACTGGCCACGCTCATCGACGTCAATGACGAAGTTACAGGAGCCTTGATTGTTGCCGAACTGGAATTGGCCAAAGTCAAAGCCACATTGACGGGTGTCTTCACCGCTGGTTTTCGGGCTGAAGCGCCGGGTACGGTGAAAGTCGTGGTGAGCGAAAAAGATTTGGTGCGAGCCAAAAAGATTTTGGATTCGCTGGAACTGGACGCGCCCGTGGACTGGTCCCAAGTCGATGTTGGCGAGCCTGACGAGTCCTAAATCTTCCTGTTCCCAGACCAACATTCTTGAATGTCTGTGGCGTGTGTATCACAATCGCGGGCATGGAAAACGACGGCCAACTAACAAATTCTCCGCTGCATCCGATCGAGGCCTCTCATTTACAGGCGCGACGCGAGCGAATTTTTCTGGTGCTGGCTGGCCTATTTCTGGGCTCGTTGACGATGCTAAACATCTTGGGTATTAGTCGCTTCATCGTCCTGTTCAGCGTCAACCCAATCGAAAACGGCTGGCAATGGAATTGGGGGCAATGGGGCGAGTACTCGTTTGCTTTGGCCGTCGGCGTTCTGCCCTATCCCGTCACTTTTTTGTGCACCGATTTGATTAGTGAGTTCTACGGTCGTCGCCGCGCCAACTGGGTTGTGATGGTCGGCCTGATGTTGAATCTGTGGGTGGTCTTTATATTGTGGCTCGGTGGCATCCTGCCTCAAGTGCCAACGATGGATCCTGCCACGGGTTTGCCGGCTTTGGAAAACTTGCATGTCACCGAAGCTGGATTGCAAGACGACGACGGGTTCGCCTTTTACCGCATTCGCATGCTGACGTTTGGGGCGGTCGTCGCTTCGATGCTGGCCTACTTAGCGGCCCAGCTTTGTGACGTCTACCTTTAC
The DNA here is from genome assembly GCA_964543985.1 of uncultured Pirellulaceae bacterium. Classification (GTDB taxonomy): domain Bacteria; phylum Planctomycetota; class Planctomycetia; order Pirellulales; family Pirellulaceae; genus CAJQPP01. The sequence goes on along the minus strand of CAZJBW010000020.1, from coordinate 34,283 downwards.
CACTTTTGGAAACGGATCACCAAAGGCAAGTGGCTTTGGTTGCGCAACAACGGGTCAACCATGATCAGCCAGCTGGTCGACACCACTGCCGTCATCCTCATCACTCACTTCTACGCCAACGCGTTGCGTCTGCCGACCACAGACCGCAGCCTGTGGACTCACTTGCTGATTTTTATTGCCACCGGTTACGTCTTTAAATTTCTAGTGGCGCTGTTGGACACGATCCCTCTGTACATCGCTGTCGCTTGGCTAAAAGGCTATTTGCAATTCGATCCAATCAGCGAAACCGATCTTAGTGTGCTCAAAAAACAGTCGAAATAGCGAGAATAGCCTCTGAAACGCTTCGATCTGCTTGTTTTTTCATTATTCTTGAATTAATCGCGCCCGCTGATTCCAGAAACGTGTACTACCTAATGAGTGACGAAATTTTCGAGGTAAAAATGGCACAAGCCGACAGAGTGAAGTTGATGCAGGGCGAGTCGATGTCAGGGCTGGAACTCCAAAACCAACTAGACCTGCATGACCGACCAGATCATGAACTTCTAGCAAGTTATCAGGCGACGAAATGCAAAACTGCGTTTTCCGAAATCGTAAAGCGTCATCATGCGACGCTTTACAATTTGGCCAAACGATTACTGGGCTGTACTCATGCTGCCGAAGACATAGTGCAAGCCACATTTCTGTGCTTGGCCAAGGACGCCCACAAAATTCGCAAACGTCATTCATTGTTTAGTTGGCTTTACGGAGTGGCGTATCGAATCGCCATCCGCAATGCCAAAAAAGAAGCAAAACATCGTGTCTCTGCATTGGACGATGACGCCATGGTCACTTCAGGCCCCCTGGAACAGTTGAACGAACGGTTTGAACAAGAAATCGTTTTCGAACAATTGCACGAAATGCCTCAAAGTTTGCGTGCCGCACTAACGCTGCGATACCTAAAGGGGTGTTCCAACCAACAAGTCGCAGATGAATTACATATCAGCGAATCGGCAGTGGAAGGTCGTCTGAAACGAGGTCGTAAAATGTTGCGACTTCGATTGGCTAAAAAAGGAATAGCTTTTGGGTTTGCCGTCGGCGTTATGGGACTGGTTCAACGAGAGGCAGCGGCGGCTGCGTTCCCTGACCTGATCGACAAATCCGTGGCTATGCTTGCTATAGCCACGGAACCAGCGATTGGCAATGCAGCAACCGGTACGGAATCGATCGTTAACGAACAAGTTTTACGAATGGCAGGTGAAGAAATGACAAAGATGGCAACGATGAAACTAGTCAGTATCGCAGCGATGGCAACACTAATGGTTGGCACGATTGCGGCTGGCTGGGCAATGGCGGGCGATTCTCTTCAACAATCAGACGCTTCGTCCGATGGCGATTCGCAATTGGTTCAAGTTTCCGAAAAGGTTCAAGTTTCCGAAAAGGTTCAA
>CAZJBW010000020.1:0-32759 GCA_964543985.1 uncultured Pirellulaceae bacterium | reverse complement strand
GGTTCAAGTTTCCGAAAAGGTTCAAGTTTCCGAAAAGGTTCAAATTTCCGAAAAGGGGACATCCGGTGATCCGTTCGCGATCCAAGTACCCACGAACCCACCAAGCTCAACTCAAGAAGAAGCCGAAACCCTTGAAACACACATCGATCATGAGCGGCGTTTAGCCGACACTGCGAACGCATTGTCTGCCAGCAATATCTCCACAGAAAATGAGATTCTTCCTAGAGTTCAACATAGCACCAAGGAATTCACAGATCGCGAATTGAAGATTCTTACGCGGTTAAATAGCACTGTGGAAGGCCAAGCTATTAACATGCCTCTCAAGGAAGCCGTTACAAACCTATACAGAAATTCAAACAACACTCACGGACTCGTGTTCCATAACAGTATGGATGATTATGTGGATGACTCAACAGAAGTGTCATACGACTTTTCAGGAGGGATCAAACTTGAAAACGCGTTTGCTTCTATCTTGGAGCAACACGAACTTGTGGTCACTATTAAAAATGAAATATTAACGGTCACGTCTGTCGATCAGGCGATCGAATGGAGAGAAACTCGTGTCTATCCAATGGATAACTCATGGCCGACCGACGTCGATTCCATCGCCCAAGTAATCACAGACAACGTTGATACTGACGCTTGGGATTCGTCGGCGGACTGCGTCTCCACCTTGGAAAACGCGTTGGTTATCACGACAAACGAAATCAACCATCGGAAAATTGAAAAGTTGATTGCCCAATTGGATCGCCACTGGTCCAAAGAGAGATAGAATAGGCAATCCTGCGACGACTAGAACCAATAAAAAACCACACGTTCCAAAACATGGACGTGTGGTTTGTCGTGGTCTAAGCGCCGCTTTAGCAGTTCCGGTGTCGCCTAATGGCATTACCGTATGGCCATTGAAACTGGTAGCGATCGATTGCCAATCATCGTTGACCTTAAAACTACCGGTCGGGTGCGCGACGACTGGGAAGCATGATTCCACCAGAACCAACGCCACTGCGTGGGATCCGTTGTGGACCAAAGTCAAATTTTTCGCCAGCCAGCTCTGCAATTTTCTGACGCATTTCTTCAGGCAAAACGGAATTCAATTTTTCGCGTGCCTCAGCACGAATCCTTTCAATTTCGTCTGCTTCCCACTTGGCGACTTCTGCAGCCTTTACTTTCAACTTTGCCTTTAAATCATCTGTTGCGGCCAACTCTTCACCAAGCGGTCCATCCAATGCCCTAACGAGCCCTTGGCTCAAGGCCATTTGAAATTGCAGCTGTTTTAGTCGATCCATTTGATCTTCGTTCAGAATATCCGGAACCTTGGCATTGTATTTTCCGCGGACTTCAGACCATCTTTCTCTAAAATCTTCCATACCTGCTCTACCACTGCTTCGCAAACCCTCCATAAAGCCCTGCAATTCAGAGCGATATTCACTGTTCAACGAGTCAATTTGATCCATTGTCTCTTCGCCAATCGCCAGCTCCTTCTGAACCTTATCGTTTTTCAACAGTTCAAGGACGTCGTGTTTTCCCGCCAGTCCTCCCATCACGGTGCCGCCGCGTTGTGCCTGAGCACTGGATGTGGACAGCACTGTTGTTGCAATGATTGTTAAAAAAAGAAGTGAGGGACGGACTTTCATTTTCATCTCCAGTATCAATCGATCTGTCAAAAGAAGTCTTCTACGAGCTGGACGATTCATGCAAATCACCCCAACACTTCTTAAACCAGAGTTGCTATTGGCGGTTCCGAAAAAAAGACGAATTATTCAATGACCGACAACGCACCCTTAGTCCGGCCAACAGACGATCAAACTGCAGATTGCCCGTAAATCATTCAGGTGGTGCCCTCGATCGCGAATCGCGGCCGACTTGGGGTTTGTCGCTTGTGGCAAATAAAACGGCGAGCAATCTCACTAGGAGACGCTCGCCGTGAATTTTCTACCGCGAATCTTCTATCACCGAAATCGTTCAAGACTACGGATGGGTCTCAAACCATTTCAATATGTATGCGACCTTAGCAAGCAGGTGACTGGGGCGACCACCGATACCGTGCGAAGCGCCTGGAACACGCACCATTGCAGCGTCTATTTTGCGGAGCTTCAAAGCTTGGTAGAACTGCTCGGATTCACTCATTGGCGTGCGATAATCGACCTCGCCGGTCAACAGCATTGTGGGCGTTTCCACGTTCCCGACTTTGGAGATTGGTGAACGTTGCATGTAGTGTTCGGGGTGATCCCATGGATAGCCCGGAAACCAGTACTTATAGAAAAAGTTGTAGGCATCGGCGGTCAACGCAAAGCTGTACCAATTGATGACTGGCTTAGCAACGACGGCGGCTTTGAACCGATTGGTGCTTCCAATAATCCAGGCCGTTAAGACACCTCCGCCACTGCCGCCGGTTACGTACAGTTTTTCCTGATCGACGTACCCTTGGGCAATCAACGCATCCACGGCACTCATCAAATCGTCATAGTCCTGGCTGGGATAGTTGTGATGGATCTCGTTCGCGAAATCTTGACCGTAACTAGTACTGCCACGCGGATTGGAATACAGCACAACGTAACCAGCCGAAGCCATCAGTTGCAATTCAGCTGTAAAGACATCGCCGTAAGCCGCAAAGGGACCGCCATGGATCTCCAGGATCATGGGATACTTTTTGTTGGGATCAAAATCAGGCGGCGTGATCACCCAACTTTGAATTTCCAAATCGTCATGACTGGATTTGCACCGGAGTTCCTTGACCTGTCCCAGCGTTTTATGACCCAACAAGTCGCTGTTCAAATCCGTTAGCACCTTTAGCTCGCCATTCTTGATCCTTGCCAATTCGCCCGGACGCTCTGGATTGGTGACACAACAAACGATCGTCCCATCATTGGCAACCGCAAACGAGCCGGCACCGGTATACGGGCGACCCGCGGCATTGCTTCCTAAATTGTCTGCCAGTTTTTCGACCTGTCCGTCCATCCGTGCCAGTGCCAATTTGGCGTTGCCTTGATCAACGTAGGTAAACAGGAAGCCTTTATGAAATTCCGACCAAGTTGGCGAGCCAATGCTGCGGTCAAACTGAATCAATGGTTTTTTGCCGGATCCATCGGCATTCATCACATACAACGCTTGATTCTGATTGCCTAAATACTGATCGTCGAACCCGGTATAGGCAACGACTGATCCATCGCTTGACATCACTGGGCTAGAGTCCGGCCCGACTCGATCAGTCATGGCAACCATTTTGCGGTCAGCCAAATTGACTTTATAGATTTCGCTATTGTTCGGTTGGTACTCGTGGTCATCGTGACGATTCGCCGAAATCAGAATCGATTGACCATCCGGTGTCCAGCAAATATTGCCACCATGATTGAAGTCGCCCTCCGTCATTTGTCGAGGCGATCCACCGTCGGCACTCAGGACGAACAATTGCGTATAACCTTCTGGCAAGAAACCAGCCCCATCGGATCGGTATCGCAACTTGGTAATCATCCTGGGAGGCTCGGCCCAATTCGCGCCCTTGGGTTTGGACGGCAGCGAAACGAAAGGCTCGGTGCTGGCGGGAACTCTCATGAAGAAGGCCAGCTGTTTCCCGTCTGGTGACCAGGTTAAACCGCTAGGCGATTCGGTCAGTCGACTAAGCGCGGCCGAGCGGTTTTGAGCCATCCAGTAACAAAACAGCTGTCGCTTATTGTCGGCATTCAAACCAACGTAGGCCAAACGCGAACCATCAGGAGACCAACGCGGCGAGCTGACGTTTTCGATCAATGGCAAGTGTTGGCCGTCTTGATCGATCATCCACAAATCGCCCTTCTGCTGGTCGGACATGATATCGAAATAGTTTCGACGATAAACGATCCGTTGCCCATCTGGGGAAATCTGAGGATCAGACGCGAACTCCAAATCGAACAAGTCTTTGGGCTGAAAAACAGAATCGTCAATTTGCTTGGGAGAAAAATTCACCTCAACCGGAATGGGTGTTGCCCGACTAGCTAAATTCGCCCAATTCATGGACTCAGATTCCATGTCCTGTTTGGTATCTGCTTGCCAGCCGTCGGTTTGTGAAATTGAAATGGCATTCACGGCGAATGCGAAAAGTAAAACCAACCAACCCGTGCTGCGTCTCATGTCTACTGCCTTGTTCGTAACCCAGTTTGTTGAATCCAGAACGTGCCATTCTTATTACGCAGCGATGGGGATGCAATCCTGCCTAGACACGTGTCAGTGGTGACCGTAGTTTTTGGAACAAACCGCTGTGTTCCACAACGCCATCGATTCATCGACCAGTAGCAGCCTGCCTGCCAAGATCGAGCTACGGGCGGATATTGAAGCGAGGGTTTCGGCTGCGGATTAGCTCAGATTCGTAGGCCCGACGCACTCGCAATTCTTCGATCCGAGAACCTTCTGTGAACGTATGAAGTTCAATCGTGATCTCCGTTAGTCCCTGATTCTCCAAATGGTCAGCCAACGACTTATTGTCCGAGCTGTCCAAATGTTGTTGCAGTCGATCGCGTAGATTTTTGGCTTCGCCGATATAAAGATACCCTTCCGAGTTGCGAAAAATGTAAATTCCGGCAACGTCCGGGACGATGTCAGGCTTTTTCTGAACATCCGTCAAGCCATGCTGGTCAACTTGCCGCCCCCAGTCGGCCAAGCGAGTCAACAACTCGGGCTGCAACTGGCGTGACTTCCGTAACTTGAACGCGGCCTTGCGAACCAAATAATGATCAACCTGGGGATCGATTTGACTGACTGCCTGGTCAAACTCAAGTCGTGTAGCGGGATCGGCCATCAAACGATCGATCGACTTGCCGTGCCGATCTTCCATCATCCGAGCACACATCTCGGCCATCGGTAAAACGTGATCTGTATTTAGACGTGTGCGTTTTGTGGTTTTAACATCTAGCTGCCCGGCCTTTCGCAAATTCAATAACGTCCAGTTGATATCGAATTCACTGATGCCTTCCAACGCAGCCAATCGTTTCTGACAATCTGCGATGAACTTTTCGTTCAAGTCGTCGCGTAACAGGACTTCGTCACTGCTAAAACCGTCGTGGGTTGCGGCAAATGACGCCGCCACCGCGCGACGTAGTTGCTGGCGAACGGTGGTATTTTTTTCCTGTTGAGCCTGCAAGCTACCCATTAAGAAAAAGGCCAGTAGCCACAAGGCAGGGCGATTGTACAAGACACAGCGCATAAGAAATGAGGTCATAGCCGGTTCACTTGGGCGAGTAAGAAAACACCGATAACCGTATCTTAAGACGAAACAACATCACCCGTCCAATCGTAATTCGAATCAGCCCTGTTATTCAATTCCTAACAGGAATATCGCTTTCCACCCACGGCCACCCCCTATAACCGACATATCCTACGCAATCGTCGAACCTTTCCTGGTACATTCACCTATAAGTTGAGAAAAACAAAGCAACTCTCAAAGGAATGCCACACTTGGACACAACCGTATCGTTTTTCAACTCCCCAGGCGAGCCATCATGAAAATCAAGAAATCAATCAAACGATTCTTCCAAGAAGAATTAGCCGTCACCACAACCGAGTACGCTGTCATGTTGGCTTTGATTGCTCTGATCGCTTTTAAGTCGATGCAGCTTGCAGGCTTCGAGATCAGTGGATTGTACAATGACAGTGCCGATGTCTTGGGCACTCACTTGGACTAAGTAAGCACGCTTAGTGTCCAACGCATCAACAAGATTCCTTCCTTGTCTTGATGCAAATAAATTGATGCAAAAAAAGCTCGACATCTTTTGCCAGATGCCGAGCTTTCTAAATTTCATAGCGACCAAGTCGCTTTGATTCTGTTCAGTTAGCGGCGTTTGCGTCGGATTGCAATACCTGTCGCAGCAACCAACAACACGATTCCTGATCCTGGTTCTGGTACGCCCGAGACCGCGAAACCAAATTCGTAATCGACGGTCGCTCCGGTAAGTTGTTGTAGGTAAACGGTGTACTGGCCTGGTCCCAGCGGACCTGTGAACCCAGAACCAAATCCGTTGCCAATGTCATCAATCAAGTTGACTCCCACATCATTACCAAACAACAGACCACCAATAAACTCGTCTTGATTGGGATTATTGCTTAATTGTGACGCATTAAATGGGAACGAATCAGTGTCATCAATTCCGATAAAGGCAACATTGTCAGTCGAGTTGAAGCTGTTCAGGAAAATCCCGTCCAAACTGGTTCCTTCCAAAATATCGAACGTAAACACATCGACATTTGGATCATTACCCAGTGCGTCAACAACCGTTCCGGCGACCGTGTTGAAACCCACATCGAACACTAACAAGTCCGTGGGATTCAAGTTGTCTCCCGACAATTCACCATCCACAAGCTCGTCATAGATGACTTGAGCGGACAGTTCGGTGGTGCAAAGAAAAGCTGCCGCAGCAGTTACCACCAGAATGGCGAAGGACGCCAAACGCAAAGTAAGTTTTTTCATGATGAAGCTCTCAAAAGGAAGGTACGAAGATATCAATGGAGTATAGTCAGCTCCGTTGTCTCTTGACCCACAAAATGTACAGCAACACCTGCTAGGAGAAAAAGGCCTGCATAATCCGATCAAATGCTTTGCCCACACAATACCTGCCGAACAAAAGTTTGAAAACCCACACAACTATGTTGGATCAAACTGAAAGCGCAACACACGTTTCAGAGGGTCACTTGTGTTTTCTAGGTGTTTTCGGATTCTTATCGTTAGACTGCCGATCGGCGGAGTCGCTTGATAGCTTATTGGTTGAACGATTTGATTTCGCACGCTGCGATTTGTCAGGCTTCGTTTTTTTTGACTTTTGCTTTGGAACGTTTTGTTCCTTACGATTGACAATGTGGCCTCGTTCACTTTTCACTAAGGCAAATTCCAATTCGCGGCGATCGGGGTCCGCGTTGACGACGCGAATTCGCACCTCGTCACCCATGCGAAACTGGTTTTCGTCTCGGAATCCTGTCAAAGTCCGCACTCGCCTTTCAAAGTGGTATTTGTCTTTTGGTAGCGAATCGATAGGGATAAAGCCACTGGCTGGCATTTCGATTCCTTGAGCAAACAATCCGAACGCCTCGACCCCTGTAATGACGGCGTCCATCTCGGTGCCAATTCGTTCGCGGAAGTAGTTGATCAACTTCAACTTCTTCAATTCGCGTTCTGCTTTTTCTGCACGTTGTTCCAAGTCGCTACAGTGGTAACCCAACCGCGTTAACAGTCCAAAATCAGCAGATGGTTTTTGCCCATCGATCAACGCGCCCAACATGCGGTGAATAATCAAATCCGGGTACCGTCGGATTGGGCTGGTGAAGTGACAGTAGGCGTCACTGGCTAAGGCAAAGTGCCCCAGTTCTTTCGGCGAGTAAATCGCTTTGGGCATCGCACGCAGGATCGCAAAGTGTACGGCGTGCTGATGGACCGTGTCACGCGATTCTTCAATGATACGTTTCAATTCAAAGCGACTGCCAAGGTTGCCAGCCTTATATCCCAAATCTCCAATCATGGTTTTCAGGTCGGTCAACTTAGACGGCGTGGGCAAGTCGTGTACTCGACGCATCAAGTACAGGCCTTGGTCAACCAAATGTTGAGCAACGGCTTCGTTGGCAGCCAACATGAACTCTTCAATAACCTGATGACTTTCCGTATTTTTTCTAGCGACCGCGCCCGAAACTCGTCCGTCATCGTCCAGTTGAATTTCAATCTCGGGAATCGCCAAATCAAAGGACCCGCGAGCCATCCGTCGTTGCCGCAACTTCATCGCCAACGTATGCATGTTTCGTACAAGCCCGAAAACACTGGGACTCAGTTTCTTTTTCCAAGGCCGATCATCCTCAAGGTACTCGTCGATCTCTTCGTAATTGAATCGATGGCAACTCTTGATCGCACCACGATGCAGTTCCGTGCCGATCGGCACACCATCGTCGGTAAATTCAATCAGAGCCGTCATGCAATAACGGACGCGATTGGGTTGCAGACTTGCCAAGTTGTTCGAGATGATTTCCGGCAACATGGGAATCACGCGATCAGGCAAGTAGATACTCGTGGCACGGCGGAATGCTTCGTTGTCCAGTTCAGTATTAGGTCGGACGAAATGCGAGACGTCGGCGATGTGCACGCCAAGCTGCCAATGCCCGTTCTCGATCTGTTTCAACGAGATGGCATCGTCGAAGTCCCTGGCGGTTATTGGATCGATGGTGACGACGGTCTCGTTAGTAAAATCGGTACGCGGCCCTAACGACTCATCGAACTCATCGGCTTGCTGTCGAGCGTCTTCCAAAACTTGCTCAGAGAATTCACCTGGCAATCCGAACTCGGCGATCACCGTCATCGTGTCGACGCCCGGTTGGCCTCGTTCACCCAACACGTTGACAATGACAGCTTCGCCCGTTTGGAACTCGCCGTTATGGTGCAGGCCCGGGAAGCGAACCATCTCAACAATCACCTTGTCGCCAATCTTGCAAGCTTTGGCGCCCGCATCTCCGACAAGCACATCGGTATCAAATTGGTTTCCATCGATCCGCACCAATCCTAGCTCCCCTCGTTCCAAGTAGGTGCCTACGAATTGATGAGTGCTACGTTTAATGATCTCGACAATACGACCGCTGGTCTTGGTCCTCGGTCCGCGGCGTTGCGACGTCACTTTGACGCGAACGATATCACCAGTCGTCGCGTCCAACGTTCGCCGTTGAGGGACATAAATATCCTCAACCGGTTGAGAATCTGGCTGAGGGTTAACCACCGGGTTGGGAATCACGAAACCGTAACCACCAGAAGCACGCGAAAATCGTCCCACAAGTTCGTCAGACTTCAGCTTCTTTTTAGCCGCTTTGCGATGCCGTTTGTCAGGTGGATTTCCGGTCTTGGGTGTCGGTCGTTTCTTTTCTTTTGCCTTGACCGGTTTCATCACCAGATGCTTGGGGCCGTAACGCAACTTGCCATCTTTGACCAAACGTTTGATGACGCGTTTTAATTTAGGAATATCATCGGCCGCCAGACCGAGTTGTTTCGCAATGACACGAGGCTTGACCGATTGGTATTCCTGGCGATGGACATGGTCGAGCACAATTTGCGACAAGTCTTTATTTGGCATATCTACAGTTTATTGGAACGGAGTTCACCGGCATAGGCGGTGATGATTCATGGATTGTTGGAAAAGTGGCAAAACATCGAGTTTTAATCGCCACCTGGGTTGGATCGTTTCGCCAACCACACGTAGGTTACCTACGAAATGATGAGCGGCCGCGAGTATCCACATTCGCTTGCTATTTTTGAGGAAAAGTGGACAACGACCGTGGCGTTCGTCGTTGGTGTTGCTTAAATTCGAGCGACATCCAAGCTGTTCGGGCTGTTCAATGGCCGCAACCATTCCGCTTCGAATCACCTTAAGCACACTAATCAAAACATCTGGGAACCGTCGTGCGTGATCTTGGCAAAATCAAAAACGCAGAAGTGATACAACGCTTGGTTGATCTAAAAGATCGATTTGTCGTGGACGCTGGGTGCGGCAACCTAACCTTTACCAAAATTTTGGTTCAACAAGGCGCCAAAGCTTTGGCCGTCGACCCCGACCCTGTACAAGCCGCGAAACATCGTCAAGCAGATCCAGTTCCTGGAATCACGTTTATCGAATCGAGTGCCGACAAAATTCCAGTCGCTGATGCCACCGTGGATGGCGTCTTCTTTTCTTATTCGTTGCACCACATGCCCGCTCAGCAATACCCGGCCATCTACGACGAGGTTTGCCGAGTGCTGAAGCCGGATGGATTCCTTTACGTATTGGAACCAATCGACTGCCCATTAAATCAGGTGATGCGATTGTTTCACAATGAAGATGCCGAACGGCAAGCGGCCTGGCAGTCGCTACATGACCTGGCGGCCGAGCGATTTCAAGAGATTCAGCAATTCACCTATCACGATGAACGCACCTACGAATCCTGGGACGATTTTGCAAATCAATTTGCCAGCAAGTCCTTTAACACACTGTACACGGAGGACGATGTGCGGCAAGAAAAGGTTCGCGTCGCTTTCGAGGAATTTGGCGGCCCGGATCACTGCTTCCAGAGCCCCAAGAACGTAATGCTGCTAAAACGCTTGGCTTCCACCGACTAATTCGGCACCCATTCTTTTTCCGCCACACCTCAGATTCTGCCTTTTCGCTGGCCAGATTTGCACGGCGGTCGCTTCGGCCTAAACTGGTGGAGATTTGAATTTCGTCTTTTGAATTCCGTCTAATTGCAAATGAAGTATCAGGATCCATCATGATTCGAAACGTCGCGTGCTTGCTACTGTTCAGCCTGAGTATCACGGCTACGCTTATCGCTGAAGTACAGGTTCCGAAGATCTTCGGCGACCATATGGTTTTGCAACAGCAGAAACCGATCGTGATCTGGGGCTGGGCCGAACCCAACGAAGAAGTCACTATCACCTTCAGCGGTCAAACGACGACAACGGCCGCCGATAAAGATGGCAATTGGCGGACCCAGCTACCTGCCCAGCAGGCCAACGCTCAGCCGCAAACTCTGACGATCCAAGGATCCAACACCATCGAGTTCAAGGATGTGTTGATCGGCGAGGTCTGGTTGTGCTCGGGCCAGTCCAACATGGAATGGGCCGTCGACCGTTGTGCTAACGCTCAAGAAGAAATCGCCAATGGCAAACATCCGTTAATCCGACACATCAAAGTTCGGCGAGCCAACACGGCGATTCGTCGAACCGATATCGACGCTGAATGGCAAGTTTGCTCGCCCGATACGGTCGCCAAGTTTACCGCCGCCGGTTACTATGCCGCGCGACGATTGCAGCAACAGTTGGATGTTCCCGTGGGGATCGTCAATTCAACCTGGGGCGGAACTCGCATCGAGCCGTGGACTTGCCTGGAGGGTCTGCGTCAGGTGGAACTGCTTAGCGATCTATCCGAAGCGACTCACACCCGAACACCCGGCACCGAGCAACATAAACAGGCCATGGCGGCACACCTTCAGAAACTGGATCAGTGGATGAAGCAGGCCAACAACAACCTGCAAACCAATTCGGCAACCGCGCCTCCCCCGACCTATCCGGAATTGTTGTCGCCGTTAGGCGGTCGCGGCGAAGCAACCTCGTTATACAACGGCATGATCCACCCCTTGGTTGGCTTATCCATCCGTGGAGTCTTTTGGTATCAAGGCGAAGCCAACCGACAGGATGGCATGATGTACTTCGAGAAAAAGAAAGCCTTGATTCAAGGCTGGCGACAAATTTGGAACCAAGGCGAATTCTCATTCTACTTCGTTCAAATCGCACCGTTTCAATACGGACAAGACAACCCAACCCAGCTTCCTGAATTCTGGGAGGCCCAAAACAAGACTCAGACTCTGCCCAACACAGGCATGGTTGTCACGAACGACATCGCCACGTTGAACAATATCCACCCACCTAACAAACAAGATGTCGGATTGCGCTTAGCCAACCTGGCTTTGCGAAACGACTACGGTCGAAACGAGATCGTTGCTGACAGCCCTACGATGGAATCCTACACGGCCGACGGAAATTCAATGCGTATCAAGTTCCGTGACACCGGTGGTGGCTTGCAATCGCGTGACGGGCAAGCAGTGTCTCACTTCCAAGTCATTGGCGCCGGATCAAATGGCTTTCAACCGGCGACCGCTACAATCGACGGCGATTCGATCGTGCTGACGTCCGACCAAGTGGACCAGCCAATTGCTTTTCGTTTCGCCTGGAACAAAACCGCCGCTCCAAATCTGATGGGCAAATCCGGATTGCCAGTGGCAGCGTTTCGCGGTGGTCAGTCGATTGACTTGCTGGATAGCCTAACCGCTGTAGCAGACTACCAATTGGTTTACGAGATGGACTTAACGAATCTAAAATCGAAAATTGTCTACGACACGGACAACAGCAAGGACGTAAAAGCGTTTGACCGCATCGGTTACTACTTGCACCTACAGTCGCCCCAACGTGGCACTCAAGAACTGTTTGTCAGCATGGACGCCTTCACGGACGACGTTTCAAAAATCGGAATCCCCACGAACGACAGTGGTGCTCGTTTTCAGCAAGCGGTAACCAACATGGACGTCTTTTCGACGACGGGACAAGTCAACTCGGGGCAATCAATTAAAACCGGCAACATCGAATTCTGGCCTCACAACTATGGGCCTCGAAACTTCGCCAGGGTATCCAACGCTGACCCGGCGGTCCTTGATTTTGGCGACCGGTTTGTAGCGGGTTCACAAGCCGCTGGATACGGATCGATGCAAATCCACGATCATGGCCGACGCACCACTTTACTGGCAATCAATCACTGGAGCGAAGGAGACCAAGCCGATATCGGCATTGGCAACAGTACGGGACAGACTCGCGACTGGACGTTCACCAAGAACGCCGACGACTACTCCGTCAAAACGCTTCGCATCTTCGTACGCCCCAAACCCTAAGCCCTATGCCCTATATGCCCTAAGGAACCTGATCAGTGACTCGAAACATTATTCACTCTGTAGCTCCAATCCTTGGCACTTTCGTAATCGCCTGCTGCCTTGCGTCTTCATCGTTGTCGGCTCAACAGCCTTCCGACGAAGCCATTGCAGTGGCCAGCCAACATATCACGGAAGCCGCGATTCGCGCCGACATCAAGTTCCTGTCTGACGACCTGCTGGAGGGCAGGGGACCGGGGACTCGCGGTGACGAATTGGCGCAACGATACGTGATCTCGCAGTTCGAACTGGCGGGCCTGCAACCGGCCGCCCAAGATGGCACATTCGTGCAACCGTTTCCGATGCTGGGTGTCACCACACGACCACCAACGGAACTGACTTTCGATAAAGCAGGTGAAACTCTGAAGTTCAAAAACTCAGAAGATTACATCGTGACTTGTGGAAAGCCTATCGACTGTTCCGTGATCACGGATGCCGAGATCGTTTTCGTGGGGTACGGCATGCAAGCCCCTGAGTTCGACTGGGATGACTTCAAAGGCATCGACATGAAGGGCAAAATCCTGTTGGTAATGAACAACGATCCGGCAGGCGATGAAAAGTTATTTGCTGGCAAAACGCGTTTGTACTATGGCCGCTGGGATTACAAATACGCGAAGGCTGCCGAACTGGGTGCGGCCGGCGCGTTGATCATTCACACCGACGAATCTGCCGGCTACCCCTATCAAGTCGTGCAAACGTCCTGGACTGGCGAGCAAATGGCACTGGGCGGGCAAGCCGATTCGCGAGCCAACTTGGAGGGATGGTTGACCGAAGATGCCGCCAAACGACTGACCAAGTTTGCGGGTCACGATCTAGACGAACTACGAGCCGCTGCCGAGCGACCTGACTTCCAACCCGTCGCACTAGGCACGACTCTGTCGACGACGATGGATGTACGAGTTCGCGAACGCAAAACCGCCAACATCCTGGGGTTGCTTCCCGGTACCGACCCCGTGCTCAGCAAACAGTGGCTAGTTTATACAGCGCACCACGATCACATCGGCTTGTCCGCGACTCGCGACGAACGCGGCGACAACATCTACAACGGCGCCGTCGACAACGCCTCCGGCACGGCGGTACTGCTGGCGATTGCCCGCGGCATGGCGAACTTGCCCAAGTCCCTGCGGCCCAAAAGATCCGTACTGTTTGCAGCCGTCGGTGCCGAGGAACAAGGATTGCTGGGATCGGAATTCCTAGCGAAGAACCCACCGACCCCTGCCGGTAACCTTGCCGCCGTCATCAATATTGATGGGATCAACATTTTGGGTCCTACCCACGACGTGGTCGTGATCGGACGAGGCAAATCGAATCTGGATAAGACGGTCGAGGCGTTGGCGATCTGGCAGAAGCGCATCGTGGTCTCGGACCCCACACCCGAAAAGGGATTCTATTACCGCTCGGACCAATTCAGCCTAGCCAAGGTCGGCGTCCCGGGTGTTTATCTTGGCTCGGGAACGAATGTGGTCGGCAAACCGGCCGAATGGGGCCCTCAGCAACGACGCTATTGGACGGCCAACATCTACCACCAAACCAGTGACGAGTACGACGAAAACTGGAACCTGGGTGGCGCGATTCAAGACGCCGAACTGATGTTTCACGCGGGCCTACACGTGGCCAATCAAGCTGAACTGCCAGCATGGAGTCCAGGCGACGAATTCGAAGCGGCCCGACTGAAGGCTCTCGATGAATTGAAAGAGTAATCGAGCTTCCCGTTTGTCAGTGGCAAGACGCCAGTACCTCTGGCGCTTTGTCGGTCGCGAATGATTCAACTAGGTGGCATTGTCGGTCAATGAATCGTCCTGTTGACCCTCGCAGCTACGTTCGCGTTTATAGCGAAAGTGCATTTCGGTTATCGATTCGTTAGACGAGAATTGATTTCCATAACGTGGCGTCTCTTGCCATTTTGCCCAATCAGCAAAACGATGCAAACAAATCGATGTCGCAACATTGACGTTTAACGAAACGGCGTTTCCATATTGTGGGATGTAAACAAAGTCGTCACACAGTTCGGCTTGCCAAGCTTCCAAGCCGGTTCCTTCGTTGCCGATCATAAACGCAGTCGAGCCCACAAACGGCTCGTCACAAATCGACTTGGCTCGGTCCATGATCTCCAAACCGACCACTCGACAACCCAGTTCCCGGGCGAAAGCTACTCCATCAGGCAGGCTAAAAAAATGATGCACTGGGGTTCGCCGAGTCCCACCCACAGCACCCATCGTGGAATATTTCTTTTTCCCGATCAGAATAATCTCGGCCCCAAAGGCATTGGCCGTGCGAATCAAAAATCCAAAATTAGATTTTTTGGAGACATTGAAAAGAAACAGGTATGATTTGATAGTACGCATTTTACTTTGAAGTCGCTGGCTGAATAATCCGCCGATCATAACTCAGCTTGGGTTGCTTGCCTAATGAACCATCGCCCGATGAGCGGAGCCGGAACGGACACCAATCCCGACGGCCCAATGCCACCATTTAAGTTTGACGTCCCGTTGTGGCAGGTCTTTATCGCTCTGTTTTTAATTGCCGCTGTCTTATCGGGCTATAAATTCTTTGAACGGAAAATACTGGCACCCAAACGTGTCATCGTTTGGCAGCCATTTGATGTGGACAAATTCCAGCAAGAAAAGCGGGCGAGACGAAACATCCTTGTTTGGGTGCGTGACGCGACCACGGTCAAAACACATCAATCGACTTTTCAGTCACCCAACATCCAAGCCGCCGTTTATCTGGAACATTGCGTAACGTACGCGATCGATCTACCCGCCCAAACACCTGCCGATCGAGACTGGATTGAACGGCAGGCAAAGGGGATCAGCGGTGGAGGCGTATATTACTGGAACGCGTTCGAGTCGCAAAAACGACTTCTCGATAGTGGTCAATTTAACGAGTCTGCGGTGCTTGAGTGGTTTCAGTGAACATCATGCGCACGCATATGACATTTACGGATTCAGGCACTGGCGAATGCCTGTGAATTAACGACAATACATGAAACCTTATCCAAAAGGAAAAACACATGCTCGAAAAAATGATCCTAAGAACTTTGACGGCGATATTACTTGTCGCTTGCCTTGTCATGAGTGAAACCAGTTTGCACGGACAGCAGTCTTATCAATTGCCACCCCAAGAAGTAGTAGACATCATTGATGCCGATCCCGTGCCGGCTATCAGTTTCAGTCCTGACCGCCAATGGATGTTGATGGTCGAACGACCGTCCATGCCCGGCATCGACGACATGTCTCGTCGCATGCTTCGTCTGGCTGGTATGCGAATCGATCCAGTTGCCAACAGTCGCTTTTCGACCAGCTACAACAAAGGGCTGGCACTGCGGAAACTGGAAGGCGATCAACTGATCCAAATTCCTTTGGCCAACGGCGCCAAACTCGGCGGTACCAGTTGGTCTCACCTGTCCGATCGCTTTACTTACGTCATCGTGACCGAGCAGGGTCAACAGCTTTGGACCGCTTCGGTCGCCGACCCCACCAATCCAACGATGCTAACCGAACAGTTAAGCACCGTTACTGGCGGCGTTGATTGGATGCCGGACGGCAAGTCTCTGTTGTGTCACTTGGTACCTGAAAATCGCGGCTCGGAACCGAGCGCTAACGTCTCTCCGGAAGGTCCCAACATTCAGGAATCATCGGGCAACAAGTCACCGACTCGAACGTATCAAGACTTGCTTTCAAACGCCTACGACGAGCAACTTTTCGAGTACTACGCCACCAGTCAACTTGCGAAAATCAGTGTTGATGGAGCCGTAAAAAAGATTGGCGAGCCAGCCATCTATTCCGGCGTCAGTGCCTCGCCCAACGGTCAACACTTGTTGGTCACTCGCATTCAAAAACCTTTCTCGTATCTCATGACGATGCGCAGCTTCCCTCAAAAAATCGAAGTCTGGAGCGTCGATGGCAAGATGGAATACCAAGTCGCTGACGCGCCTATGGCCGAGAACATCCCGATCGAGGGGGTTCGCGTTGGGCCGCGTAGCGTTAACTGGAAATCTGGCGAGGATGCGTTGCTGGTTTGGACAGAAGCATTAGACGGTGGCGATCCCAGAGCCGAAGCTGAACATCGCGATCGTATGGTCGCCTTGGCTGCACCATTTAGTGGCGAACCGGAAGAAATGATTCGCACCCAGTTCCGTGCGTCTGGAATGTCCGTGATGGATGATCCTTCCGTAGTCATCGTTACGGACTACGACCGCGACCGTCGCTGGATCCGAGCCAATTTGTACGACATGAATGCAGGAACAACCCCCGTCACCGTGATGGATCGCAGCATTCGTGATCGCTATGGCGACCCCGGCCGTATCATAATGACACCCGACCAATCGGGTCACGCTAAAGCCTTGCAAGACGGCGACTACGTCTATCGTGTTGGTGCGGGAGCCTCGGACAAAGGGAACCTGCCTTTCATCGATCGTCAGAACATTAAGACTCAGGAAACCGAGCGACTTTGGCGTTGCGAAGAGGGAGTCTTTGAATCGGTCGTAGCCATCGCTAGTCACTCGAAAGACGCTAAGCCGTCCGTCATCATTTCCAGTGAAGCACCCGAAACTCCAACCAACTACTTCTTGGTTAATCTGGAATCGGGTGAACGTAAAGCGTTGACCAACTTCGCCGATCCAACTCCACAGATTCGCGGCATCAAAAAACAATTGGTGCGTTACGAGCGTGAAGACGGTGTACCATTATCGGCAACCTTGTACCTTCCGGTCGATTACAAAGAGGGACAAAAACTGCCACTGATCGTTTGGGCCTATCCTCGAGAATTCAGTGACGCCAAAACGGCGGCACAGATTTCCGGCAGCCCATCACGATTCACGACGATGCGCGGGATCACTCACCTTTCCCTGTTGACGCAAGGCTACGCCATCATGGACGCAGCCACCATGCCCGTGATTGGTGATCCTGAAACCATGAATGACACGTTTATCGATCAAATCGTGGCGGCAGCCAAAGCGGCGATCGACAAAGCTGTCGACATGGGTGTGGCCGATCCACAGCGCGTTGGTGTTGGCGGACACAGCTACGGAGCGTTTATGACGGCCAACCTGTTGGCTCATTGCGACCTGTTTAAAGCAGGCGTCGCTCGCAGTGGGGCCTACAACCGCACGTTGACTCCGTTCGGATTCCAATCGGAACGCCGCCCATTTTGGGAAGCTAAAGAGGTGTACAACAACATTTCACCGTTTATGCACGCTAATAAAATTAATGAACCCATGTTGCTAATTCACGGCGAAGCCGACAACAATAGTGGTACGTTCCCTGTTCAATCCCGGCGGATGTATCAGGCTATCAAAGGCAATGGCGGCACGGTCCGATTGGTGATGCTGCCAAACGAATCGCACGGTTATCGTGCACGTGAGTCCGTTCTGCACACCCAAGCAGAAATGATCAACTGGTTTGACAAACATGTCAAAAACGCCAAATAGTTGATTGACTTAAAATGGAACGTCCCGATGGCTTGCTGTCGGGACTTTTTTTTATTGAATAAGGTTAATAAATAAGACACTGTGAGACTTTGACTGATGAGTCTAAAGCGAATCGCTATAGACTTCGGACGAGCGCTGGACCAAGACAATTTCTCTTTGGTGGCTTCGCTTGTCGACGAGGCATGCATCTACGAACTTGGCGATGACTGGGTCATTGGTCCACAGGACATTGCTGCCTCATACGAAAAGAATATGCGTGAAGGTCGAGCAAAACTCGATGAATTGGTATTGGGTGAAAGTGGTATCGAGGAAGTTTCCGATCGGGACGATCAATTCATCATTCACTTCACCGACCATATCAAGCACCAAGGTCAATCTTTCATCCACCGGTGCCAACAACGTGTGACCGTGAACAAGAAACTAAAAATTGCTCGCATTGTTCATATCGACAACGAGGCTGAATCGGAACGTCTTCGCGACTTCTTCAAACGTGTCGGCGTGCAGTAGGTTATTTGAAAATCGCCCTGTTATTTCTTGGATAGCAGCGTACTGGCTAGCGATTTATTGGCGACTTGCCCGGATCCTAAATTGATAAACTTCTTGGCAGCATCTCGAGTAAATTTGTGCCGAACGTTTCCCAACAATCTCCATTGCATCCATGACGGGTAACCGGCCAGGCACAGGAACGAAACCGACGACATTATGATCGCGCCCGCAAAAGTCGCAGGCAACGTTGTGCGATTCATTGCGACAGTCGTTCCAACAACGATCACCCCACACAGGATGGGCACCACAAAGATCACATCGTATTTTGGGATGATCAACTTGCGGCATGTCACTCGTGCCCAAAATGAAATCGGTGGCGCGGTCCCTTTAAGGTAAACAGCTAGTCTGGAGCTCACGATAAAAAGACTCACCATACATACCAGTCCATGCAATTCATTATTCGGGCCGACCCAAATCGCAGATAGATACGCAAGCGAAAAACTGACTAAACCAGCGATCAAACTGATGCACAATTTGTCCACCAACGACAAGACGATTTGCGAAGGAAGCGGATATAAACTGTCGTATGGCCAACCCAATTTGTTCGTCGACAGAAAGCTGATTTTGTTACCAGCAAAAGAGGATGTTGAATTTGACAGGTTCTTTAGAGCTCGTCGATTGCCGTCAAACACGACCGGCAACAGGCCTAACACCGGCAACAAGCTTAACGGATTGCGCGCCAAGGCAACCGGCACCAAAGCCAACGTCGCAATTATGATGTAGGCGTGAATGCGAACATCACTATCCCACATGTTGACCGCTGAACAAATCAGCCAACAAATTCCAAACCCTGCCACCACATACCAACAGGGAAGACCTCCGCCCATCGCCATGACGGTCAGCACGCCAACCATCAACAAATTCTGCCATGACAAAAACATGGAACCGAATGGCAACTTA
Organism: uncultured Pirellulaceae bacterium; assembly: GCA_964543985.1. GTDB lineage: Bacteria > Planctomycetota > Planctomycetia > Pirellulales > Pirellulaceae > CAJQPP01. The sequence goes on along the minus strand of CAZJBW010000020.1, from coordinate 13,441 downwards.
CCAGACGCGGGATCCCAAGGCGAACTCAACAACCAAGTCCGATAGCCCTCGTTGACGATGGGATTCAGATACAAGGCCACTTGTACGCCGTACACCATACCAATGATAATCGCCCATCCATCACGAACTTGATGCATGGCTTCCTGTTCATCGGGCGTCAAAGCAAGCGCCCCAGAGTAGACAAACAGTCCAATCTAAATGACCACGGACAACACCACAACGATGACCATACTGTCAGGGACATTACGAGGACGCAAGAAGCGGCTGATCGGTCTTTTAGGTCTGACAACTTCTTGAGAACTACGCATTTTTTTCAACCGCTTCGAAATAACCCAGAATGTCATCCATCAATTGAGGGTGAACTAGTTGCTCAAGCACCTCTTCGATTGGACCGGCGGCCATAGATTCACGTCGCAAATCAGCAACTGATCCGTCAGCCGCGATTTCACCGTCGCGGATCACCAAGACACGACCCGCCAATTCTTCAACCAGTTCACCAACCGGTGTTGTTAGCACAATGGTTGCCGAACGAGACTGGTGCAATCGCTGGATAATTCGCTTCATCGCGAAAATGCCCGCGGGATCCAAACCACCAGAAAACGGTTCGTCCATCAGCATGATTTTGGCTTGCGAGATTACTGCCGAGCATAACGTGATTTTCTTTTTCTGGCCGCTGGAATAGCTACGCATCGGCCAATCGCCCTCGCGAACCAGCTGGAACAACATAAGCAATTTGTCCGCATGCTGCATCGCCCAAATGGAATCGATGCCATACAACTCAGCGACTCGCAACAAGTATTCACGGCCAGTCATGTCCCCCGGCAACCACACATCGTCGGGCAGAAAAACACTTTGCCTACGGATTGTTAGCTCAGCTTCCAACGATGACTTTCGCAAGTGACCCAACAGCGAAACAGACCCTCGCTGCGGGGTTAGTACGCCGGCCATCACTCTTAAAAGCGTGGTTTTTCCCATGCCGTTCGGGCCCACCACCACAACCAACTCATTCTCCAAAATCGTCAGATTGATGTCTTTTAGAATTGGACGAACGCCGTAATGCTGAGTGACTTTTTCGAGGTTAATCAAGAGTGCTTACCTTTTCTGTTGTCTATCAATTCCGGTGAACCGTCGTTTGTTCCAGGCGCTATTGCTTACTAGCGTCCCAGTCAAGGATCCAGTTTTTTGAGTTCGACTTTGCGAAACTCGATCGGATGACTTTCCGACTGCAGAGAAATGAAACCAGAATCCAACATCACCTGCTCGTCAACGATTAGACCTTTAGCGTCGTTATCGTTGGGATCCAGTTGCGGCCTTTGGTATTCAAGTACCACTTGGTCATCGATCTTGTGACGAATGACTTCGTTGCCACGAACTTCCACTTCGACCGTGACCCAATCTTGGCCGTGGTAAGTTTGGCTGGAACTGTTGCGACAATGTTGAGTAATCAATTGACCGTCCATTTCAATGTGAGTTCCGGGCGTGCAAACGTTCGCGTTACTGCGATCATTGGTCCCATCACCACCCAACATTTGCATCTCAATAGACACTGGGAATTTTTGATCCTTTCCAATCGTGGAGGGATCCTGACAATGCAACATGACCCCACTGTTTCGCAGTGCCCATCCAGGTCCGCCCGCAATTTGCTGACCCACAAACCGGTATTCAATACGCAAAACGTAGTGCGACAATTTCTCTTTGTAGAACAGATGTCCAAATCGATTTTGAAATCCGTCCTCGTAGGCATCGTAGTTAACCTTCAGCAAACCCTCCTCGACCCGAAACGTGTCACCGAAATTTTCACCCAACTCGTAACCTCGAATCTTTGGCGTCCAACCCTCCAACGATTCACCGTCAAACAACGAGACCCACTCGTCTGCAGCCTCTTCCTGGGTCAGCTCTTGTTGTTCAAAAATCGATACTCGATCGGCATCCATTGATTCTGTTAATTGACATTCGGTTCTTGCCTTCCATTCTTGTGAAAAATCGCCCGGATTTTGCTCTGGCGAGTAAAGGCAGTGAACACCTGCAACGACGCTGCCGACGACGGCCAGCCAACGACCAACAACATTAATTTGGTTTTCCATTTTGTATCTCTGAACGACTCAATTGGGAAAAACGAGCAGCACTATTTTAGGTACATCCTAGTGTTACTGATATATGCCGATCGTCGAAGCGTTACGAAACGGCTGGCCGTCAGCATAAAAAAAGAGACGCCAAGTCAATCGGCGTCTCTTTGAATTTTGAGGTTTTTGCGAGCGAAACATGGACTAGCGAGTCCCGTCTTCCTGTTCGCTGGCGGCGGCTTCGTCAGCCACTTCGGTGTTGGCCGTTTCGCCAGAACCCGACATGGCATCTTTGTGCAGAATGATGGCAACTGTCTTCAAGCGGACGTAGGCTTCAGACATGTAAAGGTAGCCATCGTGTTGGCCAGAAGCTCCCCACGAATTCTTGATGATGTAGTACTTGGTGCCATGCTGGTCATGTGCCATACCAACCAAGTGCATCAAGTGATCGTCTGTCGTCGAGTAACTTTCGAAAGTGTCTTGACGCATTTCCTGGGTCACATCCATTTCAGGACCCGGGTTTCGTAAAGCGTCACGACGATTCGGGTTTTTTGGCAGTACTGCTACGCCATTGTTCTGCGAGAACCCACGTTCGCTGACATCTCCGTCCCAGGCAACCGTGAAGCCGTTTTCCAATGCCTGATCGATCATTGCCACCAATCGATCGATTTCGACATTGTGAAACAAACCGTTCGAGAAGTTGTCTGGAATCTCCAGAACGAACGGGCGATCGAAGGGATGGTGAGTGTACGAGGTGTAGCTGACATAGTCGTCGGCGTTGAAACCCATCTGTTCCGCAAAGGACTTGGGTGTGTAATCTTTACCTTGATAACTGAACTGCTCAGGGGCCGAGCCCAGGTAAGTATCGACGACGGCACGATAGGCACTCTGCCAATTGTCGCTAAGAGTTCGTTGTTTGACCAACCCATCCAACATGCCTTGTAGGACAGCAGCCATCTCAGCATGGTTGTGCGTTTGGTCGCCATCGATCAGGCCCGAATAAACTTCATCGGGAACCATACCGTATCGACCAGCGGCGTTTAGAAAATCGTGAGCCAAAGCGCCTTCGGAAAATTGAGCTTTCCCTTTTCGCAACAAGTAGTTGTTGGCTTTTTCGAAGTAGATGTTGTTGACAATGAACATCTCAGACAACTGATGCTTGCCCTTTCCTTGACGAATCATTTCAGATTCGATGAACGAGGCTGATGCGAAACACCAGCAAGTCCCCGTCTGGTCCTGCGACTTGACATCCGTGTGTTCCAAATTGACTTTGACATCGAAGGTGTACTCTTTGGGAACCGCCTTCTCTTCTTCGGCTTCTTCTTGTTCGGCGTCAGCCTGTTCTGCTGGTTTCGCATTGGCGTCACCTGTGCGTTGACGCAATTCTTCTTGAGCAAACACGGAGGGGCCGGCCATTAGCACGGCCACCAGCAGCGTTAGCAATTGAAAACGGGTTCGGGACATTATCGGTCTCCCAGGGTATCGACTGATCAGTTGGTTTCTTGGTTCGCTGACCGATTTCAAACCGGCGCGGCGATCACCGTCATCTCGTTCGGCGATCTTGATTCATACATTGTAATCCATGGTTGGTCGAGCATGACAGGTCGTAATTGACTCAATCCCGCCAAATGCCACTGTCGCTGTATCTTTACTGACAAACAAAGGACCCTTCTGCCCGTTTTTGCCAGCTACCTAGTCTGCAAAACTGGTATTGGTTTCGTTTCGAGTCCAGCACCCGCTTCATTCAGACTCGCCCCAATCCATTTGGAATCGGCGTAACCTTGCCAGTCTCGGAATACGACACAGCCAACTTTTCGACAAATTGAATTACGACTAAGCTTTACAGAACTGAATTTATTAGCGGCAGGAACACCTAAAATGGCCAAACGCCGACGTCCCTACCGGGACCCGATGCGCGACGAGTACTCCGAATACTACGAAGACGAAGTTCGGCTTGAGGAGCGTCGAAAGAAGCGAGACAACACCGGCAAATTCCAACTGCCGTTTTCATTTATCCACCTGTTGATTATCGCCTGTATTGGTTTGTTGTTATTGGGGCTGGTGTGGGCGACAGGCGGAGGCGTCGTTTTAGAAAAGACGTTGCAAGCCTTGGTAGCGCCGATCGGCATGATTTGGATCGGTTTGTTTCTGTCGACCTACTTCTGCCTGCTGTACAAGCAAGCCTTTCCTGCGGCGATCTCGTTTGCCAGTTGGATCTTGTTGACCGTTTGCGGCAATGCGTTTGTCGCGTCGTCAATGGCCAACGCACTGCAAAGTGACTACAACGAATTCAGCTTAGCCGAACTGAAGCCCTTGGACGTGATCTTGGTGTTAGGTGGCGGGCAAGCGACCACGCCTAACGGGACCGCTCAAACGACTTGGTCCGGTGATCGAGCAGTATTGGCCGCCCGAATTTTCAAAGAAGGCAAAACCGACCGCATCATTTGCGGCGGGACTAGTGCTCTGCCGCTTGCCAAGGGCCAGTTGAAACAGAATGATGCCTTGCAGCAGATCCTAATCTCGTTGGGCGTGCCGGAAGACAAGATCATTAAAATTGGTGGACGCAACACGTCGCAGGAGATCCAGGCTTTTGACAAGTGGATCGCGTCCAACAACGCCATCAAACTTCGCAAAGGGATCGTGACATCCGCCTGGCACATGCAACGAGCCCAACGGTTGGCCAAGACGGTTGGCATCAACGCGGAACCTCTGCCAGCCGACTTTTCCAAATCAAGGGTAGGGCAGGGGCCCGACCGGCTGATCCCCAGTTCGGCTAACCTGGTCCGCACGACGGCCTTTATGAGGGAATACTTAGCTGGATTGGTTGGTCGATAAGCACTTAACGTCAAACGCTGAACGCTTAACTCGCAACACTAAGGGCAATTCAAACTTTGATTTCCGGCACGTCGCCTTCGACGATCAAACGCCCCTCGGTCGCTTGCTTGATCTGTTCGACCGTGACGCCAGCAGCGCGTTCTTTCAACTTGAATCCGTCTGGACAAACATCCAACACGGCCAAGTTCGTAACGATTCGCTTAACACACTGCACACCCGTCAAAGGCAAGGTGCATTGCTTCAGCAGTTTCGATTGCCCCTTTTTGTTGGTGTGCATCATTGCCACGATGATGTTGTCGGCCGAGGCGACCAAGTCCATCGCGCCGCCCATCCCTTTCACCAATTTCCCAGGTATCTTCCAGTTAGCGATGTCACCGTTGTCGGCGACTTCCATGGCTCCCAGTACGGTTAGCTGGATATGCTGACCGCGAATCATAGCGAAGCTGGTGTTCGAATCGAAAATCGAACCACCTGGTAAGACCGTTACCGTTTGTTTGCCAGCGTTGATATAGTCCGCGTCCTCTTGTCCATCGATGGGAAATGGGCCCATGCCCAAAATCCCGTTCTCCGATTGAAAGACGACGTTGATATCCTTTGGGACGTAGTTGGCAACCAGTGTAGGAATCCCGATTCCCAAGTTGACGTACCAACCGTCTTGTAATTCTTGCGAGATGCGTTTTGCAATTCCGACTTTGTCTAACATCAGCCTTAGCCTTCCTTGCTGCGAACCGTTCGTTGCTCGATTCGCTTTTCATAGTTGACGCCCTGGAAGATTCTTTGCACGAAGACTCCGGGTGTGTGGATGTAATTAGGGTCTAGTTCGCCTGGCTCGACAATTTGTTCGACTTCGGCAATCGTGATTTTGCCAGCCATCGCCATGGCAGGATTGAAATTTCTAGCGGGTCCGTTGTAGACCAGGTTTCCGAATCGATCGCCCTTCCACGCTTTGACGATAGCGAAATCGGCAGTCAACGCTTGCTCAAGAATGTGAGGCTTTCCATTGTATTCACGTACCTCCTTGCCCTCAGCAACCTCGGTACCGAATCCGGCCGGCGTGTAGAACGCTGGAATGCCCGCACCGCCAGCATAACAGCGAGCAGCCAATGACCCTTGTGGTATCAAGTCCACTTCTAATTCGCCGCTTAGCATCTGTCGTTCGAACTCATCATTTTCACCGACATAGGACGAGATCATTTTCTTGATCTGCCGTTTCTGCAGTAATAATCCCAATCCGAAATCATCGACGCCCGCGTTGTTCGAAATACAAGTGAGTCCCGAAATGTCGGAGCCAGCGAGCGCGGCAATACAGTTTTCGGGGATACCGCACAGCCCAAAGCCGCCCAGCATCAGCGTCATATCGCTTTCGATGCCTGCAATGGCTTCGGTGGCGTTTGCAACCAGTTTATTCATGAAATCCCGAGCATAGGAATGGTTAATTAGTTCAAGTTACTGCAGCAAAATTAACGAGGACCAATCATCGGGCCACCGTCGTTTTGGTCTCCCGACAGCCAACTCATTGGGTAAGCGTGATCTTCGACATCCAGTGCATGTTGAGTCAAAAACAGTTTGCGATCCGTGTCAAACATGACCGCCATCTCCTCAGTCTTTTCGACATCCATACTGCCCAAGATGGTACCAGGGTGCGGTCCGTGAGGGATCCCGCCTGGGTGTAGCGTCATCGATCCCAAGTCGACTCCCTTGCGAGACCCAAATTCGCCATCGACATAAAACAACACTTCATCAGCCTCGACATTGCTATGCACGTAGGGCACTTTGACCGCTTCCGGATGATGGTCCAAGTGTCGAGGTGCGAAAGTGCAAATCACGAAACCTCGGCACTCGAACGTCTGTTGGAACGGAGGCGGCAAGTGGCAAGTACCCGTCAACGGCTCGAAATCCCAAGCGTTAAACGTGTACGGATAAACGAACCCATCCCAGCCCACCACATCAAACGGATGATGTGGCATCGTGACCTTCGTCAATCGATCGTAGTCTTTAATAATGATTTCTGTTTCGACCTCGTCGTCCACCACATGAGGTTCTGCCGGGCTGTGAAAATCGCGTTCATAATACGGAACGCCAAGATACATCTGGCCGTCCTGGTTTTGGTACCGACTGGGGATTCTGACAGACGAGAAGCACTCTAAAATCAAATGGTCCTCTTTTTCGATATCGTCACTGACCAACCGGTAGTTCGTCGTCCTGGGTACCACGATATAGTCGCCCCGGCGGTAGGGGACGTTGCCATAGGGAGTCTCTAAGACACCACTGCCAAAATGGATAAAGATGACTTCGTCGGCCGCTCCATTTCGAAAGATGGTTTGTTGTTGCTCGGCAGGTTTGCAACGCCAAGCGACCAAATCATCATTGAACAACATTGGCACTCGCCCTTTGATCGGGTCGCCGGTTCGAGGCAGATCTTGACTGCGAATGTGCCGATGACTGAGCGCGCCCTCGTCAGCCTTCTCGATCGCGATCTTGCCCAGATGCTCCACCTTGTTCACCCGAGTTGGCGGGCGCAGGTGGTACATGATGGAATAAGCACGCCCAAAACCTTCGGTCGTGATCACATGCTCATAGTAAAGCCCTTCACCCAAGTAACTATCCTTGGGTTCACGCTTCATCTGGATGTGGCGTTTGGGCGGTATTTGGCCCAGTTTTCGATAGTTTGGCATTAAGGCACCTTAAACACTTATATAATGAGGCCGACTGCTGGCAGAAGCCGTTGCGTCGGGTACAGTTTGCTGGACCGAAAAAAAGCCGGTTTCGACACTGACATTGCTTTTAGTATGCTAAAAACGAGACGCGGCGCGAAGGGTTTCGTTATTTGCCGAACTCCTTCCCGACCAATTGGTGAGTTCTTTGTATAAAATCCAATGGGCTGCCAATGATCGTTCCGCCCGTTATTCGTAGCGACAGTTAACCTATCGTAGCGACAGTAATCAACTAGGGACCGCCAAATCCAAGTGGCCCTTTCAATCGTGCCTTCAAATTGCAAAAGCTGTATGTCCATCTCAGAAATCGATCTTGCTGAAATTGCTGCCCGTCACGGAGTCGATCTGGACGCCGTCAAACCTCTGGATAAAGCCGAGCGGCTGAACCGGTTGCGAGGAATCCTTGATCGCCAAAATGTACCGTTTCCGATCGATCCAGCTCGGGCCAATGCCTACTACGACCTGTATGCCCAAAATGTCCCTTTTAGTATTGGCTCGCTGTCCGAAGAAACGGTTCAGTTAAACGAGTACGCAAATGAGCAAACGCACGACAACTACACGCAGATCGAGCATCTAAGTTGGGCTTGCTTGATCGCCGACCAACAAGTCACCAAACACCAGTACGCCTGCCGGGAATATTTGGCTGGCGAGGACCTGTTTGAGATCGGTGACTGCGTCATTCCGGACTACTACATTCTGAATGCCCGAATCTATCAACAGACGGGATGGCAACTGGCGACGGTCAACATGATCATCCCGGCAGAACTGTTCTTCACCTGCCACAGTAAACGGTTCTTTCCCGTAACAACATTTATGCGAGCCCTGGAACAGGACTACCTGGAAGAGCCGGACATTGGACACGACGTCGCTGGTCACGTCGCCACGTTTACGATCCCTGCCGTCGCCAATGTGATGAAGAATCACGGGGAAGCTCGCAATCTGATTTATGCGGAACGTGATCAAAAGCTAGAAGGCATAACTGACGAAACGCAACGCCAGGAAATTCTGGATTGGGCCGAAGAGTTGCTTACATATGCCGGTCGCATTTATTGGTTCACTGTCGAATTTGGATTGGTGATGCAAGACGGGCAGGTCAAGGATTTTGGAGCAGGCATTTTGTCGTCGCCCGGCGAGACCGTTTACAGTGTCGACAGCGACCAGTCTTCGCGAGTCCTAATTGACCCAGCCATTGATGCCGACCTACTACGACTGGCAACCACCGACTACCTGATCAGCGAATACCAAAAAACGTATTTCGTCATGTCCAGCTTCGAACGACTGGATACATTGACCCCCGATCGAATTCTTTGGGCGGCCAAAATGGCGATGGAATTGCCTCACTACACCTGGCGAGAAATAGCGCCTGGCGACAACGTCATCAACGTGGGTTCGATCATCACTGGCCCCAACGAAAAGTACTTTCGATTAGTGGCCAATCAACCTCAGGACGAATGTTTGACACGAACGGCCATCCGCAACCTTCGCATGTACGCCTCGGGCGACTGCAACCACGAATTTTTGGCTGAACACTTCAAGGCTTCTCCACCCGAAGTCCCCGATTCGCTGATCGAGTGGTTTCGACAAGCAGACGCCGATGGAAAATTCGCGGAAACCGAAGCGGCCCTTTCGAAGTCCAAAGCTGACGATACGATGTAGTCTGATTTAGCGCCCGCTAATGATGGTCGCTTTCAATACTTTCCCGTTTGACTCGCAGCCGCTCGAAAGTCAGTTTGCGCCGGTTCCTTTTTATTGATCGCGGAGTCTATTTTGAGTGATTTCCCAGAAGTAGTTGTTGTCAGTGGCGGTACCAGTGGCGTCGGTCTGGCGACTGCAATCAAGTTTGCGACTGCCGGCAGCAAGGTTGCCATTTGCGGTCGCGATACGGAACGATTGAACCTGGCCCATGAACAACTGGCCAATCTTGCTGGCGACGAGAAAGTTTTGACAGTTCAAAACGACATGGTCGACAAGGACCAGGCCCAGAAGTTTATTGCGGAAGCCATTGATCAGTTTCAACGCATTGACCTGTTAGTCAACAATGCCGCCATGGCTCCATTGAGTCCGCTTGAAGAAATGACAGATCAAACCATCGACGCCTGCATCAATCTGAATATTCGCAGCGTCTATTACGCGACCCGTGAATGTTGGAAACAGATGAAGCAACAAGGATCTGGCATCATCACCAACATTAGCTCGCAAGCGGCCATCGATCCCTTTCCCGGCTTCAGCATGTACGGCGCGACCAAAGCCTGGATTGAGTTGTTTACGGTGGCCTTGGCCGGAGAAGGTAAAGAACATGGCATCCGCAGCTACGGTATTCGCCCAGGCGCCGTCGAGACTCCAATGTTGCGAGGTCTATTCGCTGACTTTCCTGCCCAACAATGCGTGTCGGCACAAGAAGTCGCCGATGCGATTTGGACGGTATGCCAACCAGCCATGGCGGCCAGCAGCGGCCAAATCATTAAGGTCAGTCGACAATGATGGAACTGACTCGCGAGATTCGCTTCTGCTTAAACCCAGCAGGATTGAACCAACCTGTTACCAATTCCTGGGCCGGCTGGCCATCCCTAACGACCATTGCACCCTGGCTGAAATTCCGTTGCACCGTTAGCGGCACAGTCGATCCTGTCAGCGGCTATCTGTGTAACATCAAATTAATTGACGATGCCATACGGCAAGCGGTTTTGCCCGGCTGCCAAACGAAAACTTGCTACTGGGCAATGTTGTTTTTCGCTTTTACCGAATTGAAAAAACAGTTTGCCGACGGTATTTCACTTTCCAGAATAAGTCTACACGCTAGCCCGACGCTGTCCTTTGCAATCGATTCGAAAGAAGAAAACATGCTCCAGATGACTCAGCAATTCGAATTCTCTGCGTCTCACCGATTACATAACACGGATCTTTCCGAACAAGAAAATCGTGAACTGTTCGGCAAGTGCAACAACCCTCATGGCCACGGACACAATTACGTTGTCGAGGTGACGGTCGCTGCAAATAACGATTCTGAAACTCCTTTGATTCCGCTACAAGCTTTCGAAACGCTGGTCAAAGAGCAAGTCATCGACCCGTTCGACCATCGCTATTTGAATTTGGAGGTTCCCGAATTTTCTGAACTCAATCCCAGCGTCGAGAATATCGCGCTGGTGATTTGGAATAAGTTGGAATCCCAAGTGCTGGCTGTCGGCAACGGAGCTTCGCGATTGGCAAATGTCCGAGTCTATGAAACTCCCAAAACATGGGCAGATTACGCCGGCTAATCAGTAATTTCGGCTGCTAATTGCAAAACCTAGCCCCAATTGCAATAATTTGATCGCAATCCGCGACGGTGTCCGTTAGCCGTTATTCTTGGATCCCCAAACCTTGTTTGGCATTTCCTGCATTGTTCCTTATGGAATTTCCTAAGCGGCAGATGACTGTCCGATTGTCCTACCAATTCGTCATTAGACAAACGACTTTTCGAAAGGTTTACATATGTCTTTTAATCTTATGGACTTGGCCAAAGGTGCCATCAGCAACCAAATTAAAAATAAAATCGGCGGCATCCTAGGCATGGATGATAAAGCTGCTGGCGGCGCTATCGAAACCGCGTTGCCTGCGTTGATCGGCGGCATCATTAAAAAAGGCTCGACGCCCAGCGGCGCGGGCGAGGTTTTTGGTGTTTTGAAAGATCACGATGGAGGCATTCTGGAAAACCTGGGTGGCATCTTCGACGGTGGTAAACAACAAGATTCCTACCTGGAAAAAGGACAAGGACTGCTCGGTTTGATTTTTGGCGGTGGACTAAACGGAATCTTAGGTACCATCGGTTCTGTGATCGGAATGAAGTCGGGCTTGGTCGGCAAAATGCTAAGCTTCTTGGCACCGGTCGTCATGGGCCTATTAGGCAAACAGAATAAATCTGCCGGCTGGGACATCAGTGGTTTTTCTAAGGCTTTGGAAGCTCAAAAAAGTCACCTGCCGAAAATGGACGGCGGATTGATGAATTCCCTTGGGATAGGAGATTTAATGGGATCGGCCAAAGACGCTGTATCGGATACTGCCGCAACGGTTGGCAGCGCTGTCAGTGGTGGTGTGGACCAAGCAGCCAATACAGCTGGGCAAGCTGCCAGCGGTGGAATGAACATCTTGAAGATGTTGCTTCCACTGATCCTACTGGCCGCTCTGGCATTCCTGGTTTGGAGGTTTGTGATTTCTCCTGGTGGAGAGGATCCAGCAAACAACAATACCAACCCATCCATCAGCGTCCCCAATATCGACGACCTAAAAGGTCAATTGGGCGGCATGTTCACAGGAACCACAGACGCCATCACTGGTATCACAGATATCCCATCTGCCGAGTCCGCTCGTGACACCATCAACGGTTACACATCCAGACTGGATACGTTGGGCTTAAGCAAACTACCTGACACAATGAAATCGACGGTCACCGAACAATTTCTGGGATTCAGTGGCCAACTAGATGCACCGCTGAAAAAAGCGTATGAGATTGAAGGAGTTCAGAACATAGTGAAGCCGTCCATCGATGGCATGATCGAGAAATTTTCTTTCGGGAATTAACCGCCGAATCAGATTTCGAATCCACCACCAGCCTCATGAAATTTCTTGAGGCTATTTTTTTGTGCCTGTAAATGGACCAAAAAAGTGTCAGAAGCCAATCCAACCCGCCAATTTGGCTTCTGCGCCCTTTCTTTCTTCCTCTCTAAACAGGAACTTTACAAGGACCTGCACCATGGCGCCGAAAACGCTTCCGCATTTGCCGTTGCCATTTTGCAAAAGCACAGAGTCCGCTTCCTTCTTTGAGGCCAAAGCGCAGTCTACCACGAGGTGACGAAAGACGGGTTGCTTCCAGGAGTAAAAATTACACCATCCGAATTGATTTAATGAGCTGCGCCCGCTTTTCTCGCCAGTCCCCGGTTGGTCTGGATTCACAGCGACTAGAATTCGTCGACATTCTCAATAGTAAAAGACGCCGCTATGGAAATTCGCAGTGGCGTCTTTTATTTTGTCCGATCAATTGCCTGCCGGTTTGCGGCTAGCACGCAGTCAAAACCCGTGCGTCGATTTGACGCAGTTGCCGCGCACCCACCGGTATCCTATTGTTCATCAAAGTCTCCCGCTTCCTTCTTGAACGTAGACGAGGTTGCAATGAATTCGGCGAACACAGTTGACTCCAGCCAAAACAATCTTGTTCTGAAGACACTGCCCGGGCCTGGTGGACGCTTGAAGTCCACTTGGCAATTGATGACAAAACCATACGAGACTTATTCGGCCTGGCAAAAACGCTACGGACAGACCTTCCTGGTCAGGGCGCTCAATGGCAACGTCGTTTTAACCAGTGACCCCGAAAACATTCGCCGCGTGTTGTCGGCGCGGCACGACGAAATTTCACAGTTCGCGATTGGCACGATCTCGCCACTGATCGGAGAAAATTCGGTCATCCTGGTCAACGGGCAACGTCACAAACGGGCTCGCAGTATGTTGATGCCAGCGTTTCACGGCGAAGCGCTGCGTGGATGCGTTCAAACGATGGAATCGATCGCCGAGCGAGTCACCGACAACTGGCAGGTTGGGCAAACTTTCAAAGTAATGCAGGCCAGCCTGGAATATTCCCTGGAAGTGATTATCGAGGTCGTCTTTGGGGTCCAGGCACCGGACAGGGTGCAGGAATTCAAGTTTGCGATCATGGACTATGTGCAGAGTTTTCGCCCGATATTCGCTTTTACACGAAGGTTTCAAAGTCGACTGTTGCCTTCCTGGAACCGCTTCCTGCGGGCAAAGAAACAAAGTGACATCATGCTAAGCGAACAAATCGCGATGGCTCGCACGTCA
>CAZJBW010000019.1:25681-70539 GCA_964543985.1 uncultured Pirellulaceae bacterium | reverse complement strand
TTCACGACTGACTGGAACCCATTTTTGGTGGGGTTGGATGCGGTCGTGGCGGCAGCTCCACCAAATTCGACCAACGCCTTTGCAACCTTGCTGGTGGCGATTGCGGATGGTTTAGAAGTGGTCGGACAAGCTACTGCTGAACCGGTTGCTGATTCGAACGCAACGGCGCATCTTCATCTGTTGACGGCACCGCCCGTCATTTGGCATATGCCGAATTCGCCACCCGTCAATCAACTTTGTCCGAATGGCCGTTGCCCAAATCATCTTTTACCAAACACGATCGTGTCTCCCTTTCTTACTAATCAATAACTCATCTGCGCGATTGCGCGCCAGGAGTCTGTTTCGTGTATTTTAATTTAGATTTGTTTTTGCCTTCGAATATTCAAGCCATTTCATACTTACCCTTGGGTCAACTAGGGCAGTTGGAAAGTGCCTGGCAGAAGGCGGCCGAGTTCGGTGTGTTGGCCTTTGTTTTGGTGTTCATCTTAACGGGAGTCGGGATTACGATTTGGAAGCTGGGACTAACCTTGACTGAGGCCACCGCAGATAGTTTGCGAAGGCAGGCGGATGCCGGCGAGCGAACGGCCGAAGCGGTGATGAAGATAGGCGACCTGACAGCCGCTATTCACATTCAAAACGAACAAACGGCAATAGCACTGGCCGATATGGCGGGTCACATTCGCAATACGGCGCGGGCAATGCAACATGTAGTCGATGCCGTGGACGAATTGACCCCCAAACAGCAAGTTCGTGTCCGCGCCTATCTGGAAAAGGCACGCGATCAATTGGGGAGTGGTGATTAAAGACGTAGCTTTGCTGTTGCTTGCGTTTCATCCGCTTGGCTTCGTTTCACTATTGCCTGTCCTTCTTTGTCGGTGCCACAACTATTGAGACACCTATCATTCTGAAGGAAACGCCAAAAAAATTTGCCTCTGAATGTTTTTTAATTTAACTCCGCAGCTGTCATCGAATCTATTCGGACCTCTAGGATCTTGCGGAAAGCCATAATGTATTCCTGACGGTATCGACCGTCGTCAACGGCAATCGGCTGGGCCGGAGCATTGACGTGTATTCTTTGCAATCGCAGGGTCAACCGCTGGGTGACGAGTGTTGAACCAATTTCAAATACACTTTGTTGAATATGAATAATTCCGCTAGGCTCTGGGAAGTTCGTGCACGGCAAGTCTAAGTTTTCTCAACCTCTTTCGAGAATTTCATGGCATTCTTTAACTCCAAACCAAAAATCCGACTCAACGAAAAAGCTCGCATTGAATTCGAACTGCAACAATTGTCCGAAGCTGTCGGTGCCAAACGCTTCCAACTACCGATCGTACGGTTGTCGCGTTGGCAAGACCTGATCCAGCGACCTCTTTCGGAAGTGTTGCAGTTTACGGGCAAACATATCGGACATAACACGCACGACGTGCGATTGGACGTCCAACCGGAAAACCTGGAGAAGTGTGGTGGCGGTGGCTGAGGTGGTGGATCTTGCGAAGGACTCGGCGGTCTGCCGGGACAATACAACGCTGAAGAACGATCGATCACCATTACCGCTGACCCCAAAGCCGAGCCTCAGTTGGCCGTCGCAACGGTTGTGCAAGGCGTGGTGCAAGATTTATTGCACCAATCCAAATATGAACACGCGCACTTTCCCGAATCGGTTGACCTAGCCGTGCTGGCTATGGGGTTGGGAATGTTGCGTTCGCAATTTGAGTTGGTTTCCAAAGAAGGAACTTTTTGGGACTCGACCCAGTGGCACTTGATCCCACGACCTTTCCTGGATCAATCCGGACAAACGTGGACTCACGCAATCAACAGTTGGATTCGTGACCAGTCAAAACCGGATTGGTACGACGATCTTCCGACTGACATGCGACGCAATGTTGGCAAGTTTGCAAAACAGCTTGCTCAATCCAAAGACTGTTTCGTTAACCTGGATTCGCCAGGCAAAAAATCGACTCGCCAATGGCTAGAATCCGTCACCGACAAATCTCAGTCCATTCAATTGGTGGCCATTCGACATTTGGAACCTGACGCTGCCGTGGACACAGAAATTCAAAAGGTGCTTCATGACAAACTTCGCAGCAACGATACCGATATCGTTCTACATGCGATCGCTGCGACCTCTCGTTTCGAAAGCCCATCGACTGACGTGATTGATGAATTGCAATACCACGTTACCCATCGCGATGACCAAGTCCGCGCGAAAGCCATGATCTGCTTAGCGCGGATGGGGAAACTGGACGAACGAACTCTGGAAACCGCAGGCCAGTTCTTAGATAGCAAAACCAAACATGTTACCTACGCCGGACTGGTGGCAGTATCGACACTCGATAAGGTTCCGGAAGATTTAATGCCGCCCGTCAATCGCGCCTTCTTGAGAAGTCTGTCAGAATGCAATTACGAATTTGTTGGATTGTTCGCGATGACATTCCTACGCTGGTTCGACGACCCCAAGAAATATGTTCGCGAGCAACTTCAGGAACACCATCGGGAATTCCTGGCGATTGCCGAAGAAGCAATCGACAATGCCCAACAAAATCTTGTTCAACTGGATTCCTGATCAACGAACCCGTTCCCGCCAAGTCGCTGTATGATACGGACAAATTGAGCAAAGCGATCAACCAGTTGGGTGTCGATTACCCGGAGAATGTTGTCGAATACAAACACAGCCGCCAGCGGGCACTGGCTGCGTTTCAAACGTAGTTGTCCGTTCAGCTTGGTTTTTTGCCTGCAAGATTTCCGTCTGGACTCGGGTCCAACATCTGAGGGCGGTGAATTCAAAGCCGAATCGCAATTAAAAAACGCCGAGGGGGCGACGAACGTGAACGAAAAGAAGCTTTGGCGTTGGCCGATCATCTAAGGCACGGCTACTTCACTCGAACCGGCTACGTGGACTTACGTGCAACCTCCAGATTTTCGGAGTCCGAACAGCAAAGTAAACTGTCGGAAAGACTTGAGAAACTTGCCGTTGACTCAGCAATGGCCGACTATCTGGATGTGGCGGACTACATTGAACAGCATCCATCGAATTTCGAGGATTACTACACTCGTGCCTACAATCGACGAGAGCAAGGCGCAAGTCATGCCGTGCTCTTTCGACAGTATGCAATCCACTCACCCGCACAACGGCGGAAGTCGAGGACCAGTTTGTGTAGAGCGGGCGACATAGAATTAGTCAGAGGCAGCCCCAGCTTGATCGAGTGGCTTGAAGTTACTGATGAGCAAATACAAGAACTCCAGGAAATTTGGTCTGCCTATCAACGGAGGGTTCCGATAGGCTTCGAACCGATCGCCCCAACCGAACCTGATGCCCTCACCCATGCAGATCTTAGTGCTTGGATACGTAAGTAAAGCCCGCAAGCAAGTATTTACGCCAGAACAACATGCCGTCTGGGACCGTATGGCTCAGGAGAATGGTCCTCCACCCGAGCCACCTGTTTTGGATTCGTCAACGATTGCATCAGCTGCGGAACTGGAACAGTTCTCACCTGTGTTTAAGGCGGTGCGGAGTCACG
Organism: uncultured Pirellulaceae bacterium; assembly: GCA_964543985.1. GTDB lineage: Bacteria > Planctomycetota > Planctomycetia > Pirellulales > Pirellulaceae > CAJQPP01. The sequence continues at coordinate 67,021 of CAZJBW010000019.1, read as the reverse complement.
TTGAGTTAAATCTTACTGCCGATCAGAAAACGTCGTTTTCGGAGTTTACGGAAATTGTCTGCACTGGAATTCAGTGGATCAAACAATATGACTATCCGAAATTGTACTTTCCCAGGGATCCAGGTTTTGACTCCACAGATCCGATAGGCAAGACGATTGAACGAGCAATCTTCCACGCCGAGCAGTATGTGCTTTTGAAAATTGTGACAGCCCATCAATATGACCAATTGGTTCCAGACGTCGTTGGAGAGCGTGAAGAATTTCCCCGGTTGAAATATCGGACAGCCAAGTAAGCCAAAAGTTTTTCCTTATGGCGCCCATCATTTCTACTAGCGTCTCCGCGAAATGGCTGCCAATTCAGGTGCTCAGTATGAACCGCTTTCACCATCAATCGTTTTCCAGTCAAGATCGTGACAATCGAAATCAGGTAGCATCAGGATCGACGAACGCCGCGAGTTTTTCAGGTGTGAAGTTCAACTTCAATTGATGTTTGGCCCGAAAAACTGAAGCCAAAATCTACTCCGGATCATCACCTAGCACAGATCGGCAAGCGCGTCATTCAATTCTGGGAATTCAAATTGAAAACCAGAATCAACCAGGCGTTTGGGAACGACAAACCGACCATAGAGTGCCAATTCGGGGTCAGTGCGAAGTAGCCAATGCGCGCCAAAACGAACCATGGTCTCCGTAGCAGGTAAACCAAACGGCACATGTAACGCTCGGCGTAGAGATCTCATGAACTCAACTTGAGAAACAGGATTTGGCGCGGTGGCAATGTAAACACCTTGCATGCTTGGATCAAGAATCGCCTGTTCAAAAATTCGATTGATATCCTTTTCATGGATCCAACTCATACCCTGTTTTCCGGAACTAACTCTTCCACCCAAGCCCAGTCGTGTCACGAAGCGAAGACGCGACAGTGCACCTCCGCCAGAGCCGCGATCGCGACCCACCACAAAGCTGGTTCGCAGCACAACGCCACGTTGACCGGATTGCAAAGACTCTGCGAACTGTGCTTCCCACGCCTTGGCAACATCGGGCGCCAACCCGTAACCGAATGACGAGTCTTCCGAGCAAATCACTGCTGGCGGATCACCATAAATATGAGCGGTACTCATTTGCACCCAAACCGCAGGTGGGTTCGCGATAGACTGCATGGCTTCACCAAGGACTCTAGTCGATTCAACTCGCGAACGTAAAATCTCATCGCAATGATCTGGCGTTTTAATACAGTCGACTGTTCGGCCTACCAGATTTACCAACGCGTCCGCACCTTCCAGAACGGATTTCCATTGGCCAAGGCTACGAGCATCCCACTCGACAAAATCCCATTGGCCGTCCGGCTTGGGGCGATTGCGTGAAAGGATCGTCACCTTAAATTTGGATTTCAACAGATGCTCGGCCAGCGAAACACCTAGAAAGCCACTACCACCAGCAATGACGATTGACTTCTTCTGATCCATTGCGTGCTTGTCCAATAAGGTGAATGGGACAACTTTATCCATTTGAAAAACCGCAACAAAAGGCTCGATGTAACAGGTACCGCACCGTCATCTGACGTCACGGTCAACCCGGAACCACCGCACACCCCGATTGCCGAAGCCTTCGCCACGTCATTTCGGCAAATTTGATACGATAGAGGTCGCCCCGTTAATAACACTCTCGATTTGCAACACTTTCGATTTTCCATGTCAGAACTCAAAGCCTGCCACTGCTGCGGTCTGATCCATCGTCTACCAACGATCGACGCTCAACAACAAGCGTGTTGTACGCGTTGCGGTTCGAACATTAACACAGAAACCGACGCCAAACAGTCCGCGCTTCGAACAGCGGCGGCGGCATCGGGAGCATTGATTTTGTTTTTCCCAGCGATTCTGCTGCCGATCCTGCACATTGAACGCTTAGGGCACAAACATGAATCCAGTATTTTGGGCGGCACTATCGAACTCATTCGTCATGGCGATTGGTTTGTCGGCATTATCGTCTTGGTTTTTTCTGTGATCTTTCCGCTCATCAAAATTGTCATGCTGTTAGAACTCAGTTGGCTAAGTTTGGTACATCGGAAACATAAAGCCATCACCTACCAAATCATGGAACACGCAGGTAAGTGGTCGATGATGGATGTTATGCTGTTAGCGTTTATGGTGATGTTGGTCAAACTTGGCAACTTGGTCGAGTTCCAATTTGGTGCGGCAGTGGTCGCTTTCGTTTTTTGTGTTGGCATGAGCATGATTGCCTCGATTTGTTTTGACCCTCACGTCATATGGGAAGAGGATGACTGAAGAATCCAACGAACACGAATCGTCGAAACAAGATGATTTTCCGGTTGCCACAATCAAACCCAAGGTCTCGCTGTGGCGACGGCTGATGGGCGGTTCTCGCATGTGGATCGTGACGGCCATTTGTGCGCTGGTCGCGGTGGCATTATTAATTGCAGCCTACGGATCATCTGGCACTCATATCCGGATCGCATTCGAAGACGGGCACGGCATTAAGCCTGGTGACACATTGCGTTTCCGAGGTATCGATGTTGGCGAGGTCGTTCGTGTTAACGTCAATTCCAACCTGCATGGGGTAACCATTCACGTCGAATTGAACGACAACGCTTCCGAGTTAGCTCGTGAAGGCAGCCAGTTTTGGATCGAGAGGCCGCAAGTGGGGCTGGCTCGTATCAGCGGTTTGGACACGGTCGTAGGTGCCAAGTACGTGGGCGTCATTCCGGGTGAAGAGTCCGGTGGCAGCCAACGCGACTTTGTGGGCATCGAATCACCACCGGTTTTGCGAGATGGATCGTCCAGCCAGGTCATTATCCGCTTTGACGACGGGCATGGAATCGCTACCGGTGACGTCGTTCGGCATTTGGGTATCGTGATCGGCGAAGTGACGGCGGTGCACATCGCCAGTGATTTGGATAGTGTCACCATGCATGTGCGACTGTCCGAATCTGCCGCCAAAGTCGCGCGAGCGGGCAGCCAATTCTGGATCGAGCGACCGGAATTAGGACTATCCGAAATCCGCGGCTTAGAGACTCTAATTCGTGGCCCCTACATCGACTTTCTACCTGGTCCCGAAAATGGACCGGTGGTTCGCTCGTTCCAAGGCCTAACTCACGCGCCGCCTGCCGTCCGACAACCGGAAGGTCTGGAAGTCCTGTTGATAAGTAATCAACAACGCGCCCTCAAACCCGGCGTTCCGGTTACCTACCGAGGTCTTGAGGTCGGACATGTCGTGTCCGTCGGTTTGGCGTCGGACGCATCGTCCGTGCAAGCCAGACTGTACATCGAACCCGATTTCAAATCGTTGGTCCGAGTCAATTCGAAATTCTGGAGCAACATCGGACTGGACGCATCGTTTCGAGTCACCGGTGGTTTCGATTTGAAAACGGATTCGCTGCAATCGCTGTCTGTGGGCAGCATCGGATTCGCCACTCCTAATAACTATGGACGAAAAGCCCGCACGGAAGACCGATTCAATTGCGAGTCCAACTACGACGAAGACTGGCTGGAATGGAATCCGCAAATCGCCGTGGGTCAACAGATGCTACCATCAGGAAGCTCGAAACCAGTACCGCTGCGAGTCACCATGAGCTGGAAGCGAAAGCGACTAGGCTTCACTCGCGAAAAACAACAACTAGGGTGGCTGCTTCTTTTGGATAGCCGCGAACTAATCGGTTTGAATCGATTCCTGGATTCTCCGGATAACGCGTTGGACGATTCCACGATGCTTGAGATGTCGGGTACGCAGTTCCCTATGGATGAATCCAAGATATCCGTTCGCTCCAATGGGCTAGCCATGTACGGCATTGGTCAGCAACTGACGCAAATCCCCACATGGCCCAAGTCCAAAATCCGTCGCCCAACAGAAGCCGAAGAATGTCTGATTGTCGCTGACCCTCAAGCGCCAGTGACGCCATTGTCGGCAGGCAAGATTGTGGAGATCGTCGACGATCGCATGAAGCTGGATCCGTCGTTGTCCTACGATGCAGCTTTTGACGGCGCCTGCGTTGTTGCTCGCAGCGATGGCTCGTTGCTCGGATTTTTGGATCTGTCGCAAGGTCAAGCCGTCGTCGTGTTAGCCTCGCAATAAATCGCTGGGTGGGCGAATCTCGTATTGCAGTGGCTCGTCGCGCCGGTCGGACGTTGGAATGACAGTCACTGGGTAGATTCCTTTTCCTTTCCCCAATCCGGTGGTTACACTATGTCTGTAATTCACGTATCCAATACACTGCCCTGATTTTTTTCGAGACCACCCATGAAACGTCTATTCTTCCCGTGCCTATTGTTTTGTCTGACTGCGATCGCTGTCCTTCCAACCACGCTGGCTCAAGATTCCACAGACGAATTCAAAGCTATCTTTGACGGAAAAACGTTAGACGGCTGGTCAGGCAACACGGACCTGTGGTCGGTCGAAGATGGCGCCATCACCGGCACCACAACTGCCGAAACTAAGTTGCAACACAACCAATTCATCACTTGGACCGAAGGCGAACTTAAAGACTTTGAGCTAAAATTGCAGTTCCGCATTCAGGGTGGGAATTCGGGCATCCAGTTCCGCAGTAAAGCGTTTGGCGAAGAGGGTGAATTTCGCGTCGGTGGCTACCAGGCCGACATCGATTCCGGCATGCGATATATGGGTATCCTGTTTGAAGAACGCGGTCGTCGTATCCTGGCGGAATGCGGCAAGAAGGCTGAGATCACAGCAGAGGGCGAAAAGAAGGTCACGGGTGAAACCGGAGACGTCGACGAGATCAAAGCGGCCATCGATGTCGAGGGTTGGAACGAGTACGTGATTCGCGCTAAGGGCAATCACATCGTGCAGTCCATTAACGGAAAAGTGACTGCCGAATTCACAGACCACGAAGAAGCCAAAGCGGCCATGTCCGGAATTTTGGCTTTCCAGATCCACGTTGGACCACCCATGAAAGTCCAATTCAAGGACATCCAACTAAAAACGCTGCAACAATAGACTTAGTCAAAGTCGATGCGCAGCCGGGCTAGTTTTTCAATCCCAGGTTCAAGAAGCCTTCATAGCGGTTTCGCCAGCTTGACCAGTCGGTGGTGTCATTGAACATGCCACCACTGACGGTTTGCGATGACTTTTCACAGGCCTCGAAAATGGCAGAACCAATGATCGATGATTCCAAATACCGCGAAGGTCACTTTGGCTATGGTGGAAAGTTCTACCCGCTTGCCCCTGACAGGAACCAGTTTAACGTCAGCATTCACACGACCTTCGGATTGCAAAGAACGCTAATCGTCTCTGCGGAAGCGGATCACGATTACCTGAAGCAACACTTTGACTTTAGCCGCATGAATGGGTTTGTTGCCTTTGAACTGCGGGTTCCGTTTGATTATACGCAGTTGTCGAATCAGTCGTACGACGGAACACTGACTGACGACGATGACGTAAGCGTCTACACAGAGATGCACGACTTTGCCGAACAGCAATCGCTTAAGATTCTCGACCGCACCGATGACGGTTATCTCATGAAGGTGGGTTGGATTCTGGAGGGTGGTGGCGTAGTAACGGCATTCGGCAGGTTTCGGTTCTCCAGAGTCACCGTCTACACCAACGACAAGATGTTTGGAGCACGCCGTCGGAAACTTATCGCAGACCACGGCGAGAACATTCCAGCGGCCGAGTTGAAACAATTGAATTCCGACATGTGTCAGTCTGCCTGGAAAGAACTGGAATCGATCGCCCCACAAGCCCACTCGCAGTACCAACTGGTCGGCATCGACAAAGGAAACATTGTGCGATTCTCACCAAAAGATTTTTGAACCGCGAATGAACTAACGAATGAGCATTCAGCGAAGCACACAGGCTAGAATCCTATGCCACTTTGGAGATACCGTCACTGGCTTATCGAAAATCTGGCGATTGGATATTGTGGTCGGACCCTGGGTCGCCATGATAGTTGTTTGTACCCGAACTAATATTACCGCACTTGCCAGGATGATTCATGATTAGAACAAAATTTGCATCGCCCGCTGCTGGAGAGTACGCCGAGTATTTCGAACGCTACATCAACAAATTCACACCTGAGGATTTTTTGGTGGCCTTCGAACGACAAATCGATCTCGTTCGCCAACTGTTTGGAAGTATTTCCGAAGAACAGGCCAGCGAACTTCACGAACCTTACACTTGGAATCTGAAGCAGGTCATGGGTCATCTGATCGACTGTGAAAGAATCTTTGGCACTCGGCTGTTGCGAGTCGCAGTTGGTGACGAGACGCCGATCCCTGGGATGGACCAAAACGTGTACGTCGACGGTCTGGACTACGATGCGGTGACGATGGCCAGTTTACTGGATGAATTCGAAAATCTGCGGCGTGCCAATGTGCTGTTGGCGGATCGAATTCCGGCTGAATCGTTGGAGCGAATGGGAACCGCTTCGGACAGTCCCATTTCGGCTAAAGCCAACCTTTTTATCCTAGGTGGCCATGTCGACTATCATCTAGAGATCGTTACTCGTCGACTTGGCAAAGATACGTAGGCTTGCCTAGCCGGTAAGCCTCGCAAGAAAGCGCTCGCTGGATATCATGGCAAAGACCCTCATCCAAAAATCGATTCACGGCTCGACGATTCCACACGTCGAGCTTTTTCGTGTACCTATGACTCAAAAAATGATACCGACACAAGCAATTTTGTCGCTCGCTCTCTTCATGTTGCTGGCCATTTTGCCAACCAACGAAATCCGCGCCGACGAGACTCGCCCGAATGTCATCCTGATCATGGGCGACGACATGGGCTATACCGACATTGGCTGCTACGGCGGAGAGATCGCCACACCTGCTTTGGATAAACTGGCCGCCAACGGGATTCGTTTCACTCAGTTTTATAACTGTGCACGATGTTGCCCGACTCGTGCCAGTTTGCTGACCGGTTTGTATTCGCATCAAGCTGGTATCGGATTGATGACCGAGAATCTAGGTTACGATGCCTACCAAGGTGATCTAAACGAAAGTTGTGTGACGATTGCCGAAGTTTTGGGGGCGGCAGGCTATCGAAATTACCTGTCTGGCAAATGGCACGTCACCAAGCACACTCAACCGTCCGGACCTAACCACAATTGGCCATTGCAACGTGGCTTTGACGACTTTTACGGGACGATAATCGGGGCGGGCAGTTTTTACGATCCCGCAACCCTCTGTCGTGGCAATCAGTTTATTACGCCCGACAACGACACAGATTACCAACCCGAAACCTTCCACTACACGCAAGCCATTAGCGATCACGCCGTCGAGTTTCTGAAACAGCACGAGACCGATCATTCCGACCAGCCATTTTTCCTTTACGTTTCGTACACCGCCGCGCACTGGCCAATGCACGCGTTGGAGAAAGACATTGCCAAGTATCGCGGCAAGTACGCCGAGGGTTATCAAGCGATTCGCCAAGCTCGTTATGAACGAGCAGCCCAACTAGGCGTGATCGATCCGCAATGGAAACTGTCGCCACCAGCTTGGGACTGGCAGGAAACAGACAATTTGGATTGGGAGCAAGCGTGCATGGAAGTTTATGCCGCCATGATCGACCAAATGGACCAAGGCATCGCCTCCATCGTTTCCCAACTGGAAGAGCAAGACAAATTAGAAAACACAATCATCATCTACCTGCAAGATAACGGTGGATGCGCCGAGTGGTTTGGCCGAGCTTCTAACGCCGACGACAAAGACAAATTTGATTACAAACCGTTTGCTGCCGACGATCTACAAACCAAAATTTGGCCTCCCATGCAAACACGAGCCGGCAACTGGGTTCGCACAGGACCCGAAGTCACACCCGGACCCGCTGACACCTTTATCGCGTACGGCATAGGCTGGGCGAACACTTCCAACACACCGTTTCGCGGATACAAACACGACAACTACGAGGGCGGGATTAGCACTCCCTTCATCGTGCACTGGCCAGCGGGTATCCAATCCGCCCAGCGCAACTCGATCGTCGACAGCCCCTGCCATTTGATCGATGTCATGCCAACGCTAAGCGAACTTTGCCGAGCCCCCTACCCTGCCAATTTCCAAGGAAAAGCCATCCAACCCATGGCCGGTGTCAGCCTGCAACCAACGCTAATCGGTCGACCATTGAAACGCACTCAACCAATCGCTTTTGAACACCATGGAAACTTGGCTTTAAGAGATGGTCGCTGGAAGATCGTATCTCAATACAAGAAAGACCACCCAACGACCTGGGAACTGTACGACATGCAGGCGGATCGAACGGAACAGAATGACCTGGCGGATACCATGCCCGAAAAGGTCAAAGAACTCTCCAGTCGGTGGCAATCGTGGGCCGATCGTGTCGGTGTACAACCTTGGCCTGTTCAGAAAAAAGACTAGCCACGCCGGTTACGTTTGAAACGCCATGATCTGGATCGATCGTTAGTCGGCTTTGCAAATTAACGCCATAAAGAAACCATCGAATCGATCGTTGGGCAGAATTCGACAGGCTCGTTCCATCTGATTGGAAAACTGCAGATCCTGAAAAGACGTTAGTCCCGGTTGCGTATTCTGGATTGGTATCGACAGCGAAACCAAATGGGCCTGTTCGTTCGCGTCCAGCAAGTGTTGAACAATCGCTTCGTTTTCTTCAGGAGCAAAACTACAGGTGCTGTACATCAATCGGCCGCCTGGCTTTAACGCCTGGAAAGCCGACAGGATCAATCCTTTTTGCTTTCGTGATTGCTCGCGAATTTTGCGAGGGCTCCAAAACGCGAAGGATTCGGGATCGCGAACGTGCATACGAGATTCACCGCTGCAGGGCGCGTCCAACATGATGCAATCGAACCGAGCGGGCACTTTCCCTCCTACCTTGCGACCATCCATCAAGTAAGTTTTGCCAATGGTTATCGACTGACGCTTCAAGTTATCGGCTAGTCGATACATCCGCTTCTTGATCGGTTCGACTACCGACAGCTTGCCCTCGTTGCCCATTAACTGAGCCAAATGAGTTGCTTTGCCGCCAGGCGCCGCACACATATCCAGATTCCACTGGCCGGGTTGCGGAGCCAACATTAACGCGCACAGCACGCTGGACAATCCTTGTACATAGATATCGCCTTCGCTGGCGGCCTGTGAATGAGTCACTGCGGATCGATCGCCGGCGGCCACATGAAAGGCGTGATCACACCAATCCAAATTGACGATCTTGTCACGGGCCAAGCCCGATTGTTGGCACAGCCGATCGACAATCTCATCGGTGGTGCCCCGCAGAGTATTAACGCGAAAGCTGGTTCGTTTCGGCTCGTAAAACCATCGAGTAACCGCCGGTTGCTGTTGGGCAGGTACAATTTGGTTCAGCCGCTGCAGAAAAGGTTGAGACAGGCTTGGATCACCCTCCCCTTTGTTTTCTAGATCATCGCGATCGTTCGTTCGATCGTTAGCCTGACCGTCTGTGGTACCCAACGACTACTTCTCAAGTTGGTATTTGCCATCGGCAAACGAGGTGTGGCATTGATTACACGAGTCAATCATGGCCCCGAAATTCTCAACTGCCTTCTCGTAATTGCCTGTCGAACCGTACAACGCTTTGGCTTTTTCGTAGACCTCGACGGACAGTTGATGCCATTCTTTGATTTGTTCTTCGTCGGCATCGTCGGGAAAGCGTTTGGCCAGCACACCGGCAGTTTCAGCCAACACCAGAGCGTGATTTTTAATCGGTTTCCAAGCGCGGCGATTGGCGGGCTCGTCTTTCAAAGACTCGCGAAGCCCTTTGTAGGCCGGTTCGGAAATGTACTCCATAAAGTGGTGCATGTTATCGACGGGCTGAAACGGATCAGTTTCGGTTTCTTGTCGATCACTTGAACCTTCTTCTTGCAATGATACCAGTGACAACTCGCCAGATTGAGCGGTCGTAGCACCATGGCCTTGGTTCTTTATGAAGTAGCCCAATACCAAAGCACTTATCACCACAGCTAGAACACCAAGAAACACACTTTTCATAACAGCCTCGATCACACGATGTAGAAATACCGGTAGTAGATCTATTCTGTCGCGTCTTGTGCCTGAAAGCAATGCTAGGCAGGGACTAATCGTGCCTGAAATTCAGGATCGGTTCGAATGGTATCGAAATCGGATTCTCCCACCGCCAGGTCACGAAACGCATCGTCGATATCAATTGCGACGGCCAGGTGCTTCACAGCTTCGTTGGCGTTCGCCGTGATCGCCAAATAGCAAGCCAAATTATAGTGCACGATGCCACTTTCGGGCTCCAGAGTTAACGCTTCACGCATCGCCTCGACCGCTTTGTCGATTTGATCGTTGCGTTTGTAGCACCAAGCTAAAGCCAGGCAGGTGTGGATATTGGAGGCATCCAATTCAAAAGACTTTTCTAGCGATTCAATCGCTTCCGAATATCGTTGAGCCAATCGCATCGCCTGACCATACAAGTAGTGGACTCGAGTCTCGCGAGTCCCAGGATCTTTGATCTGGTCCAGTGCCTCGGCGCAACGCAATGCCAGATCGACTCGCTGCTGTTCTGGCAACGGATACTGATCTTCGAACAGCGTCGCCAATTCCAAGTAGCCTTCCGCTTCCTTGAAGTGGCGTCGATTCAATTTGCGTTGTAGGGACGACATGTTGCGATTTCCCAAACGATGATTGGTTGACGATCGTCATCAACCTGTGCTCCACAATCAATATCGAACCACAGGTGCGACTCAATCGAGGTAACGACGGGTAAAAGTGACTGTTGCGGTTTTTCATCAATGTTGCCTAACCGCAACCTTTGCCGATTCGCCACCGCCTCCTCAGTCAGAATAACCGGACGATCAACTCTTAGTTAGTCCTAGGCAGTACGGATTCGAATTGAGCGAAAAACGGCACACTACAGGCTTTTCCCCGCACGTTTGTATGACTTGGTTCCATTTTTTGAATTGATCTTCGTACTCTGTTTGGCGATTCGGTTGGCACAGGCACGTTATTCGCGTCAGATGGAGTCATGCGATTGCTAACATTCTATTTCGTACTGATTCTGGCACTGACTCTCGTGGCCTTCTCGCCTCAAGCAGCTGGAAACCGATTCGTAGCTTCTCCACCTCAACAGACGGCACAGGATGCGCCTGCCCAAGTACACCAAGAAATCGTTTGGAAAACGGGTCCCAGGCGTCCGTTTCATAAGATCGATATTCCGATGCGACAACCGATCATCCATCCAATTCAAATGTTCTCATTGATTCTGTTGGCCGTTCTGGCCGCCATGACTTGGGCCAGCGAGGAATGGGATTGGGATAGGTTCATCAAAGCGGAAAAATTTCTTTAAGTGACATAACGGCCTCTTCTAAGACCTCGCCCGAGTTCCGTGCTTGTACTGGCCATTTCCACGCACGCCAATCCTGGTTAGCTCGTCCGCTGAAAACAACCTTCGCACACAGAAGGCGCAAGTTTGCGTGCCTTTGTCGACGTAGACAACCGAAAGGCTCTGGCATTTTTCAAAAGAAATCACTGGACTCAATTGTCGGAACTAGCGGACAATGATGGAATGATCGAATTCAAATTCAGGATCTCAAAATGAATCCAAGTATCTCCGCTTTCAGGATCGCATCATGGATGTGGCTGATCTGGCTACCCATCGTTTCCTTGCCCTTCTTGTATCCCGGTGTTGCGTCCGGCCAAACGTCGGATCGTGATGGCGTTGGAAAATCTGCGTCTCAAATTCAAAAGTCAGATCCAGCGTCAGCAACGGATCTGGGACTGAAACTGTTGAAACAGGCCGTGGCGGATCTTGACGGTCGTGAACAAACGGCGGAATTGCGTCAGGCGTTTTACTTGCAAATGAAACACCGTCGGGTCGACGACGCCATGCTCACGATGAATGCGTTGTTGCGTGATCCCGCAGGCAAAGATGATTGGTTCGAAGCAACGCAAGCAATTTACTACGGCGCCGACGGCGATCTAAATCAATACGCCGACTTGATAAAACTTGTCGAGCATCCAATGCTGGATGTTTCAGTGAAGCAAAGAAACTATCGTGCCGACAGTCTTCGATCTTCCATCATCCATGTGCTTGTTCAAACCCCGCATATCGACGAGGCAGTTGACTACGCGAAAGCGATGACCTTTGATCCGGCAACCGTTTCCACGTCTGACGAGCTGTTTAACCCGCTTGGTTTGAACTTATGCCAGGCATGGAGTCTTATCCTCTACCGACACCTGGAAGAAAAAAATTTCGACTCCGCCTTGAAGATCGCAGAGTCATTCGCAGACCCGGTGGTGCGTCGACGAATGCTAAAAAAGCACGCCTCCAGCTTGAAAAGAATCGAGTCAGTCGATCATCGAGAAAAAATGTTGCAACTTTACAATGAAGCATTGGAAGAAAGCTCGAATCAACATGCGGAAGTCGAAAGGGACGAGATTTCCGAGGCAATCGGTTCAGGAGATTTTGAGACGGCCGAGTTCATGCTGAAAAGTTATGGCTCCTACGACGATTACCCTGTCGTTCGAAACGCCATAAAATTGGTCGATGCTATGTACAAAGCGGGTGAACACGACCGTTCAAACGAGCTACTGGCAACGGTTTGTCGTTCGACAAACAGCAGATCCATGAACTCCGAGATCGCGGAAGCGATGCAAAGAGCGAACCTGATGGATTTGGCGATCGAGTATTTTGGCCCGCTGCGGGTCAACAAAACGTTGAGCTCGCCAATGTTTACTCAATATCACCAACCGCTCTTCGAAATGGCAGTCAAGGCACTCGAAAATGAAGACAGCGATTTGGCCAACCGCCTGGCATCTGCCATCCAGGAACCTCTGTGGCGATCAGCAACGTTTGCCGAGCTGGACGGTAACGCTAGTGAAGACATGTCTGATCTCGAAAACGAATGGATGGAACAGGCAATCAAGGCAGCCAAGGAAATCGATAACGAATCCTATCGCAACTGGCGTTTTTACATCATGCTTCGTTATCGAAGCCCTAAAAACATTGAACAGAAAAAAAGGTTTCTTGGTTTCATCTCCAACCCGTCCGTGCAGGCCCAGCTTCTTGCCAACTGGATGGAATCCAAAATTGGTTCCAATCTACTGCAACCGCAGGTGGATCAGTCGCTTCAGGAAATCGTAGACCTCGACCCCAAAGAACTGCTACCCGTTCTAGAAGGCTTCGTTTATGCGAAGGATGTCACCAATACTCTGAAAGTCGCCTTGATCTATGAACACGATGACGAAATGTCGGCCTATTTGTTCGACGACGTGTTCCGTTTCCTTTGCAGTAACAACGTTTCGATCAATCAACTGATTCGAGTCATCAATACTCAATCTTCGAAACACCGCGGCCGCGTCGCCTTCTATGCCTTGGAAAATGTTGCTCAAGAAGAAAAGGCTGCTTTTATCAAGCTGCTTTTGCCTCGATTGCCCGAAATGGATATCGACCTCAGTTTGACGAATGCAATGTTGAAAGAGTTGCTGAAATCTGGCGACGCAGCCGGAATTCGTTCGATCTTGAATCTTGATCTACCTGACTACCAATTCGTTTACGATGAAACGGAATTCAATTCCTGGCAACAGCAAGCCAAGGACCTGTTCGAACAATGGAATGCACAAAAGATCATCGACTTTGCATTGACGATCGAATCACCTCGCGCAAGAGCGCACACTTATTCATTTGCTATTCAGCAATTGTTAAGACAAGCATCCGCAGAGGGTCGGGAAGTGGCGCCGACACTGGAATTCATCAGCAATAACGAAGATCCCGTTTTACGCGGCCACGCTCGCATAGTCGTCGCCAAACACCTGCTGGAATCCGCCGAAGACTGAATCGCGACTAGTATTCAGCCACAACGGTCAATCATTGGCCAAGATCACGATAATTGTCTTGATGATACGTCAGCCAACTGCCGCCATCATCTAAGGCTGTCCGTCTTCGAGCTGGCACTGACCATTTCCACGTACGCCCAGCCACCGCAAACGTCATGCTCAATGGATTCTTTTTGATAGACAAGTGTCACCAAAACACGACGTCTTACAGCGTCGAACCAGTGGCTTCTGACAGGTCTATTTTCGGCTCTCAAAAACGAGGTTTATTCGCCCACCGAAACACGTTTTTGACTCGGTTTTTCACGCACAAAATGCTATAATTGAAGAGCAGAAACAAGGGTTGTTTCTGCACTAAAAAACTCGCCTTTTAGACCTCCTAACTGGCCGTTTTTCAAAGCACCTATCTTGGATTCTCCAAGGGTCTGATCAAGCCCCGGGGAAATTCGCTACCTTCGTTTTCGCGTCACTTATTGGCGTCATTCGAATACTCGATTTTTCGTTCTCTCCATGCCAACTGCGCTACCGTTGCGCACCCACTGGCCCGTCAAAACCTAAACCTAAGGTCAATCATGAATTCAAATTCTTACGACGTCGATCAAATGCAGTACTTGAACGACTTGGAACACGTCCGAAAACGAGCCGGCACCTACATCGGAGACTTGGGAAAAGCAGGCTTGCATCATTTGGTACACGAGGTCGTCGATAATTCGCTGGACGAGGCATTGGCGGGCCACGCCACGCGGATCGACGTTGTGGTTGAGCGAGACCAGTCTTTATCCGTCGTAGACAATGGACGTGGCATTCCTGTTGCCTTTGACCAACGGATCGGCGTTTCGGCTCTGGAAGGTGTCATGACCAAATTGAAGTACGGTGGAAAATTTGATGACACCGCCTACTCATCATCCGGAGGCTTAAACGGAATGGGCATGAAAGCCGTTAACTTTCTCTCGGAATGGTGTCTCGTCCAAGTGAAGCGGGACGGATTTTTGCACGAACAGAAATATCAGGTCGGCGTACCGACTGGGCCCGTGCGACAAATCAAACAGACCACCGACACCGGCACCAAGATCTCCTTTCTGCCAGACGCCAGCAAATTCGAAGTCACCATGTTCGACCATGAACTGTTGCGAACTCGTTTGCAAACCGCAGCGTTTCTTAATCGCGGAGTCACAGTTACGTTTCAAGATCAACGAACGGGATTTCAGGAATCCTACTGTTATGAAAAAGGGATTGTGCAATGGGTTGAACACTATTTGTTGGACCGGTCGGTGGTTCATCGTGACATCATCTATCTTGCTGGTCAGGAGAATCAGATTCAATTTGAAGCAGCATTTCAATTTCACACCGATCCCGATGAGAACCTGCAAACATTCGCCAACAATATTCACAACGAAGAAGGAGGCACTCACGCCACCGGTTTTCGCAACGCATTAAGCAGATCTTTGATGGCGTTTGGAAAACGCGAAAACCTGTTTCGTGATTTAAAACCTCAAGGATCCGATTTGCGTGAAGGATTGTTGGGGATCGTGTCGGTTCGTTTGAGCCAACCTCAATTCGATTCGCAACACAAAATCAAGTTAACGTCGCCTGCGGTGGAAAAAGTCATTGGGTCCTTGGCCGGCCAGCAATTGGCGACGTATTGGGAAGAACACCCGGATGTCGCCAAGTCGATTACTCGCAAAGCAATCGTTGCCGCTCGCAGTCGCCTGCAATCGATTGAATTTCGAAAGCGGCTACATGCCAAAAATCGAATCGGAGGTGGGCTACCTGGAAAACTGCGAGACTGCACCTCGCGAGACCGAAAACGATGCGAACTTTATCTTGTGGAAGGTGATTCAGCAGGTGGAAGTGCGGAAGGTGGGCGGATTCGCGAGTATCAAGCGATCTTGCCACTCCGCGGAAAAATCATCAACGCCTTCAAGTACTCGGCGGCCAAAGTTCTAGCCAACGAGGAAGTACAAAGCATCATCCAGGCGACTGGTACAGGGATCGGGTGCGATTTTGACCTGCAGCGACTGCGATATCACAAAGTGATCATCATGAGTGACGCCGATGTCGACGGGTCCCACATCCGCACCTTGCTGTTGTGTTTTTTCTATCGACAGATGCCGGCTCTGATTGAACACGGGCACATTTACGTGGCCGAGCCACCTTTGTTTCGAATCCGCGAACGGAACCACAATCGGTACCTGCAAACCGATCAAGATTTGAGGTCGTTATTGATGCAACGCGGTCTACCAAAAGCAAAATTGCGAACTCGAGATGGTCGAGTCATTGAGGGGGCAGCATTGGCCAACCTAATTCAATTGATCGTCGACGAAACCACCGGCAATGATCCGGCATGGCAACTGACCGGTTTGCAACCGACTGATTTCGGCGACGACGTGACGGGCGAATCCTCGGCGCGGTTTGAGGTCCTGGGCTGTACCAAACCGATTGAGTTGGAATCATTGCAGTCGTTGCCCCAGGTCGTCCGAACGGTTGGGGAGCACGGAATTCAGGTAACACGATTCAAAGGACTCGGCGAAATGAATGCGAAAGAGTTACGCGAGACGACTCTGTTGCCTGAAAAACGCAAGCTTCGCCAAATCACGATCCAAGACGCTCAGGCAGCCAACGACATGTTTCAGGTGTTGATGGGTGTTGCCGTGGAACCTCGGCGACGGTTTATCGAACAGAATGAAATCGACTTGCGAATGTTGGATATTTAAACGCTGGACTTAAAGATAAACGGCTGGGCCTAAAGGTAGCCCATCCGACCGAGTCGTTTGAGATGCCGTTTTTCGAATTTGGCAATTTGCTGCGGTGTCAAAACGTCTTTGTAGTTACCAGCCTTGGCTTTCCAAAAGAACTTATCGTTGCCCGAGCCCTTGGTTTGTTCATCGACCTTGGCAAGATCCAGTTCCAGGTTTGGAAATTTCCGCTGAAACAGTCGCTCAAACATTTGCAATGACACCGTGTGCGCATCCTGAATCAGATCCTCGTACCGCAGAATGACCAATTGCGATTGGTCGCAGGATAAAGCAGCTTCCACATGCAACAAGTGATTCGATTGTTTGCCAAGCATTTTGGGCCAATAATTGGCACCACATCGTTTGTTGAAATCTTGGAACAATGGTTCCAGGTTGCCATCGGCCATGATCTGCTCGACGGTGCCACGAGAATGCCCTAGCCAGATGTCGCGAATCCTGGCTTCGTCAAAATGTTCCGAGCGATGAAACAAAAAATTCAGCGCCGACAAAAACACGTCCAATGGATGTCGATACAGATAGATCACCAGGTCAGGATTGACCAACGGATTTTTCAAGATATGACTTTTGTAAATACAAACGTCGTCGTTTAGTAGATCGCATCGAAAGGCATTTTCCCGACTGACGACTTCGTCGGGTCGGGTGTGAATGTCTAGCGTCCTGAACGACTTTCCTTCAGCGACATCGAAAAAATTCTCGATGATCCGCAGAAGCCAGGTGTTACCCGATTTCGGGTACGACGCTATCTCGATAGTCTTCATTGTCCGTAAATTTGCCGGTCAAATGGATCGCATCGCGTTGCCTGCGTACAGCTAACCAAGTTCCATAAAGTGACAAACTAAGTTTGTTCGTCGACTTTATGGTTCCCGTTGTCGTCGTAACGCATGGCGGCATAGTAAACAAACGCCACCGTCAGGATTGGAAACATCACCAAGAAGACCGTACTAATCCGAATCGCCATCACACAATTGATGACAAAAAACAGACTCCACAGCCACCAGGTATCGCGAAGCAACCCTGCCATTCTTTTTTGCATAGGTAACCCGTTAAACCGTAATGGCGGCTGCCGGGACCGGGAATTGCGAGCACAGTTCGGCGACTTGCCCACGAATGGATTCCAACGCCGACTTGTCTTCTGGGCTTTTCAAAGCAGCCACAATCCAATTTCCGATATCTTGCATTTGAGTGGTTCCCATACCGCGAGTCGTCAAGGCTGGGGTTCCGATGCGAACACCGCTGGGGTCCATCGGTTTTCGTTCGTCGTAAGGAATCATGTTCATGTTTACCGTGACTCCGCAATCTTCCAGAGCTCGTTCGGCAACCTTGCCGGTTGTTCCGACTGCGGTCACGTCGACCAACATCAGGTGATTGTCGGTACCGCCGCTCATCAATCGTAGACCGCCCTGCATTAACACATCGGCCAACGTTTTGGCGTTGTCCACAACTTGCTTGGCGTAGGTTCTGAATTCCGGTTGCAATGCTTCATGGAAACAAACGGCTTTGCCAGCGATCACATGCATCAAGGGGCCGCCCTGCATACCTGGGAAAACACTGCGGTTAATTGCCTTGGCCGATTTCTTCTTGCACAAGATCAGACCGCCGCGAGGGCCACGTAGTGTTTTGTGAGTCGTGGTGGTCACATAATCGGCAACTTCGACCGGGTTGTTGTGCTGTCCACCGGCAACCAGCCCTGCGTAGTGCGACATGTCAACGAACAACAAGGCGCCAACCTCGTCGCAAATTTCGCGAAACTTCGCGTGATCAATTTCACGTGGGTAGGCACTGGCACCGGCAACGATCAATTTCGGCTTGTGTTCCCGAGCCAACGCAGCGACTTGATCAAAGTCCAAGACGTGTGTGTCTTTGGTGACTCCGTAGTGATGGAAGTCATAAAGCTTGCCGGACAAATTTAGCCGCATGCCATGAGTCAGGTGTCCGCCATGTGCCAGATCAAAACCCAGCACCGTGTCACCGGTTTCCAACAACGTCAGGTACACCGCCTGATTGGCCTGCGATCCGGAATGAGGTTGCACGTTTGCGAATTCGGCGTCAAACAATTCCGTCGCGCGGTCGCGAGCCAAGTCTTCGATCTCGTCAACAAATTCACAACCGCCATAGTATCGTTTGCCAGGATAGCCTTCGGCGTATTTGTTCGTCAGGATGCTGCCGGCGGCTTCCATAACAGCGGGGCTGGTGTAGTTTTCGCTGGCAATCATCTCCAAACCGTTGTGCTGTCGTTGAGCCTCGGATTGGATGTGTTCATTGAGTTGCGGATCGACGGAATTCAAAAAGTTCATACTGGCCTCGAAATACCAAGCGACCTGGGGTGGTGGCCTGGAAACCTTGTGGGTGCGAAAAAAACAGCATTCATGGCTCGCTAACAAAATTCACGAGCTGACAAATAAGATTGTGTGCGATTAGCTATCGGCTCGTCAATCTGAGAATCGTTTAACCTGGACAATCAAATGCCCCTGATTGTCCGACCAATCCGCTGGCGACTCGTTAATTCGAAGCAACAGAGTCCCTGATTGGCCGCAGGTTATTTCCGACTTGCTGCCGATATCGATAATTGGGCCCAAGCCGGAATCGAAATTTGCACGCTGCTCGGCAACGATCAGTACGGCACCCACCAGCTGCCCCAACGGTCGACCTCGGTAATATTCCAAGGTCACCCCACCGGCCTGACATGGCCACGGCTGACCGTCGTGTTTGACTTGATACGTTCCGGAAACGTTGAATTCCAAACGCTCGCCTGCTTGCACTTGTATCTCAGTGGTCTGCCAGCCACGTGTCGCATCCAGTTGCATGCTGTACTGTTCGCCCTGGCGATTCGACTTGGTCACTGGCGTCAATGCTGCCAGCGGCACGTCGTAGCCGTATTGAATTTCGTCAATCAACCAATTCCATTCTCGCTCTGCCAAATCCCTATTTTCGGATAACGCTTCCCGGAACTGGCGACTAAAGTCTTGAGGCGATTGGTTGGCCAGCGAGGGCAGCTTGCGAAACAACGTCTGAAATTTGGGATGCGAATCGAAGAACTGACAAGCTGCCCAGGCCCAGGCGTACGAATCGACTCGCAAAAATGCGTCGTTGCGAATCGCGAAAACCTCGTCCAGATTCATGCGAGCTCCGGACTGTAACTGTCTGCGGATTAATTTGACTCGCCCCCAATACGGCACCTCGTCTCGATCGCCAATTCGATGGTTCATCGTCAAACGCCCGTCCTGCCAACGATGCACGCCCAGCAACTCGGCCATCCCCTCGGCATACCAGGGCGGCCCGTAACCCTGTAGAAATTCTTGCATAAAGGCGTGAGTCGCTTCGTGCAACAACAAGTGGCGAGTATAGTAGTCGCCGTCTTGTACATAAATCCAAATGTTGCGGTCCCGTTGAAAACCTGCTGGAAACGGAGGCATGTCGTCGGTAAGCAACCCTGCGTCGACGAACGTCTGTTCGTTTTGCTTACGCAGCACACAAGCTACAAGATGCCAATCCTCGGCCGAAGATTCAGGAATTTCGAAGTACTGACAAAGCAATCCTACGGCTTGTTCGAAGACGTCATTGAATTCCTTAACATCAGTGCGATCTCTAGCACCGGTGATCATGGTCAGGTGCTGACTTTTCTGCACCATCAAGCCACGAGCTTCCAATGCATCGACGTTGACGGATCGCTGCCCAACCACCGTTCCGGTCATCGCACTCCAAATCGCAAGGCATAGAAATTTGCTGACGAATCGCTTTACTGTCCACGTCATTTCGAACTTTCCAATCTGTGTAACCCTCGACCAAGCCAAGCAAAACCACGAAAAGCAAGAACTAGGTCCTGGGGAAACCATGCATCGCATTCGGAGAATTTGCATGAGTCTGCCAGCCGCCCTCATTCTCATTGTTGCGGATCCCACTCATTCGGCAACTTCGTTACAGCCGTTTGGCCCGTTTTTGACGGAATTCAGCGTGCAGTGATTTTGTCGGCAATGCGTTTTGCGGCATGCTAAACTGATTTATTGTTCCTAACATGTGCTTCACCCGGATTTTCGACCTATGCGTTGCCTTGCCTTGATTGGTTTGTTGATATTCACCTGTGGTCTCTCGCAATCTGTCATTTCTCAAGACAAGAACGAAAACTCGTCCGACAAACAGGGACCGAGTTACGTTCTGGATTTGTCTGATGCCGACAGTCACTACGTGTCGGTCACCATGACCGCTCAGCCAACCGGTGACGAGACGGAATTGATGATGGCAGTCTGGACTCCCGGATCCTACATGATCCGCGAGTACGCCAAACACGTTGACCGGATCGACGCCAAAAACGACGACGGTCCATTGAAGATGGTGAAGACCAAAAAGAATCGCTGGATCGTCGAAACGCCTGACGACAAACCGTTCACGGTTAGCTATCGCATCTTCTGCAAAGAAGTTTCGGTCCGCACCAACTTCGTCGATAATACTCACGCCGTGTTAACCGGTGCGGCGACGATCATCACGATCCCTGAACAGATGCAGTGGACTCATGAAATCGAGTTGCAGTTGCCGAAAGCCTGGACCGGTTCCGCATGCAGCATGCGACCAGTGGACGACGAAGAAAATCATTACATCGCCGAAAACTACGACGAGGTTGTCGACAGTCCCATCATTGCCGGCTTGGTTGACGTTTATCCATTCGAAGTCGCTGGCGTTCCTCACTATCTAGTGAACGTCAACGATGAAGGTAGCTGGGACGGTAAAAAAGCTACCGAAGATTTGGCCAAAATGGTCGAAGCTCATCACGAACTTTGGGGATGCGTCCCTTACGATCGTTACTACTTCCTGAACGTACTCAATGATTCTGGCGGTGGTTTGGAGCACGACAACTGTTGCCTGATGATGGCCGGTCGCCGCGCTTTTCGTAGCCCGGGCCGCTACATGTCGTGGCTAAGTTTGTGCAGTCACGAATTCTTTCACACTTGGAACATTCGTCGACTGAGACCAAAAACGCTAGTCACCTACGATTACGAAAACGAAATTTATACGCCCAGTTTGTGGGTAGCAGAAGGTGTTACCAGTTACTACGAAGACCTTTTGCTGGTCCGAGCTGGCATTCTGGAACCAGAAGGACTAATGCAGATCTTTTCGGGAACGATCCGCGGCGTTCAGGGGCGAGAGGGCCGTAAAGTTCAGAGTCTCCGTGACTCGTCACACGACGCCTGGATTAAGTTCTATCGACCCGAAGAAAACTCACGCGATACTCAAGTCAGTTATTATCGCAAAGGGTCCGTCGCTGCATTTCTGCTGGACGTCGAGATTCGCGCCGCAACCAAAAACAAAAAATCGCTGGATGACGCCTTGCGAATTATGTACGAGAAGTACGCCGAAACAGGTTACACACCCGACGAATTCCGAGCCATTTGCAACCAAGTTGCCGGAAAGGACTTGTCCGACTGGTTTGCTTCGTCCATCGATTCGACCGACGATTTGCAATTCCAAACGGTCGCCGATTGGTTCGGCGTGCGAGTGGGGCCCGTCTATCCGTCGGACGCTGACCAGTCCAGTGAACCAGAACAACGACCTTGGATCGGGGTTGGCGAAGAAGATTCACCAGCCACCGAAGCCGGATTGAAAGAGGACGATGAGATCCTGGCTATTAACGGTCGACGCTTTACGGACGATTTAGATGACAACGCCGTGCGTCGTTACGATGTGGGTGACAAGTTAGAATTATTGGTTGCTCGCGGTCGCCGCCTGATTGAACTTACCGTGACCATTGGTGGAAAAGACATCCCTGTTCGCTGGGACATGAGGCCTTGGGACGAGGCCAGTCGACGACAATACATCAACCGATACAACTGGTTTGATGCTCCGCCAAAACCGGTACAAGAAGTCGCTGAACAAGCTCCGCAAAAAATCCACAAGTGGACCAAGCGAATTCGTCGCGAGCCTGCTAAAACGCTACCGCTTCAATAGTTCGGCCAACAAATGTCGAAACTCGTTCTCATTGTTGCCAATGATAGGACGTGTTGCGCCGCTTGCCGATTTAACGGCCTGCCAATTCAGGGTCCAGGTCCGATGTCTGTTTATCGAGAAAAATTCTTTACCGCCGCAAACCGGTGGTTGATCACACCGCCTCACGAGAACGCAGTTGGGGCAACAAATTGTAATTTGCCCACGATAACGACGTCTTCCACTGCGACACCTTCCTTCGGTTGGATCGCAGCCTTCCAGACGACAAGCTTTTCATGGTAGAGCCAATCGAATCCAAAAAATTCCTTTGTGTTTGAATCTCGCAATGGAGGTGCTTTCGGTACAAACTTTCCGATTAGTTCGAACTGGCTGGAAGGTTCCAGAGCAATAATGGTTTCGAAAAATGTTGCGTCTTCCGAGTCCTGGTCCAAGGCAGATACTTGGTGACCATCTTTTAACATCAAAGAGATTTCCAGAAACGCTTTTTGCTTCGACTTGTCCCATGTGATTTCCGACATGATGAATTCTGCCGGTGAATACGATTCCGGTGCGTTTTCGATTAGCGAGCTAAATGAGTCGATGCTCTGTTGGGGCGTCTGTTGACCTTCAGCCGCAATTGAAAACACAGTCAAGCTTGCGATCAGAATGCCAGAAAGGCATTTCCAATATCGGATCATCGTTTTCTCCTCGTTGTTTTTCATCTTCAATTCAACAGATCGAACAAAGTCGAACCAAATCGAGCAAACTCAACCCTATCGGAATTGAGCAGTCAAACAAAGCAAAGTCTTTTGCTTGCGAAATGTCATTCGCCAAAGATTCCCCAGCATTGATTCGACTAAAAGAGTCTGTTGAATTCCACAACGGTACCGCAGACGCACGTTTTCGCGCGGGGCACGTTTTCCCAGTCTGCTTAGCTTTGTCGATCAGCCAGCACATCGTTGGCGCAAGTCAAATCGACTGTGGCGTATTTCGCCAAATTCTCCAATGACCCTCTGCAGATGATAGCAGGCAGGAAATTTCTGCAGTCAGTTCGAACTTTAACATATTCGAAGGTGCAGTTGTTCCGATGAATATCAACAGAGACGGAATGCGATGGAGATGATATACGCATTGCCGAAAGGTTTTTTGCACCCCTCACAAGAACAAATCATGAATAAATCAATCCGACGATTTGCCAGCCTTCTTTTGCTCGTTGCCGCATTGGCATTTTCTGGTTGCGCCTTGAACGATGGCTACACTCCCATTTCGGGAGGTAGTTCCGGGTTCGCTCCCTCACCAGCTGGTCAAGGCAGTGGCGGTGGCTGAGGCGTTCGCTAAATGCACCGTGAGTGCAAGCCAGTCGAATCGTCCATTACAAATCCGTCCCGTTTGCGGTTAAGCTGACATTATCCGCTTCTGCAAATCGGGACCGAAATGGATCGAGCCACCTACATCCAACAACCGGCCAAGCTAGTGCTTGGCCGCAAATTAAAGATCGGCGTCTGGATACTGACCATTGTCGTTTGGGCATTGGTTGGTGCCATGCAACGCCCCGAATTGAAGATCCCGTTGCCCACGGGAATCGACCTTGGTTTTTTGCCTACGGTCTATTCGCTGCTAAACGTC
Source organism: uncultured Pirellulaceae bacterium (assembly GCA_964543985.1). Lineage (GTDB taxonomy): Bacteria > Planctomycetota > Planctomycetia > Pirellulales > Pirellulaceae > CAJQPP01. The sequence continues at coordinate 42,981 of CAZJBW010000019.1, read as the reverse complement.
TTGGTAGCCATCTTTTTAGTGCTGGCTTTGCTGCAAATCCGCTCGGGTAATGTGGCCAAGCATAAACGCTTTATTTCGATGGCGATGGCCAGTTCGTGCCTGTTCCTGTTGCTATACGTCGTCTACCACTTCACTAGCGACGAAACTAAGTTCCAAGGCCAAGGGCCCGTCCGGATCGCCTATTTTGCTCTGTTGATTTCCCATATCGTCTTGGCCGGACTAAGTTTGCCGTTCATCTTGCTGACATGGGTTTACGGTTACACCAACCAGTTTTCAAAGCACCGCAAGATGGCCAAGTGGGTTTTTCCCGTTTGGCTGTACGTCGCCGCGTCCGGACCTGTGTGCTATTTGGTTTTGCGATTCGCTGGGCAGTGAGACAGTGACACCGCGATCCACCTCAAGAGAAATTTGTCGCCGCCACGGTGATTAAACGGATAGCTGAACCAAGCCTGGCTTGCTTTCCGATGTCACGACGGTGCCCAGTAAGGTAAACGCGGTCGCTTCGTAGATTCCGATCGGGATAATTTGACCAACCAATCGTTTGTTACCTTGAAAGACAACGATGCGATCGCAGTGAGTCCGCCCGGTTAGCTGAACGATGTCGCCTTGCTCTTCGTCCTTCACTGACTTTTTACTGGGCCCTTCGACAAGGACCTCAACGGGAATGCCGACAAATTGTTGGTTATCTTCCAAGCTAATTTGGTTCTGCACCGCCAACAAATCGTTATTGCGACGCTGTTTGACGGGGTACGGGACATCGTCGGGCATATTGGCGTGCGATTTTGTGCCCGCGCGTTCTGAGTACTTAAAGATGAAACTGTTTTTAAATCGACACTCTTTCGTCAACGCGACCGTTTGTTGGAACTCGTCTTCGGTTTCGCCACAGAACCCCACGATAAAGTCGCTTGAGATCGCGGCGTTTGGCAAGTGTTGATGGATCCGGCCCATCATGTCGCGATAGTCTGCCACGGTATAGCCCCGCTTCATCCGCTTCAAAACCGAATCGCTACCACTTTGCAACGGCACGTGCAGGTAGGGAGAAACTTTTGGTAGATCGCGAACGGCCTGCAAAACGGGAACGGTCATATCTTTGGGGTAGTTGGTCACAAACTTAATCCGCTCGATCCCATCGACTTGGTGAACCTGATGCAGCAAGTCGGCAAACGTCGTGGTCTTTTCGCCTTGGCCGTACTTGTAGCTGTTAACCGTCTGTCCAAGTAGCGTGATCTCTTTGGCACCTTGCGCGGCCAGAATTTTTGCCTCGTCGCAAATCTGTTCTGGAGGCCGACCTTGTTCGGGACCGCGAGTCATCGGGACAACGCAATAGGTACAAAATTTGTCGCAGCCGATTTGGATTCGCAAGAAAGCTTGAAAGGGAGTTGGTCGCATTTGCGGATCACGTAACGGATCGAACGTCTCGTGACTGCGTTTGATTTGCTCGACCTTGCCGTCCTTGCGGCCCAAGCTGACGGCCGTGTGCTGACCGCCCTGGTCTTGTGCTTTTGAAATGAGGTCAGGAATCTGATGTAGCTGGCCGGGGCCGACTACCAAATCGACAAAGGGAGCCCGCTGGAAGATCAAACCCTGATCCTTTTGCGCCATGCAGCCCATCACACCAATGATCTTTTTGGGATCCTGCTCTTTCATTTGCCGCATCCTACCCAACGCGCTGTAGGTCTTGTTTTCTGCCTGCTCGCGGATACTGCAAGTATTAAACAGGATGGCGTCGGCTTGGTCTGGCGAATCGGTAACCGAATACCCGTGGCCACGCAGGCTAGCGACCACCATCTCGCTGTCCAGCATATTCATCTGGCAACCAACGGTTTCAATGTACAGCAGTTTCGATTCGTTTTCGGACACGGGCGTTTCGATGTATTAAACCGCGAGCGGACTTGGGCCACGACAGCAGGCCATTAAGAAGCGAGCATTTTAGCACGCCAACCCGAAATTTTGTTAGTCGAAATCAGTGATTTCATTGACATGTCCGCCAGTAAATACAGCTCGCACCGATCCCTACAAGCCGGCGATCGCTTCCAGTTCTTCCCAACGTTGGTAGGCGGTGGCGACCTGCTGTTCCAGCTGGTTCAATTCCGCTTGTTTGGCAGCAATCACTTTCGATTCTTGTTGGTAAAAACCGGGGTCAGCCATCGCTTGGTGGAATTCCGCAACTTGCATCTCCAGCTGTTCGATTTGCTGAGGCAGTTTTTGCAATTCCTGCTGCTCGGCATATTTCAGCTTGCGAGAGCTTGAGGATTTTGGCTTGGGTTTTACTTTCTTTTTCTTTGCCTCGGTGGCATCCGCCGAGTCCTTCGCCTGAGCCATACTTTGTCGTTTCCAGTCGTCATAACCACCGATGTACTCTTTGACCTGCCCGGCTTCAAACACGATACAGCTACCCACAACATTGTTCAGGAAAGTCCGGTCGTGGCTGACCACCAACAAAGTACCTTCGTAGTTGACCAAGCGTTCCTCCAACATTTCAAGCGTTTCGGTGTCTAGATCGTTCGTCGGTTCGTCCAACACAATTAAGTTTGCCGGTTTAGCGAACAGCTTGGCCAACAAGATGCGGTTCCGTTCGCCACCTGAAAGAAATTTGATTTTGGTTCGCGCTCGTTCGGGAGTAAACAAAAACTCCTGCAGGTACCCGTAGATATGTTTACGAGCACCACCAATTTCCACATGATCGCTACCATCACCTACGTTTTCCTGGATGGTTTGCTCAGGATCCAGTTGTTCACGCAGTTGGTCGAAATAGGCAACTTGCAGATGAGTTCCCATTTCGATAGTGCCACTCTGTGGCGTCTGCTTACCCAACAGCAGCTTTAACAGTGTCGATTTCCCGGCGCCATTGGGTCCGATGATTCCGACCTTGTCGCCGCGTACAATGAGCGTTGAAAAATCATCAATGATCGGTTTGTCGTCGTAGCCGAACGAAACATTCTTGACCTCGACGACTCGCTGCCCGCTTTTTTCGCCGACATCAATTTGCAAGTTAGATGTTCCGACTTTCGCGCGACGGTTGCGACGCTCTTCACGCATTTTTTTGAGAGCTCGAACTCGACCTTCGTTTCTGGTTCGCCGCGCCTTTATGCCTTGACGAATCCAAACTTCTTCCTCTGCCAGCTTTTTATCAAACAGAGCGTCTTGTTTGGCTTCGGCGTGCAAGGCTTGCTCTTTTCGTTTGAGGAACGTTTCGTAGTCGCACGTCCAGTCAAACAATCGCCCGGCCTCGATTTCCAAAATTCGGTTTGCCAAGCGACGTAGAAACATACGGTCGTGAGTGATAAACAGTAACGAAGCGTCGAACTTGATCAGAAACGACTCCAACCATTCAATAGCCTCGATGTCTAAGTGGTTTGTCGGCTCGTCCAGCAACAGCAAGTCCGGGTTGTTGACCAATGCCTGAGCCATCAAGACTCGTCGCTTCCAGCCCGAAGACAGTTGATCAAAATCGGCCTGGCCATCCAGATTCAATTGCGAGAGAACTTTTTGGACTGGATCGGATTGGTGTCCCGCCAAATGGTCGTCTGAGTCATCCAGCCCGCGTTTGATCAGTTCGGCGACCGTGACCTGCAATCCCGACGGTACTTCTTGGGGCAACAGAGCCACTCGGCGGCCCGATTCCAAAATCACTTTCCCCGAATCCGCTTCGATCTGCCCGGCCAGGATTTTCATCAACGTCGTCTTGCCGGCCCCATTGCGACCCAACAGACCAATTCGTTGCCGAGATTCAATAACGCACGACACTGAGTCCAAAAGGGCAGGCCCGCGAAATCCGATGGATAAATCTGAAATGGTCAGTAGTGGCATATCGGCGTTGGGCGGCTTGATCGGAGGTAGAAAAATGGACCGGCTGGGTCAGCACGGCAGGAACGGAAGATAGTATTTTGCGGCGAATTTAACGTCCCTAGGCCAATGCGGGAATTGTCAAAGGAGATTTTCTGCGATTTCTGTACGATGGCAGCAGGATTTTCCCTCGAAAAACCGGTTTGGCATCGACTAACATCGCATATGACACAAAAGACCTGAGATTCAGCTAGTCATAGAATGTGATCTGAGTATTATTCCACGTCGCGACTGTTTCGTCGGCATCCAAATTCAACCATTGTCTAGAACCTCGATCGGAGCAACAGGTAATGCTTTCCTTAAAAAATTCCGTCCAACGTTTTGCTTTGTTAAGTGCTTTGGCAGCCGTAGGTTTCCTGCCCAACATTGCCAACGGCCAAGTTCGAATCGAATTGCCTGAAATTTCGGAATGGCGAGGCACGATCGACATGGGATTGCTAGACGATCAGCGATTTAATTCGTCATCGTCCGTTTCAATCTCTCAATCCACGGTCAACGGAGTTCTCAAAGTCCGAGCGGTTGAGAACGGCGAAGTCACCGTGATCGAAGAAGACAAAAATACAGGTTCCGTCGTCGTCAAGCTAACTCGCAAGTACTCGTCGGCTCAATCGGAAGAGCTAATGGAAGATTATCCTGACCTGTACATGTCCTTGAAAGACTTCCCGGAAGAGAGCGAAGGAGCCCAGGTCGAGGTAACGTTGAATCTGACCAAAAGCTACTCGGCCAACAGCTTGGAAGAACTCAAGAAGAACCACCCGAAAGCTCACGCAGCGTACGAAAAGTACACGGCCAGCGATACCAACATGCGTCCCTCTGATCTTGCTGATCGGATTTTGGAGCAAATCGAGCGTGGTCGTGGTCGTGGTGGTTTTCGCGGTGGCGGCAGAATCATCATCCCAGAAATTCGACCAACGCCACGTGCTCCACGCGGTGTGCCGCGTATCGATGTCGACGACATTCGCATTCACGACGATCAGGAAGAAGACAAGAAAAAGGGCTCAGGTACCAAAGAAGACAAAGACACCTAATCTTTTTGACCAAACGGTTTTCATCGAAAACACAATACCGCAAAAAAGCCCGGCACCTGAATCAGGTACCGGGCTTTTTCTATTTTGCTATTTTGATTAGGTACGCAACGCCTATTTCGCGTCCTCTTCGTCCGCATCTTCTTCTGCATCAGAGTCTGCTTCTTCCTCGTCGTGATGGACGATGGAAATATCGTGACCCATTTCTTCCATCAATGTCTCGACCGCGCGATCCATGGCATCGCCACGAACATTGATGTAGCGGATGACGCCTTCGCCGTCCAAAACGTAGATGGTCGGCCAACCACTGACGTTCCAGCGTTTGGAGATCGGACCACTCGTTCCTTCGGGACCATTCCAGAAGCTTCGCCAAGTAATATTCTTTTCCTTGACGATCTCTTTGATTTTTTCGCGATCCCCGTCACTGTTGACGCCGATCAGCGCGAAAGGTTTACCTGCCAGTTGTTTTACGAGCGACCGCTCGTGAGGGTACATAGCCCGGCAGGGGCCTCACCAATCACCCCAAAAATCAATCACCACAATTTTGCCGCGATAGTCACTCAGCTTGAATTCTTCGCCGTCCAGGTCTTCGCCTTCGATATCTGGTGCGGTTTTACCGATCGCCAGATATTTAAGTTCAAACAAGAGTGGTTCGATGACATCGCCTAAAGTTCTTTCGGCTTCTTTGATGTAGGCGACATCGCCGTAATCGTCATTGATTTTGACCATCATCGATTCCAAAGTTTCACCCTCTGAGGTTTCGCCATTTTCGTAAATCGCTTTGGCCTCGTCGGTAATCTCGGCAAGCATTGCATCCAGCTGGGTTTGCATACCGGCTCGTTGTTGAGCAGCTTCTTCATCTTCCTCTTCGGAAACTTCTGAGTTAACAACATCCACATAGAAATCGTAGGTCCGTTGAGAATTTTTCAGCTGCATCACTTTGGCGTAGCTGGCGATTCCTTGAACTCGTTTAATCGGACTGTTTTCGATCAGGCTGTCCAACAATTGCTGGTTCTCAACGGTCGGGCGGTCGCGTAACTTGGCGATCGCGATATTAGCCAACTCTTCCGAATCACTATGATGTTTCAGCAACATCTCAGTTGCCAAACCAGCGTTAGCACTACGATCACGGCGAATGATCCAGGTAAGCCCTTCGATGGCTTCTTCGCTGGTGGGATCTTCTTCGACGACAGCCAACAGACGCTTGCCGTATTCAGAAGCGCTAGGGTTATTAGCCAAAGCCTTGGTTCGCTCTTCGGTATTTTTGGCAGCTCGATAGACTTCCAAAAAGTCTTTCATCTTCTGGTCGTACTCGGCAATAACCGATTCGATGGTATCTGGCTCTTGCTCTTCCGCCATGTCTTGTTCTGCTTCCTCTTCTTGGTTTGCTTCTTCTTGAGGATCTTGCCAAGCAGCCAGTTGGTCGTTGTTTGCCTTAACCGAGTCACCATACTCGGCCACTACATTCTCAGTGCCACTTATGGCGACACACAGAGAAAGCAGACAAAGCGCCGCAATTCGCATAGGTTCTCCCTTTTCTTGAACAAATGGAAAAATCGATTTCTGGTTATTTCACGTCACCAGTTTATCACCAAACCAGTCGCCCTGCAGTATCAACCCCGTGGGATGCTTCAGCCTAATTTTCGGGGTTTGTCGCGGTGAACCAGCCCTCCAAGCCCCGCCCACCTCATGCTGGAAATGCAAGTGGCTTGAAATCGACGAAAGCAGCCTTTTCCACGCTTCCTGAAGCACTCAACCTTGATCTGGATTTTTCCCGAAGTGATTGCCCGGCTTTACTTTACGCCCTCGCAAAAATTCGGCGACCGGCATCGGTTTTTTGCCAGCGGGCTGCACGGTCAAAACCGTCAACGTTCCCTGTCCAGTCCCAATCTGAATCCCGTCATCGTTGGCCGTCTGAACGATTCCCGGCGCCGACGAACCTTCCTGCGTCCAGCTAGTTTGATGAACGATCAGTCGCAGTGCTTTTCCAGCATCGGGCAACCAGTAGGTGAAACATCCAGGCCACGGTTGAAAGGCGCGAACTTGATTGTGAATTTGAGCGGCGGATTGGGACCAGTCGATATTTCCTTGCCGTTTTTGCAAGCGAGGTGCTTGAGTAACAAGTTGTTGGTCTTGCGTTTCACCCAGTTGGCTGGTTCCGTCCCAATCGGTCAGTAGCTGCAAAGCTTCCTGAACAGCAGCGACGCCAAACGTTGCCAAGCGAGGTTCCAGTTGTTCGGCAGTTTCATTCGGTTCGATCGTCAACCGACGCTGGCTAAGACTGGGACCTCCGTCCAACCGGGGTGTCATATGGATGACGGTAACACCCGTTTCAGTTTCGCCGTGATAGATGGCCCAGTTAATAGGCGCTGCCCCTCGGTACTTAGGCAGCAATGAACCATGCAAATTGATTCCTCCCAAACGAGTCGCCGTCAAAGCTGGTCGCTTTAAAATTTGACCGTAGTCGCAAACGAACATCAGGTCGGCGTCACACGAATTCAGTTTGTCGACCGCCTGGGCATCGTTGATGTTGCGTGGAGCAAAAATTTCCAGCTGCTGACTTTCCGCATACTCGCGGACGGGATTGGCAACCGTCTTGCGTCGTTTGCCGGCATCATCGATCGGCCGCGTGACAACCAGATCGATTTCGTATTCCGTTGCCTCGACCAACCATTGCAACGTGGGAACAGCGAAGGGCCCAGTCCCCATAACGATCAGCTTCATCGATTCATCCTGTTGTAATTTTTCAGCACTGTTTTTTTAAGTTGCCACAACCGGCGTAGCGTCGCTAGTTGGGTGACGGGGAAGTGCTGTTAGCAGTATTCGGATTCCAACTTAGCCAATCGAAGCTTGGTGTTTTCGGCCAACAAGCCATCGTCTTTTTTCAACATGGCCGCGAATTCCAATTCGAACTCGTCCAATTCATCCTCGATGCTTTTCTTGGCCGCTTCGCTCATGCGATCCGGAAACAACACGCCCTGCAGATGGTCGTATTCGTGCTGGATCACCTTGGACAACATCCCGTCCACGGTTTCGTCCATCTTGTTACCTTGCAGGTCGTAAGCGATGACGTGTACTTGAGCTGGTCGAATAACTTTCCCGTAGACGCCGGGGATACTCAAGCAACCTTCGTCGTGTTCACTGGTTCCTTTCGGGCGTTGCACGACAGGATTGATCAGCACACGTTCTTCGTTGGCATCTTTTTCGCCGCTGGGATTAATCACGAACAATTGAAACGGCAAATCAACCTGATTGGCTGCCAACCCGATACCTTTATGTTCGTACATCAATTCGAACATTTCCGCGACCATTGACTTTAGCCGTTTGTCCACTCGACGAATGGGTTTTGATTGATGACGCAACGTAGGGTGTGGATAGTTGATGATGCTTAGCAAGTTTCGTTTCCGTGCAACGGTTTTCAGGTTTTAACATTAAAGGATTTTGAGTTCGAAATTATAGTTCACCGTAGCGAACACAGTAGCACACAAAAAACTCGCTCAGCGCGACCGTGAAATTTCTGTCAAGTGTAGCGAAACACTTTACAACTGAGACTTAAAACAGGTTTCGCACACGAAAAATCGAGTCATCGCCTGTGCAATTTTTTTACTGAACAAACGTCAAAAAAAACAAAAAGGTTTCCGTCTGTTTTTTTATTATGGTTGCTTGACAATCGAGCGCTGATCGACAAAATACCTCGTTACCTGAGATGGTTCTTCGCACAAAACAAAACTCGATTGTTTCGCAGTTGAGATAAATAGTTCACTAAAAAACGGCAGTGGCTTCCGAAGCTAATATTCGGAAAAACCAGATCTTTGATCCTGCCTTTTAGTCTGCGCTATCATTTTGTCCGTTGTTTCTAGCCAGGTAAAAAAGGGGACAAAAAAGATAGATTGCTTCTGTAATCTATTGGGCTCGGGCTTCGTCTGATCTTACCTCTTTTGAGTCGATGCTTCAAAGTTTGTCAACCAAATAACTGGTCCCGTATATCAGGATTATTGGGTGTAGCAACTGATGGATGCGACTGCATCGTTACAACGCAAGTTGTAGCGAGGAAGGATTCCCACCCTTTATTTTGTGTTCGTGTTACCGAGATTATCTCGGCTGGTGCATGGAGGCTCGCAGGCGTTCACATGCAATTTGTCGGCTTGACTCGAATTATTGCGGTTCAAGCAGGGCGGAGCACACGATGTGCATCCGCCTTTTATTTTGCCTGCTCTCCAATCGTTGCTCACCGTATCCATCCGCCGCTTGAAGACACCGCCCAATGACACTCAGTTTGTTGGCTCTCGGATGCAATCAAGGTGACTGCGCCAGCAATCTGGATTCAGCCGTTCAAAAAATTGACGATCTGCAACATTGCCGAGTGCTAAAAACGAGTTCTTTTTTGGGAACCAAGCCTGTTGGAAATGTCGAAGGCCAATTTCTAAACGGTGCTCTACTGGTGGATACAAAACTGTCTAGTTCCGAATGGATGACAGCATTGTTGGAAATTGAAGAAGAAGCTGGTCGTGATCGCCAACAAAGCCAACAGAACCGTCCGCTGGATTTGGATATTTTACTTTTTGGCCAACAAGTAATTGATTCCGAACACCTGACGGTGCCACATTCGCGAATGAGTTTTAGGCGATTTGTCTTGCAACCGGCTCACGAAATCGCGCCCGATTTATTGCACCCCATAATTAATTGCACCATTGCAGAACTGTGGAATTGTGTCCGACTTCAAAGAAATGTGATCGCCGTTCTTGCTGATCCTTTTGATCCGAACCAGGAAACCGTCGTTACCGACAAACACGACTCAACGACGCGACATTGGTTAGACGCCACAGATCAACGAACCGCCTTGCGAGCAATTCGACAGCACATTTGGCAAGACGACCACTGGTTCGTGGTCGTTGCTAAGGATTTCGCCCAATTGAATTTCCTACGTGGCTGTATCAAATTATTGATTCATAGCCAAAACCCAACGGATGCGACGATGACGTATCGCGGCCCGCAGTGGTGTTTGCCGAAAGACCAATTTTCGAACATGTCGCTACTGAAAATTAAAATTGAAACAGCCATCGCCTCGCTTAGCGGTCGCTGACAAAACCGCTACAATTAAAACAACATCGAACGGATTGGTGAAAGCCGATTCAGTTTTGGTGACGAGTACAACCGCATAGTCACGTTCGGAAACACTCATGTTCTGTAATAACGGAAACGCACGATGAGGGTATTGATCGCCAGCAGCGAGATGGTTCCGTTTGCAAAAACGGGTGGACTGGCCGACGTTTGCGGAGCTCTTCCAATCGAGTTGGCGAAACGGGGTGACGAAGTAGTCGTTTTTCTGCCTGCCTATCCGGGCATTCATGAGGCAAACATCCCGATCGAAGAGACGGAAATCGAGTTTCAGATTCCGATCGGCAGCAAAATGGTTTCGGGCCAGTTGCTGAAGGCGACGCTGCCAAATTCAAACGTCATTATTTATTTTGTGCACCAACCAAGCTATTTTTACCGCGACGGGTTGTATCAGTTTGCGGGCGAGGACTTCAAAGACAACTGTGAACGCTTTGTTTTCTTCAATCGCTTCTTGCTGGATTCGCTGTCACAATTGAATTGGTACCCCGACGTCATTCACTGCAACGACTGGCAAACCAGTTTGATCCCTGCCTACCTGAAGACGACCCATTCTGGGCAATCGTCTTTCAAGGAAATTGCGTCGCTGCTGACGATTCACAATCTGGCATACCAAGGAAACTTCTGGCATTGGGACATGCTGTTGACCGGTATCGATTGGCAATACTTCAATTGGCGGCAAATGGAGTTTTATGGTCGGTTGAATCTATTGAAAACCGGAATCGTGTTTGCCGACGCCATCAGCACGGTTAGTCCTCGCTACGCCCTTGAGATCCAAACGCCCGAACAAGGCTGTGGACTGGAATCGGTTTTGTTGGAACGCAGTGAATCGCTGACCGGAATCCTAAATGGCATCGACACCCAAGTGTGGAATCCACGAACCGACGAACATCTAGCCTGTAACTACGATGTCAATGATTGGCAGACCGGCAAAGCGAAATGCAAAGCCGATTTGCAATCCATCTTGAACTTGCCTGCAGAACCGACGCAACCGGTCATTGGGATCGTCGGGCGTTTGGCAACTCAAAAAGGTTGGTCGCTAATCCTTGAAGTTATGCGTCATTGGTTGCAGCACAACGCACAAGTACAGTGGGCCATTTTGGGAACGGGCGACCCAGCTTATCAACAAACATTACAACAACTGCAGAAACAGTGGCCCGATTCGGTTGGTTTGAAGTTGGCTTTCTCAGACAAGCTGGCTCATCAAATCGAAGCGGGAGCGGACATTTTTCTGATGCCTAGCCAGTACGAGCCCTGCGGTCTGAACCAACTGTATAGCATGCAATATGGAACGGTTCCCGTCGTGCATGAAACCGGCGGCCTGGCGGACACCGTGGTCGACTGCACTCAGCAAAATCTTGCTGACAAAACGGCTAACGGGTTTTTGTTCAAACACTATCACACGCGGGCGTTGGAAGAAGCGCTGTCACGAGCCGTGCACACGTTCACTCACCAAGCCACCTGGAACCAATTGGTTGAGAACGGGATGCGGCGAGACTGGTCGTGGACCAGCAGCGCCAATCAATACCGCCAGTTGTATCGCTCCATTGCAAAAACCGAAAACACGACTCCAGAATCAGCGAAAAGCTGAAATCGCTATCCCCAGCCAAAACCGTTACACTATCGGCTCGATTTATAAACACTCCGTTGTGGAAGTCGAGCGTCATTTCGGGGACCCTCGCCCCGTTCGACGGATTGCGACATTCCCGCTTGCGAAACTTTTCGTTTGCGTGACGGTGCCGATACGAACCTGCCAAATTCCTGATTCCCCCAGCCGTTAGGCGAGGCCGCAATGTCTGACCTAAGATACGATCCCATCTTTGGGCAATGGTCATGCATCGCCGAACGCCGACAAAAAAGACCGCTGGAATTCCAACAGATTTCGCAAAGACGAGCGGGCATCGATTGTCCCTTTTGTTTGGGCAACGAATCAGTGACCCCACCTCCGATAAAGATTTGGCCCGGCAAACAGGATCAACCTTGGCTGATTCGCGTACTGCCCAACAAGTACCCTGCCCTGGATGCGAATTTACAAAACAAAGGCAGCGGCTTGACCAAGTCTGCCATGGATGAGTTCGGTACCGACGATCGACCAAGCAGCTCGCCTGGCTTTCAAGAGGTCATCGTTCTGTCGCCTCGACATGTGGTTAGCCTAAGTGGTCTGAACGACCAGGAACTATCGGCCAGCTTCGACGCCTTTCAAGATCGCGTCGCCAAACATGTTCAGGAACAGGCAGTGCAACATGTTTGCTTGTTCATGAACTGCCGACAATTGGCAGGAGCATCCATTGAGCATTCTCATTTTCAACTGATCGGTTCTCCGGTTTGTACGGGTCAGGTAAGAAAGCGAGTCGAGCGGATGTTGGAAACGGTGGACGACGGAATCAGTACCTGGCGTCGCTTGTTGGATTGGGAACGAGACTCGCAAGTTCGCATCGTCGAACGGTCGGCTGATTTCATGGTGTACTGCCCATTCGCCAGCCGGCACTCGCATCAAATTCGTATCGCGCCGCAATTTGACACGCCTTTTCACCAGCTGCCGGTCGCCCAACGGGAAGAACTGGCTAGGCTGTGCCGCAAATGGGTGGACGGATTGGAACGCTGCCTAGATGATCCGGCGTACAATTTGCTGTTCCACCTGCCACCGATTGATCAAGCCGACGCTCCCTGGTTTGTCGACTTGGTGCCTCGCTTTCCCCAGTCTGCGGGGTTCGAGCTAGCAACCGATTGCTGGGTAAACACCGTTTCGCCAGAATCGGCCGCCTCGCAGTTTCGCCAGTTTGATCAAAGTCTCAACTCAAATCCGAATTTCTGAATTCGAATTTCTCTTATCCGGCGAATCCACGTGATTTATTGGTCAAAATTCGCCGCTTTCGACGATATCTACACAGAGACCTGCAACTTAAAAAATAGGGCATTTTCACAAGTGCTCTCAAGTCATAGCATGTCGTAATTACTTGCAAATCGCCGTCAGGCATCGCGACGCGTAGCCCCTTTGAGTGCAACATGGCTGATCAGAATATTCGACTCTGTTTAATCCTCCACAATCATCAACCCATCGGCAATTTTGACGAGGTCATCGAACAGGCGTATCAGGACAGCTATCTACCTTTCCTGAATCTGTTCGAATCGTACCATCCGTTAAAGATTGGCTTACACACCAGCGGTCCGCTGTTGTTATGGTTGCAACAACGTCATCCAGATTATTTGAATCGACTTCGCACATTGGTTAGCGAAGGCCGCATCGAAATCATAGGTGGTGCATTCTACGAACCGATTCTAACGATGCTGCCACAAGTCGATCGGCAGGGTCAAATTCGTCGCTTCAGCAGCTGGCTGAACCAGCGCTTTGACACAAAGGTTCGCGGCATTTGGATTCCCGAGCGAGTTTGGGAGGCCAATTTGGTCACCGATATCGCGGACTGCGATGTCGAATACACCGTGTTGGACGACTTTCATTTTCGAAATGCGGGAATCGGTCATGACGGTTTGCACTGCGACTACGTCACCGAAGACCAAGGTCGAACGCTGCGGGTCTTCCCAGGTAGCGAACAACTGCGTTACACCATCCCCTTCCGCGCCCCGTACGAGACCGTTGAGTACTTGCGTGAAATCGCCAACTCGCGTCCCAACGCGACCGTCGTATTTGCCGATGACGGAGAAAAGTTTGGTACCTGGCCGGAAACCAAAAAACATGTTTACGAAAACGGTTGGCTACGATCGTTTTTTGATGCTCTGATGGAAAACCGTGACTGGTTACATTGCACGACGCTTTCCGAAACCGTTGACAACACCAGCCCTCAAGGCAAAGTCTTCCTGCCCGATGCCAGTTATCGCGAGATGACAGAATGGTCACTGCCCGTCGAACGACAACGAGAGCACGAATCGATCGTGCATGAATTGGAATCCGATTGGCGCTGGCCGCGGATCAAGAAGTTTGTGCGCGGTGGATTTTGGAGAAACTTCAAACGCAAGTACCCCGAAACCGAAGAGATGTATTCGCGGATGATGTTCGTCAGCCGTCGCTTGCAGGAAGCTGAAAAAAATGGCGACAGCAACCTGCTGGATCAAGCTCGCGATCACCTGTATCGGGCTCAGTGCAATTGTGCCTACTGGCACGGGGCTTTTGGTGGCGTCTATTTGCCGCACTTGCGAAACGCCATCTATCACCATTTGATTATCGCTGACAATCTGTTGGATCAAGCCGTTGGAACCGAAGCCGTGTGCTCGGTCAAAGCCGAGGACTTCAATTTCGATCTCAGCCCGGAAGTCCGCTTGTCAAACAATAAGTTGACGGGTTGGATATCGCCAACATTGGGCGGGCATATGTACGAACTGGACGTTCGATCGATCGGGCACAACTTGCTGGCCACGATGGATCGACGACCCGAATCCTATCACGAAAAAGTACGGCGTGGCGCCGATATGGGCGACGACTCGGCCGAAAGCATCCACGATCAGATCAAGTTCAAACAAGAGGGTTTGGATCAGATGATCGTGTACGATCAGACACGTTGCAAATCTTTGGTCGACCATTTTTGGTCAACCGATTCAACTCACCAAGACTTCGTGACTGGCAAGAACCAACAATTAGGTGACTTTGCCGAAGGTGCCTACGAACTAACGCTGCGTCGTAGTCCCGACCGCAACCAAGTCTTAATGTCGCGTCACGGATTCGTTGACCAAGTACCGGTCAAGATCACCAAAGGCATCACATTGGCCGCCGAAAGCAACACGTTGATGGTGGCCTACATGCTGGAAAACCTGCCGCAAGATCGCACGTTCCGGTTCGGTATCGAGTTCAATTTTGCTGGTCTGCCTGCCAACATCGATGATCGTCACTTCAAAGATGCGACGGGCCAAAGCTTGGGTCACTTGGGAACTGAGTTGGCTTTATCGCATTGCACCAATATCAGTTTGCATGACAATTGGTTGGGGATCGACGCCAGTCTTAGTTGGGATCAACCTGGTTCTCTGTGGACCTGTCCCGTGGCAACCGTCAACGGTTCCGAGGGTGGGTTCGAATTGGTACACCAATCCGTCAAAGCGACTCCCAACTGGATTGTGCAAGGCGACGAAAATGGACGCTGGGTGGTACGGATTGAATTGACCGTCAACACTCGCAATCACATGTCGCTGGAATCGGATGCTCCGCAGATCGCGCCCCTGCGAGTGGATTAAGATCGACTTGGCAACGCCGCAGCGAACGGGAGCTCGCCCCCGTATCCGATTACTTCAGGGTAGTAGGATGCGCCAGAATTCAGGTCAGTCGCAACAACCGAAGTCTGGCGACTGCCGTGACATCGATTTTAAATTTGTCGCTCACCAACCTTGAAACCTCTTTCCAGTGAAAGAGGCGTCAAAGTTGTGACTCGAACAAGATTTACTCTTGCTCTTCTTCCAGGACCATCACTTCCAGATAGGAAGGATGCTCTTCGGAATGGTACAGGCGATGCGTCGCTTTGATGAAGTCGGACTCATCTGCCTCGAAAATGTTATCGACGTACTTTTGAGGATTGCGGTCGATCAACGGGAACCAGCTACTCTGCACATGAATCATGATGCGGTGGCCTGGTTTGAAGGTGTGATAGATATCTTGCAAGGGAACGGTCACGTCGGTCACTTGGCCTGGCACAAAAGGCTTGGGCTCTTTTTCAAAGCCCTCGCGGAAGCGAGCTCGAATGACTTCGCTACGCACCATTTGTTGATAGCCCCGGATGTCGACGTCTGCCGCAGTTTTTGGGAAGCTGGTCGGTTCGTCTGGATAAACGTCAATCAGTTTTACAATCCAATCCGAATCGGTGCCGCTGACCGACACTTTCAAATGAGCGTTAATTGGACCGACCAATGTTACCTCAGAATCGAGTATCTCCGATTGAAACACAAGAACATCCGGTCGTTCCGAGGCAAATCGTTGATCATCGGTCATGTAGGGCCGTGGCGTGAACCGCAACGTCATGTCTTCTCTTTTTCGATAAGGAACCGGGTTGGCCGGATCGCTTTCGAATTCTGCATACTGTTTGCCGTCTCCAATACCGGTCTCTTTGGGAACGCCCGGCAACAAACTGCGATCAGGTTGGAAATGAACCTGTTTGGTTTTGGCCGCAGCAGGTGGCCACTCGGCAAATTTACTCCACAGCCCTTTGCCGGTGTCGTAGACCATGGCTTCGAAGTCAGGCTTAGCGTCTTCTCCCTTTAGAAAGTGCCGGAAAAACGGCGCTTCGACATCTCGTTGATAGATGTCCGCGATATGATCGCCGTACACGATATTGCCGACTTCGGTCGTCACAGTGTCACGCGACCAACCACCATGAGACCAAGGGCCCATTACCAAGACGTTGAACGCATCGGGACTTTGCTCTTCAATCGAACGGTAAATGTTCAATGGACCAAATAGATCTTCGGCATCAAACCAACCGCCCACAGTCATGACATTCGTCTTAACGTCTTTCAAGTGCGGTAGGATGCTGCGACGTTGCCAGAACTCGTCGTAGTTGGGATGTTCGGTCAGTTGCTTCCAAAAGAAATTGTCTTCGCCCTGGTAGGCTGCTGAGTTCTTAAGCGGTCCCAAGTCCAAGTAAAAATCGTAAGCGTTGCCTCGCGGCCGCGGTTCCATTCTGGGCACCCAGTTTTCGGTGGTCGGGCCGTTGGTTTGAAATCCAAAGGTACTTGTGGCCATCCAGTACATCAGGACGTAGGCGCCTTGATGATGGAAGTCATCGAAAAAGAAATCGCCGATGGGGGCTTGAGGCGACGATGCGACCAACGCCGGATGATGCTCGGGCAACGCAGCAGCTGAATAGAAACCAGGGTACGAGATCCCACTGATTCCGACCTTGCCGTTATTGCCATCCACGTTTTCCAGCAACCATTCAATGGTGTCGTAGGTGTCTGAACTTTCGTCAATGTCTTCGTCGCCGGCCACGTGAGGTCGCATGTTGTCGTAACTGCCTTCGCTGTTCCAACGACCTCGCACATCCTGCGAAACGAAAATGTAACCGTCACGTTCGACGTACTTCGAGTTACCAATCCGGCTGGACATCTGATCGCCGTACGGACGACTACTGTACGGCGTACGTTTCATGATGATCGGATAGTCGCGCGACTTATCTTTGGGTCGATAGACGGTCGTGTGTAATCGTACACCGTCACGCATCGGGATCTGGTATTCACTCTTTACGTAGTTGTCGCGGATGTAACTGGCGCGATCCTGTTGAGCATGTAAATTCGAGGCCACAAAGGTGGTTGCCAACGCAACCAAGAGTGTGACGGTGAGCGCATTTTTCATTCGTAAATTTTCCTTCGCAACTTTAA
>CAZJBW010000019.1:0-25581 GCA_964543985.1 uncultured Pirellulaceae bacterium | reverse complement strand
AATGATGATGTCGTTCAAACATCGTCCACCAAGAACAACTGCACTTTGCCAGTCGACACCCGCGCTTTGTGCGGTTCACCGGCTGATAGCAAGAACGGATCGCCTTGGGAGTAGGATTCTACTCGATCGTCCTGGAATTCAACTTCCAGAGTGCCATGTAGGATAAAACCAGTGTGTCCGCGTTGGCACCAATCTTGCTCCTGAAACCCAGCCTGCAACTGCAACAATCGCACCCGTTTCTCGCCATTGTCGATCAGTTTTTGCTTGGCAACCTCGGAAACCTGTTGCCAATCCAAATCCGAAAATCGTTCGATTTGGTCATTCATCAGTGAACTCGCTATCAAAGGAAGGTGGGATAATCCGTCCGTTCCAGTCTAAAGCTTGGATTTTGCACATTCAAATTTCCGGCCGATGGCATCGGAAATCGCCCCGAAATTGGTCCTGCGGAATCGATATTGCTCGAAAATCGCCGTTTCCGTCACAATCACTGGTCGAAACAACCATTGCTCAATGAAAAGGATCCAGTGCGATGACAAGGAAGTTATTGATAATTGGCGCGTGCTTATGCGCGATCGCTGTCAACGCCCAAACTTGGGGCCAAGAGATCACAGAACCTGCAGCCGAAAATTGTACGAGCTGTTCGCCCTGCAAGTCTGCCAAAGTAACGATCAGCCAACCCAAACCCTCGTGTGGCTCAAGCTTGGCGAGTACTCAGTGCACAGATTGCCAGTCGACGACTAGTACTCAAGGCTCGTGTTCCCAGCCATCTTGCAACGAATCAAATTGCACACAATCTTCGTGTGCAAAAACAACGATCAAGCAAACTTGTACACAAACAACTTGCCAAGATGGAAAATGCGAACATCAAACCATTGCCCAATGCCCTGGCAGTTGCTCGCCCGGTTGCTGCAGTCACGGTGAAGTCTCCAACCCAAGCCCTCATTCAAAATGCGCAGCATCGCTTTCAGGGATGTCGGGCGAACTGGTATCGCAACTGTCCGGCCAACTGCCTTTGCCTGGCACGACTCCGTTTATTCGTCAACAGTGCAGTGAAGCAACTCAAATGCGTGACCAGCTTGCCAAACAATTGACGAACTTCGTCATTGAAAACGCTGGCAACCCAGACCAAATTGAAAAAGTGCTACAAATCGCCTTGGATTCGACCGCCAACTTTGCTCGTCAAGAAGCAATTCGCGAAATGGATTCTAGCGATTGCAATCGATGTGACTTGTCTGCTAGCTCGCCCGCCGTTTTTCCCAACAGCCGTCCGTTCTTTTCGTCTAACAATAACCCAGCCTCAGCGAATTCGCGTTCCCCAATGCCACGGGAAACCACACGAGGCACACCACTGCCGATGTTAACCAACCCGTTGCCGCCACTCAATCCAACGGCAAATCGTCCGAACTTGGAAATGACCAATCAAATGCGGGCGATGAAAAAAGAGTACGCGTCGATGAAGAATGTCGTCCAGTTGATTCAACAAGACTTGCAAAACATTGCTCGCGACCTGACGCAATTGCAAGTTGAAACGAAGATGGGGACACACACCGGACAAGTTGTCCAAGCGGAACAATGGCGTGCGGTACGCAACCCGTATACTGACCAACCAAAGGCAAAGGCAAGAACCAACCAAGCTGCCAACTACCAATCGATGGTCAGCCAACTGCAACAGGAAGTGCAAATGCTGCGGCGTCAGTTGGCCAATCAACCAATCAATCAGCCAACCAGCCAGCTAATCAATCAGCCAAACCATTACCGAACTGACGTGCAACAGGCCACCTACTACCGAGACGGCATGGCATTAACTCCGATGACTCGGCAGGCGTCCCCGTTGACTCCGCGATCTTCGCGAACAGGAATGGTATCCGTTTCCTATTACGTTGGTGATGTGATGCAACCTCCGTTTGCGAACGCGACCTTGCGATTGATGCAATTCATCAAGAACAACGTGGCTTCCGAGTCTTGGGTCGATACACGAATGATGCAAGTCACAGACCCATCTATCTCGCTGCTAATCACTCAAACTCGCGAGAACCACGAGATCATTGCCGACCTGCTTAGCCAAATCCGTGCCGGCAAATTGTCGTATTACAACAAGTAAGCCGGCCAGTCAATATTTTGGCACCGCAATCCAACCAAGGGCTCTTTTTTGAGAGCCCTTTTTCATTGCGCCGTGTTGTTTGTTCAGGCAACCGCTGCCGTGACAATCACCTCAACAAGCAGCTCGGGTCGCGCCAACTTGGCTTCGCCACAGGCTCGGGCGGGAGCGTGACCTTCGGGCACCCAAGCGTCCCAGACGGCATTCATATCGGCAAACAACGTCATGTCGCTCAGCCAGATAACAGCCTGCAGAATGTGCTGGCGGCTGCTGCCGGCTTCTTCGAGTAACGCGTCAACTCTGGCCAAACAGCTTTCGGTCTGTTCAGTAATGCTTTGCCCTTGGCCCACCTGCCCACACAAATAGACGGTGCCGTTGTGCTTAACGATCTTACTCATTCGTTGGGCGGTGTGTTGACGTTCGATACTCATTGTTTTTCCTGATGCACGAAATGAAACCAACAGTGTACCGAATACTATCAAAAATTCAGCGGGCCGATTCTGGGCCCACGGTTCAGCCTTCTAATTCCAATCCCAATCCGTTGGCGATTCGGTTGGCAAAAGCAAAATAGGCAACGATTGAACACAGGTCATGGATCGCTCGATCGTCTAGCCCCTGGTCGCGTAACGTTTGAACATCTGCCGATTCGATGCCCGATGGTTGCAACGTTAGCTTGGCCGAGTAGTCAACGATTGCTCGATCAACGTCGTTTAACGCCGCTGATTGATGGTCGGTTGCCAATTGATCAATCAGTTGATCGGCGGCCTGTTCGGCCATCCCGTCTTTCAACAACCAGCGTCGCAGACCGCGACTATGGTGAGTCACTCAGTAGTGACACTGATTGAGTGCCGAGACCACCACGGCGGCCAATTCGCGTTGCACAAAAGTCAGTGGACCGGGTCGTCGCATCAATTGAGCGTACAGTTCAAAATGCTGTTTCATCACTTCCGGGTGCACCGCATGGACTTGGATGATGTTGTCGGGATCATCGACACGTTGGCTTTGTGCAAGCTGGTCCGAGTCGACGTATTCAATAAAAGCCATCGTCGATTTACCACTCAAAATGATTCAACGAACGGACTATCATGCGACCTATTACGTAGCCTGGTGACTACTTGGCCACGACATCTTGATATTTGCTGGGATCAGAAAGGGCAAACCAGTCCACGTCGGTATCGAATGAATCGGCTCCGAAAGCAACCTTTGCCAAGATTGGCGCTACGCTGCGTTTCGCGATTTCGTCGGCGTTGGAATTGATACTCACGTCGCCGCCAAACCCTTCGGGATGCGTCATGACGATCCCGGCTACTGGCAGGCCTTTTCCGTAGCAGGCAGCCGCAATTAATGTTTGCATAGTGAAATTGATGCAGCCCAACACATTGGGAACAACAACGATCAATGGGTACCCTAAGTCGGCAGCGATGTCGGCGACAAATTCGCTTTCACCAATCGGTGACATCAATCCACCAGCCCCTTCCACCACAATCGAATCGCAATGGTCGGTCCAGACTGAAATTCCTCGACGCAGCATTTGCGAATCAATCTCGCGACCTTCGGCCTTGGCAGCCAGGTGGGGTGCCAAAACAGCTTGGAATCTTTGCGGACAAACGGATTCCAAATTCAGGGGACGACCGGCGGCCTCCCACAGCACGGCAGCGTCTTCCGAAATGATCTCGCTTCCAACTTTGACACAGTCGCTGGCGGCTGGTTTGTAGACGCCGACTCGACGGTTCTCAGATTCACGCAAGGCGCGTGCGATCAAAGCAGCTACAAAAGTCTTTCCCGACTCAGTAGACGTCCCGGTGACAAACAATCCTCGCGGCGGTTTTTTCAACATGCTGGTTAAGTTACCATTCGGGGAATCTACGTCTACCGTAGATAGCATCCAATCCCGACAATCATGTCCCTATTTCGTATATATTTACTCCCTTTTTCGAGGTGTTTTTTGGTTCGAGTCGCAGCAATCCAGTCCGCCTGTCGTCTGCAAGTCGCCGACAATCTACAGGCTGCCCTGCAAAACATTCAAACCGCAGCCCAGGCGGGTGCGAAAATCGTCTGCCTACAAGAGCTGTTCACTAACCGGTACTTCTGCCAAACCGAGGACCACCAGCATTTTCAGCTGGCGGAATCGATTCCAGGACCGACCTCCGATGCACTTTGCGAAAAAGCCAAGCAGCTGGGAGTGGTGATTGTGGCTGGCTTGTTCGAAAAACGAGCCGCCGGATTGTTTCATAACTCGGCCATCGTGATCGATACTGATGGCAGCATTGTTGGCAAGTATCGAAAAATGCACATTCCCGACGACCCCAGCTTTTTGGAAAAGTTCTATTTCACACCTGGTGACTTAGGGTTCGTTGCTGCCACGACTCAGTTCGGAAAAATCGGAGTCTGCATTTGTTGGGACCAGTGGTTTCCCGAAGCAGCCCGCATAACCGCTTTGCAGGGAGCTGAAATTTTGGTTTACCCAACCGCCATTGGTTGGTTGGACGATGACCGCGCGGAATTTGGTGCCAGCCAACTGAGTGCCTGGCAGACCATGATGAGGTCGCATGCCATCGCCAACGGAGTCTATTTGGTTGCCCCCAACCGCGCCGGTCGCGAAGACAACATTCAATTCTGGGGAGCCTCATTCATTTGTGATCCCTACGGCAAACGTTTGGCACAAGCTAAACACGAAGTCGCTGACATGATTTTGGCAGACTGCGATTTGTCGTTGATCCAAACAGCTAGAACTCACTGGCCCTTTCTACGTGACCGACGAATCGACGCCTACCAAGGCCTAAACCAACGGTGGTTGGATGACTGAAGCTACACAAAAGACGCCCGCCGAATTGGGATTCCGTATGCCACCCGAATGGCATCCGCATCAAGCGACCTGGGTCGCCTGGCCCCACAATACAGATACGTGGCCCGACAACTTGGCCGCTGCGCAGGACGAGTTCATAAGGATGGTCGAAACCATCGCCAAAGCAGAAACGGTTTGTGTGGTCGCCAGCGGCGATGCCTTGCAACAGGCTGGCGAGCGTTTGAAACACGTCTCGCAAATTGAGTTCTTTGACATCGCCACCAACGACGCCTGGATCCGCGACTACGGCCCAACCTTTGTCGTCAATCCAACTTTGGGACAAGTTGCAGGCATCGATTGGCGTTACAACGGCTGGGGTGAAAAGTACCCGCCGTTTGAGGCCGACATGGCCGCCGCCAAAAAGATCTGCCAAGCGGCTGCCGTCACGACATTTTCCAGTCGCTATGTCGTGGAGGGAGGTGCTTTGGAAATCAACGATCAAGGTGATCTGCTGACAACGATCTCCTGCTTGTTGAATTACAATCGCAATCCCGCACCCAATGCGACTGGCCCCAACGATCCCGTCGACGAAGCCCAGTTCTATCAACATCAAGCAGATGTCTCGCGTATTCTGGCGTCCATGACCGGCGCGACCAGCATCACTTGGTTAAGTGGCATGCAAATTCCTGGCGATGACACGGACGGACATATCGACCAACAGGCTCGGTATGCCGACACACAAAGCTTGATCTTGGCCAAAGGCAGTAACCCTGCCGACCCCATGCAGGCAGATTTCGAGGTAATGGTTCGTGAACTGGCAACCACTTTTGGTGGGGACGGCCAAGCCCTGCAAGCGATGGACTTGCCTTTGCCGCCAATCATCGAGTTGTCCGGTCGCCGCATCCCGGCCAGTTATTTGAACTTCTACATCTGCAATTATGGCGTTCTAGTCCCGCAATTCGACAGCCCATTGGCTGACGCACGGGCCATCGATTTGATGAAGGCAGCATTCCCGGGTCGACGAATTATTGGCCTGCCCTCCCTGAATCTGGCCTGCGGCTTAGGCTCTTTTCACTGCCTAACTCAACAACAACCATCTGCATCGATATCAAAATCGAACTGATCCAAGTCCAACTTTTGGAAAATTTTCAGATCCGATTTCGAAACCAGCTGGATTAAGACATAATGCGGGCGGGGGTTGGATGGCGACGATTCTATTTGCTGGCGGTTAAACGCCTATTCACTCATTGGCTTGATTGACGGATACACAGATTTATGGCTCTACGAGCTAACAATGACCCCAAGTATTTCCGGCGGTTCCTTTTGATTGCAGCAGCTTGCCTTGCTTTTGCCGGTTGGTGTTTTTACGACGCGCTGGTTGCATATCCTGCCGAACTAGAACGCTCCAAAGTCTATTGGACGCCTGTCGAAGGTTCCCAGAAAAAATACACCGGGTTATCGCGTAAAGAATGGACCAAAGTCGTTAAAGAACGCCAATGGGCAAGCGCGCAGCCCGAAACGCCGGACAAAATGCATCACAAGATTGATTCTCAGTACTTTTTTGCGGCTCTCTGTGGCTTGGTCGGAATCCCCTGTTTGATTAAGTGGTTTATGTCTCGGGGCACTTGGGTCGAAAGCACCGAAAAGGAACTCAGCAGCAGCTGGGGCACTCGCTTCGCCTTTGACCAAATCGTTTCGATCGATAAAACGAAATGGGAGAAAAAAGGCATCACCAAGATCAAGTACAAACAGGACGACAAAGAAAAAACGTTTGTCTTCGACGACTTCAAATACGAACGAAGTGTCATGAGTGACATCCTGCACGAAATCGAAACCGGCCTGAAAGACGATCAGATCATCGGCGCCGAGCGTGAAACAGAAATCAAGGCTCGCAAGGCCGCCAAAAAAGCAAGTGAAGAAGCTGCTGCTCAATCCGCAACAGCAACCGCTCCAACCAACAGCGACGAAGCGTAACTGTGATCTCCCTCTCTCACACAATGCTTACCCAAATCCTGACCGAATCTTTCGCGCTTTAATACGGACGTAGGGAGCGACAAATTGGCTACGGTGTCCCATCGATCCCGTGGCTGCACGCGGTTTGGCATGTTGAGGTTCAAGCAAGTCCTCGATCACAAACCCTGCACGGCACATCCAGCCGATCAACTGTTCCCACCGATGCAGGAACTCTTGAGCCCCTGATTCGCGCAGCGGCGACTTGCCTTCGAACACCGGCAACGGTTCCTGACGGTAGTACTTGTGTTCTAGCCAATACCCCGTTTGGTCTGGCTTCAAACTGGCTTGCAAGTTGGTCGGTTGTTTGTGCTGACTAACGTATAACCCGTCCCGGCGTAGCACTCGGGCCACTTCCTGGTAGACGGGTTGGACCTGTGGTACGTAACAGGTGCTAACCGGATGAATCACCAAGTCAAACTGCTCGTCGGTAAACATTGTCAGCTGGTCCATGGATGTTTGCACTGTTTTCAAATCCAATTTGCGTTCGGCGGCCACCTGCCGATCCAGCTGTAGCATGGCCTGACTGAGATCGACGACCGTAACCTGGGCGCCCGCAGCGGCGTACAATGGTCCCTGCCGTCCACCTCCGGCGGCTAAACAGAGCACCCTTTGACCGGCAATCGACGGACCTAGCCAACCGGGTGCATCGATACACTTCAGCGGATTTTCAAACAGGTGATCCTCAGCTGGCTTGGTTAGTGGACTACCCGTCGAGGCCAACTCGTCCCAAGCCGCCTGATTGTGACGTTGCCAATCTGCAGACTCGCCACCCATTGCTTCCCTTTGGTGACTGTTCAGAATAATATGACGATCTTTAATGCTTCGATTCCTTTGTGGATGGGTCATCGTGAATTTCGGCCTGCCTAGATTAAACTGAATCGATCATTCGCCCAGTCGCGTTCGCCCAATCGGTTGAGTAACGTACTGCCGATCCTAAGCCAATCAAGACCATCATTGAGGAACCTCCGTATGAAATTTACATCTCCTCTGGGAATCTTCTTTCTGTTGTTTCTTGTGCCCGGCATCGCGCAGGGTTGGCAAACCAAGACTGAAGATCTTCCTAACATCGTAATCATTTTGGCCGATGACATGGGCTTTGGTGACGTTCGCGCACTCAATCCTAAATCAAAAATCGCCACTCCGAACCTGGACCGGCTGCATGAAGAGGGTTGTACGTTTCTGGACGCACACTCGCCCTCGGCCGTATGCACTCCAACGCGATACTCCTTATTGACCGGGCGCTACAGTTGGCGAACGCCGATGAAACGAGGCGTTTTGAACGGCTACAGCAAGCCCATGCTGGAACCCGATCGAGTCACCATCGCCACGAAGTTGAAAGCCGCCGGATACCAAACGGGAATCGTTGGCAAATGGCACTTGGGTATGGAGATGCCAATGAAACAGAATGACGCCGACGTTCCGCAATTTAAGGGCGATCCCGGAATCGATTTTGCCGGCCAAATCACTGACAGCCCCATCCATCATGGATTTGACTATTACTTTGGAGTCAGTGCCTCGTTGGACATGGCGCCCTACGTTTACATCCGCAACGATCGCTTTACGGCGTTACCAACGGTGCAACAACCAGCCGTTAAATTTCCTCACTTCGTTCGCCGAGGCCCTCGCGCCGAAGACTTTGTGATCGACGAGTGCTTAAACCGTTTGGTTGACGAGTCGACGGCATTTATCCGTGACAAGTCTGCCGACAATGAATCGCCATATTTTCTGTACGTTCCATTCACGGCCCCACACAAACCCACACAACCCAACGACAAATTCCGAGGGACGACAGAACTAGGACCCTACGGCGACTTCATTGCACAGGTCGATGACGCAGTGGGGCAAATCTTAACTGCCGTTCGCGCTGGCAGTGCCGGCAATAACAGAAAAACTATGTTGGTTTTCACCTCTGACAACGGATCGTACATGCACCGCTACGACCAACCCAGAAAAGACCATGTCGACGATACAAACGTTCAAGGCTTTCGCGCCGAAAATCATCAAGCCAACGGGCCTTGGCGTGGCACCAAGGCCGATATCTACGAAGCCGGGCACCGCGTCCCATTCTTTGTATACTGGCCCGGCACCGTTCCAGCGGGCTCAGTCGCACGGCAAACCGTTTGTCATGTCGACCTGTTTGCAACCTGTGCTGACATCATCGGGCAACCGTTGACTGATAACGAGGCCGAAGACAGCTTCTCGATTCTAAAAATGGCAGAGGGCGACAAGACGGCCACTCGCCCCGTGCCGGTCATTCATCAAGCCATTAGCGGAATGCTGGCGATTCGTGATGGCGATTGGAAAATGATCGCCGGTAACGGGTCTGGTGGACGTGAAAAACCAGCCGGCAAAATGGACGAAGGACCCTTTATGCTGTTCAATCTGCAGACAGATCCCGGCGAAACCAATGACCTAGCCGAGCAACATCCCGACGTTTTGAAAAAGCTAACGGACAAGCTGGCCAAAATTCGCCATCACGAAAAAGGTAGTCGGTTTGTCGAGTAGTCCTGACCAAGCCAACCAACCGACCGCAGCCGGCATTTTTTTCGACCGCATGCTGGACGTTGATTTTCGCCGCCAACATCAAGTCCGCTTCCGCGACACTGACGCCAGTGGCTTCGTGCATTACACGAACTACATTCGCATGATGGAGGAAACCGAGTACGCTTTCCTGCGGTCTCTAAATCTGTGCATTGTGATGCTGGACGAAAAAGGAGTGTTCGGGTTCCCGCGACGATCTTGCGAAGTCCAAATTCATGAGCCCGCTTGTTTGAACGATCCGTTGGAGACCTGGCTGCAAATCGACTTTTGCGACGGGGTAAAGATTGGGTATCGATTTGAAATCAATCGAGCAAGCGACGTCATCGCTACGGGAAAATTTGTGCTGGCCTGTTGTCGTTTCTCACCTGGTCAGCCGCCTAAAGCGATTCTCATTCCCGACTCGTTCCTAAATCGGTTTCCTCAGAAACAATAGATCCGTCCGTAGCGGACTTAACCTTCGTCAACTACCACTTTCGTTTTAACCGAGTTGGCCAAAAAGCATTCGCTGATCGGTGAAGGTTTCGTCTGTTTGACGATCCCATTGCAGCGTCGTTTGAATTTGGGTCATTGGATCTTTGGTAATAAAATTTCGGGTAATCGAAGCCAATCCTGATTGGGGATTCGCTTGCCCGAAACCAAGGGGGTATAGATCATTGACGACGAATGACAACGGCTCGATCTAGATCGTTAGCTTGCAGGCGAGTGGTAGACGCTTTTCGGCTTAGATCTTTGCAAAATCGCATACTTGAACACTACTTCTGTTTAAGTCGGGTCTTAACCCTTGAATAGTCGCCGTCGTACTTGGTACGCTTTAGAAATTTTGTACCAAACGACATCTAGACGACGGTAAAAAAGTGCCCAAACGGGAAGACATTAAGAAGATTTTGTTGATCGGTTCTGGCCCCATTGTCATCGGACAGGCCTGCGAATTTGATTATTCCGGTACCCAAGCTTGCAAAGCGTTGCGCGAGGAAGGTTACGAGGTCATTCTCGTGAACTCCAATCCTGCGACGATCATGACCGACCCTGGGTTAGCCGACAAAACCTACATCGAGCCACTGACTTGGCAAATCGTCGAAAAGATCATCGAAAAGGAACGACCCGACGCTCTGTTGCCCACCTTGGGTGGCCAGACGGGGCTGAACGTTTCCATGGATCTGGCCAGAAACGGTGTACTGGAAAAGTACAACGTCGAGATGATCGGTGCCAAGCCCGAAGTGATCGATAAGGCCGAGGATCGCCAACTGTTCGCCAAAGCGATGGACAAGATCGGCTTGTCGGTTTGTACCGGCGAAACCGTGACGACTCTTGAGCAGGCTCGCCAAGTCATTGAGCAAATTGGCTTGCCCTGCGTCGTGCGTCCCAGTTACACGCTGGGCGGTAGTGGTGGTGGCATCGCCTACAACCGCGACGAGTTCGATTCCATGGTGCAACGCGGTCTGGACTTGTCGCCCACCAGTCAGGTACTGATCGAAGAATCCATCATCGGCTGGAAAGAGTACGAGATGGAGGTGATGCGTGACATGGATGACAACGTCGTCATCATTTGCAGCATCGAGAACTTTGATCCGATGGGCGTGCATACTGGCGATTCGATCACCGTCGCGCCTGCTCAGACACTCACCGACAAAGAATACCAACGCATGCGAGACGCCAGCTTGGCCGTCATTCGCGAAATCGGAGTCGAAACTGGCGGATCGAACATTCAATTCGCCTGCGACCCCAAAACCGATCGTATGATCGTGATCGAAATGAACCCACGTGTCAGCCGCTCCAGCGCACTGGCATCGAAAGCCACCGGTTTCCCAATCGCCAAGATCGCCGCCAAGTTAGCGATCGGCTATCGGTTGTGGGAATTGCCTAACGATATCACTCGCAAAACCAAAGCCTGCTTTGAACCCACGATCGACTACGTGGTCACCAAAATCCCTCGCTTCGCATTCGAGAAATTTCCAGAAGCCGACTCCACCTTGATGACTCAGATGAAGAGTGTCGGTGAAACGATGGCCATCGGTCGCACATTCAAAGAGTCCTTCCAAAAAGCCCTGCGAGGACTGGAAGTTGGACGCTTTGGATTCGGATGCGATCACAAAGACTTGTGGTACACCGACGAACGACCCGACGAAGATACCATCCGCGCAAAATTGTCTCGACCGAATGACCGTCGAGTCTGGTATTTGCGTTACGCCTTGAAAAGTGGCATGTCGATGGACAAAGTTTTCGAACTGACCGGAATCGACCGCTGGTTCCTGGACCAACTTTGCGAAATCATCGAAGGCGAAGACGCTGTGGTGGCGGCAGGGTCGTTGGAAAACATCGACGCCGATTTGATGCGGCGAGTCAAGCAACTGGGTTTCGCCGATCGCCAAATCGCCACGCTATTGGGAAGCTCGGAAATGAGCGTCCGAGCAAAACGCAAGGAACTGGGCGTCATCGTTACGTTCAAATCCGTCGATACCTGTGCCGCAGAATTCGAAGCCTTCACACCTTACTACTACTCGACCTACGAAGACGAAGACGAGACGCCAGCAAAGACCGACAAGAAACGAATCATGATTCTGGGTGGCGGACCCAACCGCATCGGCCAGGGAATCGAGTTCGACTATTGTTGCTGCCACGCCAGTTTCGCCATGGAACAACTGGGCTACGAATCGGTGATGGTCAACAGCAACCCCGAAACGGTCAGCACGGATTACGACACCAGTGATCTGCTGTTCTTTGAACCGTTGACCGTCGAGGACGTACTAAATATTTGCGACCGAGTTCAACCGGACGGCGTGATTGTTCAGTTTGGCGGCCAAACGCCGTTGAACCTGGCTCGGGCTCTGGCCGACAATGGTGTGCCGATCGTGGGAACATCCGTCGATACCATCGAAGCGGCCGAGGATCGTGAGAAGTTCACGATCATCTTGGAGCAACTGGACCTAAAACAGCCGCCCGCAGGAATCGCTCGCAACATGGTTGAGGCCCGCGCTGCCGTCACCAAAATTGGCTACCCAGTCCTGGTTCGACCCAGTTTTGTTTTGGGCGGTCGAGCGATGGAGATCTGCTACGACAATGCTCAGTTCAAAAAATTCGTTACCGAAGCCTTCATCGTGGCCCAAGGTCAACCGGTGTTGATCGACCGTTTCCTGGAAGATGCGATCGAGGTGGATGTCGACTGTATTTCCGACGGCCAGGATTCAGTGATCGCCGGCATCATGCAACACATCGAAGAGGCCGGTGTTCACTCGGGCGATTCAGCCTGTGCCCTACCCACTTACAGCTTGCCGCAACACATCCTGGACGAGATCAAGTCCGCGACTCAGTCACTGGCAAAACGTTTGCAAGTGGTTGGGCTAATGAACATTCAGTTCGCCGTAAAAATCGAAGATGGGCAATCGATTCTGTATGTGCTGGAGGTCAATCCGCGAGCTAGTCGTACCGTGCCGTTCGTGGCCAAAGCGACTGGCGTACCGATTGCTGGTATCGCCGCCAAAGTCATGGTGGGCAACACACTTCGCGAACAAAAAGTCAGCGAAGTTCCCATCCCACGCAACGTCTCGGTGAAGGAAAGCGTCTTTCCGTTTCGCAAGTTCATTGGTGTCGATGTGGCGTTGGGACCCGAGATGCGAAGTACTGGCGAGGTCATGGGCAGCAGCCCGCGCTTTTCAATCGCCTACGCCAAAAGTCTGTTGGGCGCAGGAGTCGTCTTGCCCGACACGGGTCGAGTATTCGTTAGCGTCGCTGATCGCGCCAAAGACAGGGCTGTCAAAATGGCCAGCGATCTGCATGAATTAGGCTTCGAAATCTTGGCGACCAGCGGAACCGCGACTCGCTTGGAAGAGGTCGGCATCCCGGTCGAACGCGTCAAGAAGCTGAAAGAGGGTCATCCGAATCTGATCGACCATTTGAAAAATGAAACGGTCGATATGATTTGCAACACCCCCAAGGGTAAAGGAGCTCGGACCGACGAAGGTCGCATCCGCGCCGCAGCCGTTCAACACGGCGTCCCCTGCATCACAACGATCGAAGGCGCCGAAACTGTCGTGATGGCGATCAAGGCGCTGCGAAAAGAAGAAATGGAAGTCGAGTCGCTGCAGGAACGCTTCGCCGAATCAGTTAGCAATTCGTAATTTCACGATACGGCAAAGTCACTGATTCTGAACCAAACCCGACGACGCTACAGCTCAATTGTCTGTTCGGTCCAGGCTTCCAATCAGTGGTTTGAACCCTGCGTAGGCCATCCGACCGGGATCAAAAATTGGACTTGCCGGATCGAATAGCGGGGCTAACAAGTCCTGCATCCGTGGATCGGCTTCGACCTTTTGATTGACTAAGTCACGAGCATCGCGGGACTCGAATACAATCCACCCAAACACCACGGTTTCGCCCGACGTGGCATTGACGGTCTCGGGGAACGACCGTGTACCTTCTCGTTGCAAATCGTCACCTATAAACTCCACATATTCTACCGCTCCGTGCTGTTTGTAAATCTCGGCAACGGTAGCCGCGACGCGTTGGTAGTCGTCAATGCGCTCAACCGGAATCGGAAAGACAAATCCATCAATGTAACTCGCCATTTGAGTCTCTCAGTCTGGTATTGAAAAAATTCCGCTAACCGGAAATATAGGCAATCGCTTCCAATTCGATTTTGCATCCGAAGTGCAGGTCCGAGCACGGAATGACAGATCGAGCCGGTTTGTGATCGTCGCCGAAAAATTCCTTGTACGCATCGTTCACTGCGTCCCAATCGTTGACGTCCGTTATGAAGGCTGTGGTCTTGACGATGTGGCTACGATCCATCTGTTGTTGCTGCAAATGCGACTCTACCTTTTGCAGAACAATGATGGTTTGTTCGCGAACGCAATCTGGAACTTGTTTCGTTTCCATATCAAGAATGGGCAATTGACCTGACGTCAATAGAAACGGACCAGCCATTTGGAATGGGCTGTAATGCGGAGGATTTGACATGCCGATCAATGTCCCTTGATTCTTACCGTAGATTGGATTTTGATTTAGATATCCTACATGCGGCAGAATGAGATTCCATCCTACTAAGGCTTCATCGAAATGGTGAAATCGATCGTTTTTGTGACACGAGTACCGTTTTCGTCGACGTAATACTCGATCGATTCGGTTTGTGCGTCACCACTGACGAAACATTCCAATTGGAACTGATAGGACTCGCCAGCGTCTATAACGATAGGCAATTACTTCGTACCAAAGTCACAGTGCACTGCTCAGCAAGCGTTGGTTCCAACAATCCGCGCTCTACCAGTCGATTCGTTGACGACCGAAATCGGGATAATGTTCATATCGCCGCTAACTAGCGGTGACAGGGAAGTTCCGAATTATCGACCCATAGCCGACAATTCAGCAGAGGGTTTTCTCGTCTGACAAATGCCGACTTCAAAGCGTAATTGTCGGTCAGGCTAGATTCCGTTGGGACGAAAGAAAATGAACTTACGTTCAATCCTTGCCAATTAGCATTTTGCAAAATGGATCCGAGTTGGTCTTTGACGTTGGAAGTTTCGCCAGCAAAGACTCCGGCATCGTCTTGATACAAAATATAAACACCGGCTGATTCGAATTCTGGTCGATTGCAATCTGCGACATCAATTCGTGGTAGCCGTTTTCTTTTTTCGTTCCACCAATGGCTGAACTTTTCGGCAGCCGTCGCGCGAGCCTGCTTGGTCCGTTTGCGAATCGACAACACAGCGCGACGGTACTGTAACGAGGTAACGTCGGCGGGCCCAAACTCACTGGCCAACCGATCGAACTCGGCCGCGAATTCGGGCGAGCACAAAATGTCATCCAGTGTTTTTCGGTAATCGATAGCCAACAAACGCCAAGCGACTTCGCTGGCAAACGCATAACGATTCATCGCGGTGGTGTCGATTCGTTCGGGCTTGGCGGTCGAGCGTGGCAACTTGCCAGCCTTTCGCAAGTTCAACAGATAGTGGTTCCAAACGAATGCGTTTCCGCCGATCCCTTGCTTTTTACACTCGCTGATAAAAGCCTTATTCAATGTTTTGTCGCACAACAGATAGTCGGCTGGATAGCCCTGCCCCGCTTCTTCGTAAGCCTTGATGACGACACTTTCCGTTTCCGAATCAAACGGTTTCTTTTTGCGTTTGCCTTGCCGCGTACTGGGAGCACTAAGAATCGGATCTTCAGGTCCGTCCAACGGACTGCCAATTTCTGTCTTTTGTAGACGAGCGTTGATGAATTTGACGTAGTCCTCAGACAATTCAAAACCCATAAACTGTCGTCCCAGTTTCTTGGCCACACACATCGTCGTTCCGCTACCTCCGAATGGGTCAATGACCAAATCTTGAGGTGAACTGGAAACACGAATGATTCGTCCCAATAGCTGTTCAGGCATTTGACAGCCATGGAATCCTTCACGTTCCTTGAACGTCCCGGCAACTCGTGCGAAGTACCACGTGTCGTGGTTCGGGCTGAAACTGGTCGGCGCGTCTTGAGGTCGAGTGATCCAAGTGTTGTCTGGAAGACGGCCATTGGGGTTGGCACGATTGTCGGCGTAGACCAATTGACGAGCCGACTTCACACGAATCTGCGGATTCATTCGATGGAAAGTAAAGTCGTTCTTGTCTTTCACGAAATGAAACAAGTGCGTATGCGATCGGCTAAATCCATTCACGCAGTTGACACCGAACGTGTAATACCAGATCACCCAGCTGCGGCAATGAAACCCCGCTTTCTGACTCTCAATTTTTAATTCGGCTGCATATTCGTCGCCGATCGCCAACCAAAACGTCCCGTTTGGTTTCAACGCTCGGTAAACTCCACCAATCCACTTACGACACCAAGCTAGATAGTCGCTTGCTTGTTTAGCATCGTCGTACACATCGTACTCGTAGCCAATGTTGAAAGGGGGATCGGCAAAAGCCAAATCGACAGACCCAGCATCTAGTTGCGCTAACAATTCGACGCAATCACCCTGATGAACTTGGTTTTTTTTGAGTGCCACTATGATTCCTCGCAACTAGTTACCCGGGCAGATTTTACTGCAATAAACCTAGGCATCAATCAGCGGTATTTCGTTCAATGCCGTGCAACACCATCGACAACTTGCAAATTCGTTACCAAACGGTTGCTCAAATCGGCTTCGCTTAGCGATAGAATAGCGACTGCAAGAGATTGGTCTCGTCAAACATCGCCTTCAAAACCCCTGATCGCATTTTCCAGAATGAATCGAGCATTGAAACCAACAACCGATGGTATTTGGATTGTCACATTTACTTGGACGCTATTATTGTCGTTTGTGGCCATCGCGCAAGCTCAATCAGAAAAAGACAATTGGGCACAGTGGCGAGGTCCCTTGCAGACAGGTGAGGCACCCCATGCCGATCCTCCCACACAATGGAGCGAACAAGAAAACGTCAAATGGAAAACGCCGATTCCAGGTCGAGGACTATCTACACCCATCGTTTGGAACGACCTGGTCTTCCTAACGACAGCGGTTCCATTTGGCGAAAAACTGGATCCTAAATTTAGTGGACGCGAAGGGGCCCACGACAACCTGCCAGTCTCTCAACATCACCGGTTCTTGGTAATGGCCGTCAATCGAAAAGATGGCTCGGTTGCCTGGCAGACCAAAGTTCATGAAGAGTTGCCTTTGGAGGGAGCTCACAATACGGCCAGTCTGGTATCCGGTTCTCCTGTGACCGACGGCCAGCATGTCTACGCCCATCTTGGTTCGTATGGTCTGTACTGTTTGGATTTCGCTGGCAAAATCGTCTGGCAAAAACAACTCGGAAAAATGCATACCAAGCACGGGCATGGCGAGGGAGCATCTCCAACCCTGTACGGCGACACCTTGATCGTGAATTGGGATCACGAAGGAGCGTCATTTATTGCTGCGTTCGATACAAAAACCGGTGACGAAAAATGGCGTAAGTCTCGTGATGAGGTAACGTCCTGGTCGTCACCGATTACGGTTGAGCACGATGGCGCGGTGCAGGTGATCGTGGCGGGAACGAGTCGAGTTCGCGCGTACGACTTGGCCGATGGAAGTGTGATTTGGGAATGCGGTGGTCTATCCAATAATGTTGTGGCCACACCCGTTTCGGCTGCTGGGCACGTCGTCGCGGGTAGCAGTTACGAGACTCGCGCGATGTTTAGCGTTCAATTGGATGGTGCCACGGGCGACGTCACAGGAACCGATCAGGTTCGATGGTTTACTCGCGAACGCACACCGTATGTCCCATCTCCGCTGCTTTATAAGAATGCGGTCTACTTCCTTAGACACTACCAGAACATCGTTTCTCGACGCGATTTGGTAACCGGTCAGGAACAAGCGGGTCCCTGGCGATTACCCGGACTTGGAAACATCTACGCTTCACCAGTCGCAGCGCAAGATCGGATCTACTTCACCGATATGGAGGGAGTCACCGTGGTTTTTTCTCATGTGACGGATCCAACGACCGAGCCTCCTCGGTTTGTGTCCGCCAACAAATTGGACGACGCTGTCAGCGCCTCGTTGGCTTTGGTTGGCAAGCAGATTTTTGTGCGAGGTGAAACGTTTCTATACTGCATCGAAGAAGAAACGCCGCTTCCGTAAAATCCGTGCCCAATCGTTTGATGGATTGTGATTCAATAAACCGGTCGATTGTCTCGTCATGACCTGCAAGATCACCATAATCGGCCACTCTGTTTTCCATTGTGTGTGACCAAGTTTCAATTGCCGATCTAGTATTAAGTGCCCCTAACCCAAAAGGCATTTTGCAATGAACGATAAAGCCAACACCAATTCGAACTCGGCCAACCGTCAGTCCCGCAAAGCACCATCGATCTGGATTTTGGCTGTGGCTGGGTTGATATTATTTGTAACGATCGGTTGGTTCTCGCCAAACTTCACTCGAGAAGCTGGAGTGCGATCGGATCCGCTTGGAAGTGACTTCCTACAAGAATACGCTGGCGGCGTGGTCTACAAGACAGACAGTGGACGGCTTTATGATTTGAAGCACGTACGGAAAGTGCAACACGACGTCGAACTTTTGGGATTCCAATGGGAAGAAAGTCGTTTCTTTCCGATGGTCTACCCTCCCTTTTATTACGCGTCAGTCAGCCCACTAGCCAAACTGCCCTACCTGACGGCCGCTCGCGTTTGGATGGCAGTCATGATTTTCTTTCTGTTAGTGTCCATCTGGCTGATTGGTCGCACGTTGAACATCCACCGAATTTGGATCCTACTGCCTTGTCTGGCAACGCCCGTTCTACTAAGTCTATCCACGGGTCAAAAAGGGACCGCCTTGCTGTTGATCCTAACGTGCACTTGGTGTCTATCGCGCAGCAAGCAACCATTAGCGGCGGGTGTCATTTTCGGATTGATCGCCTTCAAACCCCATTTGGGAATCCCTATCGGCCTGTTCATGATGGCGCGACGACAATGGAGCTTTGCGATCGGCTGTTGGTTTACGGTCCTGGCCTTAGTCGTTTGCTCGCTCTTGACCGGATTCGAAACCTGCCTGGGCTACTTTGATGTCACGCTGGGTTTCTCCGACTACATTCAAAACAGTGGTTACCGCCTTGAGCAAGCTTTCTCGCTGTGGGGTTCAATCCAGTTGGCCATCGACGACTCGATGATGGCGAAAGTTGCAACGATCACGATGACGGCGATCGTCCTGTTGGGCACTTGTTGGTTTCTGCGTCGCAAAGACGATAGTGACCACGATTGGAGTCTTAGCTTTTCGGCCATGGTATTGGCCACCGTGTTAGTAGCACCGCACTTGTACACCTACGACTTAACCATGCTGGTGCTGCCAGCGGTTTTATTAGGCCATCGGGTCTTCACGGGCCAACGAGACTGGCAGTCCGTGACTGCTTTGTGTGCAATTGTTGCCATTTTGTTCGGAGCTTCTGTGTTCAGCCAAGTCGCCTCGCTGACGCGTATCCAGATTGCCGTTCCACTTCTGCTACTGGCCTGGGCGTTAATGTTGTTCGCCAGAAAAAATTCAGTGGCTGGCGAAACCACAACCTCGCCGTTGACTCAACCAGCAACCTAACTTGTCGGTCTGTGTGCGGGCCCTTTGAGATGCAAGGTTGGGGGCTTGAAGCCCGAGTTTAGAATTCTGCTGGCACTTACTTCATCTTGAAACGTCACAGACGCTACTGTGGTAGACGTTAGTTGCCCGGTTTACCTGCTTTCTGCACACCGGTTTGCTTGCAATCCCTGCTAGCGGATCGCGGTTGTCGCAGAAGTCTTGGCACTATTGCGTGGAAGTCCTAAACTCCCACCCGCTTTAACTACCTCCTTCGGATCTCAACCCACGTATTGATGCTGTGCTATGAAAACTGAGCAACGGATGGCAGCCATCCAACTGATCATTAGTGATGTAGATGGCGTTCTGACCGATGGTCGAATCTCCTTTGACAATCAGGGAATTGAAACCAAGTCCTTTCATGTACGAGATGGAATGGGCATCAAATTATGGCAACAGGCGGGTCACGAATTCGGATTGTTGACAGCTCGTAGCAGCCACATTGTGAAAGTTCGCGCGGCGGAATTGGGAGTCGAACTGATCCGCCAAGGATTCTCGGACAAGTTACCGGTAGCTCAGCAAATTTTGGAAGAGCGAGGATTGAAGCCCGAGCAAGTGGCTTACGTTGGAGACGATTTAACCGACCTGCCTTTAATCAACTACGTCGGTTTGGGTGTGGCGGTTGCCGATGCCGTGGCCGAGGTCCGTCAGGCCGCGCAGTTCACTACTAAAACACTTGGTGGTCGTGGAGCGGTTCGTGAATTGATCGAAACGATTTTGAAAGCTCAAAACCGTTGGACGGAACTCGTTAGTAAATTTCAAAGACATTAAGCAAAGGTTCCAACTTGATTCAATTGATCCCTCGATATTTGTTGGCTCTGTTGTGCACTGTCGGTGCCTACATGGCTTACGCCAAGTTCGCGGCGCCGCGAATCGAGGGACCTGCAACGTTAACCAAGGTGATCGCCCCGTCACCCGTTACGTATCGACCCGCCGGAATCGTCAAACAAGACCTGGTCGGCCTGCTTCCTGAAAACGGATGGGAATGGGAACCGTGTACGATCTTGGAAACGCGTCAGGCCAAGCTGTTGTTTCAGGATTACAAGGTCCAAGACGATGGATCGATTGAGCTGTTTCCATTGACCATGGTGCTGAATTCGCCCACTGGCCAAAACAATACGAACCCGTCTGAATCGTCGAAGAAAGTACCGCCCTTGGTCATGCGTGCTCCCCAGGGAGCGCGGCTGAAGTTTGAAAACGGATTAACGGCTGGCGGCGAACTGGGCGATTTGGAACAGGGACAATTGCGGGGCGCGGTAACGCTTTACCGTCAAGAATCCGAACCAGGAGCCAATGACTCGTTGGTCATGGAGACGCAGAATGTTCAAATCTCTCCCGAGCGAATATTTACGCTTTATGAATGTCGCTTTCGGTTCGGTAACAGTATCGGACACGGAAAACATTTGACGATTGACCTGTTTGGGCCAGCGGCCGAGCCACCCGTCGATTCCAAAATCTTTGCCGGCGTCCAGCGAATTGAACTGTCTCGCTTGTACGAACTGTACCTACACCGTGAAAAGGGAACTCGTCTTTATGCTCCGCAAGCCGGGCAACCACAAAATACGTCCAACGATGTTTTGGGCGACATGGATCGGCCGTTTCGCATTACCAGCGAAGGGCCCATGCTATTTGACTTCGAAAACCAGACAGCGACGTTCGAACGGAAAGTCCGCGTGCGGCCGGCTAACGGTCAAGCTCAATCCATTGACCCGTCAGAACAACTGGATTGTGAACGCCTAACCATTCTGTTCGAGGAACGAGAGACGCAACGCGAAGACCAAAATCGATCGATGCAAATTCGACGCTTGATCGCCGAAGGAGACCAGCGGACCCCTGCCAGAATTTATTCCAGTAATCGCCAAGCCGAAATCAAAGCACAACACATCGATTACGACTTATTGGAAAAGCGAGTAGTCCTGGAAAGTGGTCGAGACCCGGTCTCGTTAGCTCGGCAGGGTCAAATGATCCGCTCCAAACGAATTCAGTATTCGTTTGGCCAAGATGGTCGACTGGGCGAAGCCGTGATGATTGGGCCCGGTCATCTGTTCCAACCAGCCGCTGGTCAGCGAGGCGAGATTCAATGTCGCTGGCAGGATCAATTGACGATGCAAACGGACAACGACAAAAAGGTTCTGACGCTTCGAAAAGCTGCGATCGACATGGGCGCAACGAACTCGATCACAGCAGATTTAATGCACATTTGGATGTGGGAGATTCCCGATCCGGATTCGCCCGATCAATCCAAGTGGCGTTTCGAGCCCGCGAAAATGTTGGCCGAAGGGAACGTCACGATCAACACCGAAGAGGTCCAAGGCACGTGTGCCGAGGCCGCCGCATTCTGGCCTCGCCTGGATACTCAACAACTAGGCCAACGTCTACAACAACGTTCCGGGGCAAACCCGATCATCGTGCATCAAGCCAGCCGAGTCCCCCTGCAACAATTTCCTCAACAGGAAGTTCCTCAACAGCAAGTCAATTCTGGCTGGCGTCAACCGCCACTGCAGACTCAACAACAACCATCAGGGTCAGCGCTGCAATGGCGAGCCACTCCGCCACGACTCAACGAACCCTGGCGATCGGATACTGTGGCCCAAGTCAATTACGAGGCACCCGTATACCAAAACCAAGCTGCTCCTAAACAGATCACCAAATTTGTGGGGCGTCAGGTCCAATTGCAAATGCAAGGTGGTGAACGTCGTGGCGAGATCGACGAACTAACCGTTAACGACAATGTCGTCGTGCAACAGCTGGCCTCGGATACCCGAGCCGTCGAAATGGAAATCCGTGGTGAAAAGTTGCGAGTCATCAAACAGGGCCAGGATCAATTTCGGTTGTTTGTAGAAGGCAATTTGCAACAACCGGCGAGTGTCGGTTTGCAACAACTTTACATTACAGGCGTCACCATCCACCTGGATCAATCGGCCAACCGACTGTGGATCGACGGTGCTGGTGAACTGCAAACAAGGTCAGCCGATTCGTCCAGTCCAAGCAGTGGCAACGATGGGCTACTGGATGGCAATGGCAACGGAAAGATCAACTGGCAAGGCGGCATGGTCTTTGACGGCAACACGTTGTATTTCGAGACCGCAGTGAAAGCCGACTTTCGCCAGTTGGATCCTCGCACTCGAACCACGACGACGATGGCAACCGAAAGTTCAGCACTGTCGATCAACTTGGAACAGCCAGTTCGCTTTACGGACTTTGAAAACGGAGCGACGGACAACCAAACAATCAAGGCTCGCAAACTAATCATGGTCGGCCAGATGTCAGTAAACAATGTGGCCTTCCCGGACTCGTACCAACCGGCCCCCAAACCGACAGCTTGGTTGGCCGTGGGCAAGTACGATACCAATGGCAAGATCGTTGGCAATCAGGAAGTTTTCGCCTCGCGAACGACCTACGATCTGGTTAGCGAGGATTTGGTTTGCACTGGACGAGGCGCCGTGATCGCTCGCCAGTTGGCCAGTCAGAAACCAGGACAACGCTCGACTCAACTAGCTTCGACAGGCCGCCGAACAGGACCAGTTGATTTTGTCAAAGTCGAATTCGAAGAGACCTTCACGGGCAACCTCAGCCGACGCCAACTGGAATTCACGGGCAACGTTCATACGCTTTACGTTGACACTCAGGATTGGAACCTGATCCCTCCCGACAGTGTCATTAAAACGCCCAACAGCCGAGGTGTGATTTTGGACTGCGACAAGCTGGTACTGGCCGAGTGGACTCCGCAAGGGTCCAGTCCGACTGTCGAAATGATCGCCACCGGGTCTGCCAAAATCCAGGGAAATCAATTCCGCGGGAACGCAGACCGGATCAGCTACTATCAACAATCTGGGCAACTCGTCATCCAGGCACCCAGTCGATCCGACGCGGAACTGTGGTTTAACCAACCCGGGCGCTCCAATGAGGGACACCTGGTTGCCAAAACGATTACGTACAACGTCGAAACCGGCGAGTACGAAGTCCAGGAATACGACCGCTTAGAATATTCTCAGCAGGGTCGCTAGCCAACTCCTTGAACCGGCGGCACCCTTGTCGTTCAAAATTCAAAATCGGCTATAATTGCCAGTCGAGTCCTTGGGCAGTCGAATCATCAGGCAGTCGTTGCCCAAAACCAATCAGCCCTTTCGTACCACTCTTTGACCTTTGTGAGTTTACGTTCCATGAGTACCGTTGTCAGTTTGCCACCACGCAGTGAAGTCAATGTGGAAGATACCTGGGACCTGTCGAAGCTGTTCGATACCGACGAACAATGGGAAACAGCACTCAAGGAACTGGAAGACCGCATTCCCGGCTACGCGGATTTTCAAGGCAAGTTGGGTGACGGAGCCAGCTTTCTAGCTGCCTGTCTGAAGTACGATTCCACCAGCGAACGATTGGCCGATCGCTTGGCGAACTACGCCTACCTGAAAACGACCGAGGATCAAACCAACAGCGACTATCAACGATTGATGGGTCGCCTGCAGAACGTGGCAACCCGCGCGGGCGAAGCGGCCAGCTACATTCGGCCCGAGATCATGGCTATCCCTGACGATGTGATGGCCGAGTTTCTGGAAGATCCTGAAATGGAACTCTATCAGTTATTGATCGAGCGAATGGTTCGCTACAA
The DNA here is from genome assembly GCA_964543985.1 of uncultured Pirellulaceae bacterium. Classification (GTDB taxonomy): domain Bacteria; phylum Planctomycetota; class Planctomycetia; order Pirellulales; family Pirellulaceae; genus CAJQPP01. The sequence goes on along the minus strand of CAZJBW010000019.1, from coordinate 1,486 downwards.
GAAATACACTTTGAGCGATCGCGAGGAGCAAATTCTGGCGATGCAGGGCGAAATGGCAGGCGCGGCCGGAAAGATCTTCCGCCAATTACTGGACGCCGACCTAAAGTTTGGCGTCATCGAAAACGAGAAAGGCGAATCGGTCGAACTGACTCAGTCCACCTACAGTCAATTTTTGGAATCGCCAAACCGCGACGTTCGCAAGAAAGCCTTTCATCAGTTTTACGAACAGTTTTCGGCTCACGAAAACGCTTTCGCCGCCTCACTACACGGCTCGATACAAAAAGACGTTTACTATTCCCGCGTTCGCGGATACGACAGCTGCCTGCAATCGGCTCTGTACGCCGACAATGTGCCTCTGTCGGTCTACGACAACTTGATCGCCACGGTTCGCAAACACCTGCCCACGCTGTACAAGTTTTATGATCTGCGACGTCGCAAAATGGGCTTGGACGACATCCGTCACTACGATACCTACGTACCGATCGTCAGCGAGATCGAAAAACACCACACCTGGAACCAAGCCAGTGAAGTGATCGTCGACGCATTGGCACCGCTAGGCGACGAATACTGTTCGGTACTTAAAGGTGGGTTGAGCGGTCGATGGTGTGATCGCTATCCAAATCAGAATAAGCAGAGTGGCGCGTTTAGTTACGGCACGTTCGACGGCGATCCGTACATCATGATGAATTACAAACCCAGCGTCTTGCGTGACGTGTTCACTTTGGCGCACGAGGCAGGTCACTCAATGCATACTCACCTGTCATCAGGTAACCAACCGTACGAGTACCACAACTACACAATTTTTGTGGCCGAGGTTGCGAGTACTTTCAACGAGCAATTGTTGACACGACACATGGTGGAAAACGCCAGCGACGATCGCGAACGAGCCTACCTAATCAACAACGAAATCGACGATATCCGCGCCACCATCATCCGCCAAACCATGTTTGCCGAATTCGAAAAGATAACTCACGAAATGGTCGAAGCCGGCGAACCATTAACGGTCGCCGCCTTGAAGGAAACCTACAAGAAACTGCTAGACGATTACTTCGGTCCGGACTTCGTCATCGACGATGATCTGCCGTTGGAATGCCTGCGGATCCCGCATTTTTACCGCGCCTTTTACGTCTACAAATACGCCACTGGATTGTCCGCTGCCATCGCGTTGTCCGAACGTGTCTTAGGCGGTGGCGATGCCGAGCTGAATGCCTATCTAGGTTTTCTAAAGAGTGGCTGCAGCAAGTTCCCCTTGGACTTGTTGCGTGACGCAGGTGTTGACCTGGAAACGCCCGCGCCTGTCGATGCCGCGATGCAAAAGTTTGCCAGCTTGGTCGATCAATTGGATAGTTTGCTGTAATGCCGTCGAGGAACCGCCAGTTGACGTGTTCGTAGTACCGGCTTCAGCCGGAATTCCGCCTAAAGGCGGTACTACTAATCCGCATGCCACAGCCATAAAGCAGCTTCGCAATCACCCGGTGCTGCCCCG
>CAZJBW010000018.1:47772-71511 GCA_964543985.1 uncultured Pirellulaceae bacterium | reverse complement strand
GTAGCGTGTCGACATAGAACTGATTGGGCCTCCGCCCAGCGTTCAGAAAGTCAAATACCTTAATCGGCTGCGGCTGTAATTCTACAATTCTCATGCGCTCGTGACACGCAGGCGGTACGTTAGGTTCACCCTTGGGCAGGGCATACGTGTGTAAACACCTTTGGATCCTTGCTTTTCTGTGATTGACGAACAAAAAGCCGGCGCGCACAAAAAACGCCGCTTGATCAATCAAACGGCGTTTTACTTTTTTCGTGTTGGTTCAGTCACCGCCCCGCGGCTTTTTTTGCTGACCTTAATTTTCAACTGGCATTACATTAATGCGACGGCCTTTACGGTCGAACATCACGTGTCCTTCAACCAGAGCGTACAAAGTGTAGTCTTTGCCTTGGCCGACGTTCTTGCCAGGATGAAATTTGTTACCAACCTGTCGAACCAGGATGTTACCGGCGATGACATGTTGTCCACCGAAACGTTTGACACCACGTCGTTGGGCGTTTGAATCACGACCGTTTCGGCTGGAACCTTGACCTTTCTTATGGGCCATAGCTGAATTCCTTGTATCAATTGCGGGCTTGGGATGCCCCGGTTTAGTAGCTTATTTTGGCTTAATTGAAGTCTGGGTGCAGCCCAAACCAAAGCGAAAATCTACTCGTAAACCCACAAATGATCAAGAGGCTTAATGAAGCGAATACCGCCCGTGATCTTCTTTTCCCAGAATTCTGGGTGCAATTCGATGATAAACCGCCGGGCCTGGCCGTCCACGGTATCGTTCACGACCCATTGCTTGCCAGCCACGGTCATCGTCATTGCAGCGTCATCCCCCAAATCGAAGCCAGCGTTTGAAAACGCCGAGCTGATCGAGGCGGGGATGCGGTTAGCATCCAGTTCGGCGGCAACGCTTGATTCGAAGTTATATCCTTCGACTTCTGCATCCGTTTCAAAGATCAGCGTAGTACGCAGGGTATCCAGGTTTTGGATCGATCCGCGAATCTGAGGACCCGGTAGATGGTAACGCTCGGTGATCAAAGCTTGCTCAAAAGGCTCGTCGGTCAGCGGAATGCCGTACACGATTTTGTCAGTAGCTTGGTCAATGCCGTCGCCGGGACGCCAAAAGTTCAACTGCAATTTTCTTTTGACAAAGGTAATCGATTTGTCCTGGTTCAATTCCATGCGATAGGCATTGGTTAGCCCAGAAACCTTTACAGAAATAAAGTCCAGTGCTGGATCGACGTTGTACCAAACAGCGACTCCCCAAGCCCCACCTAAGTCAGATTCTGCAGGGACCGGCGAAAATACAGTTTGCGCCAACTTGATCTTATCCATCAGCGGGCGCTCGGGGTCCTCTTCCTGTTGGATGACTTTCACAATCGATGGAGAAACGCGATCCGAGTAACTTTTTTCGGTGTATTGACGAGTGTCGGGGTCTTCTACCCAACCGCTCAAAGTAAACGATCCAAAGAAACGATCGCTTAGTGTGGCACCATCAATATCGGTCGACTTTAGTTTGGGTTGGTATTCGATGGCACCGAAGTTGTCTTCCACTTCATCGTGCACAACGTAAGCCCCGACATTGCGGATACGAAACACCATGTACCAAACGTTGCGATTGCGAACTTGACCACTAAGGTTGGAAGCCTGAGTGTTCAATTGCCGAAGTGGCAAGAACGAGTACTCGTGTTGAAAGACGTCGCGATGAAAAATGATACTGCGAGTTTGTCCGCGCAGCGTCTGCGATTCGTCAATGTAATTCCAAGCAACTTGGTCCGCCTGTTGAAGGAATTGCTCGGACAGACCTGGCAACGGCATAGGAGCAGAATGCACATCCTGACCATTGAAGTTTGGCTTGATAACCTTCAAAACCCCAGGCGCGAACGAACGTTGGGCTGACAGATCAGCGTGCAACATCAAAACAGTAAAGCAAACCGCTAACGCAGTACGGAGCTTAGACACAGAGGTTTTCCTTGTATTCTTTTGAGTTTTAGGGCCGGAACTCTGTTTTCAAGTATAGTTACCACCAACTTTCGGGGTCAAGAATTCCATGAAACTGGCGGTATTCAAGAATGTCTCGACCTGCCGTCGCCAACCGTTTCGAATCTGACGGTTAGCAGGGTCGTTTGGCCTGTAAGTGTAGCAACAGTTTGGACGGTAATTAGGCCGCTCGTTGAACGCTGGTTTGACCCTGCGCACCGCCCGAGACGGTCTCTGCTGCTTCAGAATTATCGGGATTTTGCTTTGCCAGCATGCACAATTCGTTTCGTACCCGATCTTTCAGCATCGAAACCAGTGCCTCTAAAACCTCTTGTGCCGGTTTTCCGTTCAATATTCGGTGATCGAAGGTCAGCGTCAGGTGCGCTTGGCCTCGGCGGCACAGCGGGTCATACCCCACGGTCGAGGTGGCTGGGCTTAGATGGTACGTCCCTTTGACGCGGCCCACTCCGGACATACTCATCCCAAAAGTCCCCATTTGTCGCGCCCGACTGGCTGGCATCAGGTGTGTCAGCACCTTCCAACCCAAACGGCGGATCCAAAAGGGCAGGGCGGCGAATTTCGCTTGATGCCGTAAAGATCTTAATTGGCTAAGCGGCAGTTTACGCAGATCGTCGAATTGCTGCTGCAGTTGTAACAACGAATAATTTTCAGGCTGGCAAAATCGAGCAAACCGCAAACACCGCTGCTCGTCCTCCTGCCGGTAAATGGCCATCAAACAGACGCTTTCATCGTGCTGATAGATTCGCGGCCAAGGAAATGGCGAATAAACCTGACGAAGTTCCGGTATTTCGCGAGACACTAAAGCGTAGGCTCGCATCACAATCACTGGCCAAGCAATCCGTGGCGTGCAACGTCGACGTAGACGACTGAGTTCACGAAGATCGACCTCGACTTGCACGGGGGCAAACGGAGTCTTCCTGGCCAAATCGATGATGTCACACACCAAACGTTGGTCGTTGGGAAGCGGAATATAGCGGCCTCGCTTCATTTGACTGACACCCTTCGAAAATACTACGAGGCCATTCGCAGTTGTTGCTGGCCAAACACAACTTCACTTAATCGCTGTACGACGGTTTCGATCTCTGGACGAGTCAGTTCGGGAAAAATCGGCAGACTTAGTACCTCGTTGGCAGCCTTTTCCGTATTGGGCAAACTGCCCGCTTCTTGCCGCAAATCGGCGTAGCACTGTTGCATGTGCACGGGCACCGGATAATAGACCTCGGTACCAATGCCACGTTCCATCAAATCTTGTCGAATCTGATCGCGACGCAAACCGTCCACGCGAATCGTAAACTGATTCCACACATGCAGGCAACGCGAATCTTCAAAAGGCAGCTGAACAGCCTGAGACATTCCATAAGCATTGAACAAACGGCGGTAGTGAGCCGCATTGTCGGCTCGCTTGCGTGAATATTCGTCTAGCTGAGTCGACTTGATTTGCAAAATTGCCGCTTGCATAGCGTCCAAGCGACTGTTGATCCCAACCACTTGATGGTAGTAGCGAGGCCGCATTCCGTGATTGGCCAACAAACGAACTCGATCAGCCAACTGCTCGTCGTTCGTGGTCACCATGCCGGCGTCACCGAATCCGCCCAGGTTTTTGGTGGGGTAAAAACTAATACAGCCAAAATCTCCGATTCCGCCTGCTCGACGACCGTCGAATTCCGCGCCGATGGCTTGGGCCGCGTCTTCGATCACATGCAAGTTGTGTCGCTCGGCAATCTCAGAAATCGCGGTCATGTCGGCACATTGCCCAAACAAGTGCACGGGAATGATCGCCCGAGTCTTCTCGGTAATCAATGATTCCAGCTGATTGCAATCAAGATTGTATGTATCGGGTTCAATATCAATGAACACTGGACGACCACCCAATCGAGTGATCGCGCTGACACTGGCGAAAAATGTAAAGCTGGGAACAATGACTTCATCACCTGGTTTCAAGTCAATCGCCATTAAAGACAACAGCAGAGCGTCACTTCCCGACGCACAACCGATAGCAAATTTGGCGCCGCATTGTTCGGCAATGGTTGATTCTAGTTGACTACACCATGACCCGCCTACGAACCGGCCGCTGTCGCAGATTTCATTCAAGGCTTCCTTAATTTCAGGAAGTAACGCTTGATTTCCACGATTAACGTCCAATAACGGAACGCGATCAACAGTTGTAATTCCCGGGTTCGCCACCACTACTCCTTGTGTCTAAACGCGGGCGGAAAATAGGATTCCCGTGCCGACGCGTCAATATCGACTTAGACGAACCGATGTTTCAAAATATGATCCATCTATAAGGCGATTTCGCTTAATGAGGGTTTCCCTGACGCTATAATCGACTCTGCTGTTTTTTTCTTGAATCAGAGCCACCGGATGTCGAGTAATCACGTTGTGGCACAAATGGCAGAAATTTCTAAATCGACGCGGCGGTCGATTATCTTGGTCGGTGCTAGCGAGGATAGTGCGAGTAGAATTTGAGACATCGAGCGTCCAATAAACGAGATCGCTTTGCAAAACTTTTAGTCCGGTCGCGCTGGCACCTGCTAATTGTCGCTATTGCTCTAGGCGTAGCAGGCTTCATTCTGAAGAAGGGTGTACGCTTCGATAACTCCATCGAAGGCATGTATGCCGCCGACAACCAACAGCTGCTGGATTACCAGGAGCTCAAAGATCGCTTCGGCGGCTCGGAAATTGTACTGGCCGTTTACGAAGACCCGGACCTTTTCGCTACAGATGGTTCGGGCCTGCAAAAGCTGGAAGACCGCGTCGATGAATTGCGAGACGTCAGTGGCGTGATCGACGTACTTAGCCTGTCTGAAATTAATCAGGCCCTGCAACAGGTTTACGGATTCAGCCAATCGGTTCGGCCTGTATTGGACCATACGGACAAAATGGCTGCCTCGTTTGTCGACGCCTTCGAAGGGTTCACTCACGCATCCGATCGCAAAACCGCAGCCATCGTCTGCCTATTGGAAGACCTGGACACGCTACACATCCCTCGATCCAAGACGATTGCCGAACTGCGACATATCACAAACGGGTGGGAGAATTCAAAAGTCACGGGTGAACCTGTTCTGCTGACAGACGGTTTTCGTTTCATACGTCGCGATGGAGATCGACTAAACCAAATCTGTCTGCTGTTGATGGGCGTCGTCATCATTTTGTGCTTCCGCAGCTTTCGCTGGGTCATCATTCCGATTTTGGTTTTGCAGCTTTCCCTGTGGATGACGTTGGCGCTGTTGGCCATCCTGGGTTGGAAACTGACGATGGTCAGTTCCATGCTTTCGGCCATTGTCGCTGTAATTTCCGTAGCCACCATCGTGCACATTACGGTCCGTTATCGCGAGATGCGACAGGGACACAGCCGCATTCGCTCGATGGAATTAGTGATGGGTTCATTGATTCTGCCGATCACCTGGACGTGTCTGACAACGACCGCTGGGTTCTTTGCGTTAACACTGGCTGACGTTAAACCGATTAGTGACTTCGGATGGATGATGGCCTTTGGCAGCCTGATGGTGTTGATGAGTGTGCTGATGTTGGTTCCCAGTTTGGCGTTGCTTGGAAATTTGGACACGGACCCGCAAGACACATGGGGCGAGGGTTGGTTAGAACGCGTCCTTCGTTCCAGCTCGAAAGCCATCGCTCACCATCCAAAAAAGATTGGAATTGGCATCGCGGCCTTGATGGTCCTGATCGGGGCCGGCATGTTTCGATTGGAAGTAGAAACCGACTTCACAAAAAACTTTCGACAAGATTCTGAGATCATTCAAGCCTACACCTTTGTCGAAGAACGCATGGGCGGCGCTGGCCTGTTAGACGTTGTGATCAAGACGGACAAAGTGCTGAACCAACCGTTTTTAGACCGCGTCATCATGATGCAACGAGAACTGTCGGACATTCGTTTGAGAGGCCAGGACCAACCCGCGCTAACACACGTCATCAGCTTTGCGGACGCGCATCGTATCATGTCGACGCGGCCAGTTTTGGATTTAGTGCCAGCCGAACTGCAATTCCAAGCCATGGCCAAAGTCATGCCGGGATTCGCTGGGCAATTAAAGTCTTCCGAGCCCGACGAAAACGGTGATCACTACTTTCACATTATGCTGAGAACCAGTCAGCAAAAAACGGCCAAGGAACAGGCCGAGCTGATCGCCAAAATTAATATCGTCGTAGACGCTTTCTTTAATCAACCAGTAGGCACCAGTAACGGGCAGTCTGCAAAATCGTCGAACGCCAAAACGACTGGCTTTTTCGTTTTGCTTTCCAACTTAGTCAACAGTGTTTTGGCAGATCAGCTAAAGACATTTATTGCAGCTTGCGTCTTCATTGGCTTAGTCGTGTTGCTTGCGTTCGGCTCGCCTAAAATTGTGATCCTCGCGTTAATTCCAAACGTTTTGCCGATCGTAGGATTGATGGGCATCCTTGGATGGCTTGGCATCAAGTTGAACATGGGTGCAGCGATGATTGCGGCCGTTTCCATGGGGCTTAGTATCGACGGCACCATCCACTATTTGACCGGCTATCGTCACAATCGAGTCGCTGGCTTGCGAGCCTCTAAGGCGATTGATCGAGTGCAGTTTCGAACGGGGCGAGCCCTAATCTATTCCACATTCGCATTGATGATCGGATTCGGCAGTCTGTGTACCAGCGAGTTCATTCCGACCGTTTTCTTTGGCGGCCTGGTCGGGCTTTCCATGCTTGGCGGAATGCTTGGCAATTTGATTGTCTTGCCCGTTTTACTGATCCTGTTTGACAGTAAACCCTACAAGCGTTCAAAACGCAGGTCGCGAAAAGACAAACGGAACAATCACGATTCGCCGGGATTCGGTTCGCCAAAATCGGAGATGCCCACCAATGACTCAAGCGACCCACCGTTGAAAAAACCATCACAGACTCCGGCCCAACCGACCAGTAGTTACCAGACGACCGAAACCGGAATGCAGCGCACCGACACCGTGCCAGGTTCGCCGACGAAGAAGGTAGTCGCAGAAAATGAATCGACGTCGACCCAAACCGGCCAGTCAAAAAAATCTAGCCAGACACGCTCGCAAAATTCTCAATCTGGTAAGTCCAAGAACAAGAAGAAAAAGAAACGCCGCTCTCGAAACCGATAACTCGCCAAATCAATGATTGAAATCGCCGCAGCACTCGACCTAGTCGAACAGTACTCTGCCAAAACTTTGCCGCCCGTCAAGACGAAGCTGGTGCACTTGCCAGGCCACGTCGTCGTTGAAAATTTAACAAGTGACGTCGATTCGCCTCGGTTTGACAAATCGATGATGGACGGGTTCGCTCTGCAAGCCGCCAGTGTTCAAAAACCTGGCACCGTGTTATCCGTTGTCGGCAAAGTGTTTGCTGGCGGTTTCTTCGACGGAGCGGTCCCTGACGGCTCGGCCGTACAAATCATGACCGGGGCTCCTGTTCCACTCGGAACCGATTCCGTCGTGATGTTCGAGCAAACGGAATACTCTGACGATCAAGTGACCATCAATGCCGAGGTTCAGCATGGTCAAAACATTTTGACTCGCGGACTGGCCATGCAAAGCGACCAAGTGGTGATGGACGCCGGTCGCTTGGTACGCGCCTCGGATATCGGTTTATTGGCCGAGGCGGGTGTTAGTCTCGGCCAAGTGTTCCCAAAACCGTCGATCGCTGTGATTGCGACCGGTGACGAGTTGGTCGACGTGGCCACGGTGCCCACCGGCTCGCAGATTCGCAACAGTAACGGTCCGATGCTGGAAGCACTTGCCAGCCCTTTTTGTCGTCACGTCGACAACCTGGGAATCGGGCCGGACGATCGACAACAGTTATCGGCAAAAATTCAGACTGGCCTGCAGTCAGATGTTTTAGTGCTGAGCGGCGGTGTGTCGGCCGGCAAGGCGGACTTGGTTCCCGAATTGCTGGACGCTGCCGGCGTTCATCAGGTCTTCCACAAAGTACGCATTAAGCCAGGCAAGCCGGTTTGGTTTGGTGCGTTGAAAGTGGAAGACGGGTTGGACAAACTGGTCTTTGGGTTACCCGGTAATCCCGTTAGTTCGATGATCTGTTTTCGAGTCTTCGTCGTCCCGGCTCTTTTGAGAATGGCTGGACGCAACCCAGAGCAATTTTCTGTGTCGGCGAAACTAACTGAATCGCATTCTCAACGAGGTGGACGCACGACCTACTGGCCAACCGAATTGGATCGACGACCCGACGGAAACTTCTTGAAGCCTTTGAATTGGAAAGGCTCAGCTGACCTGAAAACGATCCAACAGGCAAACAGCTTTGGGATTTTCCCCGGTCAACACGAGCGATTCGAGCCTGGCGACGAGATTGAAGTTCTGCTGATTTGATAATCATTGCACAATCTTACGCGGGCAATTTCGTCGGCGGACTCAATTAACAAAACAAAGCGGCCAGAGAACAGACTCTGGCCGCATTTGGTTCTTGTTAAATCGCATCAGACTCACAGAGAAGGAGCCGGTACATAGAAGTAGACCTGTCCTTCTTGTTGGCCCTCAATACCATGACCACTCGCACCAACCAGGATGTGAATATTACGACTGATCGCAATCGAGGTTCCGAATCTCGCATCCTCTTGCTCAGGTTGTTTGGCATAACCAAGGTGCAAAAATCCATTACCGGGTGTCCCCTGGTAGTCTTGAAGCACTTGGTAAAGCGTATCGTTTAATTCAGTGTCCATGAATCTGCCGACGGCGTTGCGTTGCCGTCCGAACAGATATTGCTCATATCTGATTCACATTGGTTTGTTCTCAGTACGTTCCTAGTTTGCACAGGTTTGGACTCGCCAGTTCCCAGATTCTGTCGACCTGTCTTGAATTGCTCGCTGAAAAGCGTCATTGCCAAGGTCGCGGCCGGTCCTTCTGCGACCACTTGGAGTCGACGAAAGTCGCAGAATTCGTTACACCGATGGGATGAAAGAAACCAAAAAATCTGAATTCATTTTGCAGCTGGCTGCCAAATATCCCTTTGGCGTCGCCATGACCGGCACACTACTGTTGCTGCTCTCATTTCCGCCGATCGATTGGTGGCCCTTGGCTTGGGTGGCGTTAATACCTTGGCTGTCATTGATCTCGGTCAAAAAGTTCGAGGCCCCGAAACCGTTCCGCTCCATCTGGTTTGCAGGTCTGATTTATTGGGCCTTGCAAGCCTACTACATCTCGATCCCGCATCCCGCGTTGTGGATCGCCTGGACCATGTTGTTCAGTTACCTGTCTGTCTACCCAGTCCTTTTCGTTTGGATCAGCCGGAAAATGGTGCACGGACAATGTGTCTCGCTGATGTTCGCCGCGCCGGTTGTCTTCACGGCCATGGAATGGGTGCGAGCTCACATGTTGACAGGTTTTGGCTTTTGCATGTTGGCCAATTCTCAATATCGCGTTCCACTGTCACTGCAGTTTTGCGATATCGCTGGCGCTTACGGCTTAACGTTGATGATGGTGATTTTCACATCCGCTCTTTTCTTGGCCGTCATTAGTCAAACGGGCAAGTGGAAGTACGTATTGAATGCGCTAGTCAGCCTGGGGATCGTGCTTGGGTACGGTCAATTTCGATTGAGTACGATTCCTACGAACGGTGATTCGCTGGACATCGCGGTGATGCAGGGCAGCATCGACACTCGCTTTCCTTCGACTCGCGCCGAACAAGAAGCGGACGACAAACAACGCTTCACCGAATACCAACTGTTACAAAAAGACTGGTTGCGAGATAACGACTGGCCGGTGCCCGACTTGATCGTTTGGCCGGAAGGCAAATACCCAATCCCTCACCTAATGCCCGGCGGCGGGCAAGAAGAGCAAGAGGTGCGTCAGGCTTTCCGGCGTTACTACGGATTGTTGTTCGACGAGATGTTGGCATTGAAGAACTGGCAAGAAACGCCTCAGCTACCCGAGATGATTGTCGGCTGCGGTACTTTCGATCCCGTCAATGATGATCGCTACAACTCGGCGTTGTTGGTCCGCAACGGTCAAGTCTTTGAAACGTATCACAAAATCCACTTAGTACCGTTCGGCGAGTTCATTCCGTTTGGCGAATGGCTACCATTTTTGAAACGTGCCACACCGATTGGGGCTGGGTATGCCGCTGGGTCTCAAGACGTTGCCTTCCCTGTCAAAGACAAGATCGGCTGCGTCTCGATTTGCTTCGAATCCGTCGTGGCTCATCGAGTTCGCGAATCGATCGCTTACTTGAAGGCTAACGACAGCGAGCCCGACTTCTTGCTAAATGTGACCGACGACGGTTGGTTCTACGGACACGCTCTGCTAGACCACCACTTGGCCTGCAATGTCGTGCGGGCAGTTGAGAATCGGAAACCGTTGATCGTCGCCGCCAACACAGGAATTTCGGCTTTTATTGACGCTCGCGGTATTATTCTCCAAGAAGGCCCCCGCCGAGAACGAAAAGTATTACGGATGGATGTTCCGCTGCCCGGTGTTCGTAGCTTCTACGCGTTGCTGGGCGATTGGCCCGCTATTGCTTTCACCATCATGTGCATACTGGCGATCATCTACCCGGCCAACAATAAGTATCAGCAGTTCCAGCGGAATCCGATTAAAGAGGGCTAATTTTGAACCACCACTTCAAACCTTGGCTTGACTTGTTGAACTTTCAAAATGCCATCCAGTCGGTCGGCGCTGCCGATCGCTTAACCATCGTAATGCTATTGGTGGCCAACATTATTCCCATCGTTTTGACGATGGTATTTGGCTGGAACATCCGCGACGTTGTCTTTTTTTATTGGTGCGAAAACATCATCGTTGGCTTGTGTTCCATCGTGCGAATCGCCACTGCACAGGGTAAAGGCGTGCCCATGGCGACTACGTTTTTCTTGGTTCCATTCTTTACTTTCCACTACTTCTTTTTCTGCTTCATTCACCTGATATTCATCGGCGTCCTGTTTGCATCAGGTGGGTTTTTCGGTATGCATGGAAGCCCTATTCCCGAATCACTGGCCGACCTCTATGCGTTGATTCCGCAGTGGGGCTTGATCGGCATTCTGGCATTGGTAGTCGGTCATACGATCTCGCTGATACGCAACTATTTTTTGAATGGCTTATATCTCAAATCGCATGCACCGATCGAAATGTTTAAGCCGTATGGACGCATTGTCGTGCTACACATTTGCATACTATTTGGCGGCTTTGCCATCTTCCTGTTGGGTTCACCGATCATTGCGGTGTTGATTCTGATGGTCGGTAAAACCGTACTAGATACGGGTGCCCACGGAATCTCGCTTGCCAATTTGCAAACCGAGTCCAACTAAGCGCTTAAGCGCGCTTTGGATTGACGACAACACACCGTAGCAGAGCACCAAGCTGGGCTGAGTCTTTTTAGCCTGCAGCGCTGAAAATACATGGCGACAGATCAAATCGTTCCAAGTAACACTGAATCTTTCGTCGTGCAAACCAACGCCAGTGATCGATGATTGGAATCAAGTGAGTATGTCCAACACCGTCCACGACCACAAATCGAAATTCACCATTGGCTAATTCTTTGATGCACAGATTTTTGTGGTTCAAGTCCCGAATGGGAATGCAGTGCTGATTCAGCTGCGTCACGAACTCGTCGAAGGCAACCTTAATCTTGGTTAGCGATTCACTGTCCTGTGGTTTGCGAAGATACTCGTACAGCGTTTGCGAACATTGGCCATCCGTCTCATTACGAATCAAATCGTGTTCTGTACCCGCACCCATCGTGGTTTCTCGCCATCCATAGCATTTGGCAATCGACAAGTAATCAAAGTTCGGGCGAATTCGCAGCAGCTTTTCAAAGTACTTAACTTCCTTGTGAGAAGTAACACCGGGCACTTGCATCAAATCAATTTTGATACATCGATCCGGGTTATCAGGGTGTCGGTAACAACTGCGAGTCGAACCTGATGCGATCAAGTACTGCGGTTTCAATTCGATCCGATTCATCTGGCTCATTTCCTTCGTTCTTCTCAGGTCAGAATCGGTACACGAAACTCCCTAGCGCGTATAAAACCTGAATTGCCCCATCAACGCAAGACTCGTATTTGATGCTAGTGAAGCTAGATCGCCGTTTTCGGCGTGATAGCAAAAAAAGAGTTCGACTTCAAAACAATCATCGGGAGGCGACCAGCACTCATCTGGTGGTTTTGATCTCGTCCACCGGGCGTCAGCAAGTGCGGCAGCTAACAAGTTCGATGCCTGTATTGAGGTATTTGAGCGATTTGGAAGACTGGGTCAATCGATCCGTAATTTTTCGTTAGAGGTCGCGTACTAATTCTGCAGTGCAATCGTCGGATTCGATTGCTGGTTTGGTCCATTGTGAAGATTAGGAGCCATGATGTTTGGTGGTCTATCAAAAACTTCTGCTACGTTGGCAGTCGGGCTTGCTCTCTCGGCAGTTGCTTTCCTTAGCACGCAAGCGTGCAGCAGCACGAGTCTCGCATTTCCTGATCAGGAAGAGGGTTCGGGGTCAGCCGCGCAACGCCTGAACTTGACTCAGCAAGAAACCGCGCCCTTTGCATTTATTGAGCTGTTTACATCCCAGGGTTGTAGCAGTTGCCCAAGTGCCGATCAAAACTTGGCTCGCATTGCCAAGGAATCGACACAGGCAGGCAAGAATGTCTACACCTTGTCTTACCACGTCGACTATTGGGACTACTTGGGCTGGAAAGACCCCTACGGTTCCGAGGCTTTTTCGAATCGGCAACGCCGCTACGCCCAGCAGCTGGAATCTGACCGAGTTTACACTCCGCAAATGATCGTCAATGGCCAGGTAGAATTCGTTGGCTCGCGAACGGATGCCTCGAATAAAGTAGTTGAAGCCGCTCTGGAACTACCCGTCAACGCGTCTGTGCAGGCGGATGCTTTCATTAAAGAGGGCGAAGTTCATGTTGACTTCCATGCCAAAGGCCTGGGCGAACGGGACCACGTGTTGGTGGCTCTTGTGCAAAAAAAAGGCACCCAAAAAGTTAGCCGAGGCGAAAATGCTCGCCGGGAACTTAGCCATGTCAACATCGTACGCAGTCTAAAAGCTGGCTCAGATGCTCAAGCGACCGGCAACATCCAATTCGAAACTCCCGACGAGTTCACGAAAGAAGGCTATCACGTTGTGACCTTCGTCCAATCTCCTTCGGCGGTCATCGCAGCCACAAGTTCGCAAATTGCTGACAAGCCATCACAGGCGAAAGTCATGCCACAACAGTCACTACAGCAGGTCAGCACGCAACGCGTAGTAGCCGCCAAACCCGCCATTCCAGATCAAGCAACAGCGATTGGCGTCGAGAAATTTTTGGGAATGCTAACCAGTGACCCACAATTGCTGCGAGCTAACCTAGCCGAAGTTGAACAAAACTGGCACGTCTCCTACGTGCCGATGTTGATTGAGGTCGCTCGTTTTCTTCCTACTGAAGACGGTGGAAACTTGATCCGTTTGTTGGAATCAAAAACCGGTAACCAATTCGGGTTCGATTTCGACAAATGGTTCCAATGGAACTGGAAACAACAGTACGAACAGTACCCCGAATATGGCGATTTCAAATCCCAACTGTACAGTCAACTTGACCCTCGCTTTGCCGAGTACTTCGCAGTTACAGCTGGGTCCAAGATTCGTCTGGACGAAATTCGGTGGGGCGGTGTGCGACGCGACGGCATCCCGCCACTGAAGAACCCAAAGATGTTAAGTGCCAACGAGGCTGGGTTCCTGGCGGATACTGATGTTGTATTTGGAATCGAACTTAACGGTGACGCCCGCGCCTATCCCAAACGGATCCTAGCGTGGCACGAGATGTTCAAAGATACGATCGGTGGCGAATCGGTTTGTGGTGTTTACTGAACGTTGTGCGGTGCTCTGATCGTGTATCAGACAGAAGTTAACGGCGTTCACCACGAATTGGGAACCAGCGGGTTTCTTTATCGATCCAACAAACTGATGTACGACCACAAGACCAAGTCTTTCTGGTCAACCTTGCAAGGCGAACCTGTGGTTGGACCACTCGTCGGTCAAGACATCAAGTTAGACCGTCGCTATTTAGTCACAACCACATGGGGCGAGTGGAAAGCACGTCACCCCGAGACTACCGTTTTGTCTTTGGACACCGGACACAGTCGTGACTACGGCGAAGGAGTCGCATACCGCGATTATTTCAGCACCGACGAACTGATGTTCACAGTCCCGCAAATTGACAAACGTCTTTTGAATAAGGACGAAGTTTTGGCTTTCCGTGACGGCGACCAACAATTGGCAGTCTCCATCAAATACATGGCCAAACAAAAAGTTCACCATGACAAGATCGGCAACCAGAACATTGTTGTTCTGGGTGACGACGACGGGACCAGTCGCGCCTACGACGTGGGTGATTTGAAGTTCGCTTCATGGAATGGCACTAACTCAGCTACCGATTCTAACGGTGGCCAATGGACGGTCCTTGAGGACGCGTTGGTCGCTGGCGATCAAAAGCTCGAACGCATGCCTTCCCATAACGCATTTTGGTTCGGCTGGGTTTCTCAGTTCCCAAACACTCGGTTGGTCAAATAAGGATCGACTTAAAAATCCACATGCAACTTGCATGGCAGGTTCGCCCGCAAATCAGTCTGTGACTACCAAGGACCACCCTTCAGACGATTGCAAAGCGAACCTGCTATTTTTTTAAGGTGTCGTAAGTACCGCCGTGTGTTTCGCCCGCACTAATCCGTTGCAAAGAAAAGCCAATCCGTGTGCTCTTGATGAATCAACTCGTTTTGATGAGTGATCGGCTCTACTCGCACGGTCTTGAAGGCACCGCGTAGAGCATCAACGAATGGAGAACTTTCGGCATACGACCAAACGCCCAGCACGCCTGCCGGACGTAAGTGCTGCTTTGCCAAAGCCAAACCCTCGCCGGAATAGAATGTGAAACTTTCGCCCGCTCCCAAACGATCATCCGGCGAGTGGTCTACGTCAATCAAAATCAGGTCATACTTTTCAGTAGCGGGACTGGCCAGCTTCGCATAGGCGCCTGCCTGAGTAACCAACAATCGCGGTTCCTCCAACAATTGATGTGACAGCGGGATCAGGCCGTCTTTCATCCATCCAATCACCTGCGGCAATAACTCGACCACTTCGACTTGTTCAACGTCTTCCGATTTCAATGCCTCGAATGCTGAATAACCCAACCCCAAACCCGCCACCATAACTCGCAATTGATCCCCACCATGCATTTCGATGGCGATCCGGGAAAGAGCACGTTCGGAATCCGTATACAGGCTGCTCATCAAGAATTCATGATTCAAAGTCACCTCGGTAACACTGACGCCGGGTTGCGACAACAGTTCACGTCGTCGCAGACATAACGCACCTAGCGGTGTCTGTTCGTAAGCCAGAAACTCAACATTTGATTTTGCCATTCATTGATCCCAAAAAAGCAAACGTCTAGCAGACGCTCTTGTATTGGACTTCTACACTCGGTCGATCAACTCGACCATGTTGGGCAGTTGGTTCTGCAGCCAAGCCTGCCGGAACACGGGAACACCGTCACTGCGAATCCCTGTTCCGTCATGGTCGACGCCCCAACGACCAGCTACCAGAGTTGTTGCCTGCGGACAAAGCTCGCTACAAGCATCGGCAAACTGAAAGATCGGCAGGTTGCCTGATTTCTCGATCCCAGTAAAGCCTGCTCCATCACCAACGATCACCACCGCGTCCGCTTGTTTTTTGGCAAGCACGTTTTTCGTCGTGAAGTCTTGACCTCGAAACGTCGGTTGACCATTTCGAAAAGCCACACCAAACGGAGCACCAGTCATCGAAAGCATAGCGGATTGGATCCCTGCCGAATTCACTTGTTTTCCAAGGTGTATAAGTCGGCAATGTTGATGCTCGTTCTGTTGGCGGACAAACCGAAACAGACTTAGTAAGCCGGCATGGTCCAAACTTTGAGTCACGGATTCGTCGATCAGGAACACAACATACTTCGCTTGGTCCAACTGAGCCTTCAAATCGGACACATCGTCATCGACATCTACCGAATCATCGCCGCGTAGAAATCGGAGTGTCTTGGTTTGACGTTGAGCGGACCAATTGCACTCCAAAACGGTTTTATCTGTCAGAAACTTTTCAAAAAAAGTTGGTCGCAAGCTTTGCCAGTCGCATGACCAGCGAACCACCAGGTCGGCACGCTGTTGAATCTCTTCGAAAGTACAGGATACGAATCCGCAAGTTTGAAAGGCATCATGAAAACGAAACGGCCAGTTGCCGGCTGCAATGGTCCAATCGATCACAGCGTCAAAACGACGAGCCAATCGAATTGCTGCTTGTTGCACCTGATAGCTTTGATCGACCAGCCCACACACCAAAGGGAACCGGGCTTCTGACAGCGACTTGGCAACCAGATTTACAAAACCAGCATCATCTTGCCCATTCAGCAGTGACGGATCAAAAGCCAACCGTTTCTGTAATTCAGTTTCGCAGACGTGACAAGCGTTCGAGAAACGCGGCATAGATTCGTCGAACACCGAAACGTCATCGCACAGTAAACAACTTCCAATGATTTCCGCTGCACGAGTCACTGTCATGTCTTAAAGCTCGATACCAGTCATCGTTTTTTCGGGCAGCGACAATGAGTCGGCTTCCAGAGTTGAAACGGGCCAGTTGCAGTAGTCGATGGCGAAATACCCGCTGGGCCGGTTGTTTCCGCTAAGGCCGCAACCACCAAACGCCAACTTGCCGCTGGCACCGGTGGTTTGCCGATTCCAATTCACGACCCCAGCGCGAATTTCGTGAATAAACTGTTCGAAGCAATCGCGATCATCGCTAAGCAATGCGGCCGACAAGCCGTAACTTGTGTTGTTTGCTTCGGCGATAGCGGCCTCAAAGTCTGCGACACGAAAAATTTGCAGCAGCGGACCAAACACCTCTTCGTCACTGCGGTCCGTAATATTGGAACTATCCAACAGGCCAGGGCTAAGCAACGCGGCGTTGGACGCGTCTTGCGTCATTGGGACGAGCGTTTTAGCCCCCGAGTCCAACAGATGTTGTTGCGATTCCATTAACCGCGAACCCTGCCGTTTACTTATCACCGTTCCCAAAAAAGGTTCCGGTTCGTTGGTCCATGGTGCCACACGAATGCCACTCATCATCTTTTGCAGGACTTCCAGAAACGGTTCGGTCTGTGGTCCTTCCGGCAAAATCAAACGGCGAGCACACGTGCAACGTTGGCCAGCCGTCACGAACGCTGAAAGGATCGTCAGATAGGCGGCCGCTTGCAAATCATTTGCTTGGTGAACGATCAACGGATTGTTGCCACCCATTTCCAACGCCAACATTTTTTGTGGCCACTGGGCATACGTTTGGTGTAACGCTCGCCCGGCGGCGTTACTGCCGGTGAACAAGAGTCCGTCCAGTTCCTCTTGAGTCGATAACCCGACGCCGACCTCACGACCGCCCTGCACCAAATTCAGGACCCCTGCTGGCAATCCGGCTTGCAACCAACAATCGACCATCCACGTTCCGACCGCGGGCGTCAGCTCGCTGGGCTTAAAGACGATCGTGTTTCCGGCCAGTAGAGCAGGAATGATGTGGCCGTTGGCCAAGTGAGCTGGAAAGTTGAATGGCCCGATGACGGCCAACACGCCAAACGGTTTGTACCGAGTCGCCGCATTAACTTCGCCTGATGGAAATGACGAGTCGAGTCGACGAGTATGCAATGCATCAATCGAGACGGCGGCTTTACCAACAACGGCACCGGCTTCGGTTTTCGCTTCCCACAACGGCTTGCCCATTTCGTGACTGATCAGCGTAGCCAGTTCGTCTTTGCGAGACTCAACAATGGACGCGTACTTTTCGACGATCGCAATTCGATCGTCTAAACTGGTTCTCCACCACACCGCGGTTGCGGCACGTGCTGCTTGGCAAGCTTCAGCAATTTGTGCTGACGACGATTCGTTTCCCTGCCAAACCACAGAATCATCTGTGGGGCTGATCGACTGAAACTCAGGCCCTTGCCCGGCGATCCATTGACCGGCGATCAGACTAGCCGACGGTACTTTTGCGAATTCGGTGGTTGCCATGCGTTAAACCTTCCAGACAAGAATCGCGTTAATGAACACTCAATTTTTTGACGCACTATTTTTTTGACACCTGGCGTGCGCAATCAGCTGCCGGTTTTGCGAGGAGCGACGGTTCGCAACGAATCACCGACTTTTAATTGCAATCGCGACGCCGTGGCTTCACTGATTTTGGCCAGTATGTTGTCCGTTTCGATAGCACACAAGGTAGCGCGAAAGTCCAACGATTGATTGGAGACCAGAAATTCGTCGCCGCTTACTTGAGGTACGATTTGCTGGACTTCAAACGTTTGACTGTCGGCAATCGAGCGAATTTTTTCCGTCGTTGCGGCCAGAGTTGGCCCTCCGTCGAAGATATCTACGAAGTCGTTGAACGCGAACCCTTCTTGCTCCAAAAGGATTTTCGCCGGGACCGTTTTCTTATGCACTTGCCCCAAGACCTCCTGCGCCGGTTTGGGAAGTAGCGGCACATAGATCGGGTGCCGAGGCATTAACTCGGCGATAAACTTTTTGTTCTCGAGCGTCTGAGTTTCTGCTCGCGGATAGCCAATCTGAAAAAAGTGTGACCCCAACGCGTCCCATAACGGGCTGTGACCGTCTTGGTTAACGACGCCACGCATTTCGGCGATCGTTTCCGATTCAAACCGCTCCAAAAAACTTGCCATAAACAAGAAACGTGACAGCGACAACAACCGCCCGAGCCCCCTACCGTGGTAGCTTGGCGATAGGAACAACGATCCAATTTCTGTCGGGCCGCTATGAGTCGTATGCAGGTCCAGGTAATGGATTTCTTTTTCGACCTTCAGGTCTTCGCACTTCTTTACAACCGACTTTATTTCGTAGGAGTAAAACGGTTGGAACCCGCCTACTTTCGAATAGATCGCTGACGTGCCCACCACGGCGCCTAAAGAAACGTCCTCCAGAACAAAAACGTAGGGCTGGCCTTTCGGCTTGGCCTCTTTTTTACTGAAGGCACGCACGGATTCGTCGATGCGTTCGGCCAGCAACTCTTTAGAGATCTTCAGAGTCGACAGTCCGAGTTCGGCGTCTTGAATCATGTCGAACAATTGATCGACATCGTCGTTATTTGCGGGGCGAACTACCAGCATTAAATTAGGCGCTAGCCATCTCCGCAATGCAGGACTCGAGTATCGCGAGTGCCTGATCAATGTGTTGTTCGGTCACACAACCCAACGGCATCAAGAAACGAACTCGCGTCGGATTACCGCCTGCCATAAATGAAAGCAGCCCGGCGTCGTACATCTTCAAGACCAACTGCTTGGCCTCTTTCATCGTTCCCTTGAATGGCGTGAAACCAACCATGCCGCCGATTCCATAGGGACCCTTAATCGACTTGGGGTGTTTCTCGGCGATTTTTTCCAACCCGGCGACAAAGTAATCGAACAGTTTGACGTTCTTTCCGTCGGCACCGAAATGCCCACCTTCGACCAGCCCTTGCACGATCGCTCGACCAGCCAACATGGCCCACGAGCTACCTGTGAACGTCTGACTAATCAAGCCAGGTCGAGGTTTATACTCGTCACGGTAGATCGTGCAGCAAACCTGAGTGATCTTGCCAACGGTGACGATGTCGACCAATTCATCAAGCTCGAAATGCTGGAACGCGAAAGGGCGAGTGGTACGACTGAAAGACTGAACCTCGTCGGCAATGATCGCCATTTCATGCTTTTTGGCCTCGGTGATAATCGCTTTGAAAAAGTCCTTACTGCCCGGATAGTAACCGCCTTCGCCCTGCACCAACTCCAACCACAAATTCGCATGTTGACCGGGGTATCGATTGCAATGGTGGCGGATCGCCTGCACGCAACGTCGCGTGCTGCCTTGCGGATCGTTGTAGTCAAAGAAAGGAATCAAGTCGACATCGACGGCCTTCGGGATCCCGTCGCGGTACTTGGCTTTGTCGGTCACTTGGGCCAACGCCAACGTACGACCGGCAAAACATTTTTCGAACGAAAGTATTCGGCTGGCGGGGGCGTGTTTTTGAAACGCAATTTTCAATGCGTTTTCGTTGGCCATCGCGCCACTGGTTGTCAGAAAGCAATGATTCAAACCGGCGCCCGACCCGTTGGCAACGCGTAACATCGTTTTTACAAAGTCGTAACTGATCGTGCCTTGCTGCAGATTTCCGTGCATCACCGTATCGTTCAGCGCCGCGTCAATTCCTGCATCAACAATCCGCGGATCACTGTGCCCGAACCCGTGCACGCCGATACCGGTGATGAAATCCAGTTTGACACTTCCATCGGCCAACTCGACATACGGGCCGTTGCCGATCCCGCTTCCGAGATAAGGAAAGTACAGATTGCCGCCGCGCATTTGACCGTACTCGTCCAACATCTTTTGATAGTCGGCCTGCAAAGCCGATTCAGCCGGTTTGACACCCGTGATCTTGCTAGTGTGTTCACTGAGCGCTTCCATCAGTAGCCGCTTTGCTTCGGCCACTCGCGGATCATTTTGCAGTTCTTTGGCGACCAGACCAGCTGTTTGCTCGGTAGTAGACATAAAGACTCAATCTTGAGTAAAGAGTGACTCGAAAAACAGACATTCACGAATAGACGTGCCAAAGGGTACTCATGGAAAGCCATTCGGCAAGCCGCCATTTTAGATTTAACCAGCGATTGCACAATGACCATTAACGAATCGATGGAATCGTCCCATCAGACGCGAAATGAACTTCGACTACCGGCAAGCCAATCGTTTTCGAAGAGTTCAGTCAGACTCAGCCAGTTTCATCAAGACGGCTGCCACTAACTTGGCTCGCGGCACAAGACTGTCGACCAGCAGGAATTCGTCCGAGCTGTGGATCTTATCACCCTGTGGCCCCAAGGTGTCAATGTTCGGCAAGCCCACGGCAGCCATCTTATTGCCATCGCTGGCGCCACCCGTGCCTCGCCAAGCGACCGGCAATCCCAATTCCCGCCCACACTGTTCAATCACTTTTTGCAGATGCGCGGTTCCGGTGTCAATCTCTTTAGGCGTCGAGCGGAATTTGCCGAAACGTTCAACCGAGATCCCGTCACGTTGATTGTACCGATTGACGATTTCGTCGAACCGTTCGTGAACTTTTTTCAGTTGTTGATTCGTTTTGACTCGCACGTTAACTCGACCAACAGCCACGTCTGGCACAACGTTCAGCGCTCGGCCACCCGAAACTTTCGCCACATTAAATGTAACTTCTGGATCGGTGTTCCAATCGTCGATCTCCACCAACATCCTGGACATAGCAGCCACCGCGTTTCGACCACTGGCGAAGTCGCGACCCGAGTGCGCAGCGATGCCCTTGAAAACGAAATCGAAATTGCCCGACCCTTTGCGCCACGAGACCAACGTTCCGTCCGGCAAACAGGGTTCGAACAGTAAACCAAAATCGGCCTCGCGAGCTCGCTGCTGCAAGAATTCGGTGCTGCCGGGCGAACCGATCTCTTCGTCGGGGTTCATTATCACTTCCCAACTGATCTTTTTGGCAAACGGCGAAGCCATTAAACACTTCAAGGCGTACAGCATCACAATCTGGCCACCTTTGGCATCAGCCACTCCCGGCCCATTCAAAGTCGACGAGTCAATCCACCGACACTTTTGAAAAGGGTGCTGCAAACCGTACACCGTGTCCAAGTGAATGCACAGGATGATTCGCTTACCGGTGGCATGGTGCTGACAGTGCACTAAATCGCCCAAGGGGACCGTCTGTATCTGACCGGAATCGTCAACAGATTCGAACGCGGGCACTGGTTGAATCTGGATGTCACTGGTCAAAGATTCGTACTGGGCCGCCAGTAATTTCCCGACCTGGTTGACCCCATCCGTGTTGAGCGTTCCAGAATTGAGGTCACAAATTCTCAAAATCCAATCGACCATCTCGTCATGTTTGTCGTCTAAAAACGCTAGGAAATCCATCCTGCACCAACTTTCTTGGGTTGTTTTGTTCGTTCGATTGCAACCTTCCGTCTCACGGCCTTGGAACGATCTGGGTGCCCACTTGATAAGCACGCAGTTGTTTCAGTTACAATCAGTACGTCGAAAATTTTGAGGAGATCATTTGATGAAGACATTTTACTTACTGTGCCTGGCGTTCACGTTGACGAGCCTTGGTTGTTTTCAATTGACGGCTAAGCAAGAAACTACGGACGAACAAACGAAACAGCGCCCCAATATCGTCTTCATCTTTAGTGATGATCACGCTAACCATGCGATCGGAGCCTACCAAGGACTGTTCGCCGAAGTAAATCCCACGCCAAATATTGATGCGTTGGCTGGACGAGGCATGTTGTTCCGCAACAGTTTTTGCACTAATTCGATTTGCGGCCCAAGTCGCGCCGTAATTTTGACCGGCATGCACAGCCACAAAAACGGCTTCAAGGCCAACGGCTACCGATTCGACGGATCGCAAGTGACTTTTCCAAAACTGCTACGACAAGCAGGATACCAGACGGCCATGATTGGCAAGTGGCATTTGGGATCCAACCCCCAAGGATTCGATTATTGGGAGGTGCTTCCCGGCCAAGGCGATTACTACAACCCCGTATTAATTACCGAGGGTGACAAGCGAACTCAAGTCGAAGGACACTGCACCGATGTGGTGACCGACAAGGCCATCAATTGGCTAAGCGACCAAAGGGATAGCGATAAGCCGTTCGTGCTGATGTGCCAACACAAAGCACCTCACCGAGCCTGGATGCCGGCGATTCGCCACCTGGATCTTTATGCCGATCGCGACATGCCCGAACCGGATACAATGTTTGACACTTGGGACGACAACGCCTCGGGTGCTCAATATCAAACGATGCAGATCGATGATCACCTGCACTTGAACTACGATCTGCATTTGCCGTTGCCCGCCAATTTCGACCCAGATTCAGACACGGGCCCCTCCTTGGACAAGTCGGCATTTCACAATTTAAAAAAACTGACGGACGAGCAGTTGTCTCAATGGAACGCCAAGTGGAAGGATCGCAACGAGGCCTTCGAGCAAGCGAATTTGACGGGCGAAGATTTGGTGCGCTGGAAATTCCAACGTTACATCAAAAATTACCTACGTTGCATCAAAGGTGTCGACGAGTCCGTTGGTCGAATCAACGATTGGCTAAAAGAAAACGGCTTGGCTGAAAACACCATCGTCATTTATTCCTCCGACCAAGGATTCTACCTGGGCGATCACGGCTGGTACGACAAACGTTGGATGTACGACGAGTCCATGATGATGCCTTTGATCGTCTCGTGGCCCGGCGTGACCGAACCTGGATCGATCAACGAAGACCTGGTTCAAAACCTCGATTACGCTCAGACGTTTTTGGAAATCTGCGGCGCCGAAGCACCGGACTCCATGCAAGGTCGATCCTTGGTTCCACTACTGAAAGGCGAGACACCCGAAGATTGGCGAACCAGTTTGTATTACCACTATCACGGGTACCCGGGCGCCCACATGGTGCCTCGGCATTACGGTGTTCGCACTCAGGATTTCAAGCTGATGCACTTTTACCAAACGGACGAGTGGGAATTCTACGACCTGAAGAATGACCCAGATGAAAAACAAAACGAAATGCCAAACGACAAGTACACGGGTCAAGTCACGGCATTGAAAACGGAACTGGATCGACTGAAAGATTTCTACGAAGAAGACACCGATCTTAGCGTCCAGTCAAAAGAGTGGATCGAGGAAATGCGTAAACGCAGATAGTCGTTCGTTCGAAACCAAGCAGGACATCGATGACACGTAGCCAGTGCCGGTACC